>NZ_KB899538.1:0-600000 GCF_000378305.1 Thioalkalivibrio sp. ALJ12
TCTGCGCCGCACCCGTGATCATGTTCTTCACGTAGTCCGCGTGCCCAGGGCAATCCACATGCGCGTAGTGACGAATGTCGGATTCGTATTCCACGTGCGCCGTGGCAATCGTAATCCCGCGCGCCTTCTCTTCCGGCGCATTGTCGATCTGGTCAAACGCACGGGCTTCACTGCCGTACTTCTTGCCCAGCACCGCAGTCATCGCCGCCGTCAGCGTGGTCTTGCCATGGTCCACATGACCAATCGTCCCCACATTCACATGCGGCTTCTTACGCTCGAACTTTTCCTTGGACATCTCTCGCTTCCCCGGATCGTGACGCTTTCACAAGCGACGCAGGTTGTACGCTGACTTACACAAAATTGGAGCTCATGACCGGATTCGAACCGGTGACCTCTTCCTTACCAAGGAAGTGCTCTACCGACTGAGCTACATGAGCCTGACTTACCTGGCCAGGGCCGGACCCGAACCGTTCGGATCAACTGGAGCGGGTGATGGGAATCGAACCCACATCATCAGCTTGGAAGGCTGAGGTTCTACCATTGAACTACACCCGCAGAACCCTGGCTTGCCGAACCACCGCCCGCTACAGGCCGCTGGCTTGAAAACCCGATGGTGGAGGGAGGAGGATTCGAACCTCCGAAGGCTGAGCCAGCAGATTTACAGTCTGCCCCCGTTGACCGCTTGGGTATCCCTCCTCGATCAAGCCGCGTATTCTGAACCAGCGCGAAGCACAGCGTCAAGCAGGGATTGCATCCCGCTCGCAGATCACGCGGACACGCGCGCGTGTCACTCATTATCTGCCTATGATTTCCGATCATACGGTGCGCCTGACGGTTTCCATTCCACGACAGACGCACGTAGAGTGTGCCTATTCAGGACTTGAAGATTCGCGCGTAGAGGCCCATGCCCAACACGACAACGGCGCCCCGCCTGCCGGGTCTGGCCAAGCGTCTCGTGGACGCCGGCCTGATTGCGGAAGATATCGCTGCCCAGATCGCCGAGGAATCGCGCGCTCAGCAGACCCCTTTGATGCCCCTGCTGGCCAGCAAGGGGCAGGTCTCCGAGGCTCGCCTGGCCGAGGCCGCGGCCGAGGAGTTCGGGCTCCCGGTACTGGATTTGTCGTGCTTTGATCCCGAGCTGCTGCCCAAGGATCACCTGAACGAGAAGCTGATCCAGAAACACCACGCCCTGCCGATCATGCAGCGCGGCAACCGCCTGTATATCGCGGTCTCCGACCCCACCAACCTGGGGGCCACCGACGAGTTCAAGTTCGCTACCGGGATGCCGGTGGAGGCCGTACTGGTCGAGGGGCACAAGCTCGACCGCCTGATCGAAAGCGCGCTGAGCGCTGCCTCGTCGCTGATGGACGATCTGGGCGACGACGACCTGGAGAACCTGGCCATCGAATCGGGTGGCGGCGATGACGGCGACACGTCGGATGCCGGGGACGCGGTGGACGACGCACCCGTGGTGCGGTTCGTCAACAAGGTGCTGATGGACGCCATCAACCGCAAGGCGTCGGACATCCACCTCGAACCGTTCGAGAAGGATTTCCGCGTGCGCTTTCGTATCGACGGCGTGCTGCACGAGATCGCCCACCCGCCGAACACCCTGGCGCCACGTATCACCGCGCGGGTCAAGGTCATGTCACGCATGGACATCGCCGAGCGTCGGGTCCCGCAGGATGGGCGCATCAAGCTGAAGCTCTCGCGCACGCGCGCGATCGATTTTCGTGTCAGCACACTGCCCACGCTGTACGGCGAAAAGATCGTAATGCGTATCCTCGACCCGAGCAGCACCCAGATCGGGATCGATCAGCTCGGCTACGAGGAACACCAGAAGGAGGCCTACCTCCAGGCGCTCAAGCGACCCTACGGGATGATCCTGGTCACCGGCCCGACCGGCTCGGGTAAAACGGTGTCGCTGTACACCGGCCTCGGGATCCTGAACACGGCCGACCGCAACATCTCCACCGCGGAAGACCCCTCGGAAATCAACATGCCCGGGGTCAACCAGGTCAACGTGAACCCGAAGGTCGGGCTGACCTTCGCCAGCGCGCTGCGCGCCTTCCTGCGTCAGGATCCGGACGTGATCATGGTGGGCGAGATCCGCGACCTCGAGACCGCGGAGATCGCGATCAAGGCGGCGCAGACAGGGCACCTGGTGCTCTCCACGCTGCATACCAACGATGCCCCGCAGACCCTGACCCGACTGGCGAACATGGGGGTACCGCCCTACAACATCGCCTCCTCGATCCTGCTGATCATCGCGCAGCGCCTGGCGCGCCGACTGTGCACGAACTGCAAGGAACCGGAGGATCTCCCGGAGGAGGTCCTGCGCAAGGAGGGCTTCACCGACGCCGACATCCAGGCCGGGGTAACGGCGTATCGCGCGGTGGGCTGCGATCAGTGCACCAACGGCTACAAGGGGCGGGTCGGCATCTATCAGGTCATGCCGATCAGCGAAGAGATGCAGCGCGGGATTCTGGAGGGCTACAACTCCATGCAGCTGGCTCAGCAGGCCGCAAAGGAAGGAGTCGAGGACCTGCGCCGCGCCGGCCTGGTAAAGGTTCTGGCGGGGATGACCAGCCTCGAGGAAGTTAACCGCGTGACCAAGGACTAGGGAGACGCCGGAAGGGCTCCGGTTCGGGTCACCAGCACAGGGGGACAGTAGATGGCCGATTCCGGGACAATCTACGCTTGGGAAGGACTGAACAAGAACGGCGACCGGGTCAAGGGCGAGACCCCGGCCGACAGCGAAGCCGTCGCACGCTCCGAACTGCGCAAGAACGGCATCAATGTCGTCAAGATTCGCAAGAAGCCGAAGTCGCTGCTCTCCGGGGGCAAGAAGAAGATTGTCCCCGCGGACATCGCCTACTTCCTGCGGCAGATGACCACGATGCTGCAATCCGGCGTGCCGCTGGTACAGGCCTTCGAGATCGTCGGCCGCGGCAACGAGAAGCCGGCGATGCGCGATCTCGTGCTCAAGCTCAAGGCCGACGTCGAGGGCGGCGAGACCTTTGCCGCCGCGCTGGCCAAGCAGCCCAAGTACTTCGATGATCTGGTGGTCAACCTGGTCGAGGCCGGCGAGCAGGCGGGGACGCTCGAGACCCTGCTGGACAAGGTCGCCACCTACAAGGAAAAGACCGAGGCCCTGAAGGCCAAGATCCGCAAGGCCATGTTCTACCCGGCGGCGGTCATTGTGGTCGCAATCGTGGTTACGGCCATCCTGCTGATCTATGTGGTCCCGCAGTTCGAGGCGCTGTTCCAGGGTTTTGGTGCGGACCTGCCGGTCTTCACCCGCATGGTGGTCGACCTCTCGGATTTCGTGCAGTCCTGGTGGTGGCTGATCCTCGCGATCATGGTCGCGATCGGCTTCGCCTTCGTACAGACCCGGCAACGCTCACCCCGGTTTGCGCGTTTTCTCGATATCGCAATCCTGAAGGCCCCGGCCTTCGGTCCGATCCTGCGCAAGGCCGCGATCGCCCGCTTCGCGCGGACGCTGTCCACGATGTTTTCGGCCGGTGTACCGCTGGTCGATGCCCTCACCTCGGTCTCCGGCGCCACGGGCAACGCGCTGTATCGCGAGGCCACGCTGCGCATGCGCGACGAGACCTCGGCCGGGGCACAGCTGCAGTGGTCGATGCGCAATACCGGGGTCTTCCCCAACATGGTCGTGCAGATGGTCGCGATCGGCGAGGAATCCGGCTCGCTGGACTCGATGCTGGCGAAGGTCGCGGACTTCTACGAGGCCGAGGTCGACAACGCCGTGGACAGCCTCTCGAGCCTGCTGGAGCCCCTGATCATGGTCGTACTCGGCGTACTGGTCGGCGGCCTGGTGATCGCGATGTACCTGCCCATCTTCCAGATGGGTCAAGTCATCTAGGGAAGCCCTGACCAATGTACACACTCGCGTTGGTACCCCAGGTTTTCCGAGACAAGGCGCGCCGTGCAGCGGGTAGTGGTTCTACCCGCAAGCGGCGCAACGCAGGATCGGGGAACCTGGGGTTCCAACCCCACCAATCATTCAATGCAGGGGCTCGGCCGCCCGTTGTTATCAAAAACGGGCGCGCGCACGGCGTTGCGGCTCCCTTGTGCAGAATGACTGCACGGCAGTCGCCGCGCCTTGTTCGCACGCAAAAGCGACTCGAGCGCGAGCGTGCACATTGGTCAGGGCTTCCCTAGGATGCTCGGCACGGAAGAACTCCTGCCCCTGTCCTGGGCAATCGCGGTCGCAGCGGTATTCGGGCTGCTGATCGGCAGCTTTCTGAACGTGGTCATCGCCCGGCTGCCGGTGATGCTGGAGCGCGGCTGGAACGCCGAGGCACGCGCAATCCTGGAACAGGAGCCCCCGGCGGACGACACCCCGTTCGACCTGCTGCGCCCGCGTTCGCGCTGTCCCCAGTGCGAGCGGCCGATCCGCTCGTACGAGAACATCCCCGTGCTCAGCTTCCTCTGGCTGCGCGGGCGCTGCCCAGGCTGCGGCACGAGCATCAGCTGGCAGTATCCGCTGGTCGAGATCCTCACCGCAGTCCTGTTTGCCCTTACCATCTGGCACTTCGGAGCCGACACGACGGCGCTGCTGGCGCTGATCTTCACCGGCGTTCTGATCGCCGCCGCCGGGATCGACGCGCGCACCACCCTGCTCCCGGACCAGCTGACCCTGCCGTTGCTCTGGCTGGGGCTGCTGGTCAATATCCCGGGCACCTTCACCGATCTGCAGTCGGCCGTGATCGGAGCGACCGCCGGTTACCTGGTGCTTTGGCTGATCTTTCACGGCTTCCGCCTGGCCACCGGGAAGGAGGGCATGGGGTATGGCGACTTCAAGCTGCTCGCCGCACTGGGCGCATGGCTCGGCTGGCAGGCCCTGCCGGTAATCCTTCTGCTGGCTTCCCTGGTCGGGGCGATCGTCGGCATCCTGCTAATCCTGCTGCGCGGGCGCGACCGCAACATCCCGATCCCGTTCGGGCCGTATCTCGCGGCCGCCGGGTGGCTGGCACTGATCTGGGGCGATACGCTGGTGGCGTTCTACTTCCCACAGGGGCTCTAGTGTCATGCGGCGGGTCGGACTGACAGGCGGGATTGGCTGCGGCAAGAGCCGCGTCGCCGGGTTGTTTGCCAGCCTGGGGGTACCGGTGCTCGACGCCGACCGGATCACCCGCGAACTGCAAGAGCCGGGACACGACCTGCATGCCGCGATCGTTCAACAGTTCGGACCAGGGGTACTCGATGCGCGGGGACGCCTGGATCGCGGGGCCCTGCGCACACGGGTCTTCGCACAACCCGACGAGCGCAAGGCGCTGGAAGCGCTGGTCCACCCCGCGGTGCACGCAGAACTGGAACGCCGTCTGCGTGATCTGCCAGACACCAACGGCTATGCGCTGATCGTGGTGCCGCTGCTGTTCGAGGCCGGGTGGGAGCACGAGTTCGACCCGGTCATCGTGGTCGACTGCAAGCCGGAGGAACAGCTCGAGCGCGTCACCCATCGCGATGGCCGCACCCCGGCCGAGGTGCAGGCCATCATGGACTGCCAGTTGAGCCCGGACGAGCGCCGCCAGCGCGGCGACCGGGTGATCACGAACGACCGCACGACCACGGACGAGGATCTGCGCCAGCAGGTGTCCGGCCTGCACGATGAGCTGCGAGCCGTAACGGGGCATGGCTAGCCACATGCATCCGGGCCGCAATAAGGGGAGAGATTGCGCACCGACTCCGATTGCTGACAAGGACGGGTGGAAAGTCGCCCCCTGAATACTGGATACTGCCAAGGTCGTGTTGCCCCGCAACACCGAGAACCCAAGCCGGACGGGCCGCCCGTGACCCAATTGCTCACCTTCGAACAACCGCTGCACGAACGCGTGCGACTGCTGTTGCGTCTGGAGGCGCTGGCCCAGCGGTTCGGGGATGCCCTGGAGTCCGGCCGGCCTTTTGACCACCATGAGGCCCTGGTCTCGCTGGTCGACATCTATGCCCTGGTCACCCGCGTCGACATCAAGCGCGAACTGATGGGCGAGATCGAGCGCCAGACTGCCAACCTCAACCGACTCACGCACCAGCCGGGCGTCGACCCGGAGCGGTTCACCGAGACCATGCAGGCGCAGAAACGCCTGCACTCCGCCCTGGAAGAACAGGCCGGGGCGCTGGATCATCGGGTGCGTGGCAACGAATTCTTCAACAGCGTGCGCCAGCGCATGGCGCTACCCGGCGGGGCCTTCGATTTCGACCTGCCGATCTACCATCACTGGCTGGCCCAAAGCTCCCCGGAGCGCACCGCACTACTGCTGGAATGGTTCGAGCCATTGAACACGGTAGCCGAGGCGACCATCCAGGTCCTGTCCTATATGCGCCGCTCCGGGCGCTCGGAGTCCGCCATCGCCGAAGACGGCTATTTCGAACGCAGCCTGGACACGAGCCATGCATGGCAGCTGATCCGGGTCAGTGTCGATCCCGATCTGGGGTACTACCCGGAGATCAGCGCAGGACGCCAGCGCTTCACGGTACGTTTTTTCTCGCCCGAGGATTTCCGCAGCCGCCCCATCCCCGCCGCGCAGGACATCGAATTCCGGCTGTGCTGCTGTGCCCTGTAAGCGAGTTTAACGGATTCACTTCTCAAACCGCCGCTTCACCGGCCTGCATGCCCAGCAACCCCCGGATGGCCGCGATCCCCTGGGCTCCACAGGTCCGCGCCTGATCCAGATCGGACGCACGCATCCCGCCCAGGGCATAAACCGGGACCCCAGCCTCGCGCACCCGCGCGGCGAATTGCGCCCACCCCATCCCCGGCACGCCGGGATGGGAGACCGTGGAACACACCGGACTCAGGACAGCCAAATCCAGCCCCAGCCGGGCGGCCTCAGCCAGCCCTTCGGCGTCATGCACCGAAGCCGCCACCAGACCCGAAACCGAAGGGCGTTCGTCCAGCGCACGCCAGCGCCGCTCGGGGAGATGCCATCCGATACCGGACAGGTCCGCGACCCACTCCCAGGGCGCGTTGGCCAGCAGCGGTATCCCGCGAGCGCGGGCAAACCCGTGGAGTGGTTCGACCAAGGCGCGGTAGTCCGCCCGCCCCAATGACGGCGCCCGGACCTGCAGCATCGCGCCGTCCATATCCACCAGCGCTGCCTGGACCTGCTCAACCACGGCCGGGATCTCGGCCCGCACCGCAGGGGATGGCGTAATCAAGTAGCGCTGCGGCAGGACCAGGGCCTGGAACATCGGGTGATTGGCAGCGGGGAAATCCGCGGGGTCCAGGGTGGCCGGGTCGCGCCAGGCCCATTCCTGCCCCTCGCGGCCATGCACCTCGCCGGACCAGTCCGTTACCCGGAACACGCGCAGGGCCACGGAACACTCGGCAAAGTCATGGCGCACAGTCAGACACTGAACCCCGGCGCGCACGACAATCCCCAGCTCTTCGTGCAACTCGCGCACCAGGCCGGCAAAGGCGCTCTCGCCGGCATCGATCTTGCCGCCCGGAAACTCCCAATAGCCAGCCAGGTGCCGGCCGGCCAGACGACGGCTGACCAGCACGCGGCCCTCGGCATCGAGGACCAGCCCCACCGCAACCTCCAGCGGCGGAGTGGTACCGACCGGCTCAGGACCGGTATTCGGCATTGATACGGACGTACTCGTGGGAGAAGTCGCAGGTATACTTGCGGGCCACGGCCTGTCCCCGGCCCAGCGCGATCCGGATCTCGATCTCGTCCTGCGCAAAGGCCTGCTGCCCGGCCGCCTCGGTGTAGTCCGGGGAACGCCCGCCGCCGCGGACAATCTCGACGCCATTGACGGTGATGGCGACCTGCTCGATCACCAGGTCCGCGACGCTGGCGCGGCCGACCGCGGCCAGGATGCGCCCCCAATTGGGGTCGGAAGCGAACAGGGCGGTCTTGACCAGCGGCGACAGGGCCACGGTCTCGGCCACCCGGGCGGCTTCGGCCTCGTCACGGGCCGACTCCACCGCCACGGTCACGAACTTGGTCGCCCCCTCGCCGTCGCGCACGATCGCCTGCGCGAGCTCCAGGCACAGATCTCCGAGTGCGCGCATGAAGGTCTCGCGGTCCTCGGCCGTTGCCAGCGTCGCACTACTGGCGCCCGAGGCCATGCAGACGACCGCATCGTTCGTGGAGGTGTCGCCATCCACCGTAATGGCGTTGAAGCTGGCCCCATTCGCTTCGCGCAGCAAAGGCAACAGTTCGGCTTCGGTGATGGCGAGATCGGTCCCGATGAACCCGAGCATCGTGGCCATGTTCGGGTGGATCATCCCGGAGCCCTTGGCGATCCCGGTCAGCGTCACGGTACCGCCCGAGAGCTCGATACGGCGACTGCCGCCCTTGAGCACGGTATCGGTGGTCATGATCGCGCGGCCCGCCTGCATCCAGCCATTCGGTACCAGCGCCGCATGCAGTGTGGGCAGGACCTTGGTGATCCGCTCGACCGGTAGCGGCTCGCCGATCACGCCGGTGGAGAAGGGCAGCACCGCGCGGGCATCACCACCGACCACTGCGGCGACCGCCTCGCAGCAGGCCCGCGCAGCGGCCAGCCCCGGCTCCCCCGTTCCCGCATTGGCGTTGCCCGCGTTAATCAACAGCCAGCGGCCAGGGCGGGCGGACTGGTGTTCACGGGCCACGACGACCGGGGCGGCGCAGAAGGCGTTGGTGGTATAGAGCGCGGCAATGGTGGCATCCGCGCCGGCATCGATCAGCACCAGGTCGTCGCGCCCGGCATAGCGGATGCCCGCCGCGGTAGTCGCCAGACGGATACCGGGCACCGGCAGCAATGTGTCCGGTGGTTGCAGCCCAACGGCCATATTCACGTGCTCCCGTATACGTTCAGAGCTTGCCGTGGCACTGCTTGTACTTCTTGCCCGAACCGCACCAGCAGGGCTCGTTGCGGCCGAGTTTGGGGCCCTCGCGACGATAGGGGGTGTCACCACTGGCCACCGGCTCGCGCTCCTCCGCCCCGGCGTCCAGCGCACTGTCCGGGTTCTCGTGCTGGAAGTTCATGTCGGACTCGGCCGGGGCCTTTTTCTTCGGCTGCAGCGCCTCGACCTCTTCGGGCGAGCGCAGCTGGATGCGCAGCAGATACTTGATCACGTCGTGCTTGATGCGTTCCAGCAGGGACTGGAACATCGCGAAGGCTTCCTTCTTGTATTCCTGCTTCGGGTTGCGCTGGGCGTAGCCTCGCAGCCCGATGCCCTGGCGCAGATAGTCCATCGCGGCCAGATGTTCCTTCCACTGGGTATCCAGCACCTGCAGCATCATGTCGCGCTGCAGCCGGTTCATCGTGGTCTCGCCCAGCTGCTCGCGCTTGCCGGCAAGAAGCGTGCGGGCGTGCTCGATGATCCGTTCGCGCAGCGGCTCTTCGTGCAGGTCGTCTTCATCCTCCAGCCACTGCTTCACGGGCAGATCGATCCCGAATTCGCCGTTGAGTGCCTGCTCCAGACCCTCGACGTCCCATTCGTCCTCGATCGAGCCCGGCGGGATGTACTCGCTGATCTGGGCATTGACCACGTCATTGAGCAGGGCCTCGATGGTGTCGCTGATGTCCTCGGTGGTCAGCAGCTCCGCACGCTGTTCGTAGATCACCCGTCGCTGGTCGTTGGCGACGTCGTCGTACTCCAGCAACTGCTTGCGGATGTCGAAGTTGTGCGCCTCGACCTTGCGCTGGGCATTCTCGATCGCGCGCGAAACCCAGGCATTCTCGATCGCCTCGCCCTCCTTCATGCCCAGGCGTTGCATCAGCCCGCGCACGCGCTCGGAGGCGAACACCCGCATCAGGTTGTCTTCCAGCGAGAGGAAGAAACGGCTGGAGCCCGGGTCGCCCTGACGCCCGGAACGGCCGCGCAGCTGGTTGTCGATGCGGCGGGACTCGTGGCGCTCGGAGCCGATGATGTGCAGACCACCGGACTCGAGCACGGCATCGTGGCGCTTCTGCCAGTCCGCCTTGATCTGCTCGCATTTCGCGGTGTCGTCCAGGTCCACTTCGGCCAGCTCGGCGTCCAGCGACCCACCCAGCACGATGTCAGTCCCGCGGCCGGCCATGTTGGTGGCCAGCGTGATCGCGCCCGGGCGTCCGGCGTGGGCAATGATCGCGGCCTCGCGCTCATGCTGCTTGGCGTTGAGCACCTCGAACTTGATCCCGGTCTTTTTCAGCGCCTGGGCCAGGCGCTCGGAGCTTTCCACGGAAGCGGTACCCACCAGTACCGGCTGTTTCCGTTCGACGCACCACTGGATCTCCTTGATGATCGCCTCGTACTTCTCTTCCTGGGTCAGGTAGACAAGATCCTGCATGTCGTCCCGCACCAGCGGCTTGTTGCCGGGCACCACGACAACTTCGAGGCCGTAGATCGTCTGGAACTCGTAGGCCTCGGTGTCCGCAGTACCGGTCATGCCGGCCAGTTTCTCGTACAGGCGGAAGTAGTTCTGGAAGGTAATCGAGGCCAGGGTCTGGTTCTCGCGCTGGATTGGCACGCCTTCCTTCGCCTCGATCGCCTGGTGCAACCCCTCGGACCAGCGCCGACCACCCATGATGCGGCCGGTGAATTCGTCGATGATCTGGACCTTGTTGTCACGCACCAGATAGTCCACGTCGCGGTGGAACAGGGCGTGGGCGCGCAGCGCGGCATTCAGGTGATGCAGGACCTGGATCGCTCCGGCGTCATACAAGGACTGGTGCTCTTCCAGCAACCCCTCCTCGCGCAGCAACTGCTCGGCCTTCTCGTGCCCATCCTCGCTCAGAAAGACCTGCTTGGCCTTCTCATCGACGTAGTAGTCGCCCTCGCTCTCCTCGTCTTCCTGACGGGTGAGCTGCGGCGGTAGCTTGTTCATCCGCTCGTACAGTTCGGAGCTGTCACCACTGGGACCGGAGATGATCAGCGGGGTCCGCGCCTCGTCGATCAGGATCGAGTCGACCTCGTCGACTACCGCGAAATTGAGACCGCGCTGCACCCGCTGGTCGGCGGAGAACGCCATGTTGTCGCGCAGGTAGTCGAAGCCGAACTCGTTGTTGGTGCCGTAGGTGATATCCGCGGCATAGGCCTCGCGGCGGGTCACCGGTCGCAGGTGGTCCATCCCGCCTTCTTCGGCCTTGTACTCGGGGTCGTACAGATACGAGGCGCTGTCCACGCCCAGCCCGCCGGAGGAGTTGACCACGCCAACGCTCAGCCCCAGGGCGTGATACAGCCGGCCCATCCACGCGGCATCGCGGCGGGCCAGGTAGTCGTTGACCGTGACCACGTGCACACCATCGCCGGACAGGGCGTTGAGGTAGGTAGGGAGCGTGGCGACCAGGGTCTTGCCTTCACCGGTACGCATCTCGGCGATGCGCCCGTCGTTCAGCACCATGCCACCGATCAGCTGCACGTCAAAATGGCGCATGCCAAGGGCATGCACACTCATGGCTCGGCAGACCGCAAAGGCCTCCGGCAGCAGCTTGTCGATGGACTCGCCGTCCTGGGCGCGCTTGCGCAGCTCCGTGGTCTTGTGTTCCAGCTCCTGGCGCGGCAGGGCCTCGGTGGCTTCCGCGAGGGCGTTCACCTGCTCGACCTGCTTGCGATAGCGCTTGATGATGCGGTCGTTGCGACTGCCGAAGAACTTCTGTACGAGCTGCTTGACCATAGGGATCCGCTTGAGGGGGCTTGTATTAAGAGCCAGCCGTTGTCCGAAACCTATCTAGGATAAACCATCCGCCCACCACCTGCGCGGGGGGCGGGTGCCGGAGAGGGTTTCGGATTCAGTCGTCGCTGGGCAGGAAGTCGTAGGGGTTAACGGCCTGGCCCGCCTTGAGGACTTCGTAGTGCAGGTGCGTATCCGTGGCACGGCCCGTGCGGCCCATGCGCGCAATGGTGTCGCCGGCATCCACGCGCTGCCCCGGCTCCACCAGCAACTCCGAGTTGTGCGCGTAGCGGGTGCGCAGACCACCCCCGTGATCGATCTCGACCATCTTGCCGTAGGCATCGCGCTTGCCCGAGAACACCACGATTCCACCACCCGCGGCCCGGATATCCGAACCATGGCTGCCGGCGAAGTCCATGCCGGAATGGAAGCGCCGGGCGCCGGTAAACGGGTCATTGCGGTACCCAAAGGCCGAGCTGATCCAGGCCTCGTCGTCGACCGGCATCAACTGCGGGCGCAGGGCCTCGCGCGAGGCATCCTCGCGCAGTGTGTCGTCGATCAGGGCCACCGAAGCCTGGTGTCGATGGAGCAGGCGCTCCAGGGCGTAGAGGCGCTCATCCATCGCAATGGGTGAATCCGGGCCCTCCAGTTCGGGGCCACCCTGCCCCCCCATCGCGGGCATCAGCTCGGACAAATCCAGGTCAAGGCTCTCACCCACCGAGCGCATGCGCAGGTCGACGCGGGCGAGCTGGCGTTCGAGGACCACCACCCGTTCGGCCAGGTGTTTCAGGCCCTCGTGCGCAACCTCGCGCTCGGCGGCCTCGATCACCGCCTGGTCGCTTCCCGGTACCACCGGTACCTTGATGACCTCGCGCTGCTGCTGTCCCACCCAGTAGGCGGCGGCGACTGCGGCCACGACCAGGGCGAGCAGGGTTACGGAAAGGACAAGGGTGATGCGAAACGGGAGGCGGGTACAAAGGCCATCCGGTCGTAGTACGATCAGTTGCATGCGTTTCTCAATTACTCTTGTACTGTCGGGCTTCGTGGAGGCACGTCGATGATGCCGCGCCCCGCGAACCGCTTTGTCGCGGCGAATCTGAGCGTCCACAGCGACCGCGATCGGGAGCTGGAACGCGCCCTCGCCCCACTGGTGGGGGAGGAGCTACAGCGCGGACGCCTGGCGCTGACCCGGCAGGGAGAGACCCTGATCGCGGTCTGCGCCGATCGCCCACTGGCGACCGAGATCCGCTTCCAGCAGCGCGAGCTGCTCAAGACGCTCGCGGCGGCCGGCATCGAAGGCACCACCGAGGTGCGCATTCGACTCGACAGCACGCCACGTGCACCGCAATCCAAACCGGTCGCGGTTCAACGCGAGATCCCGGAGTCGGCCCGCTCGCTACTGATGCAGACCGCGCGCTCGATCGGCGACCCGGAGTTGGCCGGGGCGCTGGAACGCCTGGCGGCGCTACCGCCGCAGGGGCGCTAGCCCCCGCAGCGCAGGACAGGACCGCCCTAACTGCCAGCGATCGTGGGCGCCAGCTGCCCGAAGGAGATCGGCAAGCGCTCCGAGGGGTCCTCGAAGGTGACCTTTTCCCAGGCCGTCTCGTCCGCCGCGAGCTGGCGAATCAGCTGGTTGTTCAGCGCATGCCCGGACTTGTGCCCGGTAAACGCGCCGATCAGGCTGTGCCCCAGCAGGTACAGATCACCGACCACGTCGAGGATCTTGTGTTTGACCAGCTCGTTGTCGTAGCGCAGGCCGTTCTCGTTCAGGATCTTGTAGTCATCGAGCACCACCGCGTTGTCCAGGCTGCCACCCAGCGCCAGCTGGTTGGCGCGCAGGGCCTCGATATCGCGCATGAACCCGAAGGTCCGGGCACGCGAGACCTCCTTCACGAAGGAGGTGGACGAGAAGTCCAGCTCGGCGCGCTGGCTTCCGTCGGTAAACATCGGGTGTTCGAAGTCGATGCAGAAACCGACCTTGAACCCGTCATAGGGGTCGAAGCGCACCCATTTGTCGCCCTCGCGGACTTCCACGCTGCGCTTCACCCGGATGAATTCCTTGGGGGCGTCCTGTTCCTTGAGCCCGGCGGACTGCAACAGGAACACAAACGGTCCGGCACTGCCGTCCATGATCGGGACCTCGGCGGCACTGACATCCACGTGCAGGTTGTCGATGCCCAGCCCCGCGATCGCGGAGAGCAGGTGTTCCACGGTCGAGACGCGCACGTCTCCCTTTACCAGCGTTGTCGACAAACGCGTGTCGCCCACGTTCTCCGCCCGAGCCGGGATCTCGACGACGGGATCCAGATCGCTCCGGTGGAAGACGATCCCGGTATTCACCGGCGCCGGCCGCAACGTGAGCACGACCTTTTCCCCGGTATGCAGCCCCACGCCTGTGGCCCGGATGCTGTTCTTAAGCGTTCTTTGTCGAATCAACGCGTATAACCTCTTGCTTTTTCAGGTGCAAAGTGGAGCCCGGGCCCTCCCGGGCTCCTCATGCACACAACGATTACCGCATTATTGCAAGTTTCCGCTCTCCCTGCATGCGGCCCCTTGCTCAGTCGGCTTGTTTGCGCAGAAAGGCCGGGATATCCAGCACATCAATGCCTTGCTGCTGGTTGTAGTCGACCGCGAGGTTGTCCCCGCCACGACGCTTCACCGTCGGCTGGTCGAGGTCCACCTCGACGTCGGAGCCAACCGCACGCTTGGGCTGAGCATCGACCACACGCACCTGCGGGCGTTCCTGCTGGGCCGTCTGGGCACCGAGGCCGGTGGCCACCAGGGTCACGCGCAGCTCGTCACTCATCTCGGGGTCGATCACGGTACCGACCACCACGGTCGCATCCTCGGACGCCAGGGCCTTCACGGCCTCGCCGACCTCCTCGAACTCGCCGATACCGACATCCATGCCCCCGGTGACGTTCACCAGAATCCCGCGGGCACCGGAGATATCGACATCCTCAAGCAGTGGGCTGGCAATCGCGGCCTCCGCGGCCTGACGTGCACGGTCCTCGCCGGTACCGGTGCCGGTACCCATCATCGCCATGCCCATCTCGCGCATCACGTTGCGCACGTCGGCAAAGTCGACGTTGATCAGGCCCGGGCGGGTAATCAGCTCGGCGATCCCCTGCACCGCACCGAACAGCACGTCGTTGGCGGCCTTGAACGCGTCCAGCAGCGTGGTGTTCTTGCCCAGAACGGTCAGCAGCTTCTCGTTCGGGATGGTAATCAGCGAATCGACCTGCTCGGTCAGCGCCTTGATCCCGGACACGGCCACCTGCATGCGCTTCTTGCCCTCGAACGGGAATGGCTTGGTGACCACCGCGACGGTCAGGATGCCCATCTCCTTGGCGATCTGCGCAACGACCGGGGCCGCACCGGTGCCCGTTCCGCCACCCATACCGGCAGTAATGAACACCATGTCCGCACCCTGGAGCAGGTCCTGGATGCGCTCGCGGTCTTCCAGGGCCGCCTCGCGCCCGACCGACGGATCGGCCCCGGCACCCAGGCCCTTGGTGATATCGCCGCCCAACTGCAGCAGCGTCTTGGAGTCCAGGCTCTTCAGGGCCTGGGCATCGGTATTGGCGCAGATGAAGTCCACGCCATCGAGTTGCGAGTGAACCATGTGCTGTACGGCATTGCCGCCACCACCCCCAACACCAACGACCTTGATCGTGGCGTTCTGGCTAAAGGTATCCATCAGTTCGAACGTCATGGCTGCGTCCTCTCGGTTCGTGTGTACATGTCAGTTGTTTGCCCATGGCCGGAGAGCGGTCCGACCCCCATAACCCCGGTCGCTCTGATCATCAGAGCTGCCCGGAAAACCAGCGCTTCATGCGCGCCCATACACCCTGGAACCCGCTGCTCACGGGCCGGGCCTCCTGCTCCGCACGCGACTCGCGGGCGTAGAGCAACAGCCCCACCCCCGTCGCGTGGATCGGGTTCTTCACCACATCCAGGAGCCCGGTGACGCGTTGCGGCACCCCCAGGCGTACGGGCATGTGGAAGACCTCTTCGGCGAGGTCCACCACACCTTCCATTCGGGACGAGCCGCCGGTCAGCACCACCCCGGCGGCAATCATTTCCTCGGTGCCACTGCGGCGCAGTTCCGCTTGCACCAGCTGCAGCAGTTCCTCGTAACGCGGCTCGACCACGGAGGCGAGCGTCTGGCGCGACAGCCGGCGCGCGGCGCGATCGCCGACACCGGGGACCTCGATGGTCTCGCCCGGGTCGGCCAGCGTGCGCAGTGCACAGGCGTACTTGATCTTGAGTTCGTCGGCGTACTGGGTCGGCGTGCGCAGGGCCACCGCGATGTCGTTCGTCACCTGGTCACCGGCAATCGGGATCACCGCGGTGTGCATGATCGCGCCGTGGGCGAACACCGCGATGTCGGTGGTCCCGCCGCCGATGTCCACCAGGCAGACACCCAGGTCCTTCTCGTCCTCGCTGAGCACCGAATAGCTGGAGGCGAGCTGCTCGAGGATGATGTCGTCCACTCGCAGCCCGCAGCGCTCCACGCACTTGACGATGTTCTGCGCCGCGGACACCGCGCCGGTGACCAGGTGCACCTTGGCCTCCAGCCGCACCCCGGACATCCCGATCGGCTCGCGGATGCCCTCCTGCTCGTCGATGATGTATTCCTGCGGTAGCACGTGGAGGATGCGCTGGTCGGCCGGGATCGCGATCGCGCGGGCGGCATCGATCACCCGGTCCACGTCTCCGGCCACCACCTCTCCGTCCTTGATCGCGACCACGCCGGTGGAGTTGTAGCTCTTGATGTGAGAGCCGGCGATCCCGGTGTAGACCGAATGGATCTCGCAGCCGGCCATCAGCTCGGCCTCCTCGACCGCGCGCTGGATCGACTGGACGGTGGACTCGATGTTCACGACCACGCCCTTCTTCAGCCCGCGCGACGGGGAGGAGCCGATGCCAATGATCTCGATCTCGCCCTCGTCGGTCAGCTCGCCGACGATCGCCTCGATCTTCGAGGTGCCGACATCCAGGCCGACGATCAGTCCGGGTTCCGACTTCTTTGCCATCATCTTTCTGCGTCCTGTCGTTCGTGTCATCGGGCGTTGCCGCCGTTGTTGTCCGCTTCTTCGGCCCAGGCCACAGCCAGACCGTGCGGATAGCGCAGATCCACTCGCGCAATCGGGGCGTCCTCGCGCGCCCTCAGGGCCGGCGCCGCGCGTACCAGCTGGCCCAGCCGGTTCAGATTCACGTCGCGGCCCATCAGGACCTCGGCCCCGTCGGACAGGTGTATGGTCCAGTCATGCCGCTTGCCCTCGTGCACGCCCGCCACCTCGAAACCGGCGTCGGCCAGGCGCGCGGAGACCTCCAGGTAGCGGTGCATCAACACCACCTGACGGCCGTCCTCGCCGGCCAGTGCCGGCAGGAAATCCCATTCGGCGAGATCCACCGGCCCGAACAGGCGCCCATGGCGGTCGACCAGGTGGTCGTCGCCCCACTGGGCCACCGGGACCGGCTCGGTCACGTGGATCTCCAGGGTGTCCGGCCAGCGCCGACGCAGTTGTACGCTGTCCACCCAGGGCATCGCCTGCAGCTCCCCGCGCAGCACCTCGAGGTCCGTACCCACGAAACCCGGTGCATGCGCCCGTACCCGCTCGAGAATCACGTCCGTGTCGGCGTGACGCGGCTCGCCGGTAATCTGGATGGAGCCGATCGGCAGATGCTGATCCGGGTCGAAGTGCAGCCACAGGCTGAAGCCCAGCACCAGAGCCCCGGCCAGTCCCATGCCGGCGAGCAGGCGTAGCCCCGGCCCCGTCATGGCCTGCAGCCGCGACGGCCCTGCCGGCCGCCGCGCGGGTCGCGTTGTACGTCGCGCGTTCAACGCAGCCCTCCGCATTCAAAGCTGGAATCGAGGATGCGCAGGCACAGCTCGTCGAAGTCGATGCCCGCCTGCGCGGCGGCCTTCGGCACCAGCGAGTGGTCGGTCATGCCGGGGATGGTGTTGACCTCGATCAGGAAGTTCTCGCCGTGTTCGTCCTGCAGGATGTCCACCCGGCCCCAACCGCAGCCCTCGAGGGCAGCAAAGGCGGCGATGGCCAGCGACTGCAGCTCCAGCTGCGCACTGCGCGACAGGTCCGGGGGCGGGCACAGGTAGCCGGTATCGTCCGCCTCGTACTTCGCGTGGTAGTCGTAGAAACCGCTCGCCGCGCGAATCTCGATCACCGGCAGGGGCTCGTTGCCGAGCACCGCAACCGTGTACTCGCGTCCGGTGATCCACTGTTCGGCGAACACCTGGCCCGGCTGCACGCGCGCCGCATCAAAGGCGGCCGGCAGGTCTTCAGCACGATCGACCCGGGTGATGCCCAGGCTGGAGCCACCGCGCGCGGGTTTGACGATCAGCGGCAGGCCGAGGGCATCCGCCACCGCCTCCGGATCGAAGCCCGGTGTCAGCAGGCGATACGGCGCACTCGGGAGGTTCGTGCCCGCCCAGAGGCGCTTGCAGGCCAGCTTGTCCATACCCAGCGCCGAACCGAGGACCCCAGTCCCGGTATACGGCATGCCGGCCATGTCCATACAGCCCTGCAACGTCCCGTCCTCGCCGCACTCGCCATGCAGTGCGATGAATACCCGGTCGTAGCCCTCCAGCGCCATGCACCGCGCCGTCTCGCGGGTAAGGTCAACGGCATGGGCATCGACGCCCTGGCGGCGCAGCGCCGCCAGTACAGCGTTGCCACTCTTGAGCGAGATGTCCCGCTCGCCGGACCAGCCGCCCATCAGGACCGCCACGCGCCCGTATTCTTCCGGTTTGCGCCTGCTCATTGCCTTCCCTCGATTGTCTCGTCCATGGGGCGCGGTCGACCCAGCAGCCGCACCTCGGGCTCCAGGCACACACCAAAGCGCCGCTCCACCTCGCTTTGGGCGTGGTGCAGCAGCCACTCGATGTCGGCGGCCTGCGCCGCGCCATCGTGGGTAATGAAATTCGCGTGCTTGGGGGAGATCTCCGCGCCACCGTGGCGCAGGCCCTTCAGTCCCGCCGCCTCGATCAGGCGCGCAGCGTGATCACCAGGCGGATTGCGGAACACCGATCCGCACGACGGCAGACCCAGCGGCTGCGTGCGCGAGCGCTCACGCAGCAGCTCCTTGATGCGCGCCGTGGCGGTGGCCGGATCGCCCGGTTCCAGCTGCAGCACGCAGCCGGTAAACCACTCGTCCGGACCCTCGACGCTGCGATAGCCGATGCGGTACTCGCCCGGCTCACGCTGGTGCTCCTGTCCGTCGGCATCCACGGTGGACACCGACTCGACCAGCGGCCAGATCTCGCCGCCCCAGGCCCCCGCGTTCATGCGCAAGGCACCGCCCAGGGTGCCCGGGATGCCGGCCAGAAATTCACCGCCCACCAGTCCCTGGCGCGCACAGAAACGGGCCGCCTGGGCGCAGGCGAGCCCGGCTCCGAGCCGTACGCGGTTGCCCTCCAGGCGCTCGCGTTCGTTGATTACACCGGACAGGTGCACCACCAGCCCCTCGATGCCGCCGTCGCGGATCAGCACGTTGCTGCCCAGCCCCAGGAAGGTAACCGGCATCGCGGGGGCATGACGGGCGTGATCCGCCAGCGCCGACACGAGATCGGCCCGGTCCACCGGCCGGAACAGCCAGTCGGCCGGACCTCCCACACGCCAGGAGGTCAGCCCCGCCAGCGGGGCATCGGGCCGTACCTCGCCCCGAGGGGCGTGGGCGAACGGGCCGTTCACCGGTTCCACCGCGCGCGCCGCCATCATGTCGTACTCCCGGGGCGTTTCATCGCTCCCAGCTGGTCCGGCAGCAGGCTGGCCAGCCGACCGATATCGCCGGCCCCCTGGGTGATCACGACATCGTTCGGCTTCAGCATCCCGGACAGGACCTCGGCGACGTCGGCCGCATGCTCGACGAACACCGGCTCGACCTGCCCGCGCAGACGGATCGCCCGCGCGAGGCTGCGGCCATCGGCGCTGGGGATCGGTTCCTCGCCGGCGGGATAGACCTCCAGCAGGATCAGCACATCGGTCTCGGACAGGGCCTCGGCGAAGTCCTCGAACAGGTCGCGGGTGCGGGTGTACCGGTGCGGCTGGAACACGGTGATGCGCCGCCGGTCGGGCCAGGCGTCGCGCGCCGCGGCCTGGGTCGCCTCGATCTCGCGCGGGTGATGCCCGTAGTCGTCGACCAGGGTCAGCGGGCCCGGCGCGGTCTCGAGCTCCTGCACCTGGAAGCGCCGCCCGATCCCCTGGAAGCGCTCGAGCGCCGCCTGGATCGCCGCAGGGGCAACCTCCAGTTCGTGCGCGACGGCCGCCGCGGCCAGGGCATTGAGCACGTTGTGCCGCCCGGGGAGGTTCAGCGTGACCGGGAACGCGGCCTGCCCGGGCAGCTTCAGGTCGAAGAACATGCGCACGCCTTCCTGGCGCACGTTCAGGGCGCGCACATCGGCTTCCGCCTCGATGCCGTAGGTCAGGCGCGGGCGCTCCAGTTCGGGATAGAGATCGCGCACCTGCGGGTCGTCCGCGCACAGCACGGCGATGCCGTAGAACGGCAGGTGATGCAGGAACTCGAGGAAGGTCGCGCGCAGGTTCCCGAAATCGTTGCCATAGGTCCCGAGGTGGTCGGCATCGATATTGGTCACGATGCTGATCATCGGCTGCAGGTGCAGGAACGAGGCATCGCTCTCGTCGGCCTCGGCCACCAGATAGTCGCCCGCCCCCAGGTTCGAGTGACTGGCCGTGCTGTTCAGGCGCCCGCCGATCACGAAGGTGGGGTCCATACCGGCCTCGGCGAGCACGCTGGCCACCAGGCTGGTCGTGGTGGTCTTGCCGTGAGTGCCGGCCACCGCAATGCCATAGCGAAAGCGCATCAGCTCCGCCAGCATCTCCGCGCGGCGCACAATCGGGATCCCGCGGCGGCGGGCCGCCTGCACCTCGGGGTTGGAGGGATCGATTGCGCTGGAGACGACCAGCACATCGGCCTCGGCGACGTTTTCTTCGGTATGCGCGGGTGACACCGGGATGCCCATGCCCGTCAGTCGCGCGACCATCGCCGACTGCCCGAGATCCGATCCGGAGACCTCGTAGCCCAGCTGATGCAGGACCTCGGCGATCCCGCTCATGCCGGAGCCACCGATCCCGACACAGTGAATACGGCGGATGCGGCGCATCGCGTGGCGGGGCAGACGCGGGGCATTCATGAGTTCTTCCTCCCGCGCCGGGCATGGGCCATCTCCAGGCAGGCCTCGGCCAGACGCTCGGCAGTGTCGGGGCAGGCCTGTTCGCGGGCCAGCCGGGCGCGCTCGCGCAGGGCCTCGCGGCCCAGCGGACGTACGATCTCGGCGACCCGCTCTGGCGTCAGATCGGTATCGGCCAGGCGCCAGGCCGCACCCGCCTCGACCAGAGCACGGGCATTGGCGGTCTGGTGATCATCAACCGCATGCGGATAGGGCACGAACAGGGCCGGGACACCGGCCGCCGCGACCTCGGCCACAGTCAGCGCCCCGGCCCGGCAAATCACCAGATCCGCCCAGCCATAGGCCTCGGCCATGTCTTCGATAAAAGGGGTCACCTCGTATTCCAGCGCGGTCTCGGCATAGGCCGCGCGGGCCTCGTCCAACGTACGCTCCCCGGCCTGGTGGCGAATCACCATCGGCTGCGCGTCGCGGGCCTGCTCGAGCCCCGCCGGCACCATGCGGTTCAGCGAGCGCGCCCCAAGGCTGCCACCCAACACCAGCACCCGCAGCGGGCCCGAACGCTCGTCGAAGCGCTGCTCCGGCTCCGGCAACGCGGCGATCTCCGCACGGACCGGATTGCCCACCACGGTCACGGTGTGACGCTCCGGGAAGGCGTGATCGAAGCCCGCATAGACCCGGTCCGCGATGCGCGCCAGCCAGCGGTTGGTCAGGCCGGCGACGGCGTTCTGCTCATGGATCGCCAGGGGGCGCCCCAACGCAGCGGCCATCAGGCCGCCGGGGCCGGCCGCAAATCCGCCAAAGCCGATCACCGCGGCCGGACGCAAGCGGGTAATCAGGGCCAGCGCCGCCCACAGCGAGATCCCGAGGCGCCAGGGCGCCAGCAGCAGTCCCGCCAACCCCTTGCCGCGCACGCCGCTGATCGGGAGGGTGTGCAGCTCGATGCCCGCCGCAGGCACCAGACGCGTCTCGATCCCGCGCGCGCTGCCCAGCCAGAGGACCTCGACGCCACGGGCGCGCAGGGCGTCGGCGACCGCCAGCCCCGGGAAGACGTGTCCACCGGTACCGCCGGCCATGATCAGGATGCGCAGGGGATTGTTCATGCCCGCCCCCTCTTGCGCCGCGGCGCTGTCGACTGGCGCGGGGCCGGGATCTGCGCCTCGCGATAGACCCGCATCACCAAACCGATCGCCATCAGCGTGACGATCAATGAACTGCCGCCGTAGCTGAGAAATGGCAGCGTCATACCCTTGGTCGGCAGCAGCCCCATGTTCACCGCGAGATTGAGCGCACTCTGCAGCGCCAGCCAGATCGCGACACCAAAGGCCAGGTGCGAACCAAATGCATGCCCGGCACGCTCCGCCCAGAGCCCAATCTTCACGCAGCGCCAGACCACGACCGCAAACAGCGCGATCAGTGCGATCACACCGATAAAGCCAAACTCCTCGGCGAAGACCGCGAACAGGAAGTCGTTATGGGCCTCCGGCAGGTAGAACAGCTTCTGCACGCTGTTGCCCAGACCGGCACCGAACCAGCCGCCAGACCCGATCGCGATCAGCGACTGGGTCAGCTGGAACCCGGTCGCGAACGGGTCCTGCCAGGGGTCGAGGAATGCGGTCAGGCGCGCGACCCGGTAGGGCGCAGCCACTGCGACGAAGGCCATACCCACCGCGATGGTCGCGCCGAGCGCGGCGAACTGCCACAGCTTGGCGCCGGCCAGGAACAGCATGCCCATACCGATCGCCAGCATGATCGCCGCGCCACCAAAGTCAGGCTGCAGAAGCAGGAGTACTGTCCCGAAGCCCAGCACGACCAGCGGGCGGACAAAGCCGCGCAGGTGCAACCGCAGGGTCGAGTAATGACGCACGATGTAGCCGGCCAGGTACATGACCACCAGCAGTTTCACCGGCTCGGCCACCTGGAGGTTGAACATGCCGATCGGGATCCAGCGGGTCGCGCCGTTCACGGTTCGGCCCACGCCCGGGAGCAGGACCGCAATCAACAGCACCATGACCAGGATCAGCAACCAGGGACCGGCGCGCTCCCAGCGCTCCAGCGGGATCGCCCACATCACGGTCGCCAACGCCAGACCGATGGCGGCGAACAGGACCTGGCGCTGGAAGAAGTGCCAGGTGTTGCCATAGTAGCGCTCGCCCAGGTCCATCGAGGCCGAGGCGACCATGATCAGACCGAGCCCCAGCAGCAACGCGGCCGCGGCCAGCAGCGGCAGGTCCACGCTGTTGCGCAGTCCATCGAGCGAGTCGCGCGAGGGCAGTCCGAGGGGCAGCGATCCGGTACTCATGCCGCTCGCTCCCGCACGGCCCGCGCGAAGTCGTTGCCGCGGGCCTGATAGTTCTCGTACATGTCGAGGCTCGCGCAGCCCGGCGAGAGCAGCACGGTGTCTCCGGGCTGCGCCCAGGCCGCGGCCTGTGCCACGGCGGCGGTCATGTTGTCCACCCGCTGGACCGGCACCACCGAGGCCAGGGCCCGGGCAATCAGCGGAGCATCCTCGCCGAGCAGCACGACGCCCCGGACCTTGCCGGGCACGTAATCCGCCAGCGGCGAGAAATCCTGCCCCTTGCCCTGCCCACCGGCGATCAGCACCAGAGGCCCCGGCGTACCCCGTAGCGCGGCCAGGGTCGCGCCCACGTTGGTGCCCTTGGAGTCGTTGACGTAGTCGACCTCGGCCACCCGCGCGATCCACTGCGAACGGTGCGGCAGGCCCGCGAAGTCGGCCAGCGCAGCCAGCGCCTCGCTACGCGCCTGCGTTGATTCCAGCCACGGCCAGGCCAGCGCCAGCGCGGCCAGGGCATTGGCCCAGTTGTGCTGTCCGCGCAGACGCAGGCGCGCGGTGGACAGCAGGCGTTCCTCGCCACGCACCAGGTCCGGCTCGGCCTCGCCCGTCGTCACGCCGAAGTCGGTCGCGGCCAGCGGGGCATCCAGCCCGAACGAGACCACGCGCAGACCGGCCGGCAGGGGCAGCTCGCGCAGCCAGGGGTCATCGCGATTGAGCACACCGCGAGCGGCACGGTCGAGGATGCGGGCCTTGGCCTGGATGTACGCGGCCAGATCCGGGTAGCGATCCATATGGTCGGGCGAGATATTCAGGATCGCGGCGCCATCCGGCACCAGGTGCTCGCTGCGCTCGAGCTGGAAGCTGGACAGCTCCAGGACATAGACCTCCACCGCCGGGTCCAGGAGGTCCAGCGCCGGGGTGCCGAAGTTGCCGCCGATCGCGACCTTGCGACCTGCGGCTGTCAGGATCTCGCCCACCAGGGCGGTGACCGTGCTCTTGCCGTTGGAGCCGGTGATCGCAATGACCGGGGCCTGCGCCACTGCCGCAAACAGGTCAATGTCGCCGGTGATCGCCGCGCCAGCGACCCGGGCCTGTTCGACGGCCGGGTGTTCCAGCGGGACCCCCGGCGAGACGATCAGGCGGGCATAGCCGGAGGTATCAAGACCGTCCAGCGGTCCGGCCCAGGCCTCGGACAGCCACGCGGCGGCGGCCCCGGCCGCCAGGGCCGGTGGATCGCGGCGCGTGTCGGTGATCGCAAAGGTCTCGCCACGCGCACGCAGGAATCGCGCGACGGACTGCCCCGTCGCTCCGGTTCCCACGATCAGATTGTGCGGCTGTGGCTTCGACATGGCGTCAGCGGATCTTCAGGGTCGCAAGACCGATCAGGACGAACACAACGGTCAGGATCCAGAAGCGCACGATCACGCGCGGCTCCGGCCAGCCCTTGAGTTCGAAGTGGTGATGCAGCGGCGCCATGCGGAAGATGCGCCGGCCGGTGAGCTTGAACGAGGTGACCTGGAGCATCACCGACAGCGTCTCCAGCACGAAAATGCCGCCCATGATCAGGAGCACGATCTCCTGGCGGGTCAGGATCGCCATCATGCCCAGGGCCGCGCCCAAGGCCAGGGCCCCGACATCGCCCATAAAGACCTGGGCGGGATAGGCGTTGAACCACAAAAAGCCGAGCCCGGCCCCGACCAGCGCGGCGGCGAAGATACCCACCTCGCCCACCCCCGGCACCGCGGGGATCTGCAGGTAATCCGCGAATACCGCGTGTCCGGCCGCATAGGCGAATACCCCGAGGGCCCCAGCCACCAGCACCGCCGGCATAATCGCCAGGCCGTCGAGGCCGTCGGTCAGGTTGACCGCGTTGGAGGACCCGACCACGACCAGCCAGACCAGCGGAATGAACAGCCAGCCAAGGTGCAGCTCGAAATCCTTGAAGATCGGGAGATAGAAACTGGTCTCCACCGGGCTCTGCGCGGTGGCCATGATCACCCCGGCGGCGATCAGCGCGAACAGCGTCTGCCACAGGAGCTTGGCCTTGGCCGAGAGCCCCTTGCTGTTGCCGTAGCGCAGCTTCAGATAGTCGTCCCAGCCGCCAACCGCACCAAAGGCCAGCGTGGTCAGCAGCACAATCCAGACAAAGCGGTTGGTCAGGTCGCTCCACAGCAGGGTAGCCACCGCCACCGCCACCAGAATCAGCGCCCCACCCATGGTCGGCGTACCGGCCTTGCTCAGATGCGACTCCGGCCCGTCGTCACGAACCTGCTGGCCGACGTTGCCAACCGTCAGCCGGCGGATCATCGCGGGGCCAATCAGCAGCGCGATCGCCAGCGCGGTGACCACGCCAAGAATCGCGCGCAGGGTCAGGTACTGAAAGACCGTGAAGCCGCTATAGAACTGCGCGAGATACTCAGTCAGCGCGTACAGCATTCGCAGCCCCCCGCGCCGACGGGGCCAGTTCCAGCCCCTCGATGATGCGTTCCATATGCTGGCTGCGTGAGCCCTTGATCAGGACCGTGGTCTCGTCCTCCAGCAGTTCCTCCAGGCGCGCCCGCAGGGCGTCATGGTCGGCAAACCACTCGCCGCCCTCGCCAAAGGCCTCGGCGCTGTCGCGCGCGGCCTCGCCCAGGGCCAGGCAGTAGTCCACACCCATCGCGCGGGCCAGCGCCCCGGTCTCCCGGTGCAGCGCCGGGGTCTCGGCACCCAGCTCGCCCATCGCACCCAGCACGAGGATGCGCCGGCCGGGCATCGCGGCCAGCACCTCGAGACCCGCGCGCAGCGAGTCGGGATTGGCGTTGTAGGTATCGTCCCAGAGGCGCGCGCCGCTGGCATGCCAGAGCTCCTGCAGACGACCCTGCACCGGCGTCCAGCGCGCCAGGCCGTTGGCGATCGCGTCGATCGCCACACCCACCGCATTCGCCGCGGCGGCCGCGGCGACCGCATTGGCGGCGACATGCCGCCCCGGGCTGGCCAGGCGCAGGTCGCGGCCGGCGCCCAGGATGGTCAGGCGCAGACGGTCGGGGGCCTGCCACATGCCCTCGATCTCGCCACCGCCCTCCAGGGAGAAACGCTGGCAATGGTGGTGTTCGTTCAGCGACAGCCAGTAGTCGGCGAACGGGTCGTCCAGATTGATCACGGCCGTGCCGCCCTGGGAGGGCAGCCCCGAGTAGATCTCGGCCTTCGCGTGGGCCACGCCCTCGAGGCTGCCAAAGCCCTCCAGGTGGGCCCGCCCGGCATTGGTGATCATGGCGACCATCGGCTCGGTCCAGCGCGCCATGCGTCCGATCTCGCCGGCATGGTTGGCGCCCATCTCGATCACCGCGTAATCGGCGTCCTCGGGCATGGCCAGCAGGGTCAGCGGCACCCCAATCTCGTTATTCAGGTTGCCCTGGGTGGCATGCACCGAGCCCACGCCCTCGAGGATGCAGCGCAGCATCTCCTTGGTCGTGGTCTTGCCATTGGAGCCGGTCAGCGCAATCACCCGCGCCCGGCTGCGGCGGCGCCAGTGCTGGGCCAGCCGACCCAGGGCCTCGCCGGTATCGGCCACCACCACCTGCGGATGCCGGACATCCAGCACGCGCTCCACCAGCAGCACGGCGGCCGGCAGATCGGCGGCGACATGCTCGTGGGCATCAAAGCGCGGGCCGCGCAGGGCCACGAACAGGCCCCCTTCGAGGGGTTGCCGGGTGTCGGTGAACACCCCCTCGAAGACCCGCTCACCGTCGCCGTTTTCCAGACGGCCGCGTACGGCGTCCGCCAGTTCCTGTCCGGTCATCCGGATCATTGGCTACCCCCCCCACTGTCTCCCGCGTTCGTCCGAGCGGCGAGCTGGCGCGCCAGCTCGCGATCACTGAACGGATAAAACTGCGCACCCACCTGCTGGGTGGTTTCGTGCCCCTTGCCCGCCAGCAGGATGACGTCACCCGGGCCCGCCTCGGCCACGGCCGCGCGCACCGCCGCCTCCCGATCGCCCAGCTCGCGGCAGGCCTCGGGCCGACCGCAGCCAGCCAACACGGCGGCGCGGATCGCGGCCGGGTCTTCGGAACGCGGGTTGTCGTCGGTCACGATCACCTGATCGGCGCGCGCACTGGCGGCCCGCCCCATGGCCGGGCGCTTGGTGACATCGCGATCCCCGCCACAGCCAAAGACCACGATCAGTCGGCCGGCCGTGTGCGGGCGCAGGGCATCCAGCGCCGCCGCCAGGGCCTGTTCGGTATGGGCATAGTCCACAACCAGCAACGCCCCGCCGGGCAGTTCGAAGCGCTCCATGCGCCCCGGGACACCGCGCAGACGCGACACCGCATCGACGGCGGCCTGCCAGGAATGACCCAGCGCCCGCAGGGCGGCGAGCGTCGCCAGCAGGTTGCCGACCTGGAACAGCCCGAACAGACCCGCCTGCACCGGCCAGGCCTCGCCCGCAGCCTCCAGCGTGAAGCGAATGCCGTCGGAGCCTGCCTCGACCTCCCGCGCGACCAGATCGGCGGGCGCCCCGACGGCGCTGTAGGTGAGGGTGCGCCCAGCCGTGGTTTCGTGGATCAGGCGCTGCCCGAGGGCGTCGTCGGCATTGAGCACCGCGGTCTCCAGCCCCGGCCAGGTGAACAGCCGCGCCTTGGCGTCGGCATATGCCTGCTGGCTGCCATGAAAATCCAGATGATCCGAGCCCAGCCGGGTCAGCACGGCGACACGCACGGGCAGCCCGGCCATGCGGTCCTGCTCGAGCCCGTGGGACGAGGCCTCGATCGAGAGCGCCCGGCAGCCGTCGGCGGCCAGCTGCGCCAGGTGCCGGCGCAGGTCAATCACACCCGGAGTGGTATGACCACAGTCTTCCAGTGCTCCGAGGCGTCCCACACCGAGCGTCCCGACGACCCCCGTGGGGACACCGATCTGCTCCAGGGCACCAGCCAGCAGCTGGCTGACCGAGGTCTTGCCATCGGTGCCCGTCACCGCGACGACGGGATATTCGGCCGGCCAGGCGCCCCAAAGGGCATCGCAGATCGCGGGCAGCGCGGTGCGCAGACCGCGGAGGTGCAGCACCGGAACATCGAGGGCCGGGGCCGCCTCGGCTTCATCCCACAGGATGGCCACCGCTCCCTGCTCGGCCGCGGTCTGCGCATAGGCAAGGCCGTGGCCTTGCGTCCCGCGCAGCGCCACGAAGACAGCCCCCGGGGTCACCCGGCGGCTGTCCTGGACGAGATCGGTGACACGCTGCCCAGCGACCTCGCGCGCCAGCGCCGGCGCCCCGGCGGGCCACAGGCTGCCCAGTGTCGTGACGGTCTGGACCGTATTCGCCGCCATCATGTCGAGCCCTCGCGTTCGGCGGCGAACTGCATGGGGATCTCCGGCATCGCGTCTGGGCGCACGTTGAACATCCGCAGCGCCGAGCCGATCACGTTGCGGAATACCGGCGCCGCCACGGCGCCGCCGAAGTAGGTGCCGGCATTGGGTTCGTCGATCACCACGGCCATCACGAAACGCGGATCCGAGGCCGGCGCCAGGCCCACGAAGCTGGAGATATAGCGGTCCTCGGTGTAGCCCCCGGGGCCACTCTTGCGGCTGGTACCGGTCTTGCCCGCGATGCGGTAGCCGTCGATCGCGGCCTGACGCGCGGTACCCTCGGAACCGATCGTGTGCTCCATCATCGCGAGCACGCGCTGGGCGGTTTCCGGGGACATCACGCCCGCCGGCTCGCGCAGGTCGTCGGCAGTCTGCACCAGCCGCACCGGGATGCGCTGGCCATCGTTGGCGAAAGCGGTATAGGCCGCAGCCATCTGCAGCGGGGTAATGGAGAGGCCGTAGCCATACCCCATCGTGGCCTGCTCGACCTCGCGCCAGGTCGGGAAGTCGCGCAGGCGGCCGCTCACCTCGCCCGGGAAGTGGGTCCCGGTCGACTGGCCGAAGCCGGCCTGGTGCAGGACCTGCCAGAACCGGTCCGGCGGCATGTCCAGGGCCAGTTTGGTCGCGCCGACATTACTGGAACGCGCGATCAGGGTGGTCAGGTCGATCACGCCATAGTCACGAAAGTCGCGCACGGTCAGGCGCCCGACACGCATGGTCCCGGGACGGGTGTCCAGGGTCACATTGGGGTCGATGATGCCCGCATCCAGGGCCGCCGCAACGGTGAAGGGCTTGATGACGGACCCCGGCTCCATGCTGTCGGTCAACGACCGGTTGCGCGCGAGTTCCGAGCGGATCGAACCGCGATTGTTCGGGTTGAAGCTGGGCTGATTGACCATGGCCAGGACATCACCCGTACGGGCATCCAGCAGCACGGCCGACCCGCCCTGGGCATCGTGCTCCGCCACCGCGGCCTTCAGTTCGCGGTAGGCCAGATACTGCAGGCGCTGATCGATGGTCAGGCGCAGCGTGCGGCCGTCGCGTGCGGGGCGGATACTGGCCACATCGCGGATCGTGCGTCCGTGGCGGTCGCGCAGCACACGCTTGGCACCCGGCGCGCCCGACAGCCAGTCGTTGAACGCAAGTTCGACGCCCTCCTGCCCGCGATCGTCAATATCGGTGTAGCCAAGGATGTGCGAGGTCGTCTCGCCATGCGGGTAGTAGCGCCGGAACTCACGCGTCAGGCCAAGCCCCTGAACACGCAGGGCGGTCACCTGCTCCGCCTGGGCCGGCAGCATATGCCGACGCAGGTACATGAACTCCCGGCTGGCACGCGCCTCGATGCGCTCGGCCAGCCAGTCGGCGTCGACCTGCAGCGCCTCGGCCAGCTCGGGCCAGCGATCGCGTTGCTCGAGCAAGTCCTTGGGATTGGCCCAGGCGGTCTGCACCGGAGCGGAGATCGCCAGCGGCTCGCCATTGCGATCCGTGACCATGCCGCGATGGGCCGATTCGGTCAGCGTACGCACCTGACGCTGCTCGCCCTGCTGCGTCAGGAAGTCGCGGCTGAGCACCTGCAGATCGATTGCACGCAGCACCAGGGCCACCAGCACCAGCGCGGAGACGACCAGCAGCACCTTCAGGCGGCCATGGCTGACCTGGCGCTTCAGCGCTCCCATGTGCGCCCCCCGATCACCACGATGCGATCCGGCTCGGGCTTGATCATGCCCAGTTCCTCAAGCGCCTGCTGTTCGATGCGGCCCTGCGTCGCCCAGGTCGACTGCTCGATCTGCAGCTGCGTCCACTCCAGGTTCAGCGCGTCGCGCTCCGAAAGCTCCGACTGATGCGTGATAAAGGCCTGACGTGCCTCGTGCTTGGCCGCCACCACCCCAACGGCGGAGGCAAAGACCCCGGTCGCCAGGATGATCAGGATGAAGCCGCGAAAGACCATCAGGTGCGCTCCCCCACGCGCAGTACCGCCGAGCGTGCACGCGGGTTGCGGCGCTGCTCTTCGGCGTCGGCACGCACGGGCTTGCCGATCGGGCGCCACGTGCGCTCGGGCGTTTCGGGCATCACCGGCAGCCCGCGCGGCAGGCGCGCGTCCGGGCGCGGGCCACGCAGCGCCTGCTTGACCATGCGGTCCTCAAGCGAATGAAAGCTGATCACCACCATCCGCGCGCCCGGGTGCAGGACCTCCGGGATCGTCTCGAGCCACTGCTCCAACTCCTCGAGCTCCCGGTTCACATGGATGCGCAGGGCCTGAAAGGTGCGTGTGGCCGGGTGCTTGCCCGGCTCGCGCCCGGGGACCGCGCGGCGCACGATCTCGGCCAGCTGCGCGGTGCGCGTGATCGGGGCTTCGGCGCGCGCCGCAACGATCGCGCGGGCGACGCGGCGGGAATGGCGTTCCTCGCCATAGTGGTAGATCACATCCGCAATCTCGTCCTGCTCCGCGCGGGCCAGCCAGTCCGCCGCGCTCTCGCCCTGCGTGGGGTCCATGCGCATGTCCAGCGGCCCGTCGTGCTGGAAGCTGAAACCGCGCTCCGGGGTATCCAGCTGCGGGGAGGAGACCCCCAGATCCAGAAACACGCCATCCGGCGCACGATCGGGGAAGCGCCGACGCAGGGTATCGGCCATCGCCGAGAACGGGCCCGGCTCGAAGGAGAAGCGTGGATCGTCCGCAAACGAAGAGGCGGCCGCAGCCGCCTCGGGGTCCCGGTCCATCGCCAGCAGGCTTCCGCCGGCGCCGAGGCGATCGAGAATCGCGCGGCTGTGCCCACCGCGCCCGAAGGTCCCATCTACATAGAACCCGTCAGCGCGCACGGCCAGCCCCTCCAGCACCGCGTCGCGCAGCACCGGGATATGAGTGGCGTTTTCCGTCATGGTCACAACGCAATGGACTCGAGCGCGTCGTCATCCACGTCACCCCCCAGCGCCTGCTCGCAACGGGCATCCCAGGAATCGGCATCCCAGATCTCGAACTTGTTGCCCTGCCCCAGCAGCACCGCCCGCTTGTCGAGGCTGGCGTACTGGCGCAGCGGCGTCGGCAGCAGAAGGCGACCGCTACCGTCCAGCTCGCACTCGGTCGCATGGCCGACCAGGAGGCGCTGCAGGTTGCGGACCTTCGGATTCATGTTGGGGCGGGACATCAGACTTTGCTCGATGCGCTCCCACTCGGGGAACGGGTACAGGAGCAGGCAACGGTCGGGGTCTACGGTAATCACCAGCTGGCCGCCACAGGATGCCGCCAGCGTATCGCGATAGCGCGCAGGCATGGCCAAGCGGCCCTTGGCATCCAGATTGAGTTGGCTTACGCCTCGAAACATGGCCGGTACCGGTTGCGGTGGTCACCCACCTTTCCCCACCTTTTCCCACTTTTCGACACTATAGGTACGGCTATCTCCAGGAGTCAAGAAAATTGACCCGAAAAAACCAAAAATAAGCGTTGAATCACAGAGACTTAGCGAACACCTGCCCAGCGACGGCGCAGCCAGAAAATAAGACCCCAAAAGCCGCGCCTTGAGGGCCACACTTAAGAAACTACTTCACTATTTTTCGGCAAGAACCGCCGACACGGAGAGACACAGGCCCACGGATGGGGCCGCAAAGGTGGGAAAAAGTGGGAGCCGGCCGTAAGCCGGGTTCTGTCGTGGACAGTCATTCATCTGGGACGTCCGTCACCGGACGCCTCGAGCAGCCTACCCGGGTGCGATGCGGGCCACACCATGCACCCCTATTTGGCCTTGCTCCGGACGGGGTTTACCCTGCCACGGACTGTTACCAGCCGTGCGGTGCGCTCTTACCGCACCATTTCAACCTTACCTGTGCCCGAAGGCCATCGGCGGTATATTTTCTGCGGCACTTTCCGTCGGCTCGCGCCGCCCAGGCGTTACCTGGCGTCCTGCCCTGTGGAGCCCGGACTTTCCTCCGTATCCAGTGGATACAGCGACTGCCAGGCCAGCTCCCGCGGTCCTTTTACGCCGGCACCCGCAACAACGCAAGGAAAAACCCCATCAACGCTTGTCTTTCAGACGCAGGGCCCGGGCATAGACACGGTTGCGCGGCAGTCCGGTGGCATCGGCGAGGACCCGCACCGCACGTTTCAGCGGGAGCTCCCCCAGCAAGGCCCCCAGCAGGCGTTCATTTTCGTCGGCCAGCGGGGCATCCTCGGACTCCGGGTCGGCCGCCTGCGGTGCCGGCGCGAGGATCAGGACGAACTCACCCCGCAGACGATTGGCATCGGCATCGAGCCAGGTCGGGAGCTCGCCAGCGGCTCCTCTATAGTGTTCCTCGAACTGCTTGGTCAGTTCGCGCCCCAGGAACACCAGCCGCTCCGGCTCCAGTGCGGCCAGGTCGTCGGCAGCGGCGCGTACGCGATGCGAGGACTCAAACAGGATTGTGGTCACCGGCTGGGCCAGCAAGGTCTCCAGGCGGCGACGGCGGGCCCCACCAGCATGCGGCAGGAAACCCTCGAAGCAGAAACGATCGGACGGCAGGCCGGCGACGGCCAGCGCCGCGAGCGGGGCGCTGGCGCCGGGCACCGCGCGCACCGGCAGCCCCGCCTCCGTGGCCGCTCGTACCAGCCGGTAGCCGGGATCGGATACCAGCGGCGTACCGGCGTCCGAGATCAACGCAAGATCGTCGCCCGCCTCCAGCGCAGACAATAAAGAGGGGATCCGGTCGCGCTCGTTATGCTCATGGAGACTGACCAGCGGGGTCTGCACCCCCAAATGCGCCAGCAGCCCGCCGCTGTGTCGCGTATCCTCCGCAGCGATACGCGAAACGCGCGCCAGCACGTCACGGGCACGGGGGCTGAGATCGGCCAGATTGCCGATCGGGGTGGCAACCACCCATAACGTGCCGCAATTCGTTGACACAACCTGATGCGCTTTCAATACTGACTCCCCAATACGCTGAGCATCTCGCTATCGTGAACCTATACCTCTCTCCAGCCGCCGGGGGGCGCCACCGGGGCCGCCTGGCCCTGAGCCTGCTCGCCGGTGCAATCCTCGCCGGCTGCGCGACCCCGCGCCCGGACCCAACCCCCGCCCCGGACCCGGAGGAGGAACGACCCGAGATCGTTGACCTGCCGGCCGAGCAGCAGGCGCCGATCCTGATCAGCGAGGCCTGGGCGGACCCGCAGCCGGACAACGTGCGCGCGGCGATCGACGCGGTCCTGAGCCTGGACGACCCCGACGGCGACCTGGTCGACCGCGCGGACGCGCTGTGGCGCGACCTGGATGCCCAGCACCGGGAACCGCTGGCGGACCGTGTGCGTGGCGGCCGCCTGGCGGCCACCCGTGGCGAATGGGAGACTGCGCGCGAGCGACTCGGCGCCGATGACCCGGACGACGAGACCCGTACGCCCGAGGTTTACCGCGAGGGTCTGGCCCTGCATGCACGCCTGCTGGAGCATGAGCGTGAATGGTATCAGGCGCTGGACGCCCGTTTGCGCCTGGATGGGCTGCTCCTGCTGGAGCCCGATGACCAGACCGTTAACCAGGAACGCATCTGGGGCCTGCTCTCGGCGCTTCGACCCGCACAGCGTGACCGCCTGGCGGCGGGCGAACACCCGGATGCCGAGCCCTGGGTGCGGCTGTTCAGCGGACTGCGCAGTGTCAATTCGGAAGAAGACGCCCGCCGCGTGGCTGGCCAGTGGCGCGAGCGCTATCCGTCGCACCCGGCCAACAGCCTGCTCCCGGAACTGGTCGCAAGTCACCCGCTCCAGCCCGAGGCGCCGGAAACGATCCTGGTCCTCCTGCCGCTGTCCGGTGATCTCGCCCAGCTCGGCAATGCAATCCTCGACGGCATCACGCGCGCCTACTACGCGGAGACCGGGGGCCACGGCCGCCTGGTGGTGCGCGACACACGCGGCGACCCTGACACGGCAGCAGACCTCTACAGGCGCGGCGTCGAAGACGGCGTAAACCGCATCATCGGGCCGCTCAACCGCGATGCGGTACGCGCAGTGGCTGCGAGCGAAGAGACTCGCCCGACGCTGCTGCTCAACCGCACACAGCTCGGCGGCAACGGGGCCTTCGGCACGCTGGCGCTGAACCCGGAAGAGGACGCCTACGCCGTGGTGGATCGCGCGGTACGTACGGGCTGGCGCAACCCGCTGGTCATCCTGCCCGAGGGCGAGTTCGGCGACCGCATTGCCGAGGCCTACCAGGATGCGCTCGCCGACCACGGCCTGCGGCCGCGCGATATCGTGCGCCTGCGGCCGGACGCCGAGGACATCAATGCCCGCGTGGGCAATGCGCTAGGGATTGAGCAGAGCGAGGCGCGCATTCGCGACGTCGCCCGCCGTACCGGGCTAAACTTGGAAGGCGACCCCCAGGTTCGGGGTGATGCCGATCACCTGTTCGTGACCGGAACCTCGCGCCAGATGCGCCAGCTCGTGCCCTACCTGCACTTCCACGGCGCGCGTCAACTCCCGATCATGGCAACGCCTCATATCTACGCCGGACAGCCGGATGCCAATCGCGACCGCGATCTCAACGGCATCGTCTTCCCGGACGCGCCCTACCTGTTTACGACCATCGAGCCGCTGAACGGCGAAATGGCCGAAGGGGCGACTGACGAGCTCCCGCGCTTCGTCGCGCTGGGCATGGATGCGATGCGGCTGAGCCTGCATGATCGCGCGGTACGCGAGGCCAGCCACCATCAAATCGTCGGCGGGTCCGGCACCTGGTCACTGAACCCGATCAGCGGGGACTGGGTGCGCGAGCCGGTCTGGGCGCGCTTCGAGAGCGGCGCACCACGCCAGCTGGGGTCCACCAGCGAAGGCAGCTGACCGATGTTCCGCCCGGGCGTGACCGGCCAGGCCGCCGAGGACCGTGCGGCGCACTACCTGACCGGGCAAGGCCTCACCCTGGTGGCGCGCAACGTGCGCCGCCCCTGGGGCGAGCTGGACCTCGTGGCACGCGAGGGCGACACGCTGGTACTCGTCGAGGTGCGCAAGCGTAGCCACCGCGGCTTTGGCGGCAGCGCCGAGAGTATCGATTCCGGCAAGCGCAAACGCCTGCTGCGGGCGGCCGAGGGCTACCTGCAGGAGAGCCGCTGGCAAGGCCCCGTGCGCTTCGATGTCGTGCTGCTGGACGGCGACGACACGATCGAATGGCTGCCCGACGCCATTCAGGGGGACCCGTCATGACACCGCTGGCACGCGAGATCGAGCAACTCCTTCCCGCCGAAGACCGCCTGCTGGACCCGGCCGATTGCTGGTCCTACGGCGCGGACAACTCCAAGCTGCACGCGCCGCCGGATGCCGTCGCCTTCGCCCGCGACGCCGAGACCGTCGCCGAACTCATTCGACTTTGTCGGCGCCTCGGGGCGCCTGTGACCTGCCGCGGACGCGGCACCGGCACCACAGGAGCGGCGGTCCCTGATCACGGCGGACTGGTCCTGTCGTTCGAGCGCATGAACCGGATTCTGGAGGTCGACCCTGCGAACCGCTGGCTGATCGCGGAACCCGGAGTGACCAACGGCGAGGTGCAGGAAGCGGCAGGCGCCCTCGGGTTTTTCTGGCCCCCGGACCCCACGAGCAGCGCCTACTGCACGCTCGGCGGCAACCTGGCCTACAACTCGGCAGGCCCCCATGCGGTGAAGTACGGCACGCCGCGGGACAACACCCTCGGGCTTGCGGCGGTCGCGGGCACCGGTGAGGCCTTCCGTACGGGCGTGCACACGACCAAGGGCGTCGTCGGGTATGACCTCACCCGGCTGCTCATCGGGTCCGAAGGGACCCTCGCCGTGATCACCGAAGCCACGCTGCGCCTCACACCGAAACCCGAGGCGACGCGCCTGATTCAGGCCATTTATCGTACCGTGGGCGACGCGGCCGCCGCCGTGTCGCGACTGATGGGCCGCGCGGAGGTCCCGTCGGCCCTGGAGTTCATGGACCATTCGGCGATCGCAATGATTCGTGACTATGCCCCCGACTGCCCACTGCCCCGCGACGCCGGGGCTATCCTGATGATCGAGACGGACGGCACCGCGGCCGGGATCGACGCGACGACGCGCGGCGTCCGCGGCGCCGCCGATGGCGAGGGTTGCCTGCAGACCATCAGCGCGGACACCCCGGAAGAGGCCCAGGCCTTGTGGGCCGTGCGCAAGGCCCTCTCGCCGGCGCTGCGCACCGTCGCGCCGAAGAAGATCAACGAGGATGTGGTCGTACCCGTCTCGCGCATCCCCGACCTGATCGCGGGCCTCGACCGGCTCGCCCAGGCGCACGCGATCAAGATCGTGAACTTTGGTCACGCCGGTAACGGCAACATCCACGTGAATCTGTTGGTGAACCCGGACGACCCGCAGGAGCTCGCCGCCGCCGAACGCTGCCTGGACGAGGTCTTCACCCTGGTGCTGGGCCTCGGTGGCACCTTGTCCGGCGAACACGGGATCGGGCTAGTGAAACGCGCCTTTGTGGGCCGGGAGATCGATCCCGTGGCGCTGAACCTGATGGCCGGGATCAAACAGAGCTTTGATCCCGACAACATCCTGAACCCCGGCAAGGCGCCGGGGCCGGACATCACTGGGCTTACTTGACGACCTTCAGGGCGGGACCCTTGCGCTTGGCGGCCGGCTTGTCCCCGTCCTGATCCGAACCCGCGGGACCCGAGTCGTCTGGTCCGTCGCCGCCCGGGCCATCTTCCGGCCCTGGTCCCGGCTCGCTGCCGAACATCATCCCCTGCCCGTTCTCGCGCGCATAGACGGCGAGCACCGCCTGCGTGGGCACGTAGACGTCCATCGGGCTGCCGGCAAAACGCGCGGAAAAGGCGACCGCCTCGTCCCCGATATTCAGCGCCTGCACCGCAGACGGGCCAATGTTGAGCGTGATCTTGCCCTGCTCGACAAAGGCATCGGGCACTAGCGCACCCTCCACCGTGGCGTCGACCAGGATGTGCGGCGTAAAGCCGTTATCCGTGATCCACTCCCACAAAGCCCGGAGCAGATAGGGACGCGAAGAGGTCACAGCCTCAGCTCGCGCTCGGCCTCGGTGAGACTGATCTGGAAGGATTCCCGCTTGCAGACGCGATCCGCGTATTCCTGAATCGCAGTCGGCAGAGAATCGAGATCGATCCCCAGTGACGGCAGACGCCACATGACCGGAGCGATCGCGCAATCCACGATGCTGAACTCGTCACTCAGGAAGTACGGCTTCAGCTCGAAGATCTCGGCCGAGTTCATCAGGCTCTCGCGCAGGATCTTGCGCGCCTTGGTCAGCCCGCCCCCGGACGCCTTCTTCACCGCATCCAACCCCTCGTACCAGTCGCGCTCGACGCGATAAAGCGCCAGCCGCGCGGCCGCACGGGAGACCGGGTCCACCGGCATCAGCGGCGGATGCGGGAAACGCTCGTCCAGGTACTCGGTGATCACATGAGTCCCGTACAGCGCCAGGTCCCGATCCACCAGGGTCGGCACCTCGTTGTAGGGGTTGAGATCGGAGAGATCCTCGGGAAGCTCGTCCGGCCCGAGGTTGACGACATCCACCGCGATGTCCTTCTCGGCGAGGATGATACGCACGCGATGGCAGCGCACGCAGTCGTGAGCAGAAAACAGAGTCATTACGGAACGACGATTGGCGACCAGCGCCATAACTTTCTCCCTACCCCGGTCGTGCGGCACGCCGCGCCGGGCAGACGGTCAATAACACCGGCGGGCGCTCATCCGTGAGCGCCCGCCAGCGACGGTTCAGGCCGCCTAGTGTACGTCTTTCCAGTACTCCTTTTTCAAGAAGTAGGCCAGCACGGTAAACACGGCCAGGAAGATCAGGACGTACAGGCCAATGCGCTGACGGTCGAGCTGCATCGGTTCGCCCATGTACGAAAGGTAGGTGACCAGGTCACGCACTGCGCGATCGTACTCGCTCTGGCTCATCGAGCCATTGCGTACAAGCTCCAGCCGCTCGTTTCCGTCATCGTCCTCGACCAGCTCCTGCCAGCCCTGCAGCTCCCACAGCACATGCGGCATGCCGACGTTGCTGAACACCGTGTTGTTGGCACCCAGCGGGCGGTCCTCGTCGATGTAGAAGCTCTTGAGGAAGGTGTACACCCAGTCTTCGCCATGAATGCGGGTCGCCAGGGTCAGATCCGGCGGCGTCACACCAAAGGCCTCGTCGGCATAGGAGTCGGACATCGCGTTCTTCATCAGCGAGCCCGGGTTCACCAGGTCGCCATCCTCATCGGTGATGAAGATGAAGTTCTCGGTGACCTGCTCTTCGGTCAGACCGATGTCGCGACCCACACGGTTGTAACGCATGTACTGGGTGGAATGACAGGCCATGCAGTAGTTCATGTACAGCCGGGCGCCGCGTTGCAGCGACGCCTGGTTGGTCACGTCCACATTGGCTTTTTGCAGATCACCGCTGGCGCTTGCAGCCGAGGCCGCCGGCACGGTGAACAGGGCCGCCAGGGCCATAACAGTCGTTGCGATAAACGTTTTCATTACGAAGTCACCCTTTCCGGAACGGCACGATCACGACCCAGACCCCGGGCAAACACCGGGACCACCATGCAGACAAACAGATGCACGGTCGGGATCAGCCAGGACCACATAATCAGGCTAGCGTCACTCGGATCGAAGCGCGTGATGTCGTAGAGGGTGTAGATACCCACGACCACCGCGAACAGAATCAGACTGGCCGCCGCGGAGCGCTCCCGACTGAGGAACCACAGCAGGAAGAAGAACGCGAAGTACACAAGCGACCAGCGGAAGCTCATTTCGCTGATCATCGTGGTCGCCTGCTGCAGACCCAGCCAGCCCAGGATCACGAAAGCCACCACGAACGCCGCCAGGTTGAACTTGGCTGCGAACGAGCGATAGCGCATCGACAGAACCGGGTTGCGGTCCAGCCAGGGGATAAAGAACAGCATCATCACCGCTGCACCCATGGCCACCACGCCGAGGAACGGATCCGGCACGGAACGCAGCACCGAGTACATCGAGGTGAAGTACCAGACCGGCGGAATCAGCTCGGGTGTAACCAGCGGGTCGGCCGGGATCATGTTGTCCGGCTTCAGGAACAGACCGCCGCCCATCGGGAAGAAGAACATGATGACGGCGAACACCATCAGGAAGACGCCGACGCCGACGATGTCCTTGACGGTGTAGTACGGGTGGAACGGGATGCCATCCTTCGGGATGCCGTTCTCGTCCTTGTTCTTCTTGATCTCGACGCCATCGGGGTTGTTCGAACCCACTTCGTGCAGCGCGATGATGTGCGCGGCCACCAGCAGGATCAGCACCAGCGGCAGGGCAATCACATGCAGCGCGAAGAAGCGCGTCAGCGTGGCATCGGACAGCAGGAAGTCACCACGAATCCAGGTCACCAGATCCGGCCCGATGTACGGGATGGTCTGGAACAGGTTCACGATCACCTGCGCGCCCCAGTAGGACATCTGACCCCACGGCAGCAGGTAGCCGGCGAAGGCTTCGGCCATCAGCACCAGATAGATCAGCACACCGAAGATCCAGATCAGCTCGCGCGGCTTCTTGTAGGAGCCGTACATGAGCGCCCGGAACATGTGCAGATAGACCACCACGAAGAACATCGAGGCGCCTGTGGAGTGCATGTAGCGGATCAGCCAGCCCCATTCCACGTCGCGCATGATGTACTCGACCGACGCAAAGGCCAGCTCGGCATCAGGCTTGTAGAACATGGTCAGGAAGATGCCGGAGACGATCTGAATGACCAGCACCAGCAGGGCGAGGGAGCCGAAGAAATACCAGAAGTTGAAGTTCTTCGGCGTGTAATACTGAGCCAGATGTTCGTTCCACATCTGGGACAGGGGGAAGCGGGCGTCAACCCAGCCCAGCAGCCCACCCTGCCACTTTTCCGCGGGATTACCGGCCATCAGACAGCTCCTCCGTCTTCATCTTCACCCACGAGCAGCAGGTTGTCCGTGATGTAGTGGTGCGGCGGCACCTCGAGGTTGTCGACCGCCGGCATGTTGCGATAGACGCGACCGGCCATGTCGAAGCGGGAACCGTGGCAACCGCACAGCCAGCCGCCCTGCCAGTCGGAGCCCATGCCGGGATCGCCGATCTCCGGACGGAACGACGGCGAGCACCCGAGGTGAGTGCAGATCCCGATCAGCACCAGGATTTCCGGCTTGATCGAGCGATGCTCGTTCTGCGCGTATTCCGGCTGCTGGGCCTCGTTCTCGGAATCCGGATCGCGCAGGCGATCGGTCACCTGGGACAAACCATCCAGCATTTCGTCGGTACGCCGCACGATCCAGATCGGCTGTCCACGCCACTCGATGCTGACGCGCTGGCCGGCCTCGACCTCGGTCACGTCGAACTCGACCGGAGCCCCTGCTGCCTGAGCGCGAGCGCTGGGCTGCAAGGACGCCAGGAACGGGGTCGCGACCGCTGCGACACCGGCACCGCCGACGACTGTCGTCGCGGCGACGAGGAACCGGCGACGGCCTCGATTTACGCCTTGGTTTGCCATGTTTGTCTCTCCAAACAACGTGTTGAAATCGTGTCTCGGCAGCCACTCGATACGCGGACGAGGGTGCGGAGATGCCCGCAGACTGCCCCGTGAGCGCGCCGCCCTGGGCGCGCTCACGGGCGAACGGGCAGGCCACCGCGGGGCGGCCAGTAAAATCCGATAGAATTCCCGAACACGCTAATAAGGTCAAGTAGGTGAACGCCTTAAGACCGGGCGGACGGCGTCGCCAGACGCGCCCAATCGATCATAAGTTATTCATGATAAAGGCGGGATTTCAGCGCCCCCGGCAAGAGCAGATTGCCCCGCGAATGTGCGCTCGCCGGGGCGCCGGTCAGGCAGGGTTGTCGATGTCGATGAACCGGTGCTCCAGACCGAAACGTTCGGCGCACCATTCCCCCAGGGCAGGCGCCCCGTAGCGCTCGGTCGCATGATGCCCCGCGGCGAAGTAGTGCACCCCGCTCTCGCGCGCCTCGTGAGTGGTCTGCTCGGAAATCTCGCCACTGATATAGGCATCCACACCCTGCGCCGCCGCCTCCATCAGTAATGACTGCGCCCCGCCAGTGCACCAGGCAACGCGCCGAATCGGCCGCTCGCCGCCCGGCACCCACAGACACTCGCGCCCCAGCACGGCGGAGATGTGGTCGCGCAGGTCCGCCCCCGACACCTCGGCGGCAGAACGACCGTACTGGCCCACGCCGTCCTCGCGCAGCACCCCCTCGATCGCGAATCCGAGGCGATTGGCCAGTTGGGTGTTGTTGCCCAGCTCCGGATGCGCATCCAGCGGCAGGTGGTAGGCCACCAGATTGATCTCGTGCTCCAGCAGCCGGCGCAGGCGTTCACGCTTCATGCCAGTAACCACCTCTGGCTCGCCCTTCCAGAAATAGCCGTGATGCACCAGGATCGTGTCGGCCCCGTCCTCGATCGCGGCCTCGACCAGCGCCAGCGATGCCGTCACCCCGCTGACGATGCGGCGCACCTCGGCCCGCCCCTCTACCTGCAACCCGTTCGGACAATAGTCGCGAAAGCGCTCCGGCTGGAGCTCCTCGTTCAGGACCTGCATTAATACGTCACGTTCGATCACGATCGGTTCTCCGGCTGGACCGGGATCGGCGGCTGTGCAGCCCATCCCATTTCGGTATATTCACTATATGGTGAATTTCTCGCGTTTCCTGCTGCAAGCGGCCCTGACCGGCGTGGCGATCGCCGTGGTCGTCGCCGTGTTCTTTCCGCATGTGCTTGACCGCGACCGGGGCGAGCAGGCGGAGCTGCAAGTCGCCGCCCCGCTCTCCACGACCAGCAGTGCCGCGCTCAGCTACGCCGACGGGGTCGAGCGGGCCGCGCCGGCCGTGGTCAACATCATGACCTCGCGCGTGCTCGACACCCCCGGCATCCTCGACCTGCACGAGTTCTTTGGCCAGCCCGTGCCCCCGGGCGATACCGAGCAGGCCAGCCTGGGTTCCGGCGTCATCATGACCGATCGGGGCCATATCCTGACCAACCACCACGTGATCGAGGAGGCCGACGCGATCGCTGTGGTCCTGCCCAATGGCGACGCCCATCCGGCCGAGATTATCGGCATCGACCCCGATACCGACCTCGCCGTCCTGCGCATCCGCACCGACGACGTGGCCGTGGCCACGGTTGGCCACTCCCGCGAGCTGCGGGTCGGTGACGTCGTGCTCGCGATCGGCAACCCCTTCGGTGTCGGGCAGACCGTGACCCAGGGGATCGTCTCCGCCACCGGGCGCAACCAGCTCGGGATCAACACCTTCGAGGACTTCATTCAGACCGACGCGGCGATCAACCCCGGCAACTCCGGTGGCGCACTGATCAATGCCAAGGGCGAGGTAATCGGCATCAATACCGCGATCTTCTCGCGCTCCGGGGGGTCCCATGGCATTGGCTTCGCGATCCCGGTGGACCTCGCCCGCGACGTAATGACCGAGATCATCGAACAAGGCTATGTCTCCCGCGGCTGGCTGGGGATCGAAGTCCAGGCGATGAACCGCGAACTGGCCGACTCCTTCGGGCTGGATGCCCCACGCGGGGTCCTGGTCGCCGGCATCCTGCGTGACGGCCCCGCCCAGGAGGCCGGCATCGAGATCGGCGACGTAATCACCCACCTCAATGACGACGCGCTCAACAGCCCGCGCGAGGCCCTGAATGTCATTGCACGGACCGATCCGGGCGCCGAACTGACGATCAAACTCCTGCGCGACGGCGAGGAAGTCGAGCTCGAGGCCACTGTCGCCCAGCGCCCGATCTGATACCCAATGGCACCTCCCGGATGTCCGGGAGGCGCCCCTTTCTCTACCCGTTGGCCGGGGAACTGACCGTGGTCAGTATGGCCGTGACCAGCAACACCAGCCCCACCAGTCCGATCTCCATCGCGATACTGCGCCGGAGGCGCTGCGGGGCCCGGGGCTCGCCCCGCTCGAAGGCGGGCACCAGGCGCCACTTGTTGGACGCCGCCAGCAGCAGGAGCAGGGCCACAATCAGCACCTTGCCGATCAGGAACTGCCCGTAGCCGGTAGTGAGCAGTGGCGTGACCCCGCCGAGCAGAAGCGCAGCCAGGACAACGCCCGCGAGCACCAGCAGGCCAACCCCGAACACCGCCACCCGACCGAAGCGATCCAGGATGCGTACGGCATCCGCTCCGCCAGCTGGGTGTCCTGCCAGGCGATACAGGGGCCATAACGAACCAATCCAGAATGCAGCCGCCAGCAGGTGCAGCACCAGCAGCCCGCCGAGCAACCAGCGGGGTTCGTCGACCGTGTGCCCGACCTGGACTAAGGCGAGCATGACCAGCAACACGCCTCCGAGACTCAAGCCATGCCCGAGCCCCGGCAGGCGCCGGGCATCCAGCAAGATCGCCTGTACCAGCAGCAAGCCACTCACGGCGAGGATTAGCTGAGTCCCCTGCGCGCCCTCGAATACCATGCCGAGCAGCATGGGGTCGACTGCGGCGGCACCATTGCCACCCCCGAGATACCCGGCCTGCAGCGGCCACTCGATCACGGCCAGCACGATCGCGGCCCAGGCCGCGATCGCCCCCGTGCGGCTGGCCGCCCGACGTTCCGGATCGGGCAGATCCGGAAACGCCAGGCGAAACAGCACCGCCCCGGCCGCCAGCAAGGCACCGGCATAGAAGCCGGCCGCCACCAGGATCATGGCGACCGTCCAGGCATCCACACCGGCAAGCGCAGACAGCCAGGCCACGGCTCAGTCCTCCACCGTAAAGCGGAAGGTCCCGGACATCATGTGGCCGTCACGAGCCAGGCCGCGCCAGCGCACCTCGTAACGACCCGGTTCCAGGTCGCCGGCCGGGCGCACATGGTATTCCTCGGTCGGGTCATTGCCGGGCTGGTCTTCCAGGGAGACCCGGCCACGCGGGCCGATCACGTCGAACTGGGTAATGCGCATCGCGCCATCGAAGTGAATCCCGATCTCCTCCGGGGTCCCCTGCACCGTGGAGCCGTCCTCGGGCACATGCCCCATCTCGCCCTCGTGAGCCAGCAGGGGCGCGGCGACAGCCAGCAGCAGGGCCGCAAGGGCGGAACGCAGGGTATTACGGGTACGAATCGTCATCATGATTGAGTGTCCTCTTTGTTAAGTGCAGTCGTGTCGTCTTAGAGTCCGCCGGCCGCAGGCCACCGGGGGCCGCCTTGCGGCGGTCCCGGTGCCCGCACCGGTGGAAACTCAGTGGTTATGGCCTCCGTGGCCGTTGTGTCCTCCATGCCCGCCATGGGCATCGCGACTGGGGGTCGGGAGCCCGTCGGAATCCGCACCCGCGACCTTGCCGCGGCGCACCGGACTACCGAAGTCGGGGTCGCTGCTCACACGGCGGGCGACCTCCCCGTCCGGGTGCCAGTACCAGCCCGGATCACGGAAATCCCCGGGCTCCAGGTCGTCGCGCACCTTGATCAGGGTGAACATGCCGCCCATGCCGATGTTGCCGAACGGTCCCTGGCCCATGCCCATCGCCAAGGTGTTCTCCGGCCCGCGCATATGGCCGCCATCGGTGTGGTCCTGGTGATCCGCCATGCCGTGCTCGCCCATGGCCATGTAGCCCGGCAGCAACGTGCGGATCTCCTCCTCGAGACCGGACTGGTCCACGCCCAGGGTGTTGGCGATGCCATGCCCCATCGGATTCATGGTGTGATGCGTCATGTGGCAGTGGAAGGCCCAGTCCCCCGGCGGTGCCGTGAACTCGATATCGCGGGTCTGGCCGACCGCCACGATCTCGGTGGTCTCCTTGCGCCACTGCTCGCGCGGCCAGCGCCCGCCATCGGAGCCGGTCACCTCGAACGACACCCCGTGCACATGCATCGGGTGGTTCCACATCGACAGGTTGCCCATGCGGATGCGCACGCGCTCGCCAGTCTTCGCCACCAGAGAGTCGATAGCCGGGAAGACCTTGGAGTTCATCGACCACAGATCGAAGTCCACCATGATCGACGGATCGGGCGTGCGGGTACCGGGATGCAGGCCCCAGTTGTGCAGCAGGATCGCGTAGTCACGGTCCACCGGTTCGATCTCGCCGTCCTTCGGGTGGATGATGAACATCCCCATCATCCCCATCGCCATCTGCACCATTTCGTCGGCATGCGGGTGGTACATGTGCGTGCCGTGCTGGTTCAGCTCGAACTCGTAGACGAAGGTCTCCCCCGGATGGATCGGCGGCTGGGTCACGCCCTTCACCCCATCCATGCCCGAGGGCAGATGGATGCCGTGCCAGTGCACCGAGGTGTATTCCGGCAGGCGGTTGGTCACGTAGATGCGGACCTTGTCGCCCTCCACCGCCTCGATGGTCGGCCCCGGGGTGGTGCCGTTGTAGCCCCAGCACTTGGCCACCGAACCGGGTGCGAACTCGTGCTCGATCTCCTCGGCGACCAGATGGAACTCCTTCACGCCGTTGTTCATTTCGTACGGCAGGGTCCAGCCGTTCGGCGTATGCACCGGCATGTAGCCCTGTTCGGTGCGTTCGCCGGGCGTGGCATCGCCCTCGTTGTGGTGCTCGTGACCCGTTTCGGCCATCACCCGGGTCAGGGTGGTTGCCGGCAGCATTGCCGCGCCGGCGGCCAGCAGGAAGTTACGCCGTTTCATCAGTGATGCCCTCCGTGACCGTCGTCGCCGTGGTCACCGTGATCGCCATGGTCATGATCTCCGTGATCTCCGTGATCTCCGTGATCTCCGTGATCTCCGTGATCTCCGTGATCTCCGTGATCTCCGTGATCTCCGTGATCTCCGTGACCGCCGTGGTCCCCGTGATCCATCGCGGACGGGTCATGTTCGAGCGCGTCGGTTTCGAGATAGCCCTCGTCACCCGGCACCCCGCCCGGCAGCTCGCCGGCCACGGTGAAGGCCAGGTCCACCCGGGCCCGCCAGTATTCGCCCAGTGCGGCCACCGCGCGCTGCCAGTCGGCCAGCTCTTCCTGCTTGGTCACCAGCAGGTCGAAGACATCGTCGAACATGAAGTTCACGCGCTCCTGCACGCGCTCCAGCTCGATCTCCCGGGCCGGCAGCAGTTCGTAGCGCTTGGTGCCGAACTTGTCGCGGTGATGGGCCAGGCGGACAAAGTGCTGGTGCACATCGGCGGTGACCGCCTGCTCCAGCCGGACCCGGCGGGCCTCGCCGTCCGAAAGCCGCGCCTCGGCGCGGGCGATGCCGGCCTGGTTCTGGTTGAAGATCGGCAGGGTGAAGGAGATACCACCGCCCCACAGGCGGGTGCCGTCGCTCTCGCGCTCGAACTCGATACCGGGCTCGATGTCGCCCAGCCAGCGATAGCGCCGCACCAGGGCCACCCCCTCGGTGAGCCCCTCCAGGGCATGGTCCAGGGCCCGCAGGTCCAGACGCTGCTCCAGCGCCTGCTCGACCAGGGCATCGCGATCCTCCACACCGGCCAGCGGCAGTGGCAGCTTGCCGGGGACCTCCCAGCCATCCACCTGGCCGGGCAGCCCCATCAGGTGGGCCAGGCGCAGACGGGTCTCGCGCTCGCGCTGCCGCGCATCCTCGAGCTTCAGCCGGGCCTCGGCCGCACGGATGCGCAGCTGTGCCCGCTTCAGGTCGGGGATATTGCCGGCGTCATAGAAGCGCTCGCCCAGCAGCGAGCCGAGATCCGCGGCACGGGTCTCCAGCGCCTGTACCTGAGCCCGCTGGCGCGCGGCCACCGCGTCATACCAGGCACGCTCGGTGTCCGAGGCCAGGGCCACCATGCCTTCGGCCAGCTGCAGACGGGTGGACTCCCAGTGGGATTCGGCAATGTCCTGACGGGCACTGCGCATCAGCAGGCCGGAAATACCCCAGGCCAGGCCAACCCCCGTCTCGTTGCCGCCACCGCCCTCGGGGCGCATCACCGACAGCGACAGGGTGGGATTGGAAAACTGGGCGGCCTCGACCACGTCGGCGGCCGTCAGATCCAGCTTGGCGTAGGCCTGCTGCATGCGCGGGTTGCGCCACAGGGCCTGATGAATGGCCTCCTCGAGCGTCAGCTCGCCGGAGGGGCGGGGCATCTCCGACTCGGGCAGGTCGATCCCCTGCACCGAGATGTCCTCCGCCAGTTCGGAGCGGTCCAGCTCGGGCGCGGTGACCGCGCAACCGGCGAGGAACAGCACCGAAACGACGGGGAGCAGCAATCGGGTTGCTCGCATCGTGAAAATCTCCTTGATCAGACTTCGATTCCGCATCCCGCGCGAACGCGCGACACGGCCTTGCCGTCCGCCAGCACCGGGTGGAACCCGGATAAGCGGACAGCCCCGGCGCTCGGGCCGGTAGTCAGATCAGGAGAGGATGGGGGGGCGGTACAACGCGGCCGCAGGCGGACCGCTCTGGAAGGAATACAGGCTCATGGCCTGCGTGACCGGGGTCAGCAGGTGCATCCCGGTGATGGACGGCATGCCCTGGCAGTGGCTGCAGGCCGAGCAACTCGCCAGACAGGCCGCGTCCACGCAATCCGCGTGCACGATCACCCCGCTGGCGTCAGAGGAATCGGATGCTTCATGGGCGTGGTCACCGCCATGCCGGGTATCGGCATGACCGTCCTGCGCATGGTGATCATGGTCGTCGCCGTGCGAGTGATCATGTGAGTGCTCATGGGCCGCGTGATCCGCAGGCTGGTCACCCTTCGACTGGGCCCCGTGCATCGCATGCCCGGCGTGACCGTCGCCCTCGCTCGCGACGGCCGCAAGCGCCGGCAGGCCGGCGATCGCCAGCACCAGCATCCAGCACAGCAGTCGGTAGAAGACCCGTTTCACGTCGGCCAAACCCTCATCTCAAGGGGCATCACCCCGATAACCCGCCGTTACGCTACCACAGCCCGCACACATCAGCGCACCCCTGTGGGAGCGTGCCTGCACGCGAATGCCCCTGCCCGCATCCGGCTTTGGCAGGGGCTTCGCGGGCAAGCCCGCTCCCACACACATTCCCGTCGCCCCATCGGCCAGGGGGCTGGCCTCCTACGCGAGCGCGCGTTCGATCACGTCACGCAGGTCGCGCGACAGTTCGAGCGCGGCGAGGCGCTCGAGTTCCGCGCGCATCTGTTCGCCGCGGGCGCTGTCCACCTTCTGCCAGCGGGTCAGCGGCTGGGCCAGGCGCGCGGCGGTCTGCGGGTTCATCGCATCCAGCTTCTCGACGAAGCCGCCCATGCGGCGGTAGCCCGCGCCGTCCTCCTGGTGGAAGTGGCGTTCGTTGCGCGCCATGAAAGGCCCCAATACCGCGCGCACCCGGTTCGGGTTGGTCCAGCGGAACCCCGGGTGCTCCAGCAGCGCGTCCAGGCGCTCGAAGCCGCCCGGGACCTGACTGCCGGCCTGCAGCCCGAAGTACTTGTCCAGCACCAGCGGGTCGTCGCGGTAGCGCTGTTCGAAGTCCGTCAGCAGCACCTGGCGGGCCTCGTGATCGAGCTCGTTCACCGCATTCAGCGCGCCCATGCGCATGGTCATGCTGCGCGCCTTCTGGTACTGCGCCAGGGCCTCGGGCACCGCAGCCTGGTCGCCGGCCGCCACGCGCAGCGCCAGCAGGCGGTTGCGCAGCTGGCGCCGGCCCATCGCCTCGGCGGTGAAGGCGCCGTTGTCCACATCGTCCAGCTTCGGCTGGATCTGCTGCATCGCACCCGCCAGCGGGGCATAGAGGCGCTTCTCCAGGTCGTCGCGCTCCATGCGCAGGCGCACCGGGTCGACGCGCTCGAACAGCTCGGCCAGCTCGCGCGTGGGCGGCAGCTGCAGGATGGTCGCCAGCAGCACCGGCTCGATCGCCGGGGCCTCGATCAGGGCATGCAGGGCGTGCTCGATGGCGGCCTCCAGCGCGGAGTCGGCGGCGTCATCCTCGATGCGCGCACGGATTGCGCGGCGGAACAGGGTCTGCGCCGCCTCCCAGCGGGCGAAGGCGTCGTCGTCGTGCGCCAGCAGGTGAGCCAGTTCGTCCACGCCCTGATTGGCGTTCAGGATCACCGGGGCGGAGAAGCCGCGCAGCCAGGAGATCGCGACCGGCTCGGCAGACAGATTCTCGAAGCAGAAGGTGTGCTCGGCGGCATCCAGCTCCAGAACCCATTCGTCGCACTCGGCGGCGTCGCCCTCGCGGAGGGCCTGGATCCGCCGCCCCTGGGCATCGAGAAAGGCCATGCGCACCGGGATCACGAGCGGATCCTTGTGGTCCTGCCCGGGCGTTGGCGGGGTCTCCTGCGCGAGCGTGATGCGGGCGGGACCACCGGGGCCGTCAAAGGCGGTACTCGCGGTCACATGCGGCGTGCCGGCCTGGGTGTACCAGCGCTTGAAGCGGGAGAGATCGCGACCGCTGGCCTCGGCCATCACCGCGACAAAGTCGTCCGTCGTCACGGCCTGGCCATCGAAGCGCTCGAAGTAGAGGTCCAGCCCGCGGCGGAAGGTCTCGCGCCCGATCAGGGTGCGCAGCATGCGGATCAGCTCCGCGCCCTTCTCGTAAACGGTCAGGGTGTAGAAGTTGTTGATCTCGGCGTAGTGGTCCGGGCGCACCGGGTGTGCCAGCGGTCCGGCGTCCTCCGGGAACTGGAAGGCGCGCAGCATGGCGACATCGTCGATGCGCTTGACGCCAAACAGAGTGCAGTCGGTGGTGAACTCCTGGTCGCGGAAGACCGTAAGCCCCTCCTTCAGCGACAGCTGGAACCAGTCGCGGCAGGTCACGCGGTTGCCGGACCAGTTGTGGAAATACTCGTGGGCGATCACCGACTCGATGGCGACAAAGTCGCTGTCGGTGGCGGTGTCGGGGCTGGCCAGCACGTACTTGGCGTTGAACAGGTTCAGCCCCTTGTTCTCCATCGCCCCCATGTTGAAGTCGTCCACCGCGACGATCATGTACACGTCCAGATCGTATTCGCGGCCGAAGGCCTCCTCGTCATAACGCATCGCGCGCTTCAGCGAGGCCAGCGCATGATCGCAACGATCCGCGTTATGCGCCTCCACAAACAGCTCCAGCGCGACCTCGCGCCCGGACATGGTCGTGAAGGTGTCGCGCTGGCAGGCCAGATCCCCGGCGACCAGCGCAAACAGGTACGACGGCTTGGGGAACGGGTCCTCCCACACCGCGTAGTGGCGCCCGCCGTCCAGCTCGCCGGCCTCCACGCGGTTGCCGTTGGCCAGCAGCACCGGGTACTGCCCCCGGTCCGCCTCCAGCCGCACGCGGTAGGTGGTCAGCACATCCGGACGGTCGGGGAAGAACGTGATGCGGCGAAAGCCCTCCGGCTCGCACTGCGTGCACAAATTGCCGCTGGAGGCGTACAGGCCTTCCAGCGCGGTGTTCTGCTCCGGGTGGCAACGGCTGACGATCTCCAGCCGCGCCGACTCCGGCAGGCCGTGCAGCAGCAGGCCCTCGCCGTCCTGCTCCAGAAGGCCTTCGCCCGGCTCCGCGCCATCCACGGTCAGCGACACCAGCTCCACGCCATCGCCGTAGAGCCGCAGCGCCCCGTTCGGCTCCGCCGCCTGCGGATTGCGCCGCACCGCCATGCGCGTGGTCACCTCGGTCGCCGCCGCCGCCAGGTCGAAGTCCAGCTCCAGGCTCTCCACCACAAACGCCGGCGGCTGGTAATCGCTCAGATAAACCGCCTGGGGACTCGCATCACGCATTCCAAACTCCAGTCATCAATCGCTTTCCACACGTATCACGCCCGGCAAGCACGAACGCTAAACCCCGACAAAGGCAACGTCATTGCGAGGCGCCGCAGGCGCCGCGGCAACCTCCATCCATCACCCCCCACGTTTCTCGGCCCAACCACCGGGGTTCCTCACAGAGATCGCCACGTCGCTGCGCTCCTCGCGATGACACCGTCTCTTCCCGTCATTGCGAGGAGCCGAAGGCGACGCGGCAATCTCTCGACCGAACCCCGACTTGTACCCCGACCAGCGCCGGAAACTGGCACCACAACAACAATCCGTTAGCATACCGCGCATGGAATGGATCGATATCTGCTTCAACCTCACCCACGAATCCTTCAACAAGGAACGCGACGAGGTCCTCGAACGCGCCCGAGAGGCCGGCGTGTCCTGGATGCTGATCACCGGCGCCGACGCCCACCAGAGCGAAAAGTGCCTGGAGATCGCCGACCAGTACCCGGACTGCTGCCGCGCCACGCTGGGCTTGCATCCGCACTTGGCAAAGCAGTGGACCGACGCGATCGCCGCGCGGTTCAGTGACCTCGCACGCGCGGACGCCAACGTCGTCGCCATGGGCGAGATGGGGCTGGACTACAACCGCGACCACTCGCCGCGCCCGCAGCAGCGCATCGCCTTCGAGGCCCAGCTGGAGCTGGCCGCCGACCTCGGCCTGCCGGTATTCCTGCACGAGCGCGACGCCCACCACGACTTCGCCCAGATCCTGCGGCGCTGGCGCGACAAGCTGCCGGCCGCTGTGGTGCACTGCTTTACCGGCGAGGCCGATGCCCTGGCGGAATACCTCGACCTCGACTGCCACATCGGCATCACCGGCTGGGTCTGCGACGAACGCCGCGGCACCCACCTGCACCCGCTGGTGCCGCGCATCCCGCGCGGCCGCCTGATGATCGAGACCGACGCGCCCTACCTCCTGCCACGCACCCTGCCGAAGGGCAGCGGCAAGAAGATCGGCAACGGCCGGCGCAACGAACCCGCCTTCCTCCCCCACATCGGCGAATACGTGGCCCACCTGCGCGACGAGACCCCGGAAGACCTCGCCGCCCACACGACCGCCACCGCCACCGCCTTCTACAACCTGCCCGAAACCGCCGGTGCCTGAACCCCCGGACAGCGGGTCGCAACGCGTCGCGCTGGTCACCGGCGCGGCGCTCGGGATCGGCCTCGGCATTACCAAGCGCCTGGTGCGGGATGGCTGGCAGGTCGTGCTGGCCGATATCGACGGCCCCGAATGCCAACGGGCCGCCACGCGGCTGGGCCCCACCGCCCGGGCCATCACGCTGGATGTCCGCGACGAGGAACAGGTCCGCGAGGCGGTGCGACGCACGGAAGAATGGCACGGCGGCCTGGATGCCCTGGTGAACAACGCCGGCATCAGCGACCCGCACTCCGGACCACTGGAAGAGCTGGAACTCGCCGACTGGAAGCGCTGGCTGGACACCAACCTCACCGGCGCCTTCCTGCTCGCCAAGCATGCTCTGCCGCTGCTGCACCGCCGCCGGGGCGCCATCGTCAACATCAGCTCCACCCGCGCCCTGCAGTCAGAACCGGACACCGAGGCCTACGCCGCGAGCAAGGGCGGACTGGACGCCTTCACCCACGCCCTGGCGATCAGCGCCGGCCCGGGGGTCCGCGTCAACGCCATCCGCCCCGGCTGGATCGACACCCGCAGTCCCGAGCAGCAACAGGCCGAGCCGCTGTCCGCACAGGACCACACCCAGCATCCGGCCGGGCGCGTCGGCCAGCCCGGCGACATCGCCGCCCTCACCGCCTTTCTGCTCGGCCCCGACGCCGGCTTCGTCACCGGCCAGATCTGGACCGCCGACGGCGGCATGACCCGCCGCATGATCTACGCCGACTGACTCGTTCCGGCGACGGAACAGATCCGTCACCCCGTACCCGTCAAAGTCGAGCCGGCCCGGAAGCAGACGAGGCGCTGCTGCACCACGTCGGCGACCACCCGCAGGGCGGCGTCGCGGGTGTCATGGACCTGCACGGTTGCGAGTACCGCGGGGTCCACAGGGTCCCCGATGTCGACCTCGGGCGTGTGCGCGGGGTGCCGGTCGAGCCAGGCGGGGTGGTACTCGCAGTCCGCCTCGGCGGGGAACAGCGCAGCGTAGGCGATCCGCGCCTCCACCAGGTCCTGGAAGAAGTGGCTGCCGAACGAGAGGTCGGGGACGATGCCGGCATCGGGGTCGGCCACCTCCACCAGTATGCGCACGCGGTCAATATCGGCGAAGCGCACGGGCACGCCCAGTTCGGGGGTGCTGGTGCCCCAGCGGCCGGGGCCGATCAGGAGCGTGGTGCAGTCACCAGGGGTGGCATACTGGCGGTTGAGGGCGCCCACCAGGCGGGCGACGGCGTATTTCTGCGGGCGGGGCAGCTCGGCGTAGCGTGCGCCGTCCACGCGGATGACGCGGTCGATGGCAAGGTCCAGATTGCCGCCCATAAAGCGGCCCTGGCTGGCGAACAGCAGCCGCTGCGGGTCGACCTTCCCGGGCAGTTCCACCGGCCGGTCGCTGCCCAGGGTGGCGAGCGGCCGGCACTGCACCAGGTTCACGCCGGCGTTGCCTTCGGCGTCGAGGTGCACAGTGAACTCGACGTCCACCGGGTGGGCGTAGGCGGCCTCCAGGGTCTTGAGCAGGTCGCGCATCAGCGGGGCGAAGCCGGTGCGCTGCAGCAGCGGGGTGAAGGTCACCCGCCACAAGCGCTCCTCGCGCCCCTGTTCGCGGGCGCGGCGGCGGGCCTCACGGTCGACCTCGCCGAGCAGGTTCAGGGGCAGGTCCGGCGCGGCCTCGGCCAGTTCCTGGATGGGGACGACGGCCTCGCGGTTGGCCTGGATGTCGAGGACGTCGGCGGCGTGCTGCGAATAGCGGTACGCCTCCTCCGGGCTGCGAAACGGCCGCCGTTCGGGCTGGTCCAGTGCCACCACGCAGGCATGGTCGCGCGCGACCCGGTCCACCGCGCGGGTGCCCAGACCCAGCACCAGGCGCAGCATCCCGGCGGACGGATCCAGCGCGCCGTCCCAGACGAAGGTGTTCCACGAGACCCCGACCCCGGCGGCGTCCGGAAGGTAGTAGTGCCCGTGGTAGCGGCCGTTGACCCGCTGCAGCAGCAGCGCCATGGGTTCTTCCTGATCCATCAGGCCACGCTGCTGGCGGTAGCTCAACGCGTCGTCGCTCATGGTCGAGGCATAGACCCGGCGGATGGCGTCCTCCAGCTGCGCCAGACGCTCGCCGGGACTGCCCTGGTTTACGCAGAACACGCTCTCGTACTTGCCGGCAAAGGCGTTGCCGAAGCCGTCTTCCAGGAGGCTGCTGGAACGCACCAGGATCGGGTACTGCCCGTAGTGGTCGAGCACCCGCTCCAGCTCGCGGCGCACCTCCGGCGGGATCTCGCCGTGCAGCATGTCCCGGCGCAGGCTGCGCGCCTCGTCGAAGTAACCCTCCGCGGTGCGCTGGCGCATCAGCCGCGGCCACCAGCCGTTGTGCACCAGATAGGCGTAGTACACGTCCGCCCCGATGAAGTGCGAGTCGTGGGGCTCCAGCGCCCGCCTCCAGCGCTGCGGGTCCTGCGCGAGCAGCATGCGCCGCGCCAGCAGCATGCCCGCAGCCTTGCCGCCGATGTAGCCGCTGCCGACCATGTGGCTGCGGACCGCCAGCAGTTCCTCCAGCCCGAGGTGACGCCGCGCCAGTTCCAGCAGGCGCTCGTCGCGGCCGATCAGCACCCGCAGGATCTCGTCCTGCACCCGGGCACGGTCGGCCGCCGGCGCCCCCTCCGCCAGCGCATCGGAGGCGGCGAGGAACAGGCGGTCCCAGTAGTCCAGTAGCTGCCGGCCGTGCGGGGGCCCGGGGCGCTGCTCCTCCAGCAACGCCTGCAGCCGCGTGGCCTCGCTGCTGTCCACCACCGGCACGAACTGCGTACCGTGCTGACGGTGCGGCAGGAACATCGTCGGCGAGCTGCGCTGCCACACCTTCACCGGCTGCACATGCACCGCCTCGCCGGCGCGGCGCACGTCGATCAGCACCTGCGTGGTCTCGCGGATGCGCGACAGCGTGGTGTGCGAATGGCTGTGCGGATGCAGCGCGAACCAGGCCACCGTATCCATCTCGTACAGATAGGGGCAGATGGCGCGGAAGAAGTTGCCCACCATGTGGTCGGTGGCCCAGGCCTCCAGCAGGTCGGAGAGGCAGTCGCACAGATAAAAGGCGCCGCGACCATGCTCGGTGATCAGGCGGAACACATGGCGGGTAAACGGCTCGAAGCCGCGTAACGCGTCGATGGCGACCACTTCGATGCCCGGGCCCGGCTCCACCAGCGGCGCATGCGCGCCAAAGCGCAGATAGATGATGGAACGGTCCTGGGCGCGGGCGGCGGCCACGAACGGCCGGACAAAGCGGCGGTAGTCCGCGATGTCATCGACCCGCCAGACCACGTTGTCGCCGATCCGCAGTCCGTCGAGCACCCGATCCAGGCCGTCCAGCCCGGTGGAGACTGCCTCGTGCTGAGGTTGGCGATCGGTGGCCATCAAGCGCCCGTGCGGTCTGGGCGCCCCACAGTACCCCCTGCCCCGCAGGTGCTCAACGCTCGGCACACCCACCCGGCACCGCGAGTACACCCAGCAGGCGTCACTTGGCTTACCATGGACTGTCCTGCCCCAGCGGCAACAGGAGATCGACCATGAAGACATCTTTGATTCTGACGCTCATCGGACCGGACCACCCGGGACTGGTCAGCGCGGTAGCGGCCCGGGCACGTGCGGCGGGCGGCAACTGGCTGGAGAGTCGGATGGCACATCTGGCCGGGCAGTTTGCCGGGGTGGTACTGCTGGAGGTGGATACCGAGAACGCCGACGCGCTGGAGGCCGCGCTGCGCGGGCTCGAAGGCGACGGGCTGCAGGTGCATATCCAGCGGGGCAGCGAACTGCCGCCGGCGGCGCGGCATCCGGTGGTGCTGGACCTGATCGGGCACGACCGACCGGGAATCGTGCAGGACATTACCGCCGTGCTCTCGCACCACGGCGTAAGTGTCGAGACGCTGGAGACCGCCTGCGAGCCGGGCTCGATGACCGGCGAGCCGATGTTCCGCGCGATGGCCCGCCTGGGCGTTCCCGAGGACCTGGACCTGCACACACTGCAGGATGACCTGGAGGCCCTGGCCAACGAGCTGATGGTCGACCTCGAACTCCACGACCCGCTGCAGGAACCGCCCGAGGCCGTAGCCTGAACACCTCCCGACGCGGGTAGGCAACATCCTGCACCCACAGGCTGCCGTTGAGCGCAGCGAAACGCACCACTTCCCCGCTCGGTGCATCCCCCGATGCGATTCGCTTCGCTCATCACATCCTACGACGCTTCTTCATCCGGTCTGTACGCCAATGGCGTATAGCGTAACGCCGTTCAACGCGCCACGTCAGGGCGCGGCGCGGTGGCGGCGGGCGGCGTCGAGGCGGCGGACGAAGTCCTGCATCAGGGTGGTGTAGAGCGTTTCGCCGAGGACCTTGTCCTCGATGCCGGCGTCGAGGTTGGGGTTGTCGTTGACCTCGATGACCATCACGCCGCGCGGGGTCTGCTTGAGATCGACGCCGTAGAGGCCATTGCCGATCAGGTTGGCGGCCTTGACGGCCGTCTTGACCACGGCGGCGGGAACGTCCGCCAGTGCCAGCGTGCGAAAGCCGCCCTCGCGCGGGCCACCCTTGGCGTCGTGGTTGACGATCTGCCAGTGCTTGCGCGACATCAGGTACTGCGAGGCGTACAGCGGCTGGCGGTTGAGCACGCCAATGCGCCAGTCGAACTCGGTGTAGACAAACTCCTGGGCGAGGATCAGATCGCTCTCCTTCAGCAGGCGCCGGGCAATGGATTCCAGCTCGGCGCGGTCGTTCGCCTTGAACACCCCGCGCGAGAAGCTGCCGTCCGGGATCTTGAGCACCACGGGATAGCCGATCTGTTCCTCCGCACGCAGGATGGTCTCGCGGTTGAGGATCACGGTCTTTGGCGTCGGCACACGATGGGCGGCAAGGCGTTCGGCCAGGTAGACCTTGTTGGTGCAGCGCAGGATGGAGTCGGCGTCGTCGATCACCACCATGCCCTCGGCCTCGGCCTTGCGCGCGAAGCGATAGGTGTAGTGGTCGATGGCCGTGGTCTCGCGGATAAACAGGGCGTCGAACTCCGCCAGCCGTGGCAGATCGCGTGCCTGGATCAGCTCGACATCCATCCCCTGCTCCTGCCCGGCGCGGGCGAAGCGCTTGAGCGTGGCCGGCGTGGACGGGGCCATGGCCTCGTCCGGGTTGTGCAGGATGGCCAGCTCGTAGCGCGCGCTGCGTGCCCCGCGGCGGCGGCGCCAGGGTTTGGAGAGGTAGCGCTCCAGCGCGGCGAAGAAGGCTGGCTCCTGCTCGGGTTCCAGCGCGTTCAGCGCGAACGGGCGAAGGGCGTGGATCTGCCAGCGTCCCTGCAGCCGGAACTCCACCCGGAACATCGGCGCGGGGAACAGGGCGAACAGCTGCGCGGCGATCTCCTGCAGTGCCGGCTCGTCGCACTGGCCGAACAGCACGGTCAGCTCCAGGCGCTCGGGCTGCGCGCCCTGGCGGCTGCGGCCCAGAACGCGCGCCACGCGCTCGTCCAGCTCCTCGGTATCCAGGCTGTAGATGGACTTGCGCGACAGGTCCTGCAGGGTGCGCACGCTGGGGATCACCCGGTGCCCGCGCGCCTCCGCCAGCAGCGAGCCGTAGTACCCGGCGGACAGGTAACGCTGGCTGCGGCACAGGTTGATCACACGCAGGGTGGCCGGGTCGTCGGCGGCCGGGCCGCGCAGGTAGTCGTCGATGGCCATGACCGGAAGGTCGGGGAAGTGCGGCTTCCAGTCCGCCCGGCGCTCGACCAGGATGCGGTGCTCAGGCATGCGCGCCCTCCGCCGCCCGGCGCGGGCCGACGATCACCGCTGCCTGCAGGCCCGCGCGGCCGTAGCGCGCCATGCGCTCGAAGTCCGCACGCGCGATCGGCATGTTCACCGAGTCCACCGCGCGCTCCCCTTGCTCCACGTCCACGAACGGGTCATGCACGTAGACAAAGCGCTCGTCGAAACCCGTCACCGTGACCCAGTGCGGGAAGCGCTCGGCATACAGCCGCACGCTGCTGATCAGAACCACCGGCACCCCGCCCTCGCCAAAGCGCGCCTCCAGCTGGGACACGTTCACCGGGCCGTGCACCACCGGCACCCCGAGCTGTTCCAGCTCCTCGACCATGTCCTCCTGCACCAGCTGCATCACCTCCTTCTTCTCCGCGCTGCGCACGGAATCCCCGAACGCCACCCCGCGATCGCGCACCAGCAGTTCCACCTCGAACCCACGATGGGCGGCCGCCAGCGCGAGCCCGTACGGCCCGCAGCCGCCGTGGCCCGAGGTCATAAAAATCGTGGTGGCGTCGCGCCAAAGGCGCAGCTCCAGGCGCCGGTCCAGCTTCAGCGCCGGGTCCACCGCGCGCATCGCCATCATCAGCGCAGCCGGGCCACAGGTGAACTCCAGCGTCTGCGCGTAGTACGGGGCGCGTACCAGCGCCGGATCGGGGCCGGTCGCCAGCGACTTCTGCAGCCGCAGCGCATCCATGTGGTCCTCGTAGTAGTCGTCGATGGTGCCGAAGTCGCGATACCCGAGCCCGCGGAACAGGGCCAGGCTGGCCGCATTGTCGCGCCGCACCTCCAGACGCAGATCGGTCCGCCCGTGCTGGCGCGCCGCGTCTTCCGCCGCCTCCACCAGGCGCCGGCCCAGCCCCTGGCCGCGCGCCCGCGCGCTGACCGCAATCGAGTACAGCCGCGCCAGCGACGTCCCGCGGCTGAACAGCAGCATCACGTAGCCGAGCAGGCCCTCCCCGCCGGGTCCCTCCGCCACCAGCGTGGCCGCATGCCCGCGCGTCAGCAGGTAGCGAAATTGCCGCCGCGAGATGCGATCGATCTCGAACGCCGCATCCTCCAGCGCCACCAGCGCCTCCAGATCCTCCAGCGTGGCCGGACGGATCAAGGGCGATTCTGCGGCGGGCGCGACCCGTTGCTTGACCTGCTGGCTCACGCTCCTCTCCCGGCGGCGGCCCGATCTCCATCGTAGCGCAACCACCGGGCGCCAATAGGCCGCTCCAGCAGGAATATTTGCCGACGGCAAGACCCCGGCTAACGTAGTGCCCCGGACAGTTCGTCCAGGCCGCCGATGGTGGCCGTGGGCTCCTTGCCCCAGGGGTCGAACAGGCCCTGCCGCGCCCGGTCAAGCCAGACCGTGCGCATGCCCGCAGCCTGCGCACCGATCACGTCGAAGGGGTTGCCTGAAACCAGCCATGCCTGCCGGGGCAGCGCATTCGCCCGCTGCAGGAAATGCCGGTACACGCGCGGGTCCGGTTTGAAGCAGCCAATCTCGTCCACGCTGACGAGATCCTCGAAGCGATCCGTCAGCCCGCCGTTCCGCAGCAGCCCGATAACCGTCTCGGCCGTCCCGTTGGAGAACGCGAATAGACGGTGTCCCTCCGCCCGCAGCTCGTCCAGGGCCGGCCCTGCATCGGCGAAGGCCGGGAGCTCTCGATAGCGCCGCAACAGCTCCGCCTCCTGCTCCGCTTCGAGCGCGATACCCAGTGCCTCGCAGCAGTACCGCAACGCCTGCTCGGTGCAGGTGTCGAAATCCGCGTACGCCCCCATCAGCCCGCGCCGGAAGGTGTACTCCAGCTGCTTCTCGCGCCAGGCCCGCGCCAGCACCGGCGCCCGGTCGCCCATCCACCCCTCGAGCGTCGCCGCAATCCCCTGCGTATCGATCAGCGTCCCGTACACATCAAACGCCAGCGTCTGCCGCATAGCCCCTCCCGGATGTAACCACCAAACCGCCATCTCGCACTACCGGCCACAAGATGCCAGTATGAGAATTCCGCTTGCGCCGGTCATCGCCCCCAGCGATACCAGGAAGATGGTGACATGAAGATCAAAGACCTTATTGACGAAGCCGAGTCCCTGCCCGTGGAAGAGCGCGCTCTGGTGGTCGATTCCCTCCTGCGCAGCCTGAACCCCCCCGATGCGGGCGTGGACCGCAAATGGGCGGAGGTCTCGCGGAAGCGCCTGGAAGAGATCCGCTCGGGCACAGTCGAAGCGATTCCTGGCGAACAGGTCTTCGAGAGGATATGGAGCCGGTTTGAACGATGAGTTTTCGCTTTCACCCGGAAGCGGAGCAAGAACTCACCGAGGCCGTTCAGTACTACGAAGAAATCGAGCCCGGCCTCGGGAACGATTTTGCAGTTGAAGTGTTTGCAGCGGTGCAACGCGCCATCGCCTACCCGCGTGCCTGGACCGTTCTGGAGGGCGAAGTGCGGCGCTCATTCGTGAAGCGGTTTCCGTATGGGGTTCTCTACGCAGAAGAGGACGGGGGCATCCTGATTCTCGCGGTCATGCACCTGCATCGCCACCCGGATTACTGGAAGGAACGCACACGGGAAGGCTGATGACTGCTCCCCCAGACAGCGGCAGCCATGCGGCTGGCCAAGGATCTGGACATGCGGGTACGACACGGCACACTGAGTGCGATGTCCCGTCAATCGAAGCAATGGAGTCGTCGATGACCATGCAGGAGACCATTACCCGGAAGCTGGAGGAGCGCTTTGCGCCCGAGCATCTGGAGGTGGTGAACGAGAGCCACATGCACAACGTGCCGCCGGGTTCGGAGTCGCATTTCAAGGTCACGGTGGTGTCCGAGGCCTTTCGTGACCAGAAGCTGATCGCGCGGCACCGGCTGGTGAACCAGGCCCTGGCCGACGAACTGGCCGGTGGCATCCACGCCCTGGCGCTGCACACGCTGGACCCGGACCAGTGGTTCGAGCGCGCCGGCAAGGTCGCCGACTCCCCGCCCTGCATGGGTGGCGACGGCGGCAAGGCCTGATCCCTTGCCGCTAACAGAGATCCCCGCGCCCGAATCGGCCGTCGACCACATCCTGCGCGCTCGGCTGGAAGCGCCGGGGCTGATGGACCTGCTCGGCCAGATCGAGGCCAGCCTGAAACCGGCGGCCAGCCACCCGCCGCTGCCGGGCGTATCCGAGCACCTGGGGCCGGACCGCCACATCGTGCTGTGGCTGATCGACGGCTTTGCCACCCGCTATCGCCGCCATACACCGCTGCTGGGCGCGGACTACGTAACCGACCTCGAGACCGTGTTCCCCAGCACCACGGCCACCGCGATCACCAGCATCCTGACCGGGCGCACGCCCGCGCAGCACGGCCTGCTCGGCTGGCACACCCGCCTGCCGTCCGCCGAACGCACGCTGACGGTACTGATGGGCCAGGAGCGCGACGCCGAGGACCGCCCGGCCACGCTCGGCTACCGCGAGCTGACCGGCCGCGTACAGCCAGACCGCCTGGTCGACCGGCTCGGCTGCCACACCACCATGATCGGCCCGGACTGGATCGGCGGCACCCCGTACAACCGCATGATGAACAGCTCCGCCGCGTTCATCGGCTTCGAGGACCTGTCCGAACTGCCGGCGCGGGTGGCCGCGCATGTGAACGCGACCCCGGGGCCGCATTTCACCTACGTCTACTGGTCGGAGCTCGACCACCTGGGCCACCAATACGGCCCGGAAAGCCCGGAGGTGGAGCGCCACCTGAAGCAGCTGGACCTGGCCTACACCGCGACCTGCGCGCAGATCCAGCGCCCGGAAAGCGTGTTCCTGACCACCGCCGACCACGGCATGCGTACCATGGAACGCCGCCTGGACCTGCGCGAGCACCCGGCGGTGCAGGCCTGCCTGCGCCACCGCCTGACCGGCGAGCCACGTGCCGCCATCGCCCATGTGCGCGAAGGACGCGACACGGACTTCCTGACGGCCCTGGACGCCGCCTTCGGCGCGGACGTAGCCGCAGTCCCCGCCGCTGACTGGCTGGGGCCCGGCACGCTGGGCCTGCCGCCGGGGCATCACCGGGAGCACCCCGAGCTGCGGGCACGCGCCGGCGACTACCTGCTGCTGCCCGCGGAGGACGCCTACCTGGTGGACCCACCGGACGACGACGAGGGGCCGTTCTTCGTCGGCGCCCACGGCGGCCTGTCGCCGGAAGAGCGGCATATTCCCCTGTTTCTTCGGAATATCGGCCAGTCGCGGTAAACTGTCAGGTTCTGTGCCGGCCAAACGGGCTGGCGCTGGCTGAAACAAGACTGTCCCGAGATCCCATGAACGACACCGCCGACCAGACCTACAACAACGCCGCCCAGCACCTGATCGAGCTGGCGAACCGGCTCGCCGATGACGGCCAGGCCACCGAGACCGGCGACGTCGCCGACGGCCTGCTGGCCGGTGCCGTGCACTTCTGGCTGTACAGCCGCCAGCCCTGCGGCGATCCGTTGTGCGAGGACTGCGCCCCGTTCGCGGACGCCGAGAGCCGTCTGGCCATGCTGCACGAGCTGATTGACGAGCTGGCGCGCGACAGCGACTACTTCCACGCCACCACCGACACCACCGTCGGCCACGCCTGACCCGCTACGCCCGAGCCGATGCCGGTCACGCCCTTTCGCCCCGCGACCGATACCTGGTTCGGCGAGGCCTTCGGGCAGGCGACCGCGATCCAGTCGCGCGGCTGGCCCGCGATCCGGGCCGGCCATCACTGCCTGCTGATCGCCCCCACCGGCAGCGGCAAGACCCTCGCCGCCTTCCTCAGCGCCATTGATCGCCTGACCGGCGAGCCCGCCCCGGATGCCCGTCGCGGCTACTCGGTGCTCTACATCTCGCCGCTGAAGGCGCTGGCCACCGACATCGAACGCAACCTGCGCGCCCCGCTGACCGGGATCGCGCAGACCGCCGCGCGCTTGGGCGATGATGCCCCGCGCGAGCCAGTGGTCCATATCCGCACCGGCGACACCCCGCAGGCCGAGCGCCGCGCTCAGGCGCGCGAACCCGGCGATATCCTGGTGACCACGCCGGAGTCGCTGTACCTGCTGCTGGGCTCGAAGGCCGCCGAGAACCTCGAATCCGTCCACACGGTGATCATCGACGAGGTGCACGCGCTGGCCGGCAACAAGCGCGGCGCCCATCTCGCCCTGTCGCTGGAACGCCTGGCCGAGCGCTGCGACAAGGACCCGCAGCGCATCGGGCTGTCCGCCACCGTGCACCCGGTGGAGGTGGCGCGCGGCTTCCTCGGCGGCGACCGCGAGGTGGAGGTGATCGACGCCGCCGAGCCCCCGCGCCTGGACCTGGAGATCCTCGCCCCCGAGGAGCCGCCCGCCGCGCACGCAGCGCCGACCGTCGAGGGCCCGGATACGACGACCCCCTCGTCCGGCCCGATCCCGTCCGGCTCCATCCTCGGCGCGGTGTACAGCCAGGGCACCGGGCAGCTCCCCGCCGCTGGCGGCGACCGCGCCGCACGCCTGGAGCCGCGCCTGCTGGCCGCGATCCTGGAGCACCGCTCCACCATCGTGTTCGTGAACAGCCGCGGGCTGTGCGAGCGTCTGGTCCAGCGCATCAACGAGGCCTGGCGCGAGCAGCAGCCGGAGGATGCCGAACCGGTGGAGGATCTGGTCGCCGCTCACCACGGCAGCGTGTCCCACGAGCGCCGCGCCGAGATCGAGGGCCGGCTGAAGACCGGGCGCCTGCGCGGCATCGTCGCGACCAGCTCGCTGGAACTGGGCATCGACATGGGCGCGGTGGACCTGGTGATCATGGTCGAATCCCCCGGCGCGGTCGCGCGCGGGCTGCAGCGCGCCGGGCGTGCCGGGCACGGCGTGGGCCAGGTCTCGCGCTCGCTGCTGCTGCCACGCTTTCGCGGCGACCTGCTCGAATGCGCGGTGATCGGCGAGCGCATGCAGGCCGGCGCGCTGGAACCGATCCACGCCCCGCACAACCCGCTGGACGTACTCGCCCAGCAGATCGTCGCGATGGTCTGCGAACGCCCGCGCACGGTGGACGAGCTGCACGCGCTGGTCCGCCGCGCCGCGCCCTGGCGCGAGCTGTCGCGCCCGTTGCTCGAGGCCACGCTGGACATGCTCTCCGGCCATTACCCGAGCACCGACTTCGCCGACCTGCGCCCCTGGCTCGCCTGGGACCGCGCCCGCGACGAGCTGACCCCGCGCCGGGGGGCGGCACTTGCCGCGCGACTGAACGCCGGGACCATCCCCGACCGCGGGCTGTACGGCGTGCATGTCGGCGAGGGCGGGCCGCGCATCGGCGAACTGGACGAGGAGATGGTGTTCGAGCTGAAGACCGGCGAGAACGTGACCCTGGGTGCCAGCACCTGGCACGTGGAGGCGATTACCCGCGACCGCGTGCTGGTCTCCCCCGCCCCCGGCGAGGTCGGCAAGCTGCCGTTCTGGCATGGCGACGGCCCCGGCCGCCCGATCCAGCTCGGCCAGGCCATCGGCGCCGCGACCGAGCGGCTGGCCCGCATGGGCCGCGCCGAACGCACGACCTGGCTCAGGGAACACGCGCCACTGTCGGAGGCGGCGGTCGAGACCCTCAGCGACTACATCGACGAGCAGCGCGAGGCCACCAGACAGCTGCCCTCCGACCAGCGCATCGTGGTCGAACGCTTCCGCGACGAGGTCGGCGACTGGCGCGTCTGCATCCTGACCCCGTTTGGCGCGCGCGTGCACGCCCCCTGGGCGCTGGCCCTGCAGAGCGCGCTGACCAGCCGCTCCGGCTTCGAGGTGCAGGTGATGTACACCGACGACGGCATCGTGCTGCGCCTGGCCGACAGCGAGGACCTGCCCGATCTGGACAGCCTGTTCCCCGACCCGGAGGAGCTGGAGGAGGCGGTCACCCGCGAGCTGGGCAACTCCACGCTGTTCGCCAGCGCCTTTCGCGAGAACGCGGCACGCGCCCTGCTGCTGGTACGCAACCGCCCCGGCCAGCGCACCCCGCTGTGGGCGCAGCGCCTGAAGTCGCAGCAGCTGCTGGCCTCGGTGCGCGAGTACGCGAGCTTCCCGGTGGTGCTGGAGACCTACCGCCAGGTGCTGGCCGACGTGTTCGACCTGGACGCCCTGCGCCAGATCCTGCGCGGCGTGCAGGAACGCCGCATCCGCGTGCACGAGGTGGAGACGCCGCAGGCCTCCCCGTTCGCCCGCAGCCTGGTGTTCGCCTATGTCGCGGCCTACATCTACGAGCAGGACGCGCCGATGGCCGAGCGCAAGGCCCAGGCGCTCACGCTCGACCGCGGCATGCTGGCCGAACTGCTGGGCCAGGCCGAGCTGCGCGAACTGATCGACCCCGAGGCCCTAGCCGAGCTGGAGGCCGAGCTGGCGCACGCCACCGAGGCGACCCGGGTGCCGGACGCCGACGCCCTGCACGACCTGCTGCGCCGGCGCGGGGACCTGAGCCCGGACGAAGTGGCGGCCGCCTGTGCCGAGGCACCGGGGCCGTGGCTGGAACAGCTCGCCCGGTCCCTGCGCGCGGTGGAGGTGCGCATCGCCGGCGAGTCGCGCTGGATCGCGGCCGAGGACGCCGCGCTCTACCGCGATGCCCTCGGCGTGGTGCCCCCGCCCGGCCTGCCCGCCGCCTTCCTGGAACCGCCGCAGCGCCCGCTGGAACAGCTGCTGCGCCGCTACGCCCGTACCCACGGACCTTTCCGCAACGAGGACCTGGGCGCTCGCTACGGCCTCGCGCCGGGCGCACTGCTGCCGGCGCTCGAGAGCCTGGAGCGCGCCGGCGTACTGCTGCGCGGCGAGATCCGCCCGCAGGGCACCGGCGAGGACTGGTGCGAACTGGACATCCTGCGGCGGCTGAAGCGCCGCACCCTGGCGCGGCTGCGCGACGAGGCGGCGGCGGTGGACGCCCGCGCACTGGGCCGCTTCCTGCCGGCCTGGCAGGGTCTGACCGAACCCGGACGCGGGGCCGGCGCCCTGCGCGACACGCTGACGCAACTGGAGGGCATCGCCCTGCCCTGGTCCGCCTGGACCGCCCACGTACTGCCGATGCGGGTGCGCGACTTCTCGCTGGATGCGCTCGACCGCATCACCGCCTCCGGGGAGTTCGTCTGGGTGGGCAGTGGTGCGCTGGGCCAGCGCGACGGGCGCCTCCGCTTCCTGCGCCGCGAACAGGCGATGGTGCTGCTGGAACCGGAGGCCGGTGCCGCGGATACCCCCGCCAGCGACGACCCGCTGGCGCAGGCGATCCTGGAGGCCCTGGACCGGCGCGGCGCCTGCTTCTACCTGGAGCTGGAACGCGCAGCCCGGACGGCGCAGCCGGACGCCCGCCAGGACGCGATCGAAACCGCGATCTGGGACCTGGTCTGGGCCGGGCAGATCACCAACGACACCTTCGCGCCGCTGCGCAGCCTCGGTCAGCGCCGGACCTCCGCGCGCGGCCGGCGACGCCCGGGACAGGGTCTGGCGGGCGGGCGCTGGTCACGGGTCGCCGAGCTGATCGACCCCGGCGTGTCGCTGACCGAACGCGCCCGCGAACAGGCCGAGAACCTGCTGGCCCGGTACGGCGTGGTCAGCCGCGAGATGGCCCGCGCCGAGGGCCTGCCGGGCGGCTTCGGGCGCGTGTATCCCGTCTACCGCGCGATGGAGGACGCCGGCAAGCTGCGCCGTGGCCACTTCGTCGAGGGCCTGACCGGCGCTCAGTTCGCCCGCGCCGGCGCAGTGGACCGCCTGCGCGCCCTGGAACGCGCGGCCGACGACACCCCCGAGCCGCAGTGGCTGGCGAGCGTCGACCCGGCCAGCCCCTGGGGCCAGCTCCTGCCCTGGCCGCAGCCGCCGGAAGCGGCCGAGGGCCGCCTGCGCCGCGTGGCCGGGGCGCTGGTCGCGCTGGCCGGCGGCCAGCCGCTGCTGTACCTGGCCGCCTCCGGTCGCCAGCTGTTCGTCTGGGAGACCATCCCCGGCATCGACACCGCGGAGGAGCACGCCGCCCTCGTCACCGAGGCCATCCGCCAGCTCGCCGGGAGCCGCTGGCTGCCGAAGCGCCGCGGCGTCACCATCGAGAGCATCAACGGCGAACCGGCGCGCCAGTCCCCGTTCGCCGCCGCCCTGCGTGCCGGCGGCGCCCTGGGCGAGGTCCGCGGCCTGCGCCTGGAGCCACCCGCCGGCCGCCGTTGATGCGATTCGCTGCGCTCATCGGCATCCTACCGTGACATCGGCGCGACCTAGGGTGCGTTGAGCCCTGCGAAACGCACCGTTCGCCCGGAATCTCTCGAAGCTCGAACGGCTGCCCCAACCCATCGGCATATCGCAGTCGCCCATCACACGAGCCCGGGCAAAAAACGCCTGTCTCGCTGGACACTCGCACCACCGGTACGGCAGAATCCCGTTCATTCGATGCACCTTCCATTTTTGGTGCAATCGCGTCCATTCACGACAGGATCGCTGCCGATTCCGCCCATCATGCCTTCTATCCTGCTACTCAACGGCCCCAACCTGAACCTGCTGGGACAGCGGGAGCCGGAGCGGTACGGGCACCATACGCTGGCGGACATCGAGGCCGACCTGACTGCGCACGCCCAGGCCGCCGGGGAAACCCTGGCCTGTTTTCAGAGCAACCACGAGGGCGAGCTGATCGACCGCATCCATGCGGCACGCAGCGAGGGCGTACGCCGCATCCTGATCAACCCGGGCGGCCTGACGCACACCAGCGTAAGCCTGCGCGACGCCCTGCTGGGCGTCGACATTCCGTTTTACGAGATTCACATCAGCAACATCCACGCGCGCGAGGCGTTTCGTCATACTTCGCGCCTGGCCGATGTCGCCGCCGGCACCCTGAGCGGGTTCGGCGTCATCGGCTACCGGATGGCACTGGACGCGGCAATCGCGGCCCTCAAGGAGTCATAGACACCCCATGGATATTCGCAAGGTCAAGAAACTGATCGATCTGCTCGACGAGAGCGGCATCCACGAGATCGAGATCCACGAAGGCGAGGAATCGGTGCGCATCACCCGTTCGCCGAGCGGCTCCGCCGTGGCCGCCGCCCCGGCAGCGATGCCCGCCCCGGCACCGGCCGCCGCCCCGGCCGCCCCGGCGGGCGAGGCCGCGGCACCGGCGGCGCCGGAAGTGGACGGCCACCCGGTCACCGCGCCGATGGTCGGCACCTTCTACCGTGCCCCGAGTCCCGGCGCGAAGCCCTTTGTCGAGGTCGGCCAGACGGTAGAGGTCGGCGAGACGCTGTGCATCATCGAGGCGATGAAGATGCTCAACCCCATCGAGGCGGACCAGGCCGGCACCATCCGCGACATCCTGGTCGAGAACGGCAACCCGGTGGAATACGGCCAGCCCCTGTTCATCATCGGCTGACGCCCCCCGACTTCGCTGCCTACAGGTCCGAGCATGTTTGAAAAGATTCTGATCGCCAACCGCGGCGAGATCGCCCTGCGGGTCCTGCGCACCTGCCGCGAGATGGGCATTGCGACGGTCGCGGTGCACTCCAGCGCCGACCGCGACCTGAAGCACGTGCGCCTGGCCGACGAGTCGGTCTGCATCGGGCCGGCCGCCTCCGGCGAGAGCTACCTGAACATCCCCGCGCTGATCGCCGCGGCCGAGGTCACCGATGCCGGCGCGATCCACCCCGGCTACGGTTTCCTGTCGGAGAACGCGGACTTCGCCGAGCGCGTGGAGTCCTCGGGCTTTGCCTTTATCGGCCCGCGCGCCGAGACGATTCGCCTGATGGGCGACAAGGTCTCAGCCAAGCAGGCGATGCAGGATGCCGGCGTCCCCTGTGTGCCCGGCTCCGGCGGCGCGCTGACCGACGACGCCGACACCAACATGGCGCTGGCCCGCGAGATTGGCTACCCGGTGATCATCAAGGCCGCCGCGGGCGGCGGTGGCCGCGGCATGCGCGTGGTGCACACCGAGGGCGCGCTGCTGCATTCGATCTCGCTGACCCGCAGCGAGGCCCAGCAGGGGTTCGGCAACGACACCCTGTACATGGAGAAGTACCTCGAGCACCCGCGCCACGTGGAGTTCCAGATCCTCTCCGACAGCCACGGCAACGCCATCTGCCTGGGCGAGCGCGACTGCTCGATGCAGCGCCGCCACCAGAAGGTGATCGAGGAGGCCCCGGCACCGGGCATCACCGACGAACAGCGTCAGGCCATGAGCGAGCGGCTGGTGCGGGCCTGCCAGGAGATCGGCTACCGCGGCGCCGGGACCTTCGAGTTCCTGTACGAGAACGGCGAGTTCTACTTCATCGAGATGAACACCCGGCTGCAGGTCGAGCACACGGTGACCGAGCAGGTCACCGGTATCGACCTGGTGCGCGAACAGATTCTCATCGCGGCGGGCGAACCGCTGTCCCTGACCCAGGATCAGGTGGAGATCCGCGGGCACGCGATCGAGTGCCGCATCAACGCCGAGAACCCGGCCACGTTCATCCCCAGCCCGGGCACCATCCAGCAGTATCACGCCCCGGGCGGGCTCGGCATCCGCATGGACACCCACATCTACAACGGCTACGCGGTGCCGCCCTACTACGACTCGATGATCGGCAAGCTGATCGCCCACGGGTTTGACCGCAAGATCGCAATCGCCCGCATGCGCGGCGCGCTCGGCGAGATCGTGATCGACGGGATCGAGACCAACATCGCCCTGCACAGCGAGCTGATGAATGATGCGAACTTCCAGAACGGTGGGACCGATATCCACTACCTGGAGAAGAAGCTGAAGTCGCTGACCTGATGAGCCTCGCCGAGCTGCAGTGCCAGATTGCCCCGGAGCAGGCCGAGCCCCTGGAGGATGCCCTGTTCGAGCTTGGCGCCGTCAGCGTGGAGCTCCACGACGGCGCCGACGAGCCGCTGTTCGAGCCCCCGCTGGGTACCCATCCGCTTTGGTCCAGCGTGTGCCTGAAGGCCGTGTTCGCCGACGCCACCCAGGCCGAGCTGGCCGCGGCCTCGCTGGAGCGACTCCAGCCGGCGCCGGAATCCATCTCCGTGGTCGCGATCGAGGATCAGGACTGGGTGCGCGCGGGGCTCGATGGCCTGGGCGCCATCCACTGCGGGGGCCCGCTGTGGATCGTGCCCTCCTGGGAGACCCCGCCCGACGTCGAGGATGGCGTGTTCGTGCATCTCGACCCGGGCCTGGCCTTTGGCACCGGCAATCACCCGACCACCGCGATGTGCCTGAAATCACTGGCGGCGAACCCGCCACGCGACCAGCAGGTGCTCGACTACGGCTGCGGCTCCGGCATCCTCGCGATCGCGGCGCTGAAGCTGGGGGCACGACATGCGGTGGGCACCGACATCGACCGCCAGGCCGTCCAGGCCACCTACAGCAATGCGGCGGAAAACGACATCTCCGAGGACCGGATCGAGGTCGGACTGACCGATCACCCGGTACCCAATGCCGGCTTTGATCTGGTTATTGCCAACATCCTGGCCAAGCCCCTGATCGACCTCGCCCCGGAACTGGCCCGCGCGGCCCGCCCGGGGGCACGCCTGCTGCTGGCCGGCCTGCTGGAGCGCCAGGCCGACGAGGTCATGGCGGCCTACGCGGACGCCTTCGACATCGGGATCGAGGACACCCGCGAGGGCTGGGCCCTGCTCAGCGGGCGCCGGCGCTAGCGTATGCGCCCGCGACCGGTCTTCTGGCACGGCTGACCGGAGCCCCTCGCGATGCTCGCCCGCTGTCCCCATTGTGGGGTTGCCCACACCCTGACCCGCGGCGAAGAGCTACGACTGGACCGGGCACATTGTGATGCCTGCGGTGCGGACTTTGCGCTGTTCGTGGCACTCGAGATCGGCGGCGCCGGCGAACGGGCAACCGGCCCCGGCATCTCGGCGGTGCGCCACACTGCCTCCCTGGATATCGAGCGCAGCCCCCGGCGCCAGACACTGGAACTCGATATCGATACCCGCCCCGGGCAGACCACGGCATTTCCGGGACGACGCCCGGGGCGGGCCTTCGCTGCCTTTCTGGCCCTCCTGCTGCTCGCCCTCCTCGCCCTGCAACTCCTGCTGGCGCCGCCGGTGCCCCCGGGGGCCTGGAGCGGACTGGACGACGCCCGGGCGAGTCTCTGTGCCACCCCGCGGGTCGAGGATCTCTGCCCGCCATGGGAACCTGGGCGCGAACCGGCACGCATCCGCGTCTCCTCCCCCGACCTGCACCTCGCCAACGCGGGAGACCTGTCCATGCGCTTTGAGCTGGAAAGCCCACTGCAACAGGGATGGCCGGTCATAGACGTTTGGCTGTCGGACCGACTGGGGACACCCCGCGGCCATTGGCGACTCCATCCGGCGGACGGCCATGCCAACCTTCAGGCACCGATGGCGGCGGGTCACCGCTATGCGATCGAGATCGAATTACCTGATACCGGGCCGCACATCACCGGGGCCCACATCACGCTGCACTGACCCCGCCCCGCTCAACGCTGCTAGACTCTCGGGTTTTACCCTGCTGGTTCGAAATCCCGCATGCAGCTCGGCCCCCACCATTTCCCCGGCCCACCCGTGTTCCTGGCCCCGATGGCCGGGGTCAGTGACCGGCCGTTGCGCCTGATCGCGCGGCGCCTGGGCGCGAGCGCGGCTGTCTCGGAGATGGTCACCTCGGACACGCGCCTGTGGGGCAGCGACAAGAGCCGGCACCGGCTGGACCACCGCCAGGAACCCCGCCCGCGCATCGTGCAACTGCTGGGCAACGAACCCGAACCGCTGGCCGAGGCCGCGCGCGAGAACGTGCGCCGCGGGGCGGACGTGATCGACCTGAACCTCGGCTGCCCCGCCAAGAAGGTCTGCAGCAAGGCCGCAGGCTCGGCCCTGCTGGGGGAACCGGAGCGGGTACGCGAGCTGCTGACCGCACTGGTGGAAAGCGTCGAGGTCCCGGTCACGCTGAAGATGCGCCTGGGGCTGGATCGCGAGCGGATCAACGCCGAGACCATCGCGGGCATCGCGCAGGATTGCGGCATCGCGATGCTGACCGTGCACGGGCGCACCCGCGCCGACGCCTATCGGGGCACGGCCGACTACGAGGCCATCGCGCGTGTGGTACGCGCCGTTTCCATCCCGGTGCTGGCCAACGGCGATGTAGTCGACATCGACAGTGCGCGCCGGGCGCTCGCAACCACCGGCGCGACCGGACTGATGATCGGGCGCGGGGCACAGGGGCGCCCCTGGCTACCCGGCCAGATCCGCGCCGCCCTCGCCGGCGAACCGGTGCCAGTCGACCCGACATGGGATGCGCGTCTTGCGCTGATCGAGGAGCATTTGCAGGCATTGCATGCGCAATACGGCGAAATGCAGGGCGTGCGTATCGCGCGCAAGCACCTGGGCTGGTATCTTCAGCACATGGGTCTCGGGGAGGACCCAACCCGGGCGGCACGGGCTTCCCTTCTCGCCGCCACTACCGCTAGTGAACAGCTTGGGCGCCTGCGCGCCATTCTGTCAGGAATCACAAGCGAGGCCGCATGAGGATGGACGCACCCTCTTTAGAACAAGAACAAAGCGGGGAACCGGTATCATCCGGCAACCTCGCGTCGGGCTGCGTACTCGCCGAGTCGGTGCGCAATGCGCTGGACCAGTATTTCGAGACGCTGGACGGGCAGAGTAGTCACGACCTCTATGCGCTCGTAATGAACGAGGTCGAGCGCCCGCTACTGGCCTGCGTGCTGGAGCGCTGCAACGGCAACCAGAGCCGGGCGGCGGCGCTTCTGGGGCTCAACCGCGCCACGCTGCGCAAGAAGCTGCGTGCCCATGGCCTGATCAGCGAGAACGGCCACGGGAACGGAAACGGGAACGGCGCCCAGCGCTAACTCACCCCGCCGGACCCGGCACACGCCCGCCACCTGACGGGCGTGTGCGCAATCATCGACCGATCTAGCCCTTCCAGCCGAGGCGCTGCAGCGCCGTGCGGTGCAGTTCCGGCGTCGCGGCCGCCAGCACGTTGGTGGTCTGCAGGTCCAGCTCGCCGCCAGACAGATTGGTGAAGGCCCCGCCCGCCTCGCGCACAATCACGGCCAGCGCCGCGATATCGAGGATGTTCACATCCGACTCGATGATCAGGTCGATGCTGCCGCGCGCCAGCAGGTGGTAGTGGTAGAAGTCGCCATAGCCGCGCGTGCGATTGACCTCGGCCATGATCCCGCCCAGCGCCGCCCAGCCTTCGGGATTCTGCGCGAGGGTCTTCAGGTTCCCGGTGGACAGCGAGGCGCGGCCCAGCTCGGTGGTCGGGGCGACGGCAATCTTTTCGCCGTTGAGGTAGGCGCCCTGGCCCTTTTCCGCCCAGGCGCGCTCTCCGAACTGCATGCCATTGGACAGCCCCAGGATCAGATCGCCCTTGTGCATCAGCGCGATCTGGGTGGAGAAGAACGGGTAGCGGCGCACGAAGCTCTTGGTGCCGTCGATCGGGTCGATCAGCCAGACATAGTCGGAGTCCATGTCCGACTGGCCGGTTTCCTCGCCGTAGAAGCCGTGATCCGGGAACCGCTCGCGGATCACCTGGCGGATCGCCTGTTCGCTTTCCACGTCGGCGCGCGTCACGGGCGTGTCGTCGGGCTTGGTCTCCACATCGACGCCGGCGGCGTAGTAGTGACGAATGACCTTGTCCGCGGCATCGGCGGCGGCCTGGGCGGCCTCCATAAACGCGCTTTGCTGCATGCTGCTACCCCTTCAAAAAAGGAGCTATCTTAGCATGCCGCCCCCAGCGGCTCTGGCCAGGAAGCGGTCGGCGGTTGTCCCGGCCCCGGCATGCCCCGATAATGCCGCCATCTTTTCGAGGAGTCCGACATGCCCAAGAAGCTGCCCGACGTCAGCAATCTCGAACGCCTGGAACTGTTCGGCGAGGACTACAACCCGAGCGCGACCATCGAGAACGTGGACGGCCAGACCCTGTCGCTGCAGATCTACTACCAGCTGGCGCTGGACTACGGCGGCATCGGCCCGAAGGCCGCCAACTCCGGTTTGCTGATGTACGGCAGCCATGCCGACGATGCCCGCGCCGACCCGGGCAAACACCCGAACATCGACCGCCTGTTCGAGATCCTCGACAAGGGCTACTACCTGTCGGTGAAGGCTGTACCCAAGCGCAAGAGCCGCGCCAGCTAGTTCCTTGCGGAGACGTTCTCCCGTTCCGGCGCATACGTGCAAACCGGAACGCGTCCTCCGCACATCACGGCAGGCGGTTGGTGTGGATCACGCGCCAGCCGCGCGTCGGATGCCGATGCAGTCGGGTCCGGCTCGCATACTCGCATTCCAGCTGGAACAGCCGCTCGTCCGGCACCCCCATCACCCAGCCGACCAACGCACGGATGACCCCGGCGTGCACGATCACCAGCACTCGTTCCACCGGCTGGCCGCCGACCGTGGTCTCGAAGGCCGCCTCCACCCGCCGGCGAAAGGCGCCCAGCGGCTCCGCCCCGGCCGGCCGCGAATGCACCGGATCGGCATAGAACGCCCGGTATTCCTCCGGCCGTTCGCGCTGCAGCTCGACCCGTGTGCGTCCCTCCCAGTCGCCAAAGCCGACCTCGCGCAGGTCCGGCTCCAGATGCAGGGACAGGTCACGCTCGTCCGCCAGGCGTTCGGCAAACGCCCGGCACCGGTGCATCGGCGAACTGACGACCGCCTGCCAGCCGTCATCGTCACGCACCGCGTGTTCCATCTGCGTCCACCCCTGCGCGCTGAGCGGGTCGTCGCAGCCATGCCCACGATAGCGCTGCCCGCCCTCCGGTTCGCCGTGTCGCAACAGATCCACAATCATGCCGTGTCCTCGCTCAGGCAGGCCTCCAGGCAGGCCCAGTCGAAATGCGGGCCCGGGTCGGTCTTGCGCCCGGGGGCGATGTCGCAGTGGCCCACCAGCGCATCCGGGGTAATGGCCGGAAAGCGTTCGCGCAGCCAGCCGATCAAACGGGCCAGCTCGGCGTACTGCACCGGCGTGAACGGGTCGTCGTCGGTGCCCTCGAGTTCGATGCCAATGGAAAAATCGTTGCAGCGCTCGCGGCCACGCCACTGCGAGGCGCCGGCATGCCAGGCCCGCCGGGAGAACGGCACGAACTGGGTCGCCACCCCCGCCCGATCGATCAGCACATGGGCGGACACGCGCAGATCGGCGATCTGCGCAAAGTAGGGGTGGGCACCGGGGTCGAGCCGGTTCTGGAACAGTTCGGCCACGTGCGGCCCGCCGAACGTGCCCGGCGGCAGGCTGATGGCATGCACGACGATCAACTCGGGCTCCATCCCCGCAGGGCGTGCGTCCTGGTTCGGGCTCTCAAGCACTTGGGCCGACGGCCACCAGTCGCGATCGACGATCATAGTCTCGGTCACGGGGCCTCCTCGGGCGGGCGCTGCAGGCAGGCCGCGAGGGCCTCGAGCAGCAACGGCAGGCGTGGCGGGGCCTCGAGGCGGCCGTGGTAGGCACCGGCATTGAAAACGAACAGGGCCGGGAGGTGGAAGACCTCGAACTCGCGCACCAGCGCGGTATCCATCTCTGCATCGACGACGAACAGGGCGGGCGCTTCGGGCTCGGCCTGCCACTGCTCCAGCACCCGGCCCATCACCTTGCAGGCCCCGCAGCCCCGGCGGGTAAACAGGATCACCGCCGGACCCGGGACCTCCAGGAGGTGCTGATGAAAGTCGAACTGGGTCAGCCGGGGCAGGCCCGTCTGACGCAGGGTCGGGTCAGTTGGAGTTGTCTTCGGCCTGTCGCTCAATGGATTCACCGGCATCCTGCACGTCTTCGCCAAACCCCTCCATAGTGGCGCAACCAGCGATGCCAAGCGAGCCCAGAGCCACCAGCAGGATCAGCAGGGCGGCGGGAATGCATTGCGTGAAATGCATGCGAGCTCCTTGTCTCTTTCGTGATTCGGTCCGTGATACCGACCGCCAAAGGGCACTCCAGGGACGGTCACACTTTATGAGGCGCACGCACTGGGGTAGTTTACGCGCCGCCCTCTTTTCGTGAAGGAAGTCGCAACCCTGTGTCCGACCTGAATCCGCAACAACAGGCGGCCGTGACCACCACGGACCGCCCCCTGCTGGTCCTGGCCGGAGCGGGCTCGGGCAAGACCCGCGTGATCACCGAAAAGATCGCGTACCTGATCGAGCAGCGCGGGCTCGAGGCGCGCCGGATTGTCGCAATCACCTTTACCAACAAGGCCGCGCGCGAGATGCGCGAGCGCGTCCAGGGACGCCTGTCGAAGGAACAGGCGCGCGGGCTCGGCGTCTCCACCTTCCACACCTTCGGGCTGAACTTCCTGCGCCGCGAACTGGACGCGGCCGGGCTGCGCGCAGGCTTCTCCATCCTCGATCCAGGCGACTGCCGCTCGCTGCTGCGCGAGATCACCTACCGCGACGATACCGGCTCCGAGGTCGACGCCCTGATCGGCCACATCAGCCGCTGGAAGAACGACCTGATGACGCCGGAAGAGGCGCTGCATGAAGCCAGCCAGATGAGCGACGCCCCGGAGGCGATCGCCGCGGCCAATCTCTACCCGCGCTACGAGGATGCCCTTCGCGCCTACAATGCGGTGGACTTCGACGACCTGATCAAGCGCCCGGTGGACTGCCTGCGTGCGGACACCGAGCTGCGCAACCGCTGGCAGGACCGCATCCGCCACCTGCTGGTGGACGAATACCAGGACACCAACTCCGCGCAGTACCAGCTGGTGCGCCTGCTGGTGGGCGTCAGTGACGGCCTGACGGTGGTCGGCGACGACGACCAGTCGATCTACGCCTGGCGCGGCGCCCGCCCGGAAAACCTCGCGCGTCTGCAGCAGGACTTCCCGCGCCTGGAGGTGATCAAACTGGAGCAGAACTACCGCTCCACCAACCGCATCCTGCATACCGCGAATGCGCTGATCGCCAACAACCCGCATGTGTTCGAGAAACGCCTGTGGAGTGCGCTCGGCGAGGGCGAGAAGATCGAGGTGATCGGCTGCTCCGACGCCGACACCGAGGCCGCGCGCGTAGTCTCCGAACTGATGCGCCGGCGCTTTCGCCTGAACGCGGGCTGGGGCGACTTCGCCATCCTCTACCGCAGCAACCACCAGTCACGGTTGTTCGAGAAGCTCCTGCGCGAGCAGGGCATCCCCTACCGCCTGAGTGGCGGGCAGTCGTTCTTCGAGAAGGCCGAGATCAAGGACCTGGTCGCCTATCTGCGCCTGCTCGCCAACCCGGACGACAACACCGCCTTCCTGCGCGTGGTCAATGTGCCGCGCCGCGAGATCGGCCCGGCGACGCTGGAGAAACTCGGCCACTACGCCAACCAGCGTGGCACCTCGCTGCTGCAGGCCGCGCGCGGGGCCGGCCTGTCCGAGTACATGGACGCCCGGGCGCAGGCACGCCTGGAACGCTTCACCGACTGGGTCGACGGCTTCCAGCGCCGCGGCGAGGACGAAGCGCCGGACGCGCTGCTGCGCACCCTGGTCGAGGACATCGACTACGAGTCCTGGCTGCTGGAGAACAGCTCCAACCCGCGGGCCGCGACCCGACGCATGGAGAACGTGCGCGAGTTCATCGACTGGGTCGGGCGCATGGGTGGCGGCAACACCACCGCGGAGTACGGCGACGACGAGGCAGACGACGAGCAGACCATGGACCTGGCCGATATCGTCAACCGCATCAGCCTGATGGACATTCTCGACCGCAACCGGGAGTCCCAGGACGGCGACGAGTCCGTGCAACTACTGACCCTGCACACGGCCAAGGGGCTGGAGTTCCCGCATGTCTGCCTGGTCGGCTTCGAGGAGGAGCTGCTGCCGCACCGGGTCAGCGTGGAGGACGATTCCATCGAGGAGGAGCGGCGGCTCGCCTATGTCGGGCTGACCCGTGCCCAGCAGACCCTGCTGATCACCTACGCCCAGAACCGGACCCGCTACGGCGAGACCCTCGAATGCGAGCCCTCGCGCTTTCTCGACGAATTGCCCGAAGAACACCTCGAATGGCCGGACGCCAGGCCGCCGGATCCCGAGACCCAGAAGCTCACTGCCCAGGCCCACCTGGCCGGCCTCAAGGCCATGCTCGGCAAATAGCCGCTGCGCGGCCGGGGAGCCTTCGCTCACTACTGGGGCGCCCGGCCCATTCCGGACGCCCCGGCCCGCTCCCCCCTTCGTCTACTTGGCATCTCGCCGTGCGCGCCCAGCGCCTCAGGCGGCCCAAAAGTATGAAATTTGTCACACCCTGCTTTTGATTCTTATATCAAAGCCCCCACCTCAATTGAAGCCGCAAATGCGATCCATACGGATCTGGTCAAGCAAGCCCCCTGTCCGGCCTCCGGCATCGACGGCATCAGTGGCGCAGCTTCAGGCCGACCTTGGTGATGCGGGCGCCGTCCATCTCGCGGATCACCAGGCGCATCGGGCCAAGGTCGACGGCGTCGCCGACGACCGGCTCGGCCTGGAGTTCACGACGCAGGTAGTCCTCCAGGGTGTCGCCCTGGTGTTCGGGCGGTACCGGGGCGCCGTAGGCCATGCCGACCGCCCCGAGTTGGGCGTCGCCATTGAGGGCAAACTCCCCGAACACACTTTGCTCGGTCAGGCGTTCCGGCACCTGGTCCTGCGGGACGAACAGGCGGTCGAGGTCATGCAGATCGGCCGGGGCGACCATGATGTAGAGGTGGTCGCCGGCATGCAGATCGAGCAGCTCGAGCGTGTCCAGCAGCTTGCCCTCGCGCAGGTGGGCCACGACCCGCGCACTGCCCGGCAGGCGGAAGTTCGACCACGCCTCGCGCACCACCGGCGTGGTCTCGGCCAGGCGATAGCCGACCAGCTCCATCTCCTGCTGTCCGGGGATGTCCAGCTCGGTGCGCTGCACCCGCGCGGTGGTCGGGGGCAGCTCCAGCCCCAGCCAGCGCGCCGAGGGCGCGACGGTCCAGCCCTGCACCAGCAGCGAGATCAGCACCACGAAGAACACGACGTGGAAGAAGTAGCCCGCCAGCTCCAGCCCGGCGAGCAGCGGGAACAGCGCCAGGATGATCGGTACCGCGCCGCGCAGACCGACCCAGGCGATGAAGACCTGTTCGCGCCACGGGAAGCGGAACGGGTACAGGCACAGCCATACGGCCAGGGGCCGGGCAACCAGGATCAGGACCGCGGCGACGAGCCCCGCATCCAGTGCCACCGGGGGCAGCCCCGAGGGCGTCACCAGCATGCCGAGCATCAGGAACATGCCGATCTGTGCCAACGAGGCGATCCCGTCGTGGAAGCGCTTGATGTTCTGCGAGGCCTCCAGCGGGCGGTTGCCGATCAGCAGCCCTGCCAGGTACACGGCCAGAAAGCCCGAGCCGCCCACCAGGCCGGTCAGGCCGAAGATGGCCAGTGCCCCGGCCATCGCGAACAGCGGGTACAGCCCGCCCGCCATCGGCACCCGGTTGATCAGCGCCAGCAGGGCGAAACCGCCCGCCACACCAAACAAGGCCCCCAGCCCCATTTGCTGGACAAACTCGATGGCGACGACCACCCCGAATTGCTGGTCGGGCATCAGCAACAGCTCGATCAGCACGATGGTCAGGAAAATCGCCATCGGGTCGTTGGAGCCGGACTCGATCTCGAGGGTGGCGCCGACACGGCTTTTCAGTTCGAGCCCGCGCGAACGCAACAGCGAGAACACCGCAGCCGCGTCGGTGGATCCCACAATCGCTCCCAGCAGGAGCCCCTCCAGCCAGGACAGCCCCAGCCACCAGACGGCAAACACTCCGGTCAGGCCCGAGGTCACGAGCACCCCGAGCGTGGCCAGTCCCAGGGCCGGTTTCAACCCGATACGGAAATTGCGAGCAGGAGTGCGCATCCCGCCGTCGAACAGGATAATCGCCAGCGCGGCCGAGCCGATCAGATAGGCCAGGGTGATATTCTCCACCTCGAGACCGCCCGGGCCCTCCGGCCCGAGCAGCATGCCGATCACCAGGAACACCAGCAGCAGGGGCACACCCAGCCGCGAGGTGATCACGCTCGAAAGGATGCTGCCCAACAGCACAATGGCCGCCAGGAAGATGATCTGGTTGGAGAGGTCCATGCGTCGATCATACCGGAAGCCCCCGAAAACCCGCCCGGGGAGAGCGGCCCTTGCCCTGTCCGGCGCGCTGGCTGTCCCACTGGGTCTCGCAGCAGCGCCGGCCGCCGCCGAGCGCGGCGTCGACGCGCTGCACTTCGAGTTCGAGAACGACCTGTTCGCCGGTGAGGACCGCTACTACACCAATGGTTTCCGCATCGGCTGGACGCGCAGCGAGGAGCGCGTACCCCCCTGGCTGCAGCGGGTCGCGGACGCCCTGCCCTACTTCGTCGATCGCGAGGAGCGCGGGCGCCTGAAATCGGCCATCCACCTGGGCCAGAACATGTACACCCCGGAGGACATCGAGCGCTCGCCCGCGGACCCGGACGACCGTCCCTACGCCGGCTGGCTGTACCTGAACTTCAGCCTGGCCGAGGATCATGGCGACCGCCTGGACCGCCTGCAGGTCACCGTGGGCACCGTCGGGCCCGCCTCGCTGGCCGACCGCACACAGAAGGAAGTCCACAGCTGGTCCAGCGCGCCGCAACCACAAGGCTGGGACGATCAGATCGGTAACGAGGCAACCCTGATGGTGGGCTACGAGCGCCAGCTACGCGGGCGCTCGCATCGCGCCGAGGGCGGCTGGGGCTGGGACCTGACGCCACACTGGGGCGCGACCGTGGGCAGCCCGTTCACCTTCGCCAACGCCGGTGCAATCGTGCGCGCCGGCCGCAACCTGCCACGCGACTACGGCCCGCCTCGGATCAATCCGGCCCTATCGGGTTCGCATACCTTCGAGACGGTCGGCTCCATGGGCGGCTATCTGTTCGCGGGGGTAGATACCCGGCTGATGGCCTATGACCTGTTCCTGGACGGCCCGCTGTTTCGCGACGGGCCCTCGGTGGACAAGCACCCAGCAGTGGGGGAACTGACCGCCGGGTTCGTGTTCCATGTGGGCGGGGTGCGCCTGGGCTACACCCATGTGTGGCGTTCGCGGGAGTTCAGCGGCCAGGCCAAGGGCGCGGCGGAGTTCGGCTCGCTGCACGCCACCTGGCAGTTCTGACTCCGGCCACGCGCCTCAAAACACCGCGGCCTCGACGTCGGGGTAGGTCGTGGCGACCGAGCGGTCGATCTTGTCCTCGAAGCCCGGGTAGTCCTCGAGGATGTCCGCCATGCGCTCGCGCACGAGCGGCACGGTCTCGAAGTCGGCCAGCCCCTGCTCCACGCCCTCCTCAATCGCATCCCAGAGGGTGACCAGATAGTTCTGCAGGCGCGGCAGGGTCTCCGCCCCCTCGAGCCGGCCGTGGCCGGGCACGACCACATCGGGCTCCAGCGCGATCAGCTCGTCCAGCAGCTCGATCCACTGCGCGACATCGCCATCCCAGACCGAGGGCGCGCGATCGCTGTACACCACATCCCCGGCCAGCAGGATCTTCGTCTGCGGCAACCAGACGATCAGGTCACCCGGGGAGTGGGCACCGCCGGAGGGAAAGATGACGACCTCGGTACCGCCCAGGACTCGCGTGACGCGCTCGTCCACGGGCTTGTTCGGCAGCAATGGTGTGGTATCGCCGGTCGCGCCATCGGTCATCTCGCGAAAGTTCTCGACCCAGGTTTCGGCCTCCGCCTCCATACGCTCGATGGCCTCGGGGCCGGCCATGATCTCCGGCTCGTCTTCGGCGAACGCATGATTGCCCAGCCAGTGGTCGCCATGACTGTGGCTGTTCACGATCCAGCGCACGGGCTGATCGGTCACCTCGCGGATGGCCTCGCGCAGGGCCACGCCCATGGTCTCGGACGAGCCAGTATCGAACACGAGTACACCTTCGTCGGTCACCACGAACGCCATGTTCGCGTTCCAGCCGAGATTCTCGCGGCTGGGGAAATCGCGCGCCGATGTCATCACGGCGTAGACCCCGGGGGCCACGGCCTCGGGCTGCATTTCGTAGTCCTCGGGCGCCGCCGGCTCGCCAGCAGGCGACGACGTGGTCAAGACCAATGCCATCGCCAGGCTCGCCAGCACCACACCCAATGGTTTCCATCCCTGCATGGCAATCACCCCCGACTATTCCCGATCGTGAAGAATAGACCCGCCAGCCGCCGCAAAGTGCGCTGCGCCGCCTACGCGGCCGAAACTGATAGCATCGGGGCCTCCCCCCAGGGAAACACTGATCAATGTACACGCTCGCGTTGGTACCCCAGGTTTTCCGAGACAAGGAGCGTCGTGCAGCGGGTAGTGGTGGTTCTACCCGCAAGCGGCGCAACGCAGGATCGGGGAACCTGGGGTGCCAACCCCACAAACCATTGAACAGCAGGGGCTCGGCCGCTTTTGCGTGCGTACGGCGTTGCGGCTCGCTTATGTAGCTCGGCTACACTGCGCTCACCGCGCCTTGTTCGCACGCAAAAGCGACTCGAGCGCGAGCGTGTACATTGATCAGTGTTTCCCTAGGATGGAGACTGCAGGTGCGCAAGATTTCCCGGACCTTCCTGACCGGCCTGGCGGCCATCCTGCCCCTGGTCATCACCCTGGCCCTGCTCTGGTGGCTGGGCACCACGGCGGAGACGGTGCTGGGCGGGCTGCTGCGCGCGATCCTGCCCGATGCCCTGTATTTCCCGGGCCTGGGCATCCTGGCCGGGCTGGGGCTCGTGTTCGCGCTGGGCGTTCTGCTGCAGGCCTATGTGGTGCGCGGCCTGTTCGATTGGGTGGAATCGCTGATGCAGCGCATCCCAGTGGTCAAGACCATCCACGGGACCGTGCGCGACGTAACGAATCTCCTTTCCGGCGACATCCATCAGCGCTTCGGGCAGGCCGTGCTGGTGACCTTTCCGGGCAGCGACTTCAAGCTGGTCGGCTTTGTCACCCGCGAGGATTTCGAGGGGCTTCCGGAAAACCTGGGTGGCCCGGAGACGATCGCGGTCTACATGCCGATGAGCTACCAGATCGGCGGCTACACCCTGATGCTGCCGCGCGACCGCATCGAGCCACTGGATCTCTCGCTGGAGGACGCGATGCGCTATGCCCTGACCGCCGGTGTCTCCGCGCGCCAGGACAAGGGAACCGGGTAGAATTCGCTGCATGACGGACCACCACGACCACCAGCCACGGATTCTGATCGGCGTCAGCGGCGGCATCGCCGCCTACAAGGCCTGCGAGCTGGTGCGCGAGCTGAAGCGCGCCGGCTGCGAGGTGCGCGTGGTGATGACGGCCGGCGCCCGCGCCTTCGTGACCCCGCTGACCTTCCATGCCCTGTCCGGCGCGCCGGTGCGCACCGAGCTGCTAGATGCCGAGGCGGAATCCGGCATGGATCACATTGCCCTGGCACGCTGGGCGGACCGCATCGTGGTCGCCCCGGCCAGCGCCAGCCTGATCGCCCGCTACGCCCAGGGCCTGGCGGACGATCTGCTGAGTACGCTGCTGCTGGCCACCACCGCGCCGGTCGCCCTGGCACCGGCGATGAACCATCGCATGTGGGCCCACCCGGCCACGCAGGCCAATATCGCGACCCTGAGCGAGCGCGGCGTGACCCTGATCGGGCCGGACAGCGGCGACCAGGCCTGTGGCGAGCAGGGCGAGGGTCGCATGCGCGAGCCCGCCGCGATCGCGCGGGAGCTGCTGCAGCCGGCACACGCCCCTCTGGCCGGGCATCACGTACTGATTACCGCCGGCCCCACCTTCGAGCCGATCGACCCCGTGCGCTTTATCGGCAACCGCAGCTCCGGGCGCATGGGCTTTGCCCTGGCCGCGGCGGCACGCGATGCGGGCGCACACGTGACCCTGGTGCATGGGCCGACGGCCGAGGCCGTGCCCGCGGGCGTCGCAGGCATCGCCACGGAAACGGCGGCCGCCATGCACGCCGCGGTGATGGAGCGACTGCCCGAGACCGACATCCTGATCGCGGCCGCGGCCGTAGCCGACTACCGCCCGGCCGAACCACAGGCACAGAAGATCAAGAAGTCCGACCCGGTGATGCACCTGGCGCTGGAGCGCACCCGGGACATCCTGGCCGAGGCGGCAACTCAGGCGGCCTCGCTCCCCCGACGCCCGTTCCTGGTCGGCTTCGCGGCCGAGACCGAGCACCTGCGCGAACATGCCGAGGCCAAGCGCCGCGCCAAGGGGCTCGACCTGATCGCCGCCAACCGGGTCGGCGAGGGCCGCGCCTTTGGCACACCCGACAACGAACTGCTGTGCCTCTGGGAGGGTGGCGAGCGCCGGCTCCCCAGCCAGCCGAAGACCCAGCTGGCCCGGGCGCTGATCGAGCTGATCGTCGAGCGCCTGACCGAATGCGAAACGGATCAAGGAACCCCGAATGCCCGCCCCCGAGATTGACCTGAAGATCCTGGACCCGCGCATGGGCGCGGACTTCCCGCTGCCCGCCCCGGCCACCAACGGCTCGGCCGGCGTCGACCTGCGCGCGATGATCGAGGCGCCGCTGACGCTGGAGCCGGGCGCCGCCGAACTGATCCCGACCGGGCTCTCGATCCATATCGAGGACCCGGGCTACGCCGGGATGATCCTGCCCCGCTCCGGGCTAGGTCACAAGCACGGCCTGGTGCTGGGGAACCTCGTCGGCCTGATCGACGCCGACTACCAGGGGCCACTGATGGTCTCCTGCTGGAACCGGGGCGCGAACGCCTACACCCTGGAGGTCGGCGAACGCCTGGCGCAGCTGGTCATCGTCCCGGTCGTCCAGCCGCGCTTTCGCGTGGTCGAGGACTTCGAGGAGAGCGCCCGTGGCGTCGGCGGCTTCGGCTCTTCCGGCCGCGGATAGCAGACGGAGGAACCCTCAGCCCGAGGGATAGGACACGCCCACCCCACCCAGACCGCAGTAGCCGTTAGGCACCTTGGCCAGGTACTGCTGGTGGTAGTCCTCGGCAAAGTACCAGGCGTCCAGTGGCTGGATCTCCGTGGTGATGGCGCCACGCCCCGCGGCATCCAGCGCCGCCTGGTAGCGCTCGCGGCTGACCTCGGCCGCCGCCTGCTGTTCGGCCGATTCCACATAGATCGCGGAGCGGTACTGCGTGCCGACATCATTGCCCTGGCGCATGCCCTGGGTCGGGTCGTGTCCCTCCCAGAACACCCGCAACAGCGTATCGATCGACACTCGGGCCGGGTCGAACACGACACGCACCAACTCGGTGTGCCCGGTCTGCCCGGAACAGACCTCGCGGTAGGTCGGGTTGCGGGTATAGCCGCCGCCATAACCCACACTGGTCGAATACACGCCGTCGATCTGCCAGAACAGCCGCTCCGCACCCCAGAAGCAGCCCATGCCCACATGCAGCACCTGCATGCCGTCCGGATAGGGCGGCGCCAGCGGCGTGCCCAGCACCATGTGCCGCGGCGGGACCGGCAGCGGCTCGTCGCGCCCGGGCAGGGCCTCCTCGGGCGCGGGCATGCGCGGCTCGGAAAACGCAAACATCACAAGGGCTCCTTCCGGAAACGTGGATTCGTCAGCCGGGATCGGCCGGGGTCAGCCGGATCAGCTCGCCCGGGTTGTGGTCGGTCAGCACGTAAATCGCGCCATCGTGCACGCGCACATCGCGGATGCGGCGGCCAAGATCGGGGAGCAGATCTTCCTCGTTGACCAGCTCTCGATCCTCGAAGGTCAGCCGGCGCAGGGTCTGGCCCCGCAGGCCACCCACCAGCAGATCGCCATCCCAGGCGGCAAAGGCGGAATCACGCAGGATCGCCATGCCGGACGGGGCAATGGCCGGCGTCCAGTAGTGGATGGCGGACTCCATCCCCTCCTTCTCGGACTCGCCGGTACCGATCGGGCCGCCGGAGTAGGCGCCGCCATGCGAGATCACCGGCCAGCCGTAGTTCAGGCCGGGCTCGATGATGTTCACCTCGTCGCCACCGCGCGGCCCGTGCTCGTTCTGCCAGAAGGTGCCGGTCTCGGGATCGATCACCATCCCCTGCGGGTTGCGCACGCCGATCACCCAAAGCTCGGGATGGGCGCCATCCTCGTCCACAAACGGGTTGTCGTCGGGTACCGAGCCGTCATCGTGCAGGCGCACGATGCTGCCGGCATGGTCGTCCTTCTTCTGGGCGCGATCCTGGTCGCCACGATCGCCGATGCTGACGTACACATAGCCCTCGTCGTCGAACACGATGCGCGAGCCGAAGTGACGCCCGCCGCGGGCCGCCGGCTCGGCGGAGAACAGCACTTCGACCTCCTCCAGCGCCCCGTCCGTGAACTGCCCGCGGGCCAGGCGCGTCGTCTGACCGCCCTCCACCTGCGCGGAATAAGTGAAGTACAGCCAGCCGTTGTCCTCGTAATCCGGGTGCAGGGCCAGATCGAGCAGCCCGCCCTGGTTATTCGCAACCAGGTCGTCCGGCAGGCCGGACACCATCTCGCCGCGCCCCTCGAGGTTCTCCGCGTCGTGGAAATAGCGCAGCTGCCCGGGCCGCTCGCTGATCAGCGCCCCGCCATCCGGCAGAAAGGCAATCGCCCAGGGGTGATTGAGCCCCGAGTGCAGGACTTCGCCCCGCAGCTCGCCGTCGGCGGTGGAGAATTCCTCGGCCGCGATCCCGGCCGAACCCCCGCAGGCCACCAGAAGCCCGCCCAGCAACGGGGCCGCCAGCAACCGCCCCGGGTATCGCTTGTCCATGTCCCTGCCCTCGTTAGGTCCGTATCCGTTGGTGGCCCGTACCCGCCGCCGGGTTCCCCGGGGCACCAACGCGAGCGTGTGCATTCATCCGTGTTTCCCCGGCTGACAGGACGGACACCAGTAGGTGGAGCGCAGGTGCTCGCCCGCCAGCGCCCGCTCCACCGGTGTCCCGCAGGTGCGGCAGGCCTGCCCGCCACGCCCGTACACGTTCAGGTACTCGTCCGTCTCGGCCCGCGCGCGCGTGATGCGCGGGCCCGGCTTAAGGTTGCGCCGCAGCAGGCGCGCCGCCTCGCAGTAGAGCGCCAGGAGCTCGTCATCCGTGATCGTGCCGACCGGGTCGAGTGGATGCCGTCCGTGCAGGAACAGCACCTCCGACTTGTAGATGTTCCCGATGCCGGACGCCAGCGACTGATCCAGAAGTACGTCCAGGACGGGGCGCGCGGGGTCGCTGTGGGTGCGCACACGCCGGACGACTGCGGTCAGGTCCACCTCCGGGTCCAGCAGATCCGGCCCCACGCGCGCATCCAGCCGCTCCGGGTCGCCGCGCCCCTCCGGCCGGGGTTGCCAGGCGAGTTCGCGCGGATGGAAACAGACCAGCACCCGGTCCGCGAGCCGCAGCACGGCCCAGGCCTGATACTCCGGCTTGTGCCAGACGGCCCCCGGCGCATACTGGTGCCAGGTCCCGTACATGCCCAGGTGCGTGCGCAGCTGCCAGGCGCGGCCCGCGGCGTCGTCCAGCTCGATCAGCAGATGCTTGCCGCGCGCGCTCACGCCACGCGCAGCCATGGCCCCATGCTCCACCAGTGCCGCACCACGCCGGGACCGGGTCGACACGGCCTCCAGCGCGGCGCCGGTCAGCAGCGGACCCAATGCCCGGGCCAGCTTGTGGATGGTATCGCCCTCGGGCATCGCGGATGGACGATCAGCGCTTGCGGCTGGGATAGAGCGGGGGCTCGCCCTCGGGACGGGTGCGAAACAGGCGCATGGACCACAGGTACTGGGCCGGGGCCTGTGTGACCCCGCGTTCGATGGCCTGGTTCATCTGCCGGGCATCCGTATGGTCATCGCCGCTAGGGAAGCCCTCGAGCGGGGGCCACAGGCGCATCACGTACTGGTCCGCCACCGAGTCGTACCAGGCGAAGCTGGGCAGCACGGCCGCCTTCGACATGCGCGCCAGGCGTCCCAGCGCAGTGAGCGTCGCCTTGGGGACCCCAAAAAAGTCGACGAACACCGCTCCCTCGGCCCCCAGATCCTCGTCCGGCAGGTAGTAGAAGAAACGGCCGCGGCGAAGCTGGCGAATGGCCGGACGCAGGCCCTGCTCACGGGCGAAGATGTCGCCCGAGTAGCGTGTGCGGCTGCGGTGGTTAATCCACTCCAGCACCGGGTTCTTCATCGGCTTGGCGAACGACACACCGTCGTACATCTGGCTCATGCGCACGCCGCCGTAGTCCAGCGCCAGCGAATGCGGGGCGAGGACGATCACCGGCGTACCGGCCGCCTGCAGGCGCTCGTAGTGTTCCAGCCCCTCGATGCGGATGCGCGCGGCGTGCTGGCCGGGCTTGCCGAACCAGAGCAGGCCGTAGTCCAGCACCGTCTGCGCCTGGTAGCGGTAGTAGGCCTCCATGCGCTTCTCGCGCTCGGCCGGGGTCATTTCGGGGAAACACAGCTCGAGGTTGCACTCCACCACCGCGCGGCTGCGCCCGGCGCCCTTGCGGATCAGTCGCCCGAGCCCCCGGGCCAGTGCATGCACGGCCGGGCGCGGTATCTCCTGCAGCACCCAGGCGACGCCCAGCAGCAGCCAGCTGCCCCAGTAGCGCGGGGCGAAATGACGGCCGGTCAGCGGTGCCTGATAGGCGCCTGCCTCCTGGCCCGAGCGGGTCTCCCCGGCCTGTTCGCTCATGCGCCCCCGCCCGCATCGAGCTGCTTGCGCGCGCGCTTCGCATAGACCTCCATCTCCTTCGCCGCCTGCAGGTCGCCCTTCTCGGTGGCGATGGCAATGCCGCGTTCGCAGGTGGACAGCGCGGCCTGCGGCCGCTCCAGGTCAACGAGGGTCTTGGCCAGCAGCTTCCAGGCGGCGGAATACCCGCCATCCAGTTCCAGCGCGCGTTCCAGGTGCGGAATCGCGGCCTCCTTCTGGCCGTCGGTCGCCAGGGCGTTGCCCAGCGAAAAGCGCAGCATCGCGGAGTCCTGTCCGCCATCCAGCATGTTCTGGAAGCGTTCGATCATGTCACTCATGGAGCTCCTCCTTCTGGATATCGTCAGGCTAACGCCGCCAGAAGGCGGGCGACAGAAGCACCAGCACGGTAAAGATTTCCAGCCGGCCCATCAGCATCGCCAGCACCAGCACCCACTTGCTGAAGTCGTTAATCGAGGCGTAGTTGGCCCCGACCTCGCCCAACCCGGGGCCAAGGTTGTTCAGGGTCGCGGCCACCGCGGAGAACGAGGTGACCTGGTCCAGCCCGGAGGCCATGATCAGCAGCATCATCACCACGAAGACCATCACGTAGGCGGCGAGGAAGCCCCAGACCGCCTGGACCACGCGGTCGGGCGCTTCCTTGCCGTTCACCTTCACCGCGATCCGGGCATGGGGATGGATCAGGCGCTTGATCTCGCGCAGCCCCTGCTTCACCAGCAGCAGTACGCGCACCACCTTCATCCCGCCGCCGGTGGAGCCGGTGCAGGCCCCGATGAACGACAGGAAGATCAGCAGCACCGGGAGAAAGCCCGGCCACAGGTAGAACGCATCGGTGGTGAAGCCCGTGGTGGTCGCCACCGACACCACGTGGAAGATCCCCCGTCGCAGGGCATCGTTCGTATCGGCGGCAAAGCCGCTCCACAGCATGTAGCCGACCACGATCACGGCGGCGGAGACCAGCAGGATCAGGTAGGTACGCAGTTCCTCGTCACGCCGGTACGGCTTCCAGGTCGCGCGGTGCAGCACCAGGAAGTGCAGCGCAAAGTTCATCCCGCCAAGAATCATGAACGCGATCGCCACCGTCTCGATCGCCACCGAATCGAAGTGCCCGATACTGGCGTCGTAGGTGGAGAACCCCCCGATCGCGATGGTCGAGAACGCATGCCCGACCGCGTCGAAGGCCTCCATCCCGGCGGCCCAGTAGGCCAGCGCGCAGGCCACGGTCAGGCCCAGGTAGATGTACCAGAGGTTGCGCGCGGTCTCGGCAATGCGCGGGGTCAGCTTGTTGTCACGGATCGGGCCGGGGGTTTCGGCCTTGAACAGCTGCATGCCGCCCACGCCCAGCAGCGGCAGGATCGCCACTGCCAGCACGATGATCCCCATGCCACCCAGCCACTGTAGCTGCTGGCGATACCACAGGATCGCGCGCGGCAGGTCGTCCAGCCCGGTGAGCACCGTCGCCCCGGTGGTGGTAAGCCCGGACATGGACTCGAACACCGCATCGGTAAACGAAACCGGCAGGTTCGGGTCCAGTACCAGAGGCGCCGCCCCGGCAATCCCCAGCCCAAGCCAGAACAGCACGACCAGGATGAAGCCGTCGCGCACCTGCAGGTCGCTGCGCGCCCGGTACATCGAGCCCCACAGGATCCCGCCGATCAGCAGCAGCAGCGCGAACGCCTGCAGGAACACCCAGGCGGTGGACTCGCCGTAGAGAAATCCGATCGCCGCCGGCGGCAGCATGGTCAGGCTGAACAGCGTCAGCAGGACCCCAAGCAGGCGGGCGGTGGATGCGAAATGCAGCATCGGCCAGTACGACCTAGAAGAACAGCGCGGAGGGCTGGAACAGGCGCTGCACCTGCTTGACCTTGCGCCGGTCGGTCAGGAACAGGATCACGTGGTCACCGGCCTCGATCACCGTGTCGTGGTGCGGGATGATCACGTCCTCGCCGCGCACCACCGCGCCCACACTCGTACCCTCGGGGAAGTCGATCTCCTCGATCCGCCGCCCCACCACCTGGGAGGTGCGGGCATCGCCGTTCACCACCGTCTCGATTGCCTCGGCGGCGCCGCGACGCAGGGTATGCACGGTGGCCGTTCCGCCCTCGCGCACGCGCGCCAGCAGCGCGCTGATGGTCGCCTGCTGCGGCGAGATCGCGACGTCAATCGTGCCGCTTTGCAGCAGGTCCACATAGCTCGGACGGTTGATCAGCGACATCACCTTGCGCACGCCCCAGCGCTTGGCCAGCATGCCGGCAAAGATGTTGGCCTGGTCGTCGTTGGTCACCGCACAGAAGACGTCGTTGTTCTCGATGCCGATCGATTCGAGGAAGCGGTCGTCCGCACTGTCGCCATGCAGGACCAGCACATTGCTGGGCAGCGAGCGCGCCAGGTGGTCGGCGCGATCCGGGTCGCGCTCGATCACCTTGACCCGGTAGCGCTTGCTGAGCGTCTCCGCCAGGCGCTCGCCGATATTGCCGCCGCCGGCGATCATGATGCGTTTGTAGGGCTTTTCCAGCTTGCGCAGCTCCGAGGTGACTGCACGGATGTTCTTCTTCGCGGCGACGAAGAAGACCTCGTCGTCGGCCTCGATCACGGTGCTGCCATCCGGCTGGATGGAGCGGTTCTGGCGAAAGATCGCCGCGACCCGCGTGTGGATGCCGGGCATGTCGCTTTGCAGGTTCTTCAGCTCGTGCCCGACCAGCGGCCCACCGTAGTAGGCGCGCACGCCGACCAGCGAGACCAGCCCCTCGGCAAACTCCAGCACCTGCAGCGAGCCCGGATGCTCGATCAGGCGGTGGATGTGACGGGTGACGATCGCCTCCGGCGAGATCAGCATGTCCACCGGCATCGCATCCTGGGCGAACAGCTCCGGGGTCTCGTGGTAATCCCGTGAGCGCACACGGGCGATCTTGGTTTCGACGTTGAACAGGGTCGAGGCAACCTGACAGGCGATCATGTTCACCTCGTCGGAGTCGGTCACCGCGATGACCATCGAGGCATCCTGTGCCCCGGCGGCCTCCAGCACGCTCGGGTGCGAGGCGAAGCCGTTCACCGTCTTGATGTCGAACTGGTCCTCCAGCTCGGCCAGGCGCTCGCCGCGGGAGTCGACGATGGTGATGTCGATGCCGTCGGCGCTCAGGGCCTCGGCCAATGACTGGCCCACCTGCCCGGCGCCGAGGATGATGATGTGCTTCATGCGTCTCCCGTCCCGGAGATGTCAGGGCGTCGTGCCAGGGAAACGAAGGCTGGCGTCTCAGCCGTCGGCCTTCACCCGTTTTGGATCGATGCCCAGTGCCTTGAACTTGCGATAGAGGTGGGTGCGCTCCAGCCCCACCCGCTCGGCCAGCCGTGTCATGTTGCCTTCCGAGCGCTCCAGTTGCTGGATCAGATACTCGCGCTCGAACTGCTCGCGCGCCTCGCGCAGCGGCAGGTCGGGGATCGCCAGTGCCCCCTCCTCGAACTCCTCACCGCGCTGCGGCTGGCCGGTCAGGGTGCGCTCGACCTCGTCGCGGGTGATCTCGTCACCGGAGCCGAGGATCATCAGCCGTTGCACCAGGTTGCGCAGCTCGCGCACGTTGCCGGGCCACTGATACTGCTGCAGCCGCTCCAGCGCCGGACGCTGGAACAGCCGCATCGGCAGGCCTTCCTGCTGGTGCAGATGGCGCATATGGTAGTCCAGCAACTCCGGGATGTCCTCCGCGTGCTCGCGCAGCGGCGGGATGGCCAGCGGGAGGACGTTCAACCGGTAGTACAGGTCCTCGCGAAACCGGCCCTGCTCCACCGCCGCGCCAAGGTCATGCTGGCTGGCGGCAATCACCCGCACGTTGACGCTGATCGGCTGATCGCCGCCGATACGGGTAATGCGCTGGGTATCCAGGGCATGCAGCAGACGCCCCTGCGTCTGCATATCCATCTCCGCGACCTCGTCGAGAAACAGCACGCCACCGGCGGCCTGCTCGAGCAGCCCATAGCGCACACGATCGCCTTGCTCGCTTCCGAACAGCTCGGCCACGGCCTCGTCGCCCGACAGCGAACCGACCGATACCACGATGAACGGACTGTCCCGACGGGCGCTGCGCGCATGCAGCAGCCGGGCGAAGGTCTGTTTGCCCACCCCGGGCTCGCCGGTAATCAGCACCCAGGTGTCGTGTTGCGCCATGCGCTGCACCTGGTCGCGCAGGTTCACCATCACCGCACTGCCGCCCACCGGGTCGGCGACCGTGCCGGCATGGCGTTTCAGGCCCACGTTCTCGCGCTGGAGGCGGGCGGCCTCCAGGGCGTTGTTCAGCGTGATCAGCAGCTTGTCGATCGACAGTGGCTTTTCGATGAAGTCGTAGGCCCCCAGGCGCGTGGCATCGACGGCGGTCTCGACATTGCCGTGGCCGGAGATCATCACCACCGGACAGGGCAGACCCTCGTCGTCGCCCCACTCCTTGAGCAGGGAGATCCCGTCGCCATCCGGCATCCAGACGTCGAGGAGAATCAGATCCGGCCGGCGACTACGGCGCTGAGCCTTGGCCTCGGCCACCGAGCCGGCCAGCGCCACCTGATAGCCCTCGTCCTCGAGGACATCCTGCAACAGCATCCGGATATCCGGTTCGTCGTCGACGACCAGTACGTAGGGTTCGCTCATTCCGGTTCCTCGTGGGCCAGGGCCTGCGGGGTATGTTCGACCGGGATGCGAATGCGGAAAACCGCCCCACCTTCGCCCGCCGGTTCATTATGGCACTCAATCATGCCGCCATGTTCCTCGACGATCTTCTGCGCGACCGCCAAACCGAGACCGGTTCCACGCGGCTTGTCGGTGGTGTAGGGCTCGAAGATGCGTTCCAGCAACTCGGGCTTGATACCCGGGCCGGTGTCGGTCACCCGCAGCTCGATATGGGGTCCGGTCGGATCGTCGAGATAGGCGGTCGCGATATGCACCACGAACGCCTCCTGGTCCTTGCCGGCCTCCAGCGCGTTCTTGATCAGGTTGTGCAGCAGCTGTCGCAGGCGTCCGGCGTCGCCCCGAATCCCGGGGAGGCCCGACTCCAGGTCGGTCTGCACACGGGAATGGCCGTCGGAATCGACATACAGCTCGCAGACATCCTGGATCAGCTGGTTCAGGTCCACCGATCCCAGCTCCAGGCGCGGGGCCTGGGCGTAATCGCGGAAGGCGTTGACCAGCGTCTTCATCGCCTCCACCTGCTGGATGATCGTGCCAGTCGCGCGATCCAGCACCTCGCGGTCAGCCCCGTCCAGGACCTTGCCGAGCCGGCGCGACAGACGCTCGGCGGAGAGCTGGATCGGGGTCAGCGGATTCTTGATCTCGTGTGCCAGACGCCGGGCCACCTCGCCCCAGGCCGCGTCGCGCTGCGCCTTCAGGAACTCGGTCATGTCATCGAACACGATCGCGTGCAGGCCGCGGCTGGAGCCCGAGGTTGGCAGCCAAACGGCACGCGTCATCAGCACCTTGCGCCCGGAACGCGTAAACACGACAACCTGCCGCGACCACTCGTCTTCCTGGCGCGCCAGGGCATCGTTGATCGCCTCGAAGAACTGCCCGACCAGCGGACACTCGGCGCCCAGCTCGGAGATCGGACGCGTGCGGGCGCCCTGCAGGTCGCACTCCAGGATCTGGCCGGCGGCCTCGTTCGCGGTGCGAAGGCGCAGACTGCCATCCAGCGCGAGCACGCCGGAACGCAGGTGCTGCAGGACGCTCTCCAGGTAGGCGCGCTCGGCATCCAGCAGGCGGCGGTTGCGTTCGGCCTCGTCACGCGCCTCGTTCAGCGTGCGCGTCATCGCATTGAACGACTGCACCAGAAAGCCCAGCTCGTCGGCCCGCTGCACCGCGAGCCGGGTGGAATAGTCGCCAGCCGCGACCGAGCGCGTCCCCTGCACCAGATCGGAGATCGGACGCACCATGCGCCTGGCCACCAGAAGCCCGGCCCACAGAGCCGCCATCAGCGAGATCGCCAGCGCCAGCGACAGGGTAAAGATAAAGCCCTGGATGATCGGGCCGCGCAGGTAGGCGAATTCGCGGTAGCCGGCAAAGGCATCCTCCACGCGTTGTGACAGGGCCGACATGCGCGGATCGACCGGATAAATCCCCTGCAGGATGCGGTTCTCCGCCCCCGGTCTTCGACTACTGGTGGTCGCCACCACGCGAATCACCAGCGAGCCGTCGGTCTGCGGCTCAAGTCGCGAATACGGCTGCTCCGGGCGCACCCGCATCAGGATATCGGCCCCGGGGGGACTCGGCAGGCGGCGGATCGGGCTGTCGGTGGACGAGGCAATGATGCGGTTGTTGGATCCGACCAGCGTCAACTCCTGGGCCCCAACCTGACGGCGGTAGTCATTCAACGCCAGCGGAACCAGACCCTCCGAGACCCCTTCCAGCTCGCTCATCATCTCCTGCGTCTCGGTCGCCAGCTGGCGCACGCGCAGATCCAGCGACGAACGCGACAGCTCCAGGGCATCCTCCAGCGCGGAGTCCACGCGCACGTCGAACCAGGAGTCCACGCCCTCGTTCAGGAACTCGAAGGAGAAGTAATAGACGACCGATACCGGCAGCACCGCGACCAGCATGAACCCCCCGACCAGCCGCAGCGTCAGGCGACTGCCGGGCACCCCCTGGCGATACTGGGCGACCATGCGCACGAACTGGTGGACGATCAGCCCCCCCAGCACCAGCAGGATTGCGGCGTGGAATACCAGCAGCCACAGGAACAGCTGCTCGAAGCGGGCCTGGTCCTGCGCCGCCCCGCCCATGACCACCAGCGAGGTCAGCAGCAGCAGGAACAGCAGGCCCATGCCCAGCAGGCCCCATGGGAAGCGTCTTAATCCAGGGACCATCGATGCCACTCCCGCCGGGTGGTGAGGTCACCGCGCAGACCGGCATCCAGCTGCAACGGCAAGGGCAGCGCCGAATACACAAGCAACAGCCGCGCGGCCATGTTGTAGTCTTCCGGCCGCTCGCGCACCGCCCCCGGGACGCCGTGCATCGGCAGGCGCCCGAGTCGGCGGGCGACATACTCCAGGGCATCGCCCAGGGTCGGCTTGAGCTCCATCCGGTCATCGTTCACGTCGGTTACCAGGTAATACCGGTTCAGCGCAAAATATTGCAGCTTGACCCGGCGTGTCTCGCGCTGCACGGACTCCCGTCCCAGCCAGCGATCCCGTTCGATCCGGGCCTCGGCCTCGAACTCCAGTGTGACCCCATTGGCCAGCGCATCTTCCAGCACCTGCGGCAGTCGCATGTCGAGCACGAGGCGCACCAGCAGGGTGTCATCGTCCATCCACATGTGCCGGGCGTCGCGGATCTCCAGGGCCTGCGCCGTACCCGGGACCAGCGCCAGCACGAGCGACCACGCCAGCAGGAATCCGATCGGCGACCGCCCCGCGCGCATGCCCTAGTCCTTTGTCAACAACGCGTAGTAGAAGCCATCGCCGCCTTCCAGGCCCAGCGGCAGCGCCCAGCCGACCGAGCGTACGTGCGCGCCGGCGATCGGCGGGCCGCCCTCGGGCTCCAGCGCGCGCGCATCCGGCGTGCGCTGGAGAAAGCCCGCGACCACCGCGCCGTTCTCCTCCGACAGGAGCGAACAGGTCGCATACAGCAGGCGCCCGCCAGGGCGCAGCAGTCCCCAGGCCGCCTCCAGAATACGCGCCTGCTCCGCCGCCAGGCGCGGGATGTCGTCGGCGCGACGCAGGGTCTTGATGTCCGGGTGACGCCGGATCACCCCGGTCGCCGAGCAGGGCACATCCAGCAGGATCGCATCGAAGGGCTGGCCATCCCACCAGGCATCGGGGTCGGCGACGTCGGCCGCGGTCAGTTGCGCGGCGAAGCCCAGTCGGTCGAGATTTTCGCGCACCTGCACAAGTCGCTCGGCATCGTTGTCCAGCGCAGTCAACTGGAGATCACCACCCGCCCGTTCCAGCAGATGACCGGTCTTGCCGCCCGGGGCCGCGCAGGCATCCAGCACGCGTTCGCCCGGCTGCGGATCGAGCAGGACCGCCGCCCATTGCGCAGAGGCGTCCTGCACCGAGAGCCGGCCCTCGGCAAAACCGGGCAGTCGAGCGACGTCCGCGGGTTCCTCCAGTGTCAGGGCTGCCTCCAGCTGAGGGTGCGCCTGTGCCGGGTGCCCCGCCTCGACCAGCGCCTCAAGGGCGTCCTCGCGAGAGGTGCGGGACAGGTTCACGCGCAGGGTCATAGGTGCGGGACGGGTGGCCGCCTCCAGCAACGTCTCCCAGTCGTCGGGCCAGGAGGCGCGGATCGCCTCCAGCAGCCATTCCGGAACGGCATAACGCAGCGCCGGGTCTTCCCGGACTGCCGCCTCCAGCGCATCCTGTTCGCGCTGCGCGCGCCGCAGTACCGCATTGATCAGCCCCACCGCACCGGGGCGATGGATGGCCCGCGCCAGCTCCGCGGTCTCGCGCACGGCCGCGTGGTCACGGGTAGAGAAATGCATCAGCTCGGCCAGCCCCTGCGCCAGCAGCACACCGATCACGGCGTCTTTCTTGCGCAGCGGGCGCTCCAGGAACCCGTTTACCAGCGCCGACAGTTGCGGATACCAGCGCAGCGTGGTGTAGGCCAGCGCCTGCACCCAGGCCGCGTCGCGGGCGTTCAGCCCTTCGGTTGCGTGCTCGACCGCGCGCGTCAGGGAATGCCCCTGCAATACGACCCCCTCGGCCGCCTCCAGCGCCCGCTGGCGCGGGGAGCGCGAGTCCACCCGCGAGGGTACGATGCGTCCGTTGCGCTTGCCCGCCATCGCTCAGCCGCCCGCGAGGCGCTGCCCGATCAGCGCCGTAGTATTGGCCCAGTCCGCGGCCGCAACCGGGCGCTTGCCCGGCAGCTGCACGGTCTCCAGAAGCAGCTGACCTTGTTCGGTGCCCACTTGCACCCCGTCACGGCCCGCGGCTCGGATGGTGCCCGGCTCCGGGTCCGCCGGCCCGGGCAAAGGGCGCGCGGCATGCACGCGGATCACCTGCTCGCCCCAGCGCGCCTGGGCAACCGGCCAGGGGTTGAAGGCCCGCACCTGGCGATCCAGCTCCACCGCCGGGCGGGCAAAATCCAGCCAGGCCTCACCCTTTTCCAGCTTGTGCGCGTAGGTCGCGCCGGCATCGTCCTGTGGTTCCGGCTGCGAACGCCCCGCGAGGATCTCGGGCAGCCGCTCCAGCAGCAGCTCGGCGCCCAGCGTGGCCAGCGTATCGTGCATCTCACCGGTGGTCGTCGTCGCCGTGATCGGGGTCGAGCGACAGGCGTGCACCGGGCCCGTGTCCAGGCCGGGCGCCATCTGCATCAGGCAGACCCCGGTCTCGGTATCGCCGGCCAGGATCGCGCGGTGGATCGGTGCCGCACCGCGCCAGCGGGGCAACAGCGAGGCGTGGATGTTCAGCCCGCCCCGGCCCGGGATCTCCAGCACCGTTCGCGGCAGGATCAACCCGTAGGCCGCTACGATCAGGATATCCGGGCGCCAGGCGGCCAGTTCGGCCTGGGCCTCGGGCGATTTCAGGGATTCCGGCTGCAGCACCGGGATGCCGGCCGCCTCGGCGGCGACCTTGACCGGGCTCGGGCGCAGTTGGCGCCCCCGCCCCGCCGGGCGATCCGGCTGGGTGTAGACGGCCACGGGCCTCGGGCCGCGCTCGATCAGGGCCTCCAGCGCAGGGACCGCGAAGTCGGGTGTACCCGCGTAGACCACACGCGGCAATGGCACGTCCTTGTTGCCTTGCTTCATCAGACGGCGGGCGCCGCGGCCTTGTCTCCCGCGCCGGCCCGCGCGCCCTGCTTCTCCAGCTTCTTGCGGATGCGATTGCGCTTCAGGCTGGAGAGGTAGTCCACGAACAGCTTGCCGTCGAGGTGGTCGATCTCGTGCTGGATACACACGGCCAGAAGGCCATCGATATCGAGCTCATAGGGCTGGCCGTCTCGGCCGAGGGCACGCACACGAATACGGTCGGCGCGCTGCACCCGCTCGTAGAATCCGGGCACCGACAGGCAGCCCTCGTCCATCTCCTCCTCGCCGGAGGTCTCGAGGATCTCGGGGTTGATCAGCACGTGCGGCTCGCTCTGGTCATCGGAGACATCCGCCACCAACACCCGCTTTTGCACGTTGATCTGGGTGGCCGCCAGACCAATGCCCGGCGCGTCGTACATGGTTTCCAGCATGTCGTCGACCAGAGTGCGGACCTCGTCGTCCACCGTCTCGACCGGCTCCGCCTGCAGACGCAGGCGGGGATCCGGGAAATGCAGTATTTCGCGCTTGGCCATGAAAAACCTCAAACTTTGTACTGTACAGATGCCGCAATTCTGCTAACGTTGGACCGCAATATCCGCGGAATTGCGTCATCCGCATGGGGCCGGGCTAAAGCAAAAGAAGGCTCGGGGAGCGCGCGGATCTGACAGGGGACAGCAATGTACAAGACCAGGGCGACCACGACCTTCGTTCTGCCGGGCATTTTATTCAGTGTAACGCTGTTGCTCGGCGCCTGCGCAGCCACCCAGACCGAAGAGGGGGCTGCCACCGCCGAGGACACCGAGGCCACACAAACGGCCCGCAGCGAGGACACCTCCCGCGAAACCGACCGGGCCGCCGAGACCCCGGAGCCGGAACCCGAGATCCGCGAATCCGCTCCCGAACGCTACGTGGTCCGCGAGGGCGACACCCTGTGGGACATCGCCGCGATGTTCCTGCGCGACCCGTGGTACTGGCCGGAGATCTGGCTGGTGAACCCCGAGATCGAGAACCCGCATCTGATCTATCCGGGCGACGTACTCAGCATCTACTACGTGGACGGCGAACCGCGCATCACCGTGGATGGCGGCCCGCGCGTTCGCCCGACCAAGCGTCTGTCGCCCGAGATTCGCGTAGTCGATCGCGAAGAGGACGTCACCCCGATCTCCACGCTGCAGTCGTTCATGTTCCGTCCGCAGGTGCTGGACGACGAGACGCTGGACAACGCCCCCTACATCCTGGCCTCGCAGGACGAGCGCGTGATCTTCGGCCCGGGCGACCGCGTCTACGTGCGCAATGCCGAAGACACCCAGCAATACGACCTCTATCACATCGTGCGTCGTGACGGCGAGCTGGTGGACCCGGACACCGGCGAGAACCTGGGCATTGCGACCCTGCCGATTGGCGAGGCCGAGATCGTCGAGCCCGGCAACGTGGCACGCGCAAACATCCGCAAGGGCGAGCGCGAAGCCATCCGCGGCGACCGCCTGGTCCCCTATGCCGACGAACAGGACATGCTGTTCGAGATCGGACGTCCGCCAGAAGACCTGGAGGGCACGATCATCTCCCTGTTTGACGCGATCAGCCAGATCGGCCAGCTCCAGGCTGCGATCATCAACCGTGGCGAGCGTGACGGCATCGAGAACGGCCAGGTGATGACCGCCTACACCGCCGGCCGCCAGGTTCGCGACCCGATCAGCGACCGGGCGAACGAGGTCGTGACCTTGCCCGAGGAATCGGTCGGAACGGTGATGGTGTTCCAGACCTTCGAGAAGGTCTCCTACATCCTGGTCACGGAGTCCGACCGCACCCTGCGCGAGGGTGACAAGGTCCGCCATCCGTCGCACTGATCCGCTCGCACGGGCATCCGCACCACCGATGACCGACGACTGGGACCGGGCGACGCATCAGCGCGCCTGGCTGGAACTGATCAACACCCCGGGGCTCGGCCACCAGCGCCTGCTGCATCTGGTCGAGGCCTTTGGCGGTCCCGGCGCCGCCCTGGCCGCTTCTCCTAGCGAATGGCGCCATCACGGCGTCGAGCTGAATATCGACCCGGCGGCCCGCACGGCAGCCGCCGATGCCGACCAGGCCTGGCTCGACCAGGACGAGCGGCACCACCTGCTATGCCGGGATGACCCCGACTACCCGCCGCTACTGGCCGAAATCCCCGATCCGCCCCCGGTCCTGTACCTGAACGGCGACCCGAGCCTGCTGCATCGGCCGCAGATCGCCATCATCGGCGCACGCGAGTGCACGCCGCAGGGCGAACGCCTGGCCGGGGAGTTCGCGCGCGAGCTCGCCGGTGCCGGCGTGGTGGTGACCAGCGGCCTGGCGCGCGGCATCGACGGGGTGGCCCACGAGGGCGCCCTGGCTGCCCCCGGTGGCCGCACGATCGCAGTCGTCGCGACCGGCCCCGACCGCATCTACCCGGCGCAGCATCGTCGCCTCGCCCACCGCATCGCGGATCACGGACTGGTCGTATCGCTGTGGCCAACCGGCACGCGCCCACTGGCGCGCAACTTCCCGCAGCGCAACCGGGTGATCAGCGGCATGGCCCTGGGCACGGTCGTGGTCGAGGCCGCGCTGAAGAGCGGATCGCTGATCACCGCCCGCCTGGCGGCGGAACAGGGCCGGCAGGTCTACGCGGTGCCGGGCTCGGTACTGAGCCCGGTCAGCCGAGGTTGCCATCGCCTGATCCGTGATGGGGCGCAACTCGTGGAATCGGCCGACGAGGTGCTGGAAGACCTGGCGGACTGGCTCGGCGTCGCCCCCGGGGAGACAGCCAGCACACCACCGGAACCGGCCCGGGAGCCACTGGATCCGGAGCAGGAACGCGTGCTGAACGCGATGGGTTTTGACCCGATCCCGCTGGAAACCCTGCGGGATCGCACCAAATTGACCATCGAGCGCCTTTCATCCATGCTGGTTTTGCTGGAACTCAACGGCCGTGTGGCCGCCCTCGACCACGGGCGCTACCAGCGCCTCGACGCAGGATCCCCTGAATCATGAACGAAAGCGTGCTGGATGTGCTCATGTACCTGTTCGAGCACACCATGGACGAGGAATCCGACGAGGAGCCGGATCGCGCGGAACTGGAACGCCACCTGGTGGAGGCCGGTTTCGCCCGCCCCGAGATCGACCGCGCCCTGGGTTGGCTGGATCGCCTGATGAGCGAGGCCCCCCTCACCGGTCGCGGCGGCGACAGCGCGGCCCAGCGCATCTATGCCCCGGAAGAGCGCAAGCGCCTGGACACCGAGGCGCACGGCTTCCTGCTGCACCTGGAGCAAAACGGGCTGCTGACCGCCGGCACCCGCGAGCTGGTACTGGACCGCGTGATGGAACTGGACGCCGAGGAGATCGACCTCGACCAGCTGCGCTGGGTGGTGCTGATGGTGCTGTTCAACCAGCCCGACGATGCGATCGCCTATTCCCGCCTGGAAGAGGTGATGCGCGACGATGCCGGCCCGTCGGCCGTGGATTATCTGCACTGAGTCCACCGTCCTCCGCAGACAATGCGGTAGCCACGGGCGTTTTCCTCCTCTAGTCTTTAGCGCCCGTGAACCCGGTCGCTGCCATGCGACCGCGATCGCCCCGATACGGAACCCGCTGCCACGGAGACGGTCCCGAGCGACATGAGCAAGCACCTCGTCATTGTAGAGTCGCCCGCCAAGGGCAAGACCATCGAAAAATATCTCGGCCCGGACTACCAGGTCATGGCCTCCTATGGCCATGTCCGCGACCTGGTCCCCAAGGAAGGGGCGGTGGACCCGGAAAACGGGTTCCGCATGAAGTACGACGTGATCGAGCGCAGCGAAAAGCAGATCGAAGCGATCGCCAAGGCGCTGAAGAAATCCGATGACCTGATCCTCGCGACTGACCCCGACCGTGAAGGCGAGGCAATCTCCTGGCATCTCTACGAGGTGCTGCGTGACCGCGGCCTGCTAGACGATCGTGGCGTGCATCGGGTCGTGTTCCACGAGATCACCAAGAAGGCGATCCAGCAGGCGATCGAGGAACCGCGCGACCTGGCCAAGCCGCTGATCGATGCCCAGCAGGCGCGCCGCGCGCTGGACTACCTGGTCGGCTTCAACCTCTCCCCGCTGCTGTGGCGCAAGATCAAGCGCGGCCTGTCCGCCGGGCGCGTGCAAAGCCCGGCACTGCGCATGATCTGCGAGCGCGAGAACGAGATCGAGGCCTTCGTCCCGCGCGAATACTGGACCCTGGATGCGAAGGTCGAGCGCCAGGAGCAGCCGTTCACCGCGCGCCTGACCTACCTGGACGGCAACAAGCTGGACCAGTTCGACCTGAACAGCGCCGAACTCGCACATGACGCCCAGAAGCGCCTGACCGAGGCCGCGAACGGCGAGCTGCGTGTCGCCAAGGTCGAGAAGAAGCAGCGCCGCCGCAACCCGGCCGCGCCGTTCACCACCTCGACCCTGCAGCAGGAGGCCTCGCGCAAGCTGGGCTTCACCGCATCGCGCACCATGCGCACCGCGCAGCAGCTGTACGAGGGGATCGATCTGGGCTCCGGCGCGATCGGCCTGATCACCTATATGCGTACCGACTCGGTGGCCCTGGCCGGCGAGGCGATTGGCGAGATCCGCGGCCTGATCGAGGAGCGCTATGGCGCCAACAACGTCCCCGACAGCCCGCGCCAGTACAAGACCAAGTCGAAGAACGCGCAGGAGGCCCACGAGGCTATCCGCCCGACCTCCGTGCGCCGCCTGCCGAACGAGGTCCGCGCCCGCCTGAGCAGTGACCAGGCCCGGCTGTACGACCTGATCTGGAAGCGCACCGTCGCCTGCCAGATGATCCACGCGACCTTCGACACCGTGGCCGCCGACCTGGTCCCGGGTGACAGCCGACACCAGTTCCGCGCCACCGGCTCCACCCTGGTCGACCCCGGCTTCATCGCCGTCTACCAGGAGGGCCGCGACGACGCGCAGGATGACGACGAGGACAAGCGCCTGCCGGAAATGGCCGAGGGCGACACGGTCCAGCTGGAAGAGGTCACCGCCGACCAGCACTTCACCGAGCCGCCGCCGCGCTACACCGAGGCCAGCCTGGTGAAGACGCTGGAGGAATACGGCATCGGCCGTCCGTCCACCTACGCCAGCATCATCTCCACGCTGCAGTCGCGCGAGTACGTGGAGATGGACGGCAAGCGCTTCATCCCGACCGACACCGGCCGGATCGTGAACAGCTTCCTGACCCAGCACTTCGACCGCTACGTGGACTACGACTTCACCGCGAAGCTGGAAGACGAGCTGGACGCGATCTCGCGCGGCGAGAAGGACTGGGTCCCGGTGCTGGAGGATTTCTGGGGCGACTTCCGCGACCGGGTGAAGGAGAAGGAAGAAAACGTCACTCGCGCCGAGGCCGTGCAGTCGCGCGAACTGGGCCCCGATCCGCAGAGCGGACGCCCGGTCAGCGTGCGCCTGGGCCGTTTCGGCCCGATCGTGCAGATCGGCACCAAGGACGACGAGGAGAAGCCGCGCTTCGCCGGCCTGCTGCCCGGGCAGAAGATGGACAAAATCACCCTCGACGAGGCGCTGGAGCTGTTCAAGCTGCCGCGCGACCTCGGCGAGACGCCCGAGGGCGAGCCGGTGATGGTCAACATCGGCCGCTTCGGACCGTACGTGAAGTACGGCTCCAAGTACGCCTCCCTCGGCCCGGACGACGACGTCTGGACCATCGAGCTGCCGCGCGCGCTGGAGATCGTCGCCGAGAAGAAGAAGAAGGACGCCGAACGCTTCATCAAGAGCTTCGACGAAGAGGGCATCCAGGTCCTCAACGGGCGCTACGGCCCTTACGTGACCGACGGCAACAAGAACGCCAAGATCCCCAAGGAGACCGATCCCAAGTCCCTGACGCTGGAGCAGTGCCAGGAACTGATCGCCGCCGCCCCGGAACGCAAGGGCCGCGGCCGCAAGGGGGCGGCCAAGTCGACCGGCAAGTCCTCCGGGAAAACCGCCTCCAAGTCGTCGACCGCAAAGAAGACGACCACGAAAAAGGCAGCCACCACCAAGAAGGCCGCCAGCAAGACGGGCACGAAAAAGGCCACCGCAAAGAAGACGAGCACGTCGAAGAAGGCCCCGGCGAAGAAGGCTTCGACCGCCAAGTCTGGTAGCGCGAAATCCGGCAGCGGCGACAGCCGCCTGAGTGCCCAGCCCTCCGGCGACCGTGGATCCGAATAGCCAACCGCTGCTAACCCCCGAGATCGAGCCCGTCGCGCAGTGCGTGCGCGACGGCGGCGTGGTCGCCTACCCCACCGAGGCGGTCTTCGGCCTTGGCTGCCGCCCGGATGACCCCCGGACGATCGATCGCATCCTCGAGATCAAGGGCCGCCCGGCCACCAAGGGACTGATTGTGGTCACCGACCGGCTGGATCGCCTCGCGCCCTGGCTGGCGCCGCTACCGGCCGAACGCCGGGCCGAGATCGACGCCAGCTGGCCTGGGCCGACCACCTGGCTGCTACCCGTCACCGATGCCTGCCCGCCGCTGCTGCGCGGCGAACACGACAGCCTCGCGGTACGCGTCACCGCCCACCCGGAGACGCGCGCGCTGTGCGCGGCCGCGGGCAGCCCCCTGGTCTCCACCAGCGCCAACCGCGCGGGCATAGAGCCCTGCCGCACCTGGGACTGCGTGAACACGCAGCTCGGGGCGGGCATCGACGCGATCCTGCAGGCAGAATGTGGCGGGCGCACCGCACCCAGCACGATCCGCGATGCCCGCACCGGGGCCTGGCTCCGGGGCGCGCCGGATACCCACGAATAACCAACCGGGACGCAGCATGAGCCAGGACCACGTCTCCATCGACCGTGTCATCGACTACCTGCAGGGCCTGCAGGACCGCATCTGCCAGGGTCTCGAGGGCCTGGACGGCCAGGCCCGCTTCCAGGAGGACGCCTGGGAACGCCCGGCCGGCGGCGGCGGACGGACCCGCGTACTGCACGAGGGGCGGGTCTTCGAGCAGGCCGGGGTCAACTTCTCCCACGTGATGGGCGACAACCTCCCGGCCTCGGCCACCGCGCACCGCCCGGAGATGGCCGGACGCTCGTTCCAGGCCACCGGCGTGTCGCTGGTGATCCACCCGCACAACCCGTATGTGCCGACCTCGCACGCGAATGTGCGCTTCTTCATCGCGGAGAAGCCCGGCGAGGAGCCGATCTGGTGGTTCGGCGGCGGCTTCGACCTGACCCCGTACTACGGTTTCGACGAGGACTGCATCCACTGGCACCGCACGGCCGAGGCCGCCTGTCGTCCGTTCGGCGAGCACCTCTACCCGGCGCACAAGCAGTGGTGCGACGAGTACTTTCATCTCAAGCACCGCGACGAGCCGCGCGGCGTCGGCGGGCTGTTCTTCGACGACTTCAGCGAGGGCGGCTTCGAGCACGCCTTCGGCTACATGCAGAGCGTCGGCAATGCCTATCTGGATGCCTACGGCCCGATCGTCGAGCGTCGCCACGCGACCGAATACGGCGAGCGCGAGCGCCAGTTCCAGCTCTACCGGCGCGGGCGCTATGTCGAGTTCAACCTGGTCTACGACCGCGGTACCCTGTTCGGCCTGCAGTCGGGCGGGCGCACCGAGTCGATCCTGATGTCGCTGCCGCCGCTGGTGCGCTGGGAATACAACTACCAGCCGGAAGCCGGTACGCCCGAGGCCGAACTCTACGAGCGCTATCTGAAGCCGCGCGACTGGCTGACCGAGTCCGCCGGCTGACCCACCAACAAGGACGACCCGCATGACCGCACCGATCGCCCCCTATCCCGTCGGCCGTCCGCGCCGCATGCGCCGCGACGCCTTCTCCCGCCGCCTGATGCGCGAGCATCACCTGCGCGCGGACGACCTGATCCTGCCGGTCTTCGTCACCGAGGGCGAGGGGGTACGCGAGGCGGTGCCGTCGATGCCCGGCGTGGAGCGCGTCAGCATCGACCTGCTGCTGGAGGAGGCGGCCGCGGCCGTGCGCCTCGGCATCCCGGCCCTGGCCCTGTTCCCGGTGGTCCCGGGCGAGAAGAAGAGCCTGGATGCCGCCGAGGCCTGGAACCCCGAGGGCCTGGCCCAGCGCGCGGTACGCGCCCTGAAGCAGGCCCACCCCGAGCTCGGCGTGATCACCGATGTCGCCCTGGACCCGTTCACCACCCACGGCCAGGACGGCATCATCGACGACGACAGCTACGTGGTGAACGACATCACCGTCGAGGCCCTGGTGAAGCAGGCGCTGTCGCATGCCGCGGCCGGCGCCGACGTGGTCGCCCCCTCCGACATGATGGACGGACGCATCGGCGCGATCCGCACCGCGCTGGAGGACGGCGGGCACATACACACCCGCATCCTCGCCTACTCCGCCAAGTACGCCTCGGCCTTCTACGGGCCGTTCCGCGATGCGGTGGGCTCGGCCGGCAATCTGGGCAAGGGTGGCAAGGAGACCTACCAGATGGACCCGGCCAACGGCGACGAGGCCCTGCACGAGGTCGCGCTCGACCTGGCCGAGGGCGCCGACATGGTGATGGTCAAGCCGGGGATGCCGTACCTGGACGTGGTCCGCCGGATTCGCGACGAGTTCCAGCGCCCGACCTTCGTCTATCACGTCTCCGGCGAGTACGCGATGCTCAAGGCCGCCGCCGAACGCGGCTGGCTGGACGAGCGCGCCTGCGTGCTGGAGGCCCTGACCGGCATGAAGCGCGCCGGGGCCGACGGCATCCTCACCTACTACGCCCGCACCGTGGCCGAATGGCTGACGGAGGACGCGGCCCGATGAGCGAGCCGCGCCCCGATCGTTATGGCGTGGTCGGCAACCCGATCCGCCATTCGCTGTCGCCGCGCATCCATGCCCTATTCGCCGAACAGACCGGGCAGCACCTGACCTACGAGGCCCTGCTGGGCACCCCGGGTCAGTTCGCCGAGGAGGTCTGGGCATGGTTCTCCTCCGGGTTCCGCGGCCTGAACGTGACCGTCCCGTTCAAGGAAGAGGCGTTCGCCCTGGCCCGGGTCCTGACCGACCGCGCCCGGCGCGCCGGCGCCGTGAACACCCTCTGGCGCGACGACGAGCGCCAGCTCCACGGCGACAACACCGACGGCATCGGCTTCTGCCGCGACCTCGACCGCCTGGGTGGCGAGGTGCCCGGCCGGCGCATCCTGATCCTCGGGGCCGGCGGCGCGACCCGCGGGCTGCTGCAGCCCCTGCTGGAGCGCCACCCCGCACAGCTGGTGATCGCCAACCGCACTGCGGCGCGGGCCGAGGCACTGGCCGAGGACTTCGCCGACCTGGCGATCGATACCGAGCTCTCCGCCTGCGGCCTCGACGCCCTGCCCGCCGGCCCGTTCGATCTGGTCATCAACGCCACCGCCGCCGGCCTGTCCGACGCGGGCCTGAACCTGCCCGCGACGCTGGTGCACCCGGACAGCCTGGCCTACGACCTGGTCTACGGCCCCGGTGCGGCCCGGTTCCTCGACTGGGCCCGGGATGCTGGCTGCCGGCAGACGTCGGACGGCCTGGGCATGCTGGTCGAGCAGGCCGCCGAGGCCTTCGCGACCTGGCGCGGCATCCACCCCGACACCACCCCGGTATTGCGCCAACTGCGTCACGAAAACGACACGGCCTGACGCCCGGTTCACCTTCCGTTCAAGCAACGGCGCAATCCTGTTCCCGAGCGCGCCCGTGGGCGCAGACTGAAACCCGGGAGTTCCTTCCCGGCTGGGGGGCAAGCATGATCTCGCGCATTGGTGTTCTGGTACTGGTCGGTTTTCTGACCTTCGCCATCGGCTGTACCACCACGGATCCCTATACCGGCGAGGAGCGGGTATCGCGCACGGCCATCGGCGCCGGTGTCGGCGCGGCTGCCGGGGCCGTGGTCGGCAGCATCACCAGCCGCCGCAACCGCACCCAGCGCGCGATGATCGGGGCCGGGATCGGGGCCCTGGCCGGCGGTGCGATCGGCAACTACATGGACCGCCAGGAGGCCGAGCTGCGCGAGCAGCTGCGGGGAACCGGTGTCAGCGTGACCCGCGACGGCGACAACATCATCCTGAACATGCCCGGGCACATCACCTTCGATATCGACCGCACCGACATCAAACCGGAGTTCGAGGAGGTGCTGAACTCGGTGGCGCTGGTCCTGGCCGAATACGACCAGACCGGTATCGAGGTCGCCGGCCATACCGACATCACCGGACGCGTCGAGTACAACATGGACCTGTCGGAACGGCGCGCTCAGAGCGTCGGGCGCGCCCTGATACGGCGCGGCGTCCAGTCGGTGCGCGTCGACACCGTCGGCTTCGGGCCGCATCAGCCCATCGCGACCAACGAAACCGCCGAGGGCCGCGCGCTGAACCGGCGTGTAGAACTGACCCTGTTCCCGCTGACCGCGGACTGAGCGCCGGCCCCCAGCACGATCGGGCCGGGGATTGCCCGACCCGCCCCCTTCCTCATCCATCCGGCGCGCCGGGCTGGTAAGCTTGGCCGCCATGGACGCACGTGCACGCCTGTGGGAACTGGCCCGACTGGTCCGCCTGGACCGGCCTGTCGGCATCTATCTGCTGCTGTGGCCGACTCTGTGGGCGCTCTGGATCGCAGCCGAGGGCTGGCCGCCGGGTTCGCTGATCTTCATCTTCGTTGCCGGCGTCGTGCTGATGCGCTCGGCCGGCTGTGCGATCAACGACTACGCGGACCGCGACTTCGACGCCCATGTCGCCCGCACGCGCGACCGCCCGCTGGCACTGGGCACCATCACCCCGAACGAGGCCCTGGCAACCTTCGCCGTGCTGGCGCTGACCGCCTTCGTGCTGGTGCTGTTCACCAACCTGCTGACCATTCTCTATTCCCTGGTCGCAGTGGTGCTGGCCGCCACCTATCCCTTCGCCAAGCGCTTCCACCACTTTCCGCAGGTGCACCTGGGCGCGGCCTTCGCCTGGGCCGTGCCCATGGCCTTTACCGCGGTCACCGGGGATCACCCGCCGCCGCTCGCCTGGCTGCTGTACGTGACCGTGCTCGCCTGGACCGTGGTGTATGACACCTTCTACGGGATGGTGGACCGAGAAGACGACCTGAAAATCGGGGTGAAGTCCACCGCCATCGCGTTCGGCGAGATGGACCGTCTGATCACCGCGGGGCTCCAGGTGCTCGTCTGGCTGGGGCTGTACCTGATCGGCCAGCATGCCGGGCTCGGCGGCTACTACACGGCGGGGCTGGTGATCGTGGCGATGCTGATGTTCTACCAGCAGTTCCTGATCGCCGAACGCGAGCCGACCGACTGCCTGCGGGCATTCAAGAACAACCATTATCTCGGTGCCGTGGTCCTGCTCGCGATGATCGCAGACCATCATCTGGGGGGCTAACTCGGTTACGCGCGGGCAAGCGCCAGACCCTCGACCGATGCCGCTCCCGCCGCCCGCAGCGCACGGGCCAGCGCATCCAGGGTCGCCCCGGTCGTGACCACATCGTCCACCAGCAGCACCCGCTCGCCCGCCAACTCCGCGTTCACGGCAAATGCATCGCGCAGGTTCCGGCGCCGCTGTGGACCGCTCAGCGTCTGCTGCGAAGGCGTGGCCCGTACGCGGCGAACGCATGCGGTATCCAGCGGGAGCCCCAGGACCTCGGCGACGCACCGCGCCAGCGGCTCGCACTGATTGAACCCGCGCTCGCGCAGGCGCGAGGGGTGCAATGGAACGGGCACCACGCGGGTAGGCAACGGTGTCGGCACATCCCGGCGTTCGCGGGCTGCCTGTGCGGCCAGGTCCACGAGGATCCGTTCAGCGCGGGCGTGGCCGCTGCGCTTGTAGGCCAGCAGCACCCGATCCAGCGGCCAGGCATAGGCCCATGGCGCCCGCAGGGCGTCTACTGCCGGAGGGCGGCGCTGACAGGCGGGGCAGGCCACTGTCGCCGGCAGGGGTGCCGCGCAACCCGGGCACGGGGCCTCCACCCGCACCAGGTCCTTGCGGCAGGCAGGACAGATGGCCCCGCCCTCCGGCAACGGGGCCAGACACAAGCCACAGTGGTCGGGATACAGCGCCCGGGCCGCCCAGGCGCTCAGCGCACGCAGCGCGCCCGATCGCTCTCCAGTTTGCCCCGGCGTGGCTGAAGGGGGATGAGCCATGATGGTATGCTTCCGCTTTTGCATTCAGGGTAGTCCATGGCGACCAAGACCGTCTCCGCACGCAGTTCGCGGCGCGCCGCCGCGATGTTCGACGTCGGCAATCTGATCAGCGTGTCGATTGCCGGCATCCCGCTGTTTGTGGTTAGCAGCGAGGGGGTCGGAGTCGGCTTCATCATTGCCGCGATCATGGGCATCGTGCCGCTAGTGCTGTGGTTTGGCGCCTCCATGCTGGTGTACGCCCTGAACAAGCACCACCCCGATCCGCGCGTGGGCCATTTCACGCAGTGGGCGGCCTATCGCTACTACGCGCTGATGGGCCTGCTGATCGGGGTCGCCACCTTCTTCCCGCCGGATCTGGCCTACTACCGCGCCTATTGGGCCGTGGCTGCCGCCATCCTGCTGCCGTGGACGGTCTACGCCCTGTTCCGCGTCTACCGCGAACCCTGGGCCGATGTCGCCATCCCGGCGGAAGCCGACAAGGAGCCACACTCATGAGCACGCCCCGCCACGACTGGAACACCGACGAGGTCGAGGCCCTGCTCGACCTGCCGCTGAATGACCTGATCTTCCGCGCGCAGACCGTGCACCGCGAACACTTCGATCCGAACGCAGTACAGGTCAGCACGTTGCTGTCGATCAAGACCGGGGCCTGCCCCGAGGACTGCGCCTACTGCCCGCAGAGCGCGCACCACGAAGTGGAGCTGGAACGCGAGCGCCTGCTGCCACTGGACGAGGTGCTGGAGGCGGCGCGCAACGCCCGCGCCCAGGGTGCGACCCGCTTCTGCATGGGGGCCGCCTGGCGGAACCCGACCGACAAGAACCTGGAACGCGTGATCGAGATGGTCCGTGCGGTCAAGGAAGAAGGCCTGGAGACCTGCATGACTCTGGGCATGCTGAAGGCCGAGCAGGCCCGACGCCTCTCCGAGGCAGGTCTGGACTACTACAACCACAATCTCGACACCTCGCCGGAGTTCTACGGGCACATCATCTCGACGCGCACCTACGATGACCGTCTGGAGACCCTGGAGCACGTGCGCGAGGCCGGCATGAACGTCTGCTGCGGCGGCATCCTCGGCATGGGCGAGTCGCGCCGCGACCGCGCGCGCCTGCTGCAGCAGATGGCCAACCTGCCGAAGCACCCGGAGTCGGTCCCGATCAACCAGCTGATCCAGGTCGAGGGCACCCCACTGCACGGGATCGAGGACCTCGACCCGCTGGAGTTCGTGCGCACCATCGCCGTGACCCGCATCCTGATGCCGGCCTCCTACGTGCGCCTGTCCGCCGGGCGCACCGAGATGTCCGACGAGATGCAGGCCCTGTGCTTCCTGGCCGGCGCCAACTCGCTGTTCTACGGCGACACCCTGCTGACCACACCGAACCCCGGCGAGAACCACGACCTCGCGCTGTTCGAACGCCTCGGCCTGCGCCCGGAGGCCGGCCCGGAAGCCCCCGGGGAATCGGACCGGCCCGCCTCCGCATCGGCCTGATGCCGACCAGCCAGTGGCGGGCGACTTTCCCGATCATTTCTCGGCGGTGGCGGCGGCGTATGCCCGCCACCGCCCGGACTACCCCGCCGATCTCTTTGACTGGCTGGCCGCGCGCACCCCGCACCACGAACAGGCCTGGGACTGCGCCAGCGGCAATGGCCAGGCCGCGCAGGGCCTGCAGCCTCACTTCTCCCAGGTCGTAGCGACCGATGCCGCCCCAGCCCTGCTGGCCGCTCTGCCGGCGACAGCCGGGATCAACCGAGTAGCCTGCGCCGCCGAGGCCTGCGCACTGGCCGATACCTCGGTGGATCTCGCCTGCGTCGCCCAGGCCGCGCACTGGTTTCGCCACGCCGAGTTCCATGACGAGGTTGCACGCGTCCTGCGCCCGGGCGGCCTGCTGGCGATCTGGGGCTACGGCATCCTGCGCGCCGAGGACCCGGCGCTGGACCGCCTGCTGACCGACTTTCACGACACCACCCTGGCGCCCTGGTGGCCGGAAGAACGCAGCCATATCCGCAGCCACTACCGCGACCTGCCGTTCCCCTGGCCGGAGATCGAGACGCCCGAGTTTCGGATCGACCGCGAATGGGGCCGCGACACCCTGCTCGGCTACCTCGGCACCTGGTCAGCCATCCGCCGCGCGCAGGCGGCCGGCCAGGATCCGCTGGCCGTGCTGGAGCCGGCCCTGCGCGCGCTGTGGCCGAATACGGACATCACCGCCCGCGTCCACTGGCCGATCTTCCTGCGCGCCGGGCTGCGGCCGTGAGCGATTCACCATGAGCCATTCACCATGAGCGAGTCGCTGCAGGCCTTTCTGCAGGCCCGCCTCGACCGCGTGCGCACGGACGGTCGCTGGCGCCGTCTGCGCACGCTGGACGGGCCGCAGCAGCCGGAGCAGGTCATCGACGGTAAATCGATCGTCGCCTTTTGCTCCAACGACTACCTGGGTCTGGCGGCCGATCCGGCCGTCGCCGCCGCCGCCCGCGAGGCCCTCGACCGCTACGGGTTTGGGGCCGGGGCCGCCCATCTGATCAACGGCCACACCCGCGCCCATGTGGAACTGGAGCAGGCGCTGGCGCGCTTCACCGGGCGCGAGCGCGCGCTGCTGTTCTCGACCGGCTACATGGCCAACCTGGCGCTGGTACAGACGCTGGCCGGCCGCCACGACACGGTGTTCGAGGACCGCTGGAACCATGCCTCGCTGATCGATGCCGTGCGCCTGGCCGGCGCGCGCAGCCAGCGCTATCGTCATGCCGATCCCGGGCACCTGCGCGATCGCCTGGAGCGGGCTCCCGATCGCGGGCATCGGCTGGTCGTCACCGACGGGGTGTTCTCCATGGACGGGGATATCGCACCCCTGCCGGAGCTAGCCGCGCTGGCGCGCGAGTTCGATGCCTGGCTGATGGTGGATGACGCCCACGGCCTGTCGGTGCTGGGCGCGACCGGTGGCGGCAGCTGCCAGCACCACGGCCTCGGCGCGGACGATGTGCCGATCCTGATGGGCACGCTGGGTAAGGGATTCGGCGCCGCCGGGGCCTTCGTTGCCGGCTCCGAAGCCCTGATCGAGACACTGATCCAGACCGCCCGGCCCTACATCTATACCACCGCGATGCCGGCCGCCCTCGCCGCCGCAACGCTGGCGTCCGTGCGCATCGCCGAGGCCGCAACGGATCGGCGGGCGCACCTGCAGGACCTGCTCCAGCGCCTGGGGGCGGGCCTGGACCGGCTCGGCCTGCAGCACCCGCCTCCGTTGACCCCCATCCAGCCGGTCCAGATCGGTGACGCCCACCGCGCTAGCGACGTGGCCGAGAGGCTGCTGGCCGCCGGGTTTCTGGTCCCGGCGATCCGTCCGCCCACAGTCCCCGAGGGCCAGGCACGGCTGCGCATCACCCTGTCCGCCGCCCACACCGAGGCTCAGGTGGATGCCTTGCTACGGGCGCTGGAGCAGGCCCTCGAACATGCGACTCCGTGAACCCGTACACACCCCGGCATTGACGCCCTTCACGTTTCCGAAAACCGCCATTCCCCGTTAAAGAACCGTTCAGCGACCCCGCGCGAGGCTGGGGCCGAGCACGGTCGAAAGGAGACGGACCATGGCACGGAAACGCAATCATTCCCGACGCGGTATACCCGCCCACCTGAAGGCGCTCGCGGCTGCGGTGCTGTTCGGCTTTGCCGCCGACACCCTGGCCTCCCCGCCGCCCTGGGCACCAGCCCACGGCTGGCGCGCGCAGAACGACCCGGGCTATGCCGGGTACCACGGCTACAGTGTTGACCGCTGGGAACACGACTACGGCGTGATGGGCGGCCGCTGCAACCGCGACGCGATCGGCGCGGCGATTGGCGGCGGTGCCGGCGCCGTCATCGGCCACCAGGTCGGCGACGGCGATCCGGTGGCCATTCTGATCGGGGCGGCCGGTGGCGCGGTGCTAGGCGGCATGATCGGACGCCAGATGGACCGCAATGACCAGGCCTGCATGGGACATGCCCTGGAACTGGCCGAGCCCGGACAGCCCGTCTACTGGGACAATGCCAATGGGCAGCCGGTGCACATGACGCCGGGGCGCGTTCGCGACAGCGGCTGCCGCGACTTCGAGATGATGATCGACGGCGAACGCCACACCGGTACGGCTTGCCCGGACGAACCCGGACACTGGGAGATCCGCGGATAAACGACCATTGGCCCGGGGGCCTTGAACGCCCCCGGGCACCATCGCCTATCCTGCAGGGCCACCCTGCCCTGCCCCGGCCGGCCACACCTTCCGTCCGGCTACCGAAGGGCCGCACAGCACGGAATGTCTCACTCCATGGCCCGGATCCTGCCCGCCAATACGTCCCCGTCCGCACCGGAACGCGTGATCGTTCTGGATGTGCTGCGCGGAGTCGCGATCCTCGGCATCCTGGTGATGAACATCCAGTCGTTCGGACGCATCTCCAGCGAATACCTGAATCCGATGGCTCTCGGCCCCCTCCCGCTGGCGGACTGGATCGCCTGGGTCGTGGTCCACGTGCTGGCGGACGAGAAGTTCATCAGCATGCTGACCCTGCTGTTCGGGGCCGGGATCGTGCTGATGGCCTCGGGTTCGCGCCATCCGGCCGACACCTTCGAGCAGCGCTTTCGCCGCCGCATGGGCTGGCTGTTCCTGATCGGGCTGGCACACGGGCTGATCCTGTGGCCCGGCGACATCCTCGCGGCCTATGCGGTGTGCGGGCTGGTGGCCATGCACTTTCGCGACCACCCGCCGATGACCCTGCTGGGCCTCGGGGTCGCCCTGATCGGCGGGCTGACCGCGCTCTGGCTCGTGCTGAGCGCGATCCTGATCTTCCTTGTCCCCGAGCACTGGCTGCAGATGCTCAACGAGCGCTACTGGCAGCCCGGCGCCGATGTCGTCAGCGACGAGCTCAACCGGATGTCCCTGCACTGGCTGGCGGCGACCGGCGAACGGGCGACCGGTGCACTGACTGCGCAGCTGTGGATGTTCTTCTCCGAGCGCCTGTGGCAGATGCTCGCGATGATGTTCATCGGCATGGCCCTGCTGCGGCTCGGTTTCCTTCACGGGACCTGGTCACTGGCCGGCTATCGGCGCGTCGTGCTGATCGGACTGGGCGCCGGCATCCCGCTGGTACTGGCGGGGCTGTGGTTCAACACGGCCGTGGAGTGGGATCTGCGCTACTCGATGTTCCTGGGCCGCATCGCCAACCTGTGGGGCAGTGTCGCGATTGCCCTGGCCTGGGTAGCCCTGGTGATCCTGCTGGCCCACCCCGACGGGCGGCGGCGGATCCTGCCAGGCGTCATCCGCGCCCTCGAGGCGGTCGGCCGCCTCGCGCTGACCAACTACATCGGCCAGTCGATCCTCGCCGCGATGATCTTCTACGGGATCGGGCTCGGCCTGTTCTCGCAGTTCGGGCACCTCGAACTGCTCGGCATCGTGCTGGCGATCTGGGTGTTCCAGATCACCTTCTCCCTGCTCTGGCAACGCTACATCGGCCCCGGGCCAATCGAGACCCTCTGGCGGCGCCTGGCAAGCTAGCCAGGGTCTACAGCAGCCCCCGTTCAGCCATGGATACGGGGGTGTCGGCGATCACCACGTGATCGAGTATCCGCACATCCACCAGCCCCAGGGCCTCGCTCAAGCGCCGGGTGATCGCGATATCCGAGCGTGAGGGCTCGGCCACCCCGGACGGGTGGTTGTGGGCAAGGATCACCGCGGCCGCATTGTGGTGCAGCACACGCCGCACGACCTCGCGCGGGTGCACGGCGGCGCCGTCAATCGTGCCGCGGAACAGCTCCTCGAAGGCGATCACCCGATGGCGGTTATCCAGGAACAGGACCGCGAAGACCTCGAAGGGATAGTCGCGCAGACGCGCCGCAAGGAACTGGCGGGTGGCAGTCGGCGAGGTCAACGCATCGCCACGCTCCAGGTCGGCGGCGAGGTGCCGCCGACCCATCTCGAGCACCGCCTGGAGCTGGGCGTATTTGGCATCCCCCAGCCCCGGCGCCGCGCAAAATCCCGCCTGATCGGACTGCAATAGAGGCCGCAGCCCGCCGAAGCGGCTGAGCAGATCGCGCGCGACATCGACCGCGCTCTTGCCGGCCACGCCGGTGCGCAGAAAGATCGCCAGCAGCTCTGCGTCCGAAAGCGCAGCCGCGCCCCGTTCGATCAGCTTCTCCCGCGGGCGCTCGGCCGCGGGCCAGTCGGTAATCGCCATCCCCACCTCCCTGTGGTTCAGTCGTTTGGTTTTTTCGTTCCAGGCCGTCTCGGTCATCCCGACCGTAGCGAAGAACCGTAGGATGCGTTGAGCGGCAGCGAAACGCATCGATTCGGACACCAATGGCAAGCATGATGCGTTTCGCTGCCGCTCAACGCATCCTACGACCCTGCTGGTAGCCCTCGGTCAGTCCTCGAAGCGGGAGATATCACGCACCGCGCCGAAGGCGGCGGAGGTCGTCATCAGGGCGTAGGCGCGCAGGGCCTGGGTGACCGGGCGGGTCCGCGACTCGGGCTTCCAGGCCTTCGCGCCACGGGCCTCCATCGCCTCGCGCCGGGCTGCCAGGGTGGCGTCGTCGACGTCGATGCGGATCTCGCGCCCGGGGATGTCGATCACGATGGTGTCGCCCTCCTCGATCAGGCCGATCGCGCCGCCCTGCGCGGCCTCCGGGGAGACGTGGCCGATGGACAGCCCGGAAGTACCGCCGGAGAAGCGCCCGTCGGTGATCAGCGCGCATTCCTTGCCCAGCCCCTTGGACTTCAGATACGAGGTCGGGTAGAGCATCTCCTGCATGCCGGGGCCGCCCTTCGGACCCTCGTAGCGGATGATCACGACGTCACCCGCCTGGATGCGGTCACCGAGGATCGCCTCGACGGCCGCGTCCTGGCTCTCGAACACCCGCGCGGGGCCGGAGAACTTCAGGATGCTCTCGTCGACCCCCGCGGTCTTCACGATGCAGCCGTCCGGGGCCATGTTGCCGTAGAGCACGGCCAGGCCGCCGTCCTGGGAGTAGGCATGTTCGATATCGCGGATACAGCCGTTCTCGCGGTCGATGTCGAGGCTGTCCCAGGTCTTGTCCTGGCTGAACGCGACCTGAGTGGGCACGCCGCCCGGCGCGGCCTTGTACAGGGTCTCGGAGGCAGCGGCGTGGCGCATCACATCCCACTGCTCCAGCGCCTGGCCCATGGTGTCGGCGTGGACCGTCGGGATATCGCGGTGGATCAGCCCACCACGGTCCAGCTCGGCCAGGATGCCGACCACGCCACCGGCGCGGTGCACGTCCTCCATGTGATAGAGCTGGGTGGCCGGCGCCACCTTGCACAGGTTCGGGACCTTGCGCGACAGGCGGTCGATATCCGCCATGGTGAAGTCCACGTCGCCCTCGCGCGCGGCCGCCAGCAGATGCAGCACGGTATTGGTGGAGCCGCCCATCGCGATGTCCAGGCTCATCGCGTTCTCGAAGGCCTCGAAGGTGGCGATCGAACGCGGCAGCACGGATTCGTCGTCCTGCTCGTAGTAGCGCTTCGCGAGCTCGACCACGCGCCGACCGGCCTGTTCGAACAGCGACTTGCGCCCGGCATGGGTGGCCAGCAGCGAGCCGTTGCCCGGCAGCGACAGGCCCAGGGCCTCGGTCAGGCAGTTCATCGAGTTGGCGGTGAACATGCCGGAGCAGGATCCACAGGTCGGGCAGGCGGAGCGCTCGATGGCCTCCACCTCCTCGTCGCTGGCGCTGGAGTCCGCGGCCTTGACCATCGCATCCACCAGATCCAGGTGGATCACGTTGTCGGTACCCGGCTGCTTCACCTTGCCAGCCTCCATCGGGCCGCCGGAGACGAAGACAACCGGGATGTTCAGACGCATCGCGGCCATCAGCATGCCCGGGGTGATCTTGTCGCAGTTCGAGATGCACACCAGCGCATCGGCGCAGTGGGCATTGACCATGTACTCCACCGAATCGGCGATAATCTCGCGCGAGGGCAGCGAATAGAGCATCCCGCCGTGGCCCATCGCGATACCGTCATCCACCGCGATGGTGTTGAACTCCTTGGCCACACCACCGGCCTTCTCCACTTCGCCGGCGACCAGCTGGCCCAGATCCTTCAGGTGCACGTGCCCGGGCACGAACTGGGTGAAGGAGTTGGCGATGGCGATGATCGGCTTGCCGAAGTCGCCATCCTTCATGCCGGTGGCGCGCCACAGGGCGCGGGCGCCGGCCATGTTGCGGCCGTGGGTGGTGGTGCGGGAACGATAGGCGGGCATGGTCGGATCTCGTGAACGTTTATGCAGATGCGGAATCGTACATAATGAGTCGTACAAACCCCAGTTTCCGGAGGAAACGTTGATGAAAATCGAGGTCGAGAACATCAAATGTGGCGGCTGCGCCAGCTCCATCCGCAAGGGCCTGATGCAGGTCGAAGGCGTCACTGAAGCCGAGGTCGATGTGGAAGGCGGCGCCGTGGAAGTCCATGCCCCGGATAGCGCCCGCGAAGCGGTCGCGGCGAAGCTGGCCAGCATGGGCTACCCCGAGGTGGGCTCGGTCTCCGGTCTGCGTTCCGCCAGCGCCAAGGCCAAGTCCTTCGCCAGCTGCGCCGTGGGGCGCATGAGCGGCGACTAGCCGGCAACGGACGGCATGCGTGCAGTCTCGCGTATCGCGCCCGCCCTCGTGGCGGGCGCGGCTTTGCTGGGGGTCCTGCTGCTGTGGGGCGCGACCCAGGCCGAGTCCGGCCTGCCCGTCACCGAGCTCACGGTCGGCGAGCGGACGCTTAGCGTGGAGATCGCCGCCGACGAGCCCGCCCGCCGGCAGGGCCTGATGCACCGCGAGGAACTGGCCGACGACCAGGGGATGCTGTTCGTCTGGGATCGACCGGCTCGCTACGCGATGTGGATGCGCAACACCTACATCCCGCTGGACGTCGCGTTTATCGACACCGACTACCGCATCACCAGCATCGAGACCATGGAGCCACAGACCACCACCCTGCACGAAGCCAAACGCGACGTGCTCTATGCGCTGGAGGTCAACGCGGGCTGGTTCGCGGAAAACGATGTCAGCGCCGGCGACCGGATCGACGATCTCCCGCGCGCACTGGGCAAGAAATAGCTCAAATCTCACACTGATGCGCCCACCGCGTGCTTTCCCTACACTGTCCGACAAGCCCATCCGCGCGCGGACACGCCCGTGAACCCTCCCGCCACCGCCAGTGCCACGCCCGGCGCACCCAGTGAAACCCGGGCCGCCCCGCACCCCTCGGAACTCGACTGGTTCCGCGGGGCGGTGCCGTATATCGCCGCGCACCGGGGTCGAACCATGGTCATCGCCCTGGCCGGCGAGGCTGCGCTGGCACCGGAATTCCCGGAGCTGATGCGCGATATCGCCAAACTGCACGCGCTCGGTGTGCGTGTGGTGCTGGTCTATGGCGTGCGCCCCCAGATCGAGGCCCGACTGGCCGAGAGCGGCCTGACGCCGCAGTACGCGGAGGGCCTGCGAGTCACCGACGCGCCGGCGCTGGAGGCGGTACTGGATGCAGTCGGCCGGCTGCGCCTGCAGATCGAGGGCCTGCTGTCGCGCAGCCTGGGGCAGCCGGGCACCGGCAATGCACGGCTGCGCGTGGCCAGCGGCAATTTCGTCACCGCGCGCCCGCTTGGCGTGCGTGGCGGCGTGGACTTTCACTACACCGGCGAGGTGCGCGGGGTCGATACCGAGGCCCTGCGCAACCTGCTGGACCAGGATCAGGTGGCGCTGGTTTCGCCGCTGGGGTACTCGCCCACCGGCGAGGTGTTCAACCTCTCCGGCGAGGACGTGGCAACCCAGGTCGCGATCGCCCTGAACGCGGACAAGCTGATCTTCCTGACCGAGGCGGGGGTCCTGCGCGATCCACAACACGGGGTCCTGGGCCAGCTGACCGTGCCCGCCGCGGAACGGCTCCTGGCGGAATCGGACGATCTGCCGGAGGAGCTGGCCAATCACCTCAAGAGCGCGATCGATGCCTGCCGCCAGCGCGAGATGCGCGTCCACCTGGTGGACCGCCATGACGATGGCGGGCTGCTGATCGAGCTGTTCACCCGCCAGGGGATCGGCACGCTGGTCTCGCGCGAACCGCTGGAGCGGCTGCGTCAGGCAACGATCGACGATGTCGGCGGTATCCATGCCCTGCTGCAGCCGCTGGAGGCCGAGGGCATCCTGGTCCATCGTGCACGCGAGCACCTGGAGCTGGAAATCGAGCGCTTCCAGGTGCTGGATGTCGACGGTCTGATCATCGGCACCGCCGCGCTGTATCCGTTTGGCGAACAAGCGGCGGAGATCGCCTGCCTGGCTCTGCACGCCGACTATCGCGGCAGCGGACGGGGCGACCGCCTGCTGGCGGCCATGGAGTCACTGGCGCGGGAACAGGGCGCACGGCAGCTGTTCGTGCTGACGACCCGCACCGCGCAGTGGTTCCAGGAGCGCGGCTACACGACCGGAAAGGTCGACGATCTGCCGCCCGAGCGGCGCGCGCACTACAACCAGGCGCGAAACTCCCGGGTCTACACGAAACGGCTCCAGCCCTGACCCCGGCCGCCCGCCGCAACCGCGCCATCAGCGCCGGCGGCGGGTGACCTCCTCCCGCGAATCCCCCTCGGTCTCTGGGCGGCGATTGATCGGATAGCTGTCGGCGGGCCCGACGAATGGCTGGATCAGCATGCGATCGAGCCGCTCCCAGGCGGGGTCGCGGAACTGGTTCAGCCCAATCGTCATCCCGTCATGCCCGTCCTGCGGCTGCGCGCGGTAGGTCCCCATGATCCGGTCCCAGAGCGAGAGGTTGAATCCGAAGTTCGAGTTGGTCTCGTGCGGATACCAGGAATGGTGGACGCGGTGGAAGTCCGGCGTGACGATGAACCAGCGCAGCACCCGGTCCACCGCGGCCGGCATGCGCACGTTGGAGTGGTTGAACAGGGCCAGCGAGCTGAGGATCACCTCGAAGATCAGCACCGCCAGTGCCGGGGCGCCGATTGCGACCACCACCATGGCCTTGATACCGAACGACAGCACAATTTCCAGCGGGTGGAAGCGCAGGCCGGTGGTCACGTCGAAGTCGAGATCCGCATGGTGCATGCGGTGCAGCCGCCACAGCGACGGGACGGCATGAAACATCACGTGCTGGGCCCAGATCGCGAAATCGAGGACCACGACCGCGATCAGCACGACCAGCCAGAAGGGCAGGTCCAGCATCTGCAGCAGCCCCCAGCCCTGGGTCTCGACGAACAGCCCCAGGCCCACCAGCCCCGCCGGGAACAGGAACCGGGTCAGCAGCGTGCCGGTAATCACCACGCCCCAGTTATTCGACCAGCGATAGGCCTTGCCCACCGACAGGGGACGTCGCGGCCCCAGGATCTCCCAGGTCGCCATGATCGCCAGAACGGACAGCAGGATGCCGACCCGAATGATCGGCTCCTGCGCCAGAAACCAGTCCGCCATGTGTGTGCCCTGCGTTCGCTTCAGGCGCGGTCGCGCCCCTGCCTACTGACCGAAGCGCGCCTCGTTGCGTTCATGGGCCTCCTGGGCCGCCACGCTCAGGGTCGCGATCGGACGAGCCTCCAGGCGAGCGATACCGATCGGTTCGCCGGTCTCCTCGCAGTAGCCGTACTCGCCCAGATCAATACGCGCCAGGGCCGCATCGATCTTGTTCAGCAGCTTGCGGTAGCGATCGCGCGTGCGCAGCTCCAGCCCGGCATCGGCCTCGTGAGTCGCGCGGTCGTTGGGGTCCGGTTCCTGCCAGCTCTCGGTGCGCAGGTGCTCGAGCGTCTGCTCGGACTCCTCGATCAGTTCCGCACGCCAGGCCTCGAGCTTGGCGCGAAAGTAGTCCAGCTGACGCGGATTCATGTAGGGTTCGTCCTCGGACGGACGATACCCGGACTCCAGGATAGTTTCGGCTTCTTGGCTCATATCGGCCCCTCGCCGGACCGCCTTCCGACCCCATGTCGGAACGGACCCGGCACGACGACAGGTACACCCGATCCAGTATAGGGCACTTCCCCACGCGGACGGCAAACGCCGCGCAACAATCGCAGGACTTCATGGGAACCCATGCACACCATGAGCACCACGCAGCGCCTGATCCAGATCAGTGACACCCACCTGGGCCGCGTGCCCGGGCCGATCCGGGCCGGCTATCCGGACAGCGACACCCAGCTGGAACGAATCCTCGGCGCCCTGCCCCGGGAGCCGGCGGCGGATGCCCTGCTCCTGAGCGGCGATCTGGCCGAGGATCCGGAACCAGCGACCTATGCTCGGCTGGCGCGACTGCTGGGCAGCCGGCGCGAACCGATGCTCGCACTCGCCGGCAACCACGACGATTGCCAGACCCTGCGCACCGCCCTGGAGCCCGAGACCTGTCAAGTCCATGGCGAGAGGATGCTGGGGCCCTGGAAGCTGATCGGCCTGGATTCCAGCACACCCGGCGAGGCGGCCGGGCGTCTGGACGCGTCAGAGTGCGAGCGCCTGGAGAAAAGCCTGTCGGCCGATCCGGACCGCCCTACCGTCGTCGCCCTGCACCATCCGCCAGTGGCCATTGGCAGTGTCTGGATGGATCGCCTGGGGCTGCTGGATCCGGACGCGCTGTTCGCGGTGCTCGACCGCCATCCGCAGGTGCGCGCCTGCCTGTTTGGTCACATCCACCAGGACTTCCGGGCCCGGCGGGGTGCGATCGAGTTCCTCGGAAGCCCGTCGACCTGCGTGCAGTTCACGCCGGGCTCCGAAGAGTTCGCCGTGGATGCGGCCCTGGACGCCGGCTACCGCATTCTGGATCTGCACCCGGATGGGCGATTCGATACGCAGGTGGTCCGCGTACCGGGGACCCGCATCGCCATGGAACCTTCGGCATGAATACGCCAGACGCCCGCGCCCAGTCCTTGCAGCACTGGCTGGACACCCTGCCCGGGGCGTTCGAGGACCTGCGCCTGCTGCGGGCGGATGCGAGCTTTCGCCGCTATTTCCGAGCCCGTCGGGACGGGGTGTCGGTCGTGATCATGGACGCCCCGCCCGAACGCGAGGCAACCGAGCCCTTCGTACGAATCGCCCGGCTGCTGGAGGGTCTGGGGCTGCGACCGCCCCGGGTACTGGAACACGAGCCCGACTCGGGCTTTGTGCTGCTGGAGGACCTGGGGGACCGCACCTTCACCCGGGCCCTGGCCGAGGGGGCGAACGAATGGCCGCTGTACCAGCGCGCCCTGGATACGCTCGCCACGCTGCATCAGCGCTGGCCCGAGCAAGGCCGCGCTGATCACATCCCCCCCTATGACCGCGAGCGCCTGCTGGCAGAGACGGCCCTGTACGCGGACTGGTACTGGCCGCGGCTGCGGGGTCACGCCATGCCGGAGGCCATGCGTGCGGAGTTCGACGCCGCCTGGCACCAGGTGCTGGAGGCCCTGCCAGGTCTCCCGGACGCCCTGGTGCTACGCGATTTCCATGTCGACAATCTGATGCTGCCTCCCGGCGACGAGCAGGCCTGCGCGCTGCTGGACTTTCAGGATGCGGTGATCGGCAGTCCCGCCTATGACGTGGTCTCGCTGCTGGAAGACGCTCGCCGCGAGGTCTCGGCCGACACGGTCGCCCGCGGGCTCGAACACTACCTGGCGAACGCGGACATGCCCCGCGCGTCGTTCATGGCGCACTATCACGTGCTGGGCGTGCAGCGCACGGTGAAGATCCTGGGCATCTTCGTGCGCCTGGCCGAACGCGACGGCAAGCCCCGCTATCTGGAGCACCTGCCGCGCCTGCACCGACTGCTGGAACAGGGCCTGCGCCACCCCGAACTGGGGCCGGTCGCCCGCTGGTTCGCTGCCCATGCGGCCAGGGAGCACGCCTGATGCGCGCGATGATCCTGGCCGCCGGACGCGGCGAGCGCATGCGCCCGCTGACCGACCATTGCCCGAAGCCACTGCTCCCGGTCGCCGGACGCCCGCTGATCGCCTACACCCTGGAACGCCTGGCCCGGGCCGGCTACCGCACGGTGGTGATCAACACCGCACACCTGGGCGCACAGATCCGCGAGGCGCTGGGGGCCGAGTACGCAGGCACGCGACTGTTGTACTCCGAGGAACCGGAGGGGGCGCTGGAAACCGCGGGGGGCATCCGCCAGGCCCTGCCGCTGCTGGGCGACGGGCCGTTTCTGGTGGTCAATGGCGACGTCTGGTGTGAGCACCCGCTCCACCCTCCCGCCCAACAGCCGCTCGCGGAAAGCGGCCCGCTTGCGCACCTGGTGCTGGTGGACAACCCGCCGCACCATCCGCAGGGCGACTTTCGACTGTCCGGCGGGCGGGTATCGCTGGATACCGGCACGCCGCTGACCTTCAGCGGCATCGGCTGGTATCACCCCGCGCTGTTCGCTGGCCTGCCCGAAGGGCGCCGCCCGCTGGGACCCTTATTGCGCGAGGCCATCGGCGGCGGGCGGGTGAGCGGAGAGCGCTACAGGGGGGACTGGCGCGACATCGGCACCCCCGAACGCCTCGCGACGCTGGAGGCGGACATCGACCGAAGTCGGGATCACGGCTTGATGTAGGTGTAGCCCGCGCGCTGCAGCCGCGTCAGCTCGCCAATGCCCGAGGACACACGGTCCTTGGGCTCGGCATCATGCAGATCGTCCAGCTCGATCCCGCGCTTGTCCAGGGTGTTGCCGCAGACGAGGAACCGCACATCCTGCATCTTCAGGGTGTCCACAGTACTGCGAAGGTCGGGGTCGTCCTTGGCGTGCTGCAGCAGACTGACCCCGCCACCGTGCATCACGACCTTGATCTCCAGACGATCCACCGTACTGCCGTCGATATGGTTCTGCAGGTTGCGCAGGGCATTGAGGTGCAAGGCCGGATCATCGGCATTGATGTGATAGACCACCTGCAGTGTGTCGTCGGCATCAGCGGTCTCGCCGCCGTCTCGCTCGAACGAGAACAGGGCCCAGGTGACCCCCAGCGACAGTACGAAAAGCGCCCCGGCCAGGAACCAGCCGGGGCGCGCGAGAAACGAGAGGGGGTTCATCGCCAGGCCGAACCCTCGGGATGACCTGCGACTGGCGCGATCATACCTTGATGTAGATCCAGCCTTCGGCCTGACGGCGCGCGGCCTCGGCTACGCCGGAATCGATCCGTTCGGCCTGCGGGAGGATGTCCACCGTGCCGCCCTCCTCGCGGGCCAGACGATCGAGGGTCTGGGTGCAGGCCGTGAAACGCAGGCTCGCATACTCCTGGCTGAGCGCCGCAACCCGCTCGGGATACGGAGCCCGGTCCGTGCGCAGGAAATCCATCGCGTTGTTGTGCACCACGACCTGCACGTTCAGCTCGCGACCATCGGCCGCCGCGTCGCGGTACATCGCCTCGATGTCGTCCAGCAGCTCGGCCATGGATTTCGGGTCGGCCTCGTTGATATGCAGCAGGATCTGGTCAGTCTCGGTCGCCGCGACGACCTGCGGCGCGGAGCCATCGGCCTGATCGCTACCGGCAATCAGCGCCGTCTCGCCGGCATCACCACCAATCAAGGCGGTTGGTTCGCCACTCCCGAGGAATCCGGCGTCGCGCGTAATCTCGTAACCCGCCAGGGACCCCAGCACGAGCGCCACCACCCCGGCCGCCATCGACGGGAACCAGTGGGTACGTGATGATCGGGAGATACGACAGCGTCCGCCGCCTGACTGGGCCGTGGGAAGGTCCTCGTAGGCCATGCCCACCAGCTCCTTGAGCTGGTGCATATCGCAGACCTCTCGGCTCAGGCGCTCGCTGGAGGAGATCAGCTTCAGTGTATTGAGGCGATCCTCGGGCGAGAATTCGCCATCGACGAACGCATTGAGAATCTCCTCGCTGGGGCGATCCTGCGCATTGAGACGGTGTTCAGCCATGCCGATTCCTCACTACCTGAAGATGGGGTCCATCAGCCGCTTGCCCCTGGTCGGCCTGCTGTTCCAACAGCACCTTTTTCAGTTGCGCCCGAGCCCGGCTCAGGCGGCTCATTACGGTCCCGATCGGCACATCCAGCACCTCCGAGACCTCTGCGTATGCGAACCCCTCCAGGTCCACGAGCGACACCACCTGTCGGTGATCCGCGCTCAACTGCGCCATCGCACGGTGGACATCCGACACCATCCGGTTGCGTTCGGTCTGCATCTCCGGACAGTCCTCGCAGGGCAGCTCCATGCTGTCCACGTCCACCGTATCCTTCTGCCGCCGTCCCCAGTCCCGGTAGCAGTTGGTCATGATGCGGAACACCCAGGCCTTCAGGGCGCTCTCGTCCTGCAGCGATTTCAGCCGGGTCAGGGCCTTCATCATCGCTTCCTGCACCAGGTCGTCGGCCAAAGCGGCGTCGTGACACCAGGCAAAGGCCATGCGGTACATTTGCGGTCGAAGGTCACAGACCTTCTGGCGCAACCGCCTCTGTGCGAACCAGGTCGCCATGTTGTATTTCCTCCATCCGCAGGGCCGTACGTGCGGCCTTGCTTGTTCTTGTACCTTGTAGGACGCTACCCCACGCAGCGCTATTCCGGTCCAGGCCCTTCTCTTTGTGGCCTGCGTCCCGAATCCCCAGCCTCAGGATACCCAATGCCCTTCGATCCGCAACAACTGGAAGCCTCCTTTGCATTCGACCCGGAGACCACCCGTGACCTGCGCGAGCGCTGGTCACGTCTGATCACGGATGCCGTCTGGGGCGACCTGAAGACCGGGACGATCGGGGCAGTACCCCGCCTGCGCAAGCGCCTGCTGGAGCTGGGCGAGAACCTGCGGTCGCTGTTGTCCGACCGCGCCTGGATTCCGCACGAGCGCGAACGCGTGAAGGGGGCGATGGCGGCCGCGCTCAACCTGCGCGACAGCCTGCAGCAGACCGACCGGGCGGCGAAGCTGCTGAACGGAGGCGAGGATTTCGCGGCCTTCGAGGCCGACTACCTGGCCTTTCGCAAGGCGCTACTGACCTTCCTCGAACAGCACGAACAGGTCTGGGGTGATCTCCTGGAAAGCCTCTACGACGACGCGCCGGACGAGGACTGACTTTGGGCCAGGAGATCGCCGACGAGCACTTCAACGCACAGGACTACGAGCGTTTTCGCGCCGCCCTGGGTCGCGAGACGGCGCTGCTGCACGAATGGCTGGAACAGCAGACGGATGGCCCCGAAGTCCCGCCACGACTCGGGTTCGAGATCGAGGCCTGGCTTTGCGATGCGGCCGGACGCCCCCTGCCGGTCAACCAGGGGGTCCTCGAATCGATGGACAGCCCCCTGGCAACGCTGGAACTCGCCCAGTTCAACCTCGAGCTCAATTCGTCGGTCTTCCAGGTAGGCCCCGGATGCTTTGCGGCGATCCTCTCGGAGCTGAACGAGACCCTGCGCCAGGCACGCCGCGCCGCACGCCACCATCAGGCCGAGCTGCTGATGGCCGGCACGCTCCCAACCATCCAGCCGGGGGACCTCGGCCTGCACCACATGTCGCCCCAGGCGCGCTACCGCGCACTGAACACGGCGGTGCTGGAACAACGTGCACAACGGCCGCTCAAGCTCGACATCGTCGGGCGCGAACATCTGCAGCACGCCCACCGCGACGTGATGCTGGAGGCCCTGGCCACCTCGTTCCAGGTCCACACGGAGACCCGTCCAGCAGTCGCCCACCGCGCCTACAACGCCAGCCTGGTGGCCAGCGCCCCGGTACTGGCCGCAGCCGGCAATACCCCGTTTGTGTTCGGCCATGATCTGTGGTGCGAGAGCCGCATCCCGGTGTTCGAACAATCGGTCGAGGTGGGTGGCTTTGCCGACAGCGCGCGCGGCCCGATCCGACGCGTGACCTTTGGCACGGGGTACCTGCATCACTCGATCGGCGAACTCTTTACCGAGAATCTGGAGCACTTTCCGGTGCTGTTGCCGGCCAGGCTCGATGCCCCGTCGCGGGAGCTGCGCCATCTGGCCCTGCACAACGGGACGATCTGGCGCTGGACGCGCCCCATCGTGGGCGTCGACGACCGCGGCCACCGCAACCTGCGGCTGGAGTTCCGCTGTCTGCCGGCCGGGCCCACGCTGATCGACATGCTGGCGAACACGGCGTTCGCGATGGGACTGACCGAACACCTGATCCACGAATCGCCCGACGGCACGCTGGGCACACCCTTCTCGGAGGCACGCGACAACTTCTACAATGCCGCGCGCTACGGGCTGGATGCCAGACTGCGCTGGGGACACGCGGAGCCGGAGCCGGCCCCCCGGCTGATTCGGCGGCACCTGCTGCCGCGGGCCGCCGCGGGACTCGAGCGTCTGGGCGTGGACCCCGCCGAGGCCAACAGCCTGCTCGGAATTATCGCGGCGCGCACGGCCACGCGGCAGACCGGGACCCAGTGGCAGCGCGACTGGGTCGAGCGTCATGGTCGGGACTGGTCCGGCCTCGTGCGCGCCTATCGCGGCTGGCAAAACACCGGCTCGCCGGTCCACACCTGGGGACTCTGATTCGACCCATGACCCAAGACCTTCCCGAACTCCACGAACTGCCTGATGGCTTTCTCGACGCCACCCCGCAGAACCTGCACGAGTGCGTACCGGAGCCCACCCTGATCCACCTGGAGGGGCAACGCAGCCCGGCGGTCGCGGTCGTCCTTCTGCTGCACGGCAACGAGCCCGTGGGCCTGCAGGCGGTCCAGCAGCTGCTGCGACACTACACCGGGAAGCCCCTGCCACGGGCACTGACGCTGATCATCGGCAACCCGCGCGCCGCGGCCGTCAGCCAGCGCCATCTCGACGAGCAACCGGACTTCAATCGCATCTGGCCCGGTACCGAGCAGGCGGGATCGCCGGAGGCCGAGCGCTTCGCCGAGGTCTGTCGCCGCCTGGAACAGCGCGGGCTGTTCGCCGCGGTCGATTTGCACAACAACACCGGGCGCAACCCACATTACGCCTGCATCAACCGCCTGGACCCGGCCTTCATGAACCTGGCGGCGCTGTTCGGGCGCACAGTGGTTTACTTCACGCGCCCGCGCGGCGTCGCCTCGATGGCCCTGGCGCGTATCGCCCCCTCGGTGACGCTGGAATGTGGCCCGCCGAATGACGAGTCAGGCATCCAGCACGCCTTCGAGATGCTCGACGCCGTGCTGCACCTGGATCACTTTCCGGAGCATCCGCCACGCGCCGGCGATATCGAGATCTTCCACACCGTGGCCCAGGTGCGCGTACGACCCGGGCTGCAGGCCGGGCTGGACGCCCAGCACGATGTCCGGCTCGAACCCGACCTGGACCGCCTGAACTTCCAGTTGCTCCCGGCCCGCTCGACACTGGTGCATATCCGCCCCGAGGTCGACAGCCCGCTGGTCGCGATTGCCGAGGACGGAAGCGAGGTGACCGCTCAATATCTGGAGACGCATGGCGACGAGATCCAGCTCAAGCGCGCGGCGATGCCGTCGATGCTGACGCTGGATTCACGGGTAATCGCACAGGATTGCCTGTGCTACCTGATGGAGCCCCTGGCCCTGCCTTGACGAGCGCTCTGCCCCTGACGCCTCAGGGGCAGCCCCAACATTCTTACTTCTTGCTGCTGGTCCGGCGCTTGGTCGCAGTCGTACCGGTCTTGCCGTCGTTCAGGCTGATGATCTGCGTCTTGCTGGTGCGGTGGCGGTAGATTTCGCGCAGATAGCGAATCGCCTGCTTGACGTTCTCTCGACTCAGCCGGATGTCATTGATCGAGACGAAGCTCTGCTCGTCGCTGCACATCTCGCGATATTTTTTCTCGTACATCGGTTTGATCGCGTACCAATTGGTATCAAGGATGCGCGTCGGGTTCTCGAACTCGTTGAGCATGTCGTCCACGCGCTGTTCGTCGAATTCCTCGGCCCGGATCAGGTCCAGAACCGCATGGTCGAGGGTGTCATCGAAGCGGGTCTTGTCATTGGCGAAGCAGCGCTTGATGTAGGCAACGAACAGGGTCAGGAAGTCGTCCGACAGGCAGGGGCTCTTCACCACCAGGGTGGTCAGCGACAGGTTGGCCGAGGCCCCGATGACCAGGGCGTAGCGCTTGAGCGTGGTGTTCGGGAACAGCCCGTTCAGGTGCGTCTTCAGCCGGTTCAGGTCCATGTAGGACAGCTTGTAGTCCTTGGGCAGCGACAGGATCGTGACGATAGACGAGCAGTTCTTGAAGAAGTGCAGGTCGCGCAGATGGACCGCGTCCATGCTCGACTCCTTGTATTTCTTCAAGGCCTCGCGGTAGCGCGGGGCATCGATCGGCAGCAGGCTGATGCCCTCGATCGCCTCGGTCTGCTTGTTGAAATGCGGCAGATCGATGGAGCGATAAAACAGGTCATCGATATCCAGCGAACCCTGCCCGACCGGGGCCTGCTCGCCGGTCGCCACCTCGGACTCCGCGTAGGCCACGGCCACCGGCCCCGCCAGGCTCATGAAGAGATCGTTCGCATCCAGGCGGATCGTCTCGCCGATGTCGACCCCCGCACGGCGGAAGTAGTCTTCATCGTAGTCCGTGGTGACCGCCTGCGCGGTCAGGATGTTGAAGATCTGCTGGGAGATGTACTGGTTGGCGTACTTCTCCATGGCGTTGACATCGACGTTGCGGATATTGCCGTCGTCGGTCTCCTCCGCGTAGCGCATGATGTCGTTGGAGATCAGCATCATCGCGTTCCAGGGGCGGATGCGATGCATCATGTCCTCGTCGCGGGTCTCCTCGGCCTCGAAGTTGTAGGAGAAATCCCATTCCTCCGCGAGATACTTGCACAGCAGGCGCCCGGCATTGATGTGCAGCGCCTCGGACATCTCCACCCGGTTGTCCTGGATGTTCGGCAGGATGCAGATACCGGCGGCAAAGATCGGCTCGAACACGAACGAGTGGTCGCGGTTGGCCTTGTCGCGCTTTTCCAGCTTCGGGTCGAAGGTCTTGCGCATGTAGGAGTACTGTTGCGCCAGCCCGAATTCCGAGGCCATGCCGGAGCCCGTACCGCCGCCGGCGCTGAAGATGTAGAAGTACAGCCGCGACTGGTTGGCCTTGATCCCGCAGGAATCGATCAGATAGGAGTGGATGAACTTCCAGTCCTCGTTGGAGAACTGATCGGTGTCCTTGTTCAGGATGATGCGCGCCAGGTACTGGCCCAGGATCGGCGCGTTACCGGCCCCGCCGGCATGCACCTCGGACAGATCCATGATCTTCATCTTGTTGTAGTTATCGATGAAGTTGTCCTGCCCTGCACGACTGGAGAAGCGGATGCGCCCCTCGATGTCCTTGTCGAGATCGCCCAGCATCACCATCGGCTCGATCAGGAATACCGGCTTCACCGCATTGGACGGCGGCAGGTTCAGGCTCTTGCGAATCCAGCGCAGCGGCCGCATCTCCTTCTCGCGGCCACCATTTTCTTCGTTGTCCAGCTCGCGCATGTATTCCGAGCGCGCGCTGTGAACCAGCGCCGCCACATCGAGGGCGACGTTGGAGCCGCACCGGCCAACACCGATCAGGCACACGGACGGGAAGCACTGCTGCTTGTGTTCGTCGGCGGCGCTCCCCTTGGTCAGTCGCGGGAATACCGTGCTGCGCAGGTGATCGAGATTTTCGAGGATCCGGTCGAGGTCGCGCTCGGTAAAGTAGTGCGGTTCTGCGCGATCCTGGGTGGTGCGCATCGACGCGCGACTGGCACCCGCGGCCGGCATGGCCATGCGCGGCCGCGACGGTGGCGCCACGACCCCTTCAGTCAGGACGTTGTCCGCATCCTCGGGCGGGTTCTCCGGCGTGGTATCGCTGGGGTTGGACGTGGACATGCCTGTACTCCTGTATGAATCGCCAAAAATGAGCGCTGGTTCCTTGCGCCTCGCACTAAAGCATGGCGAGGGCGGGGTTTCAACCAGACAGGAGGCACGGGCCGACCGGCCACGTATGGCGGAGTATCACGCGATGCAGAAGCGTTCGACGGGCCGGCGGGTCGTCATACTAAAGACGGACGACACGGGGAAGCATCGTCTTGGAAAACTCAGCCGTCGCGCTCGACGCGCTCGAGCACCTGGGAGACATGATCACCCTTGCGGTAATTCGGCAGATCACGCTGCATGTCGGCCAGGGCCTTTTCGCGCGCCTGCTCGCTGTCATACCAGCGATAGGACTCCCAGTCGGGCCCCAGCAGGTGCGGCATGGCCATGGTGCTGCCTTCCGGCAGGCGGATGCGGATTCCGTAACGTTTCATGGAGTTCGTCCGATGTTGGTCCCAATGAGCCGGGACGGCCGGGGCGCAGTCTAGCCGAGCCCTGAAAGACCAGCAACAAACCGGCGCAGCCCCCCCAGAACAAAAAAGGGGCTGCAGAAGCAGCCCCTTTCGGGAAGACGGTGGTGGCTACGCCCTGATTCGAACAGGGGACCCCATCATTATGAGTGATGTGCTCTAACCAGCTGAGCTACGTAGCCACGCGGGTTGCGAATTCTCCGGAGCTGCCCACCCAAAGTCAAGTAGATGCGCGAAGCGGGTCAGATCTGCAGGCGCTCCACCACCCGTCCGTTCTTCAGGTGCTCCTCGAGGATCTCGTCGATATCGTGCTCGTCGTGATAGGTGTACCAGACACCCTCGGGATACACGACGGCGATCGGGCCCTCGTTGCAACGGTCCAGGCAGCCGGCGGTATTGACCCGCACCTGCCCCTTGCCGTGGATCCCCATCGCCTTGGCGCGATCCTTCGCGTAGGCGCGCATCTCGGTCGCCCCGTGGTCCTCGCAGCAGTTGCCGTCTTCGCGGCAATTGGTGCAGAAGAAGATGTGGCGTTCGTAGTAGCCCATCGTGTGCTCCGTCATTCGATCAGCGCATCATAGCGCGGGGTGCGAAAGATCCGGTTACTGGAAGCGATAGACCAGACTCACGTCGGTAATGGTGTCGGTATTCTCGGTACCCGGCTCGACATCGGTGTTGTGCTTGACCGTGAAGCTGGTGCGCAGTGCCAGCCGGCTGGTCATGTCTGCGGTGAGCGAGAGGATGTTTTCAATCTCGGTGTTGTCCGAACCATAAAGGATCAGGAGTTCGTCGGTCAGGCGCGCATTCTCGGAGAAGTCCCAGCGAAAGTTGCCGCCAAAGCGTGCCACGGGTTCGCGTTCGGTGCTGCCCTCGATGCGCTGCTTGTACTGCCGCATACCGCCACCCACTTCGGCGTCCAGCTTGACGGTCTCGCGATCCACCAGCCGGCGACCGTAACCGCCAGTCAGCGAGCTCTGGTACACATAACTGCTGAACCGGTCACGCTCGTAGCGTGCAGCACCGAACAGGTAATCGTGTTCGCCCAACTTGCGATCCAGCTGGTAACTGCCGACATAGCGCTGCCCGGTCGTGTCGTCGTCTTCCTCGTGGTAGTACCCGTCCAGGCGCAGCCGATTGCGCCATTCTTCCGCCGTGTGCTGCGAGCGGAAGCGGGCATTGGCCGTAGTCGACTCGGTGTTCCCTGTGGTCTTGGATGCCCCGAGCTCGATACTGGTCTCCCAGCCCTCGGCATCCCAGGCGATGGCGGGCAGGGCTGGTATGCTCACCAGCATGAACAGGGCAAGCGAGGAACGAACAGGGTGGGCAAAACGCAGCATGAAACCTCTCCCGGGACAGAGTAATGGGGACGAAACCCTAGCAAAGCCCCTCGGTGCGTCGGACCAACCGCCCCGGTTTCAGGGTCTTTCCGCGGCTGACCAGTGCGTCCACTGCGGGCTGTGCCTGCCGCACTGCCCCACCTATGCCTGGCACCGAGTCGAAGGGGACTCTCCGCGCGGGCGCCTGACCCTGATGCAGGGGCTGGCCCAGGGCCGACTGGAGCCGCAGGCGCCCCGCCTGCGCGAACACCTGGAGGGTTGTCTCGGTTGCCGCAGCTGCGAGGCCGTCTGCCCGGCACGCGTACCGTTCGGCGCATTGATGGATCGCGCACACGAGATCCTGGAGGAAAACCCGCAGGAGGACCGCCCCGCCACCGCCCGTTGGCGCCAGTCCCTGCAGGCCTCGGCTCTGCGCCACGAGTCACTGCGCGCCCTCGGTGGCATGGCCGCCCGCATCGCCCAGAAGACCGGGGTGCAGCGCTGCCTGCGCCCCGGACAGCGGTTGTGGCGCACCCTGGACCATACCCGTGCCTCGCTCGCCCCGGCGCCGCGACTGGCGGACACCGTGGCCCCGGAACACGCGGATGCCCTGCTGTTTACCGGTTGCATGGATCGTTTCTTTACCGGACCGGACCTGGAGGCCGCGCTCGCCGTACTGAACGCGCTGGGGTTCCGGGTCGCGGTACCACGCGACCAGGTTTGCTGCGGGGCACTGGAACAGCATGGTGGGCGGCCACAGGCCGCGCGCGCCCTGCAACAGCGAAACGCAGAGGCCCTGGCCGGCGAGATGCCCGTGATCGCGCTGGACAGCGGTTGCGAGGCCACGCTGCGGGAAACCCCCGAGGGCAGTCAGGGGGAGCGCAGCATGAGCCTGACCCGGTTCCTGAGCGACCACATCAAGGCCGAGCCCGCGCCTCCGACCTGGCGCGACAGCCCAGTACGCGTCGCGCTGCACCTGCCCTGCACCCTGCGCAACGTGACGCACGAGACCCGCGATCTGACCGCACTGCTACAACGGCTGCCAGGCGTCACCCTGACGGACGTGTCCGGTGCCCCGAACTGCTGTGGTGCGGGTGGCACCGCGATGCTTGCGCTTCCGGAGATGTCCGACGGGCTGGGCGCGGCCACGCTGGATGCGCTGACCGCCGATGCCCCGGATGTGATCGTGAGCGCAAACGTCGGTTGCAGCGTCCACCTGCGTGCCCTGGCGGACGACTGCGGGGGCCCGCCAATCCTCTCGCCGGCCCGCTTTCTCGCCAGTCGGCTCGGCTCCGGCCCCTCCCGGACCTGACGGCCGCAATCGCTTGCGTTACGCTTTAGTTATTCCCTGCGAAACGGGCACCACCATGCGCAAACTCAGCCCCCTGGATCACCTGATCGGCCAGGCCGATGCCTTCGTCAAGGTCGTGGCCGGCCACGCCCGCTCCACCGGCCGTCCGTCGCCCGGGGGCGACGACTGGCCGCACCTGGAAGAGGAAGACCGCCAGCTGTCGACGCGCCTGATGCGGGTCAACCATGCCGGCGAGCTTGCCGCCCAGGGTCTGTACCAGGGGCAGATGCTGACCGCGCGCAATCCACAGATCCGCGAACACCTGGACCAGGCCTCACGCGAGGAAGGCGACCACCTGCACTGGTGCGCGCAGCGTGTGCACGAACTGGGCGGCCACACCAGCCTGCTGGGGCCGTTCTGGTATATCGGATCATTCGGGCTCGGCGCCGTGGCGGGCCTGGCGGGGGATGCCTGGAGCCTGGGCTTTATCGACGAGACCGAGCGTCAGGTCGAGCGCCACCTGGACCGTCACCTGGAGCGCTTGCCGAAGAGCGACGAGACCTCCGCCCGTATCCTCGAGCAGATGAAGCAGGACGAGGTGGAACACGGGGCGCATGCGATGGCGCTGGGCGGCAAGCCACCCCCCTGGCCGGTACGCAACGTGCTGATGCCGCTCACCTCGACCGTGATGACACGCACCGCCTACTGGATCTGAGACCTGCCCCGGAGGACCGGGGCTATTCGTCGGCCGGGATGTCGCAGCGGTTGGGCAGATCGAAGTGCTCGATGCCCTCGAGGATACCGCGCGCATAGGTCGCGTCAGCAAAGAAGATGCGCTGGAATCCGCGCAGCCCTTCCAGCTCCGGCTGGTGATTCCCGACCACGACCCCGAGCAGCCGCCCACGCAGCATATCCTCGTCGTTACCGGAGTCCCCGGCCACCAGCACATGTTCGAGCGGGATGCCCCACTTGTCAGACAGGTAGCGCACCGCGAGCCCCTTGGAGGCGCGCACCGGAAGCAGATCCAAGTAGCGCTTGTGCGAATAGATCACGCGCGCGTGCAGGTCTTCGCGGTACAAGCGGGTCTCGATGCTCTCGGCATCCAGCTCCCCCGGAGGATCGACGAAGAAACTCACCTTGAACGCCCGCTGGTCCTCCTTGGGCTGCAGCTCCAGCCCGGGCACCTTCAGCAGGCACTCGCGCAGGCGGTCGGGCTCCCAGCGGTGGCTGATGTGCCGTGCCCAGCCGCGATCCTCGGTCCGCTCCGCCCCGTAGTGGATCTCGCTGCCCACCGAGGTAATCCAGACGTCCGGCGCGGGCACCCCGTGCTCTTCCAGCACGGCCGCGGCGGAATCCAGCCGCCGGCCCGTGGCCACACCGAATACCACCTGCTTGCGGTGGCGTTTGAGCCAGGCGACAAAGGCCCGCGTGGCCTTGTCGTTGCCCAGCAGGGTGTTGTCGATGTCCGTGATCACGGCACGGTCGGCCTTGGCCAGCCGACCGGAGGTCGAGCGCTGTTCGCGCCGTGTCTGGCGCACCTCCTTGCTGAGCGCCTTGACCAACCTCACGTACTTCTCGGCATGTCCGTCCCAGGAGTAGTGCTGGCGCACGCCCTTCAGGCCCGCGCGCGAATAGCGCTGCCAGCGCGGGCGGTCCGCGAGGATGCCCTGGATCGCATCGGCGATCCCTTCCGGGTCCAGCGGGTCGACCAGCAACCCGTTGTGGCAGCGCGAGATGATCTCTTCGGGCCCCCCGTCATTGGTGGCGACGATCGGGGCCCCGCTGGCCGCGGCCTCGATCAGGGTCAGGCCAAACGGCTCGGTCAGCGCTGGATTGACGAACACCCCCTTGCTGGACGCGACCAGGCGGTAGAGGTCCGGCACGTCCTCGGGGCTGTGGTGCTTCGGGTAGGCCACACGGCCGTAGAGGTCGTGGCGGTCGATGCGCAGCAGCAGGTCCTTTAGTACGTCGCGCGCACCCTTGTCGAGGTCGCGGATGTCATCGCGATTGCCGGCCACGATCACCAGATTGGCGTTCTCCCGCAGCCACTCGTTGCCGGCGTAGGCCTCGACCAGGGCGCGGATGTTCTTGCGCTCGTCGGCCCTGGAGAGCGCCATGATCAGCGGGCGATCCGGCTTTTGCAGAAACCGCCGGATCTCGGGCCAGATCGGCGGCTTGCGCTGGCCGCGTTTGGGCGGGTAGAAGCGTTCGAGGTCGGTCCCGGGTGGGATCACCTCCATGCGTTCGGGCTGGTAGTTGTCGTAGGTCGCGTACTGCTCGCCAATCTCCTGGCGAGTGCTGGCAATCACCCGATGGGAATGGGCCAGGGCCTCTTCCTCGGCGTGGATGCGGGTGGCGATGTTATAGCGCGACTCGATGTCGTCGTCGGACATCCCGCCCTCGCGCAGACGCTCGCGCTTGACCCGACCCAGGGAATGCCCGGTCTGGAGCATCGGCGCGCCCAGCAGGTTGGACAGGCGCACCGCCACATGCCCGGCATCGGCGTAGTGCCCGTGAATCACGTCCGGGCGCAGCCCCACCTCGCGGATATGCCCGAGGGCGTTGTCGGCGAAGCAGTCGAGATAGGGCCAGAGCTTTTCCTTGCGCAGGTAGCGTTTGGGTCCGCAATCCAGACGCACAATAAAGGCGCCGTCGCCGAGTGGCTCCTCGCGTTCGGCGTAGTCGTCCGCGACCCGGCTGTCGACAATGCGCCGTGTGAGCAGATCGACCCGCCCCACCTGCGGGTGTCGCGCCAGCGCGCGCGCCAGCTCGACTACGTACAGCGTCTGCCCACCGGTGTCGGCGTCGCGCCCCAGCTCCAGATCCCGCCCCCGCATCAAGCCGTGGACACTGATCAGGACGAGGTACAGGCCCTCCCCATCACGGGCCTTGCTCTGGGTCTTTTTCATGGACGCACATGCCTCATGGCAATTCGGGTTCGGGGCTGTCGAACAGGCTCATGGTATCGGGGTTGTCGAGCAGGGCCTGTGAAACCAGGACGGCGGTAGCCGACCAGGTCTGCTGATAGTTGGCGCGCCGACCGATCAACCGGCCGTGACGGCCGTCGTAATACTCCGGCCAGTCGTCGCGATGCAGCCGTTCGGCCGCCACTGCATGCACGCTGCGCGCGAGATCCGGGCGCCCGACCCGCAGCGCGGCACCGGTAAACGCCCACAGCAACGCCGGCCAGTTGCCACCATTGTGGTAGGACCATGGCGTGTTCTTGGGGTCGGAGCCGGTCAGCAGGCGCCATTCCTCGCCGCTCATCGCCGGGTAGCAGATCTTCACCGGCATGGTCCCGATCAGGTCCTCGAAGCGCTGCTCGAAGGTCTGCATGATCGAGCGCGACTGGCGCTCGTCGGCCAGCCCGAACAGAACCGCCAGCAGATTGCCGAAGCTGAAGAAGCGAAAATCCATCCGCCCCGGCCCCAGGTTGCCGACCAGATACCCGCTCTCCGAGGGCAGCCAGTCCACCAGCCAGTCAGGGATGCTCTCGGGATAGATGTTCAGCGCATTCTCCGACTCGTGGCCGAAGTGCTCGGTACGGTAGCGGTGGATGTGGTTCAGTCGCTCGAGATCCAGCCAGTAGTAGTGGCGGATGTAATCGGACAGTTGCCGGGTACGGATCGCGGACTGCTCGCAGAGCTGCTCGGAGTCGGTATCGCAGGGTTCCAGCATCGCCAAGGAGGCCTTCAGCATGCCGTAGAACAGCGCCTGAATCTCCAGCGGGTGGCCGAACACGCCCATGCGCCGGTCGATCATGAAGCTGCCGTCCGGCACCAGCAGGGTCGGGAAGACCTCGAAGCGGTCCTGCAGACAGATACTGAGGATCAACCGGATGCCGCGCTGCACATCCTGGCTTTTGATGAAGTCGTGATCTCCGGTGCGGTTCTGATAGGCGCGCAGCAGCAGCACCCACCACATCATCGAATCCACCGGGGCCACGCGGCCGATCGCGCGATCGCCGAAATCGGCCGCCAGCCCCTCGCGACCGTTCTCGTCGGTGAACACGCGAAAGCTCGCCGGCATCACGCGCGGCAGACGGCGGTGACCCTCGATTTCTTCCTGGGTATCGCGGATTTGCAGGATCAGCGACAGGAAGTCGCGCACCACCTCGGGCTCGTCGTTCAGCAGGTAGACGAGCCCGGAGGGCACGAAATCGCGGATAAAGCAGTCCGCGTAGTTGTCCGCAGGCGCGCGGGCATCCAGGCTGGCGACGGTCCCCACCGTACGGCCTTGATAGCGCACCTCGGCATCACGAAGAAGCTGGAAGGCGGACTCCAGCGTCGGGTTTCGGGCATCGGGCGGAAGCTGGTTCATACCCTTGAGTCTAAGGGAGACACGGGTCGGATGTGCACCGCCCCAGAGAAACCACGGTTCAGGCCTCCGGATGCACGGGCATGGGCGGCTCGGCGGCCGGACGGGCGAACAGGTATCCCTGGCAGTAGTCGACCTGGTCCTTGAGCCAGCGCCACTCCTCCACCGTCTCGATGCCCTCGGCGACGGTCTGGATCTCGAGCTCGCGCGCCAGTTCGGTGATCTTGCCGAGAATCTTCTGCTGATAGATATCACCGTCGATGCCACTGACCAGCTGGCGGTCGATCTTCACGTAGTCCGGGCGCAGCTGCGAAAGCATGTTCAGCGAGGCATAACCCGCGCCGAGATCGTCGAGTGCCACCTGGAAACCGGCACGGCGATAGCGATCGACGATGCGCGAGAGGTGATCGACATCGGTCACGTAGTCGCTCTCGATCACCTCGAACACGAAACCGCTCGGACCATCCCCGTCCGGACGCGACAGGATCTCGCGCACCGTCGTCTCCAGACAGAACGCCGGGTCGTAGATCGCCGTGGGGTTGAAGTTGATGAACAGCCGACTCCCGATCCCGCGTTCGGTGGCGCGGCGAATTGCGTTGATCCGCGCCGAGCGGTCGAGATGGAACAGCAGCTCGGCCGCCCGCGCCGTCTTGAACAACTCATTCGGCGGGATCACGTCGCCGGCGGGCGTGCGGGCACGCACCAGCGCCTCGTAGGCGAACACCTCTTCGGGCTGGGCGGCGTGCACGATCGGCTGGAAATGAAAGTCCAGCGAGTCGTTCGCGAGGATCGCCGCCAGATCGCGGGCGTTGTGGCGAGCGATCAGCGTGGACAGCAGGTGGGTGTCCTGCAGATGGGCGAGGCTGAAGGTCTCGTCGCCCGGGACGAAGGTCGCCCGACAACCGGACTGTTCCGCACCGCTCAAGGCCTGCTCCAAGCGCACCAGGGTGTCACCCAGCCCCCCGTTATTGTCGACCGGCATTGCAAGAATGCCGGAGACGGGTTCGCTGCAGGGGAGTTGTTCCTCCACCATGCGGCTGCGCAAGACTGCGCGGGTATGCGCCAGAACCGGCGCGAGATACAGGGTGCCGGATTCCGCCGGCAGGAGATCGATACGTTCGCAATCCGGGCAACTCACGACCACCTCCAGCGGTCCATCGTATCCAGTCGAGACCCTCCGGGCAGTGCTACGATCCCGGTCATTCTCGGTTTGTACGCACCATAGCACCACCCGGAGGCTGCAATGAATAACCCAGATCATCCCGACGACGACCTGCGCGCACGCCTGACACCCGAGCAGTACCGCATCGCCCGCGAAGGCGGGACCGAGCGCCCATTCACCGGGGCCTATCACGACCACAAGGCGGATGGCGTCTATCACTGCGTAGCCTGCGGTACCGCGCTGTTCGACTCCACCACCAAGTTCGATTCCGGCTCCGGATGGCCCAGCTATACGGCCCCTGCCGCGCCCGACGCCGTGAGCGAGTACCGCGACCGCTCGCTGGGCATGGAACGCACCGAGGTCCGCTGCGCGGGCTGCGACTCGCACCTGGGACACGTCTTCCCCGACGGCCCGCCCCCGACCGGACTGCGTTACTGCATCAACTCCGCCGTGCTCGATTTTCGCCCACGCGCCTGAGTACGTCGCCACTCCCGTGGAAAGGAATCCCGTGTCCTCTTCGATCACCCCGCGCGAACGCGTGAATGTCCTGCTGCTGGCCACGGCACAGGCCCTGTTTCTGATCGCCGCGGTCACCGTGATGACACTGAGCGGCGTGGTCGGGGAGCGCCTGGCCACGGACCCGGCCCTGGCCACCCTGCCGGTCGCCGCGATGATGGTCGGGACCCTGGTCACCACCCTGCCCGCCTCGCTGTTCATGAAGCGCTTCGGGCGGCGCACCGGCTTCCTGCTGGGCACCAGCGTGGGCGGGGTCGGTGGCGCCGCACTGGCGGCGGCCGGGGTCTTCGCGGAGGCCTTCTGGCTGTTCGTGCTCGGCAACCTGCTGCTGGGGGCCTACCAGGCGTTCGCGATGTACTACCGCTTTGCCGCCGCCGACGTGGCCAGCTCCGCCTTTCGCCCGCGAGCGATCTCACTGGTGATGGCCGGCGGGGTCGTGGCCGCCTTCCTCGGCCCGTGGAACGCCCACCATGCCCAGGCCCTGCTGCCGGACACGCCGGAGGCCGGACCCTACCTGGTCCTCGGCGCCCTGGCCCTGCTGGCGATGGCGCTGCTGGCCTGGCTGCGCGTGCCGGCGCCGCCGCCAGAGGAACGCGGGCCCGCCCGGCCGATGGCCGAGATCCTGCCGCAGGGTCGCTTCCTTGTGGCCCTGACCGCGGCCGCACTGGGCTATGCGGTCATGGTGCTGCTGATGACGGCGACCCCGCTGGCCATGCGCCAGGCGGACTTCGACATGGGTCAGGTCGCACTGGTGATGCAGTGGCACGTGCTGGGGATGTTCGCGCCTTCGTTTGTGACCGGCCACCTGATCACCCGCCTTGGGATCACACGCATCCTGGCGCTCGGCAATGCGCTGGTGCTGTTCAGCGTGGCGGTTGCCGCGCACGGGGAGACGCTGGGGCATTTCTGGCTGGCGCTGTTCCTGCTGGGGGTCGGCTGGAACTTCCTGTTCATTGGCGGCAGCACGCTGCTGACGACCACGCATACCGCCACCGAGAAGGGCAAGGTCCAGGGTGTGAACGACCTGACCATCTTCACGCTGGTCACGGCCGGCTCGCTGCTGGCTGGCGCACTGCTGCGACCACTGGGCTGGGACGGCCTGAACCTGGCCATGCTGCCGGTCGTCGCGCTGCTGACCATCGCCGTCGCCTGGCTCTGGTTCGACGACACCCGCGCCTCATCCGCCCCACGCGCCGAACCCTGATTTCCCGTTGCCGGGCCGCCTGTCTTGTTGTGGCTGGCTCTGGTTCGGCATCCGGTGTTTACGGTGGCTTCGGTCCGCCGCCTGCCATGCGCTGTCTCGCCAGCGCACCGCGCCCGTTGTTGATCAAAAACGGGCTTATTTGCTCGTGCAAAGAAGTATCCAAGAAACACGCCCGACTGCCGCGACCCCGGCCCGCTATGCGGGCCGGGGTTTCCCTCGCTCCGAGGCTTTTCGCGGGCGGCGCTGAAACTCGCTGCGCTGTCGCTTCGCTCAGACAGTCAGCGCCTCTCTTCCCGCGAAAACCCTCTCCACTCGGCGCGACGACAACGGGGGCTGAAGGTCTAAACAGCGGCGATCCCCATGTTCGTGCTTCTGGATGGAGGCTGGGTCTTCGGACATCTTCGGCACGCTCGGCCTACGGCCATAGCGTGCCGCGCCCGCAAGCGGGCGCCAAGGGTAGGATGCCGATGAGCGTAGCGAATCGCATCAGGGTTGCCCGGACGCTGGGATGGTGCGTTTCGCTGCGCTCAACCGCACCCTACGGCGTCGGAGTTGGGCGAAACGTTGGGGAATGGCTCTTGTTTTGACCTTATCCCCCCGTATGAAGCCCCTTGCGGAAGGGTCCTCGGGACGGACGATTCAAAATAGAAACGGGGGCGCTGACTGTCTGAGCGAAGCCAAAGGCGCAGCGAGTTTCAGCGCCGCCGGCCCGAGGGCCCTGGAGCAAGGTCCCCGGGCGGAATCCGGGTGCCCTTCTTTGGGTACTTTATTGGACAAGCAAGAAAGTGCCTCGCGGCGCGCTCGCGAGTGAGCGCACGGCAGGCGGCCGGACGAAGCCACCGTAAACTCCAGACGACGAACCAGGCCCCGCCCCAGCAGGGCAGGCGGCCCGGCAACGGGAAATCAGGGTTCGGCGCGGGGGGCGGATGAAGCGCGGCCGCCGCGGCGTTCGCCGTCGACGTCGGTGACTTCGGCGTCGAGGTCGTGCAGGCGGCGGGTGGTCGCCAGCGGCGAGGTGGTGCCGCGCGCGACCAGGCTGTAGGCCGCCGGAATCACGAACAGCGTGAACAGCGTGGCAAACAGCACACCGGAGAACACGGCCACCCCGATCACGAAGCGCGTCTCCTCGCCCGGCCCGGAGGCCAGGATCAGCGGAATCGACCCGGCCACGGTGGTCAGCGCGGTCATCAGCACCGGCCGCAAACGCATGCGCGCCGCCTCGACTACGGCAGTGTCGAAGTCGCGCCCGCGGTCGCGCAACTGGTTGGCGAACTCGACAATCAGGATGCCGTTCTTGGCCGCCAGCCCGATCAGCATGACCATCCCGATCTGACTGTAGATGTTCAGGGTCTGGCCAGTCAGGTGTAACCCCAGTAATGCCCCGACCACCGCGAGTGGCACGGTCAGCATGATCACGAACGGGTGCACAAAGCTCTCGAACTGGGCAGCCAGCACCAGGAACACGACCAGCAGTGCCAGCGCAAAGACGAACAGGATCGCTTCGGAGCCCGTGCGCAGGTCCAGCGACTCGCCCTTGTAGTCGATTCCTGCCTCGGCCGGGAGCAGCTCGGCCGCCTTCGCATCCAGGGCATCCAGCGCCTGGCCGAGCGTCATCCCGTCCTGCAGGCCGGCGGTCAGCGTAACGGCGCGGGCTCGGTTATAGCGTTCCAGAGACGAGGGACCGGCAAATTCCTCGTAGGTGACCAGGCTCGACAGCGGCACCATGGAGCCGGCCGCCGAACGCACATAGAGGTTGTCGATATCCCCCGGGGTGCGGCGCTGGTCGGTCAGGCCCTCGATAATCACGTCATACTCCTCGCCGCGATCGACAAAGGTCGTCACATCGCGCCCCCCGAGCACGATGTCCAGCGTGCGCCCGACATCGCGCATGGACACACCAAGGTCGCCGGCACGGTCGCGGTCCAGGCGCACATTGATCTGCGGCTGGGTGGGCTCGTAGTCGAGATCCACGCGGGTGAGGCCGTCGATGCCCTCGGCCGCCTCGCGCATAATCTCGCCCCACTCCTCGAGGGTGTCGTAGTCCGGGCCGGAGATCACAAACTGCACGGGCGGACCGATGCGTCCGCGCGAGAGGCCCTGGCGCATGACCACGCGCGCCTCGACCCCCGGCATCTCTTCGACGATGCCCCGCACCTCGTCGATCACCTCCTGCCCCGACATGTCGCGGTCGTCCCAGTGCTCGAGGATGGCGATCACAAAGCCGTTGTTCATCAGCTCCGACCCGCCAAATCCGCGCGGCGTACGCACCAGGGCCCGACGGATGGGACCGTCCTCGACCAAGGGCTGAATGCGGGTCTCGATCTCGGCCATCTGGCGGCTCATGTAGTCGAAATTGGCCCCCTCCGGGCCGTCGACCATCACGAAGAAGGCACCGCGATCCTCCTGTGGCGCAAACTCCTCGGGCAGGGTGTCGAACAGATACCAGGCGGCCGCGAGCACGAGCGCCAGGATCGGCACGATCAGCCAGGCTCCCTTAAGGCCGGTCTGCAGCGCACGCCCGTAACCGCGTTCCAGGTAGGAAAAGCCGCGACTGATAAAGCGCGCCGCGCCGGTGTCATCGTCGCCCTTGTGCATCAGCCGCCCGGACAGCACGGGCGCGAGGGTGAGCGCGACCAGGCTGGAGAAGAACACGGCGATCGCCATCGCGATCGCAAACTCGGTGAACAGACGCCCGACCGTGCCCTCGAGGAAGGCCAGCGGCACAAACACCGCAATCAGCACCGAGGTGGTCGCGACGATCGCGAAGCCCACCTGCCCGGCGCCACGATAGGCCGCCAGCAGACCGGGCTCGCCACGCTCGATGCGCCGGTGGATGTTCTCCAGCATCACGATGGAGTCATCCACCACCAACCCCACGGCGAGCACTAGCGCCAGCAGGGTCAACAGGTTGACCGAGAACCCGAACAGGTTGATGCCGATAAAGGCCGCCGTGATCGCCACGGGCACCGTCACCGCCGGGATGATGGTCGCCCGCCAGCTCCCCAGGAACAGCCAGATCACGAATACGACCGCCGCCGTCGCCACGGCCAGCGTGATGTAGACCTCGCGGATCGCCCCCTCGATGAACACCGACTCGTCGTAGGTGGTCACCAGCGAGGTACCCTCCGGCAGGCTGTCCTGCAGATCGGCGGCCAGGGCCTTCACCCCGTTGGCGACATCCAGCACGTTTGCATTCGACTGACGGATGATCCCCAGGCCGATCATGTCCTCGCGGTTGCCGCGGAACTCGCTGCGTTCGGTGTCGGCGCCGATGTTCACCTCGGCGACGTCGCTCAGCCGCACCAGCTGCCCTTCCTCGCCACGCTTGAGCACGAGGTTGGAGAAGTCTTCCGGGGTGCGGTACTGGCGATCGACCCGCACCGTGAACTCGCGCTCGACCGACTCCAGACGCCCGGCCGGGAGCTCGACGTTCTCCTGTTCCAGGGCATCGGCGATGTCCGTTACGGTCAGCTCGCGCGCGGCCAGGGCCTCGCGGTCCACCCAGATCCGCATCGCATAGCTGCGCGCACCGCCGCGGCGCACCAGCGCGACACCATCCACCACCGAGATGCGGTCGATCAGGTGACGCTCCGCGTAGTCCGCCAGCTCCAGCTGATCCATCGTGGTACTGGACAGGTTCAGCCAGAGGATCGGGTTGGCGTCGGCATCCGCCTTGGTGACCTCCGGCGGGTCAATATCCTCGGGCAGGTCGCGCATCGCGCGGCTGACGGCCTCGCGCACGTCGTTGGCCGCCGCGTCCAGGTCGCGATTCAGGTTGAATTCGATGGTAATGCGGGACTGGCCGTCCTCGCTGGTGGACTCCACATAGCGGATGCCCTCGATCCCCGCGACCCGGTCTTCCAGCCGCTGGGTCACCTCGCGCTCGATGATGTCGCCGCTGGCGCCTGGGTAGACGGTGTCGATCGTGACCACGGGCGGGTCCACGTCGGGGTATTCACGTAGCGGCAGGTTGTCGTAGGCGATCAGGCCGAAGGTAATCAGCAGCAGGTTGAAGACAATCGCCAGGACCGGACGGCGATTGGCGACATCCGAGATAATCATTGCGCGTCACCGGCCTCGCCGGTTTCCAGGAACTCGGGCACGCGCGGCGGCAGCACGCGCACGGACTGCCCGTCCCGCACTCGGGACACGCCCTCGGAGACGACCACATCCCCGGTTTCCAGCCCGGACAGGATCTCGGCAAAGCCCGGCATGCGACGCCCAATGCGGATCCGTACGCGCTCTACCGTGCCGTCATCCAGATGGCGGAAGGTGAAGTGCTGATCGGCCACCTGTTGAACCGCGCCCTCGGGGATGGCGACCCGTTCGACCGGATCCAGCGCCAGGCGAATATTGACCAGCATCCCCGGGCGCAGGATGAAGTCGGGGTTGTCCACCGTCGCGCGCACCGTCAGCGTCCGGGTCGACACATCGAGGCGGTTGCTAACCGCCGAGACCTGTCCCTCGAACACCCCGATCGCGCTGCGACCATAGACCGTGCTACCCAGCGGGATCGCGGCCGCGTGCCGCTCGGGGACCGCGAAATCGACCCTCACCCGCTCGATATCATCCAGCTCCGCGATCGGGGTACCGGGGCTCACCAGCGAACCGGGACTCACCTGGCGCAGGCCCAGCCGGCCGGAAAATGGGGCGCGGATCGTGCGGTTGGCCACGCGCGCCTCGGCGGCCGCCAGCCGGGCCTCGGCCTCGCTCAGGCGCGAGCGCTGCTGGTCCACCTGCTGCTGTGTCACAACGCCATCGGCCACGCGATCGCGCACACGTTCCAGTTCGCGCTCGGCCTCTTCGACCTGAACACGCGCCTCGCGCAGAGCCGCCTCGGCCTCGTCTGCATCCAGGCGGACCAGGATCTGCCCTGCCTCGACCTCGTCACCATCGTCGAACAGGACCTCGACCACGCGCTCGGTCACGTTCGCGGTGACCAGCACCGATTCGTTGGCGCGAACGGTACCCAGGGACTCGACAATGGTTTCGAAGGTGCGCGGCTGCACGGTTGAGGTCCGCACCGGCGTGCGGCGATCCGCCTCCTCGGGGGCCTCGTCGGCGGCCTGCGCGTCGCCACTGTTCGACTGGAATTCGCCCTCGAGCCCGTACCAGGCAGCCACGCCCAGCGCGAGCACAGCTACCAACCCCAGCAACCAGCCAATCGCCTTCACCCAGCCAACCCCTCGCTAAAAAGCGGGCCCGAGCAAGCCCGGGCCCGCGTAATCCTCGCCAATAGTGTAACGACCGTCACATTTCCGCGGCGTTCCGGAGTTCGGCCGGGAGATCCCCCAGCGGCCGACCGTGCGGCGCACTGTAATCGATCACCGGGCCCTTCGGCACGATGCGGCTGGGGTTCAGCATCGGGTGGCTGCCGTAGTAGTGCGCCTTGATGTGATCCATGCGCACGGTCTCGGCCACGCCGGGGCGCTGGTAGAGCATGCGCAGGTAGGCCGACAGCGCCGGGAAGTCGATGATGCGCTGGCGGTTGCACTTGAAGTGGCTGTAGTAAACCGGATCAAAGCGCACCAGGGTGGTGAACAGTCGCCAGTCGGCCTCGGTGATCCGGTCGCCCACCAGGAACGGCTGACGCACCAGGCGGTCCTCCAGCCAGTCCAGGGTCTCGAACAGGCGGTCCCAGGCGGCATCGTAGGCCTGCTGGGAGGTTGCGAAACCCGAGCGGTAGACGCCGTTGTTCACATTTTCATAGACGCGATCGTTGACCGCGTGGATCTCCTCGCGCAGGTCCTCCGGGTAGAAATCCAGCGTATTGCCGGTGATGCCGTCGAAGGCGCTGTTGAACATGCGCACCAGGTCTTCCGACTCGTTGTTCACGATCCGGTCGGTCTGGGTGTCAAACAGCACCGGCACGGTCACGATGCCCGTGTACTTCGGATCGGTGCGGGTGTAGAGCTCGTGCATGTAGCGGGAGCCGTGCACGCGGTCGCCGGTGCAGCCGTCGCAGTCATCGAAGGACCAGCCGGCGTCGCCCATGTAGTGATGCACCACCGACAGCCCGATGTGCGACTCCAGACCCTTGAGCTTGCGCAGGATCAGCGCGCGATGCGCCCAGGGGCAGGCATAGGAGACGTACAGGTGGTAGCGCCCGGACTCGGCCGGGTAGCCGCCCTCGCCCAGCGGGCCCGCGGAGCCGTCGGCGGTCACGTAGTTGCGGTATTGCTGGTCCTGGCGCACGAACTCTCCGTTCTCGTCGGACTCCTCTTCCAGCCAGCCCTCGCGCAGTTCGCCGTTGATCAGAAGACTCATGGGGTTCCCTCTGTAGCGGTCCAGTCGCCACGGTTACGGATGATGGCTTCGATTATCATGTCGATAAATTCGAAGATAAATCGCGTTGTTTCCGCTTGAAGATTCGAAAATATCGAATCAACAACCAAACACTAAGGTTCAGGAGGCGCGCAGCGTGCCGTCGAAGTAGCGGGCAAGGAAGGTATCGAAGTCCAGGGTATCGGCCGCCTCGATCGCGGCCTGCTCCGCCAGGCTCTGGCGCGCCAGGGCCTCCAGCGTCTCGGCGCGCGGCAGCGGACCGTTGAAGCGAAACGCCTCGCGGTGCTGCGCGGACAGACGGCTGGCGTAGCGGTAGAAGCCCTCCTCGCGCGCCATCATGTCCTCCAGCATGCGCGCCGAGGGAGTCAGATCGGCCTGCTCGACCTTGCCCCACTGCTCGCTTAGCGCACGGCGGTACGGGTCGCCCGGCAGTTCCTGGTCAAGGATTGCGGCGACCGGGCGCATCAGGGCCAGCAGTTCGCGCGCCCAGTCCTGCAGCGCGACCTCGCCGCCGGGGCGACGCAGTGCAAGCCCCGGGCGGCGGCCATAGTGCGCCACATCGAGCAGGTTGGCATCGATCGCGTCCAGCTCACCCGCCTCCAGCTGTGGGCTCGGCTGCAGCAGGCAGGCCAGGGCGAACACCTCCAGAAAGCGCAGCTGGGTCTCGTCCACCCCCAGCGGGTGCTGGGCGTTGATGTCCACCGAGCGCAGTTCGACGTACTCGATCCCGCGCGCCTCCAGCGCATCGGTGGGCTTCTCGAAGCGCTCCAGCGGCTGCTTCGGGCGCACCGTGGAGTAATACTCGTTCTCGATCTGCAGGATGTTGGCGTTCAGCTGGCGATACTCGCCATCGACCTTCACGCCGATGCGCTCCCACTCGGGACTGGGCGTGTTGATCGCGCAGCGCAGCGAGTCGACGTAACCGCCAAGGGAGTTGTAGTCCGCCTTGATGCCGGTGTCCGCCTCCTTGCGGTTGGTGTACCCGATGTCGCCCATGCGCAGGCTGGTCGCATGCGGGAGGTAGGAGGTGTCGTCGTCGAAGTCCTCGAGCACCGCGCCGTGGCCCTCGAGGAAGGAATTGCACACCGCCGGCGAGGCCCCGAACAGATACGGCACCAGCCAGCCGAAGCGCAGCAGGTTGCGGATCATGCCCATCATGCGCTCGTCGCGGAACGCGCGGTCGTCCTGTTCGCCCAGCACCTGCGCGAGCGCCGGCCAGAACTCGGGGCGCGGGGAATAGTTGAAGTGCACCCCGGCGATCACCTGCATTTTGCGCCCGTAGCGGTGCCCCAGCCCGATGCGATAAACGGTCTTCATGCGTCCGGCGTTGGACGTGCCGTACTGCGCGACCGGGATCGCGTTGTCGTCGGCGGTCACGCAGGGCATGGAAGTGGACCACAGGATCTCGTCGCCGACATTGGCGGCGGCGAAGGCCTGCAGGTCGTGCAGGAAACCCAGCGTCTCGCGCACATCGTCGAACGGCGGGGTGACCAGCTCCAGCAGGGCCTCGGAGTAGTCGGTCGTGATATTCGGGTGGGTCAGCGCCGAACCCAGTGCCGCCGGGTGTGGGGTCAGGGCCGGCGAGCCCTGCGGGCCGACGCGCAGGGTCTCCTTCTCCAGGCCAATGCGCCCGTGCAGGCCAGTGCCCGCCAGGCGCTCCGCCAGCTGCGCGACCAGTCCCTGCAGATTGCGTTCGTCGGTTCCCACTGGGCTGCGTTTCCTGCCTGTCTGCAAACCCGGCGAACATACCGGAATGCGCCCCCGGGGTCACATGCAACCGGCACGGGGTTGCGGGAAGCCCAGCGCCCGCGCAACCTTGCCGGCAACCGTTTGCGCTGACCGGAAGCCACCGAGATGTCCAGTAACGATTTACCCGATGACCTGATGGAACGCTTGAGCGCCCGTGCCCGCCGCGAAGGCCAGGACCCGCAGGCCCTGATAGAGCGCTGGCTGGAGACGCCGGCGACCGCCGCCAGCCTGCATGTCTCGGCCCCGGTGAACGCCCTGGTCGAGGGGCTTTATCGCGAGGACACGACGATCGCCGACATCCTCGATCGCGGCGATTTCGGGCTGGGGACCTTCAACGACCTCGACGGCGAGATGGTGGTCCTGGATGGCGAGGTCTTCCAGCTGCGCTCGGACGGCCGCGCCTACGCGGTCAGCCCGGAGACACGCACGCCCTTCGCCTGCGTCACGCGCTTTCGCCCGTGGAGCGAGGAAACCATCGACACCCCGATGGACTACGACGGGCTGCTCGCCCTGTTCAACCGCCTGATCCCGTCGCACAACATGGTCTACGCGATCCGGCTGGATGGCGTGTTCGATTACGTGCGCACCCGCTCGGTCCCGCGCCAGGACGCCTACCGGCCGCTGGTGGAGGTTGCCCGCGAGCAGCCGGAGTACGAATTCGAGGGCATTGAGGGTTCGATGGCCGGCTTCTGGACCCCCGAGTTCATGCAGTCAGTTGCGGTGCCCGGCTACCATCTGCATTTCGTGGACGCCGACCGCCGCTGCGGCGGTCACCTGCTGGAGGCCCGTCCGCGATCCATCCGCATCGCCCTGCAACACCTCCCGCGCGTGGACCTGGGCCTGCCCATGACACTGGACTATCTGACCGCGGACCTGTCGCGGGACACATCCGAGGATCTGAACGAGGCCGAACACTGACCTGACCGTTCATACGCGCCTTTGCCTGCGCCCGCGCTGCATATTAGTCTTTTCTTATTTTTGGTAATCGGAGCGCCCGTGGACCAGGAAAGACAACGCCGCAGCTGGGACGAGATCGTGGTGGATGCCCTGCGCACGCCCGCCGCCTGGCTGTTTCTGCTCGGGCTGGCAGCGGGCGCCGGGATAGTGCACTGGGGCGTCGAGCCGGGGCCGCCCGAGGGGGTCCTGATGGTCACCCTGCACAATGACAGCGAGGTCCCCATCCGCGCGGTTCACTTCGACTTCGGGCACGACCTGTCCGAGTCGTCGCTGCGCGAGGGCGAGATCGGCCCCGGAGAACGCCGCCGTGTGGCCCTGAACCACCCGCCCGGGGCCGGTTTCAACGTGGAGATCCGCTACGCCGACGGCCATGAACAGGAGTTCTGCGCCAACCGCGGCGTGGAGGGCCGGGAGCAGGAAGTCCGGGTCTATCGCTGACATCCCCGTCGCGGTCATCCCGTGACAAGTGGATCGACGGCTCGCCATGGCCTATAAGCCAGGTTGCGGGGTGCAGACGATGCCACAACGATCGACCAGTATGCTCGACTTCTTTGCGCGGGGGCACGACGCGCCGTTCCTGCAGGAGGTCCGCGCGCGGGGAAACCCGCCGATCCCGATGATCGAGAACGCCCACCCGCCGGGGCGCATGAGCACCCCGCCGGTGCGCGAGCTGATGATCAGCGACACCTGCGGGGCGCCCTTTCGCTTTCGTTGCGACATCGGTGCCGGGGCTTTTTCCGGCTGGGCAGACCCGAAGGAGTTCGTGGTGATCCCACCGAACGTTCCTACTTACTGCCAGATGCACGACCCTGCCAGGATGCGTTTTGTCGGTATACCAGCGGGACTCGCCCGCGCCTGCCTGGAACGCGACCCCGATGACCCACTGGACTTTGGTCCCCTTCATACCCGCACACAGGCCGACCCACTGGTGAGTCAGGCCCTGGCGTGCCTTTGGCAGGAGATGGGGCGGCAGGACCCGGCCGCACGTCTGTTCGTGGAAAGCATGATCGCGGTGCTGGTCGTGCGCCTCGCCCGCCTCGCGGATCAGCACCAGGAACTGGCGTCGCGCCGAGCGAGTCTCGCGCCGCACCAGTCGGCACGGGTCATCGAATACATGCGCGGCCATCTGGATCACCGTGTCACACTGGGCGACCTGGCCGCCCTGACCGGTCTGTCACCCTGGCACTTCGCGCGCGCCTTTCGCGAGACGCATGGCCTGCCACCACATCGGTACCTCACGCGCCTGCGCCTGGAGCGGGCCCGCGACCTGCTGGTCCGCACCCCCCTGAGCGTTACCGAGATCGCCAGCGCCACCGGGTACTCGTCGCAGCAGCTGGCCCGACACTTCCGCCGCGCCTTCGGTGTTGCCCCGGCGGCCTACCGGCGCATCCACGCGGGCAGCGCCGCATAGGGCCACACGGTTTTTTCGAGCCTTCCTCGCTCGACCCGCACCCGCCTCGGGGTGGCCGGCCAGCGGCGGACGCCCCCGGCGGGACATTTGCCGCAAGAAAGCGCCGCCCGGCGCAAGTTTCTGACAGCGCAGGGCGCCCCCGCCCCCTAGGCTCGAGACAAAGCCATCCGCCACCCCCGAGGCCGGCCCATGTCTTCTGTCTCGCAAACCAGAGCAACGCCACGGACTGCCGAGGCCTTCGGCGAGCACCTGATCGAGGTCCTCAACCACGGCGCGGTGTGCCTGATGCTCTCGGTCGGACACCGCACCGGGCTGTTCGACCAGATGCGCGACCGACCCGCCGCGACCGCGGAGGCGATCGCCACGGCCGCGGGCCTTAACCCGCGCTACGTGCGCGAATGGCTGGGCGCGATGGCCACCGGCGGCTTCGTCACCGTGGAGCCGGAGGGCCCGCGCTTCGCCCTGCCCCCGGCACACGCCGCCTGCCTGACCCGGGCCGCCGCGGCTGACAACCTGGCCGTCTTCGCCCAGTACATCGGCCTGCTGGGCGGGGTGGAGGACCGGATCGTGGACGCCTTCCATACCGGCGAAGGCGTCGGATACGAACACTATGCCCGCTTCCACGAGGTGATGGCCGAGGACAGCGGCCAGTCCGTCCTGTCGTCGCTGGAAAGCGACATCCTGCCGCTGGTGCCGGGCCTGACCGACCACCTCGAACGCGGCATCCGCGTACTGGATGTCGGCTGCGGCAGGGGCCGTATCCTCAACCGGCTGGCGACGCTCTACCCGCGCAGCGAGTTCACGGGGCTCGACCTGTCGGCAGAGGCCATCGAGCAGGCCCGAGCCGAGACGCAGACCCTCGGGCTGGACAACGCGGTGTTCATTGAGGCGGATGCCGCGACGCTCGATCGCCACGTGCCGGCACGCCAGTTCGAGCTGATTACCACCTTCGACGCCATCCACGACCAGGCCGACCCGCTGGCCACCCTGGAGGGCATCCACCGCGCACTCGCGCCCGAAGGGATCTACCTGATGCAGGACATCCGCGGTTCCGGCGCGATCCGCGACGATCTCGATCATCCCCTGGGCCCCTTTCTCTACACCGTGTCCTGCATGCACTGCATGCCGGTATCACTCGCCCAGGGCGGCCCGGGACTGGGCGCGATGTGGGGCGAGCCCCGGGCCCGCGAATACCTGACGCGCGCCGGCTTTCACGACATCCAGGTCCATCAACTGGCCCATGACCCGCAGAACAACTGGTACGTGGCCACCCGATAACCCCCGCGAGGAGGATTCATCATGACCGACACAAGTCTCTACGAACGCCTGGGCGGCGAGACGCGCATCCGCGAACTCGCCACGACCATCTTCGACAAGCACACGCAGAACGCCACCATCCGCAACCGCTACGCCAACACGGATCGCGATGACGTGATTCGCCTGGTGACCGAATTTATCTGCAACGGCACCGGCGGCCCGCAGGCCTACAGCGGACGCGACATGCTGACCACCCATCGCGGCATGAACATCAGCGAAGAGGAATTCGTCGCGGTGGTCGACGACATCGTCGAGGCCCTGGACGAACATGGGGTCGGCCAGCGCGAGAAGGAAGAACTGCTGATGATCTCCTGGTCGCTAAAGCCCGAGATCGTGCGGGTCTGACATCCCGGAGGAACGAACCATGAAGACCTATTCACCCTTCACAGGCCTTGCGCTGTCGGTCGCAGTCGCCGCGACCCTGGCCCTGACCGCCCCGGCGATTGCAGCCGAACCCGACGACCACTTCATCATTCGCGACACCGAGCAACCGCGCGAGGAACTGGCGCGGACCGTCCGCGAGTTTGCCTAGGGAGACGCTGATTTAATCGCACGTCCGCGTTGGTGCCCCCTGTTTTCCGAGACAAGGCGCGTCGTGCAGCGGGTAGTGGTTCTACCCGCAAGCGGCGCAACGCAGGATCGGGGAACAGGGGGCACCAACCCCAAAGGGGCTCGGCCGCTTTTGCGCGCGCACGGCGTTGCGGCTCCCTTGTGCAGAATGACTGCACGGCAGTCACCGCGCCTTGTTCGCACGCAAAAGCGACTCGAGCGCGGACGCGCGATTAAATCAGCGTCTCCCTAGAACGAGGAGGACTGGATCTTTCTGGCCGAGTTTGGCCTGGCCGGTGGCGACATCACGGCCCTGAAGGTCTGCTATCTGCCCCTGGGGCCCGACATCCTGGATGCCGGGATGCACGTCGGCGCGATGATGCCCTGCGGCCATATCGGGCTGTACGAGGAAGACGACGTCACCAAGCTGTCCATACTGCACCCCAAATTCATGACCACACTACAACCGCACCCGAGCCTGGAGCGGGCAGTGGAACGCGCCGAGCCGGCCTTCGAGGCGCTGCTGGACCATGCCCTGGGCCCGCGCCCGCAAGGCAATGCGCCGTAGCCACACACCAGCAATCCGCGGCGGGGTGGCCCACGCCTGGCCGCGGGCATGGGTCTCCGGACAGAGACCGTCCGGAGACCCGCCAGCCGGAATGACCCTTGAGGAGATGCCGGTTTGATTGCGCAAACTGCCTGTCACAGAACCGTCACTTTCGCGTTGTACGCTGTCGCGATGACACACTCACGTTCTCGCCACTGGGCCGGGGCCGGCGCCGACCTCTGGCTTCTGCTGCAGGCGGTCGACGGAGTGGAAAAGGCACAGCGCCTGGCCCGGGCCGCCGGCTGGGTGCTGGCGCTGGCCGGTGCGGTCGTCGTCGCACTCGGCCTGCTGATGCAGCACACCCCGACGATGATGGAGGGAACAGTGGTCGCACTGCTGGCCGTCATCGGCGGCTGGCTGCGCAGCCGCATCGCCGCCACGCTCCTGATGCTGCTGATGGCACTCGGGCTGGCCACCGGCCTGGCGGCCGGGGCGGCGACAGGAGGCCTGCTGCTGCAGGTGGCCCTGTTCGGTGTGGCCCTGCGCATGGTCGAAGCGGCCTTTCGCTTTCGCCAGCGACATGCTTTCGCGCAGCGCCAGAACGGTCAGTAGTTCTCGGAGCAAACGGGGCTTCGTCACGGAGACTTGAACCCGTCTCGCGGGCCAGACAGGATGAAGCTTTCCACCCGCGAAGGAACCGCATACGCGATGTCGGTCGTCGCCCGTCTGCAAACCCGCCTGCGGCGCTTCATCTGGCCCGGCTGGGCCACACGTGTCCTGGGGTCGCTGTCGATCCCGGGGCTGATCCTGGCCACGCTGTTTTTCGCCGCCTCGCTGACCCCGAGTCTGATCCCGCGTACCGACGACGTGCAGGGCGTCCTGTCCGGGCTGTCGCTGGCCGCGGGCTACGGGCTGGGCGTGTTTTTCCACTGGCTGTGGTCCTACCTGGAGCTGCCCGAGCCCAGCGAGCGCGTGCACAACACACTGGTGCTGATCGCCGGAGGCGGGGCCGCACTGATCGTGCTGATGTTTCTGTGGCAGGCCACCGAGTGGCAGAACACCATCCGCGAGTTGATGGATCAGGAGCCGGTGGACGGAGGCTTCCCGGTCCGCCTGGGGCTGATCGCCGCGGCCGTGTTCGCCGCGACCCTAGCTGTCGGGCGACTGTTCCAGTTGCTGGTGCGGTTTCTCGCGCAGCACCTGCGGCGCTTCATCCCGCGCCGGCTGTCGAACGTGATCGGCGTGGTGGCGGCCGCGGCAGTATTCTGGGCCGTAATCGACGGCGTCGTCCTGGAATACGGCCTGCGCACCGCCGATCGCAGCTTCCAGCAGTTCGACGTACGCGAGTACCCCGGGGCCGAGCAGCCAACCAACCCCTCCCGAACGGGCAGTACCGAGTCGCTGATCTCCTGGGAAGAGGGCCTGGGTCGCCAGGGCCAGCGCTTCATCGGTGACGCCCCGGTCGCGGCCGACATCGCGGACTTCACCGGTGAAGAGGCCTTTGACCCGATTCGGGTATACGTCGGACTGAATGCGGCCGAGGAAATCGAGGAACGGGCCCGCCTGGCCCTGCAGGAGCTATTGCGGGTGGACGCTTTCGACCGTTCGGTCCTGATCCTGGCCACTCCCACCGGGCGCGGCTGGGTGGACAACCGCGCGATCGCGCCGGTGGAATACCTGCATAACGGCGACATCGCAACCGTCGCCGTGCAGTACTCCTACCTGCCGAGCTGGCTGTCGCTGATGTCGGAGTCCCAGTACGGTCACGAGACGGCCCAGGCCGTATTCGCGGAGATCTACAGCTACTGGAAACAGCTCCCAGAGGACTCGCGTCCGGAGCTGTACCTCTATGGCCTGAGCCTGGGCGCACTGAACTCCGAGCGCGCGGCGGACCTCTACGACGTGATCGGCGACCCGTTCAACGGTGCCCTGTGGGCGGGGCCGCCCTTCCGCAGCGAGACCTGGCGCGACATCACGCGCCAGCGCCAGCCGGATTCCCCGGCCTGGCTACCGCGTTTTCGCGACAGCTCGGTGGTGCGCTTCACCAATCAGGAGAATCATCTGGACATCCCCGGCGCCTCCTGGGGCCCGATGCGCATCGTCTACCTGCAGTACGCAAGCGACCCGATCACCTTCTTCGAGCCACAGGCGCTGTACCGCAAACCCGAATGGATGCAGTCGCCACGTGGCCCGGATGTCTCGCCGGACCTGACCTGGTACCCGGTGGTCACCATGCTGCAGCTGGCCGTGGACGTGGCCATCGGCGATGCCGCACCGCGCGGCTACGGACATGTCTATGCCACCGAGCACTACATCGACAGCTGGCAGGCGGTGACAGCCACGGAGTGGTCGGAAGACGAGCTCCAGTGGCTGAAGCGCCACCTGGCCGACTAGTCGGAAGCCCCCTGTGGAATCAGGCCGCGCTTGCGGAGATTGCGGCCGGTGATGCTGACCGCGCCCGCCACGCATCCCGCGTACAACAGCGCAACAACACCCAAAATTCCGAGGAACACGGGGTCCAGTGCGTTGCCTTCGGCCCATACCAGCAGAAATGCAACGGGAAGTTGCGTACCCAAGAGCACGGCCACCATCACCGCAATCACCCGCCACTTCTCGGAGCGCGACAGATAGCGCCCGTTCCTGCGCCCGAAGGCCTCGCACGGCCACATGACCGCCAGCATGAGTATCGCAATGCCAAGTGGCGTACCGAGCTCCTCCAGCTCGAAATACGCAATCACCACCATTGCCGCAATCGACAGCGAGAAATAAAGCAGTACAAACCGCGTCAGCAGATTCTTGATGGACATGATCCCCTCCCTGGGTGTGCGTTGGCCGCACCATCCTGTGCGGCCCGAATGACATCTGAAATACTCTGGCCCCGCGATCAGGGCGCGTTGCTACCTCTCGGTAAACTCGGCGTCCTCGATGAGCACGGGATAGGTATAGCCCGCGCCGAAGTCACGCTCCAGCACCAGCGTCCCCATCACCGAAACGCGGTCGCCGACCTCCGGCAACTCGGTGGATGTAATCGTGATGTAGTCACCCTCGTTGCCGGTTCCGTCCACGAAGTGGATGAAGTTCACCCCCATGATGTCCTCGTTGACCTGGCCGACGATGCCCTCCAGGCGCACCGATTCACCCTCGAGTTCGGCCGGCGCCTGACTCAGCTGCGCGACCGTATGGACCTCATCCGCGGCCACAAAGGGCACCCACAGGGCCGCCACCAGCAGCCCCGCCACGATTCCTGCTTGCTTGCGCATCCACTCCACTCCATCGCTTGCCTGTGGCAGCCATACGGGCCGCCCGAACGATTGATTCTGGCACAGAACATCCCTTTCACGTCACACCGCCGCCCGCAGCGGACAGGAAGCCCGATACCTTCGATAGCCGCCAGCCGCCCTGCCCCTCCCCCGGGCCACGCCGAATCCGTCCACGCGGCACCCCGCACATAAAACGTGCGACGATGTCGGCATGCACGACACGCCCCATTATCCGTTGCGCGGCCTGCTCAAGCGGCTGATCGAGCCCTTTGCGACTGGCCATAGCGGCCGTGTGCCGCTCGGCCCCGATGAATGGGAGACCCTGCGCCGCCAGGTTCCGTTCATCGCGACGCTCACGCCCGAAGAGACCGAACGCCTGAAGGGGCTGGTCGAAGAGCTGTTGGGCACCCGCGAGTTTGTGGGCATCGAGTCCGAGCCGACCCCCGGCCAGTGCCGCATGATCGCGGCCTACGCGGCACTACCGGTCCTGGAGCTGGGGCTCGCCCCCTATCGCGACTGGCGCACACTGGTGCTGTATCCGGACACCTTCGTGCCGGAGCACGAATGGGTGGACGAGGACGGCATCGTGCATCAGGGGGCCATGCCACAGTCCGGCGAGGCCTGGGAGCGCGGGCCCGTCATCCTGTCCTGGGCCGATGTCGTTCGCGATGGTGCCGTGGTGGTGCACGAGATGACCCACGTTCTGGATGCCGGTAACGGCGACGTGAACGGCTTTCCGCCACTCGCGCGCGATCACTCGGCCGAGGACTGGACCCGCGACTTCACCGCGGCCTACGAGGCGTTTGTCGAGGCCGTGGAGAACGACACCCCGGAAGACCAGCTGCCGCTGGATCCGTACGCCGCGACCGCGCCGGAGGAATTCCTGGCCGTGGCCGCAGAGGCCTTCTTCTTCGAGCCGCAAGGGCTGCGCGAGGCCCTGCCGGCGGTCTATGATCATCTGGCCCGATATTATCGCCAGGAACCACACCGTCGCGCGGCGGCCATCGCCACGCAAGGGACCCACTTGCCACACGAGATCTCCGCATGAAGACCCTGTCGCCAAGCCTTTTCCTGCTCGCCATGCTTTGGTGGATGATCCCCGGCAGCGCTGTCGCTGTCGATGACCTCGACAGCCGCTACGTGACCCTGGAACCCGTGGTGGTCAACATGGAATCCTCCGACCGCGCCCGTTACCTGCAGGCCAAGATTCAACTCGAGGCTGCGGAGATGGGTGACGCCCGCGAGATTCGTGGACATATTCCGGCCGTGCGGGACCGGCTCATTCGCATCCTGGGAGGGCGCTCACCCGACAGCCTGCGCGGCAGCGCGGCCCGCGAGGACTTGCGCCAGGAGGCGATGGAAGAGCTCAACGAGCTGCTGGAGGAACTGACCGGCGCCCCGCGCATCGAGGCCCTGTACTTCTCGGACTTCATCCGCCAGTAGTAACGCGCGCCACCGGCCAAACAAAGGAGACCCCGGCAGCCAAGATCTGCCGGGGCCCAAGCTGCCCGACGGAGGACCGGGCCGGGGTCCCGCCAGGGACCCAGTTCATCCTGCCAAGATCAGTGCGGCCGGTGCAGCAGTGGCATCTCGCCACGCTCGACCATGTGCCGGATCAGGGTCGCCCGGCCAGGTTCTTCCTGCTCCAGCTCGGCAGCACACTGTGAATCCTGGTGCGTGGCCTCGGCCAGCAGCACCTCGAGCTCACGCAGGTCCACCTTCGGCTGCTGCAGATCCTCCGGCTTCGGGTTCTCCACCATGTGGGTCTCCCAGAACATCCGGGGATGCCAGCAGTGCAGTTGTGCATCCGGGTGCTGAAAGAGTTCGACACAACGACGATTGAGTTCCTGTGCATTCATTGCGAATGACTCCTCGTGCCGGTGTATTCACTCTTCTGTATAGACCCCCGAATACCCGAGTGCAAGGCTCGGGCATTAGACCTGGCCCACAGAATCCCCGCGCGCTGACTCAAGTGCCTCCAGCGCCTCCATCCATTCGGCCTCGGCGTTCTCCAGGCGCGCACGCAACTCGCCCTGCTCACGGGTCAGCTCGGCCAGCCGGCCCGTGGCATCTCCGGTGTACAGCGCGGGATCGGCCAGCTCGCCTTCGATCGCCTCCAGCCGCTGCTGCAACTCGCCACAGGCCTGCTCCGCCGTATCGGCCCGCTTTTGCAGTGGACGCAGCGCCGCGCGTGCCTGAGCGGCCTGCTGGCGGCGCTCCTTCTGCGAACGCGGCGCTTCCGGCGCGCGCGACGCCGATGGCGCGGAGGCGTCCGGCGTCTCCCGTTCGCGCTGCAGCTCGCGCGCGTAGTCATCCAGATCGCCGTCAAACTCGGTCAGACAGCCCTCCTCGACCCGCCAGAAACGGTCGCAGACACGCGCCAGCAGTTCGCGATCGTGTGCCACCACGACCAGCCCGCCGGCATAGTTCTCCAACGCCTCCGCCAGGGCCTCGCGCATGTCGAGGTCCAGGTGGTTGGTCGGCTCGTCGAGCAGCAACAGCGCGGGCGCCTGCCAGATGAGCATCGCCAGCACCAGACGCACCCGCTCGCCGCCGGAGCACTGCCCGACGGGGTCGTCCGCACGCTCGCCGGGAAACCCCATGCCGCCCAGGAAATCACGCAGGCGCTGTTCCGGTGCGGCGGCATCCAGCCGCGTCATATGGGTCAGGGGCGAGGCCGCAAGATCCAGCTGCTCGCGCTGATGCTGGGCGAAGTAGCCCACCCGCAGGCTGGGGTCGACGCGCCGCTCACCCGCCGTCGGGGCAAGCGCGCCTGCGAGCAGGGACAGCAGTGTCGATTTCCCGGCGCCGTTGGGTCCCAGCACGCCGATACGATCCTCCGGGCGCAGCCGCAGGTCGGTCGCCCGCAGGCGGCAGGTCTCGCCGTCGCAGACCGCCGCCGCCTCCAGCGCCAGCAGAGGATCGGGCAGACGCCCCGGGGTCGGGATCTCCAGGTGGATCGGGCGCGCGGCGCGAATCACCGCGACCTCATCCAGCCGCTCGAGGCGCTTCAGCCGGCTCTGGGCCTGGCGCGCCTTGCTCGCCTTGGCGCGGAAACGGCGCACGAAGTCCTCCAGGTGCGCGCGCTCGGCGGCGACCTTCGCGGCCGCCGCCTCGCTTTGTGCCGCGACCTCCGCGCGTCGTTTCTCGGCCTGGGTGTAACCCCCGCTGTAAAGCTCGATCCGTCCGCGCTCGATATGCGCGATGTGTGTGACTACCGCATCAAGGAAACGCCGGTCGTGGGCGATCACGATTACGGTGCCCGGATAGCGCGCCAGCCAGCCCTCCAGCCAGACGATGGCCTCCATGTCGAGGTGGTTGGTCGGCTCGTCCAGCAGCAGGAGGTCCGACCGGGTCATCAGGGTTCGCCCCAGGCCGAGCCGCATCCGCCAGCCACCGGAAAAGTCGCTCATCGGACGATCGGCATCCTCCGGCGCAAACCCGAGACCGGCCAGCAGGCGGCGCGCGCGGGCCTCGGCGGACCAGCCATCGACCGCATCGATGGCCGCATACAGCTGCGCGTGTTCCGCGCCGTCCTCGACCGACTCCAGCTGGCGCTCCAGCTCGCGCAGCTCGGCATCGCCATCGAGTACGTAGTCGACCGCTCGACGGGGGCTGCCCGGGACCTCCTGCGGGAGGTGGGCGACCACCCACTCCGCCGGCACATCGACATGGCCGGCATCCACGGAGAGCTCGCCCTGCAACGCGGCCAGCAACGAGGACTTGCCGCAGCCATTCGCCCCGGTAAGCCCTACGCGCCAGCCGGCGTGAACAGTCAGGTCGCTGTGCTGCAGCAGCACCTGCCGGCCACGCCGCAGCTCGATATCGGAGAGTCGGATCATGAGCGTAGTGTAGGGAAACGGTTACCCGCGCACACATGACAGTGCGAGTTCAAAGCCCCCTCCTGACCCATGCGTCAATTTATTGCCACCCCTTGCCGCCCGGGGCGGCCTTGCCTTGCCACCCCGGCAGAAAGGCGCCGATTTTCCGTCACCCCAAGAAAGACAATAAACGCATCACATTGTTTATAATCTTTTTTACTAAATGGCACAAAATTCGCTTCAGCTTAAGCCCAAGACTTTTGGATACGGCGAGGCGGCCATGAATCGCGACGGAAACGCAGGGAATCTGCGCCTGGTATCGGGCAAGGGGAAATCCACCGAGCACCCCGAGGCCCCATTTGACGCGCTGGCCTTCGTCCAGTCCCTGACCGCGACACTGGAATTCGACGCCGTCCTTCAGCGCCTGCAAGAGCAGCTCCACACCCTCCTGCAGCATTCCGGATGGATCTTCTACACCGACAACGAAGACCAGTCGTGGTCGGGCGGCGAGGATGACCGTCACCGCATCGAATACGGGCTCAGCTACAACGGCGTCACCATGGGCTCCTTGATCCTGATGCGCGGACGCCGCTTCAGCGACGCGGAACAGCAGCAGATCGAGGCGCTGCTCGGGCTGGCCGCCCCCGCCCTGCACAATGCCCACCGGTTCCGGCGGCTGATGTCCAACCTGGAGAGCGACGAACTCACGGGGCTGGGCAACCGTCGTGCCTTCGAGATCCAGGGCGCCAAATGGCTGGCCGACTGCCGCCGCCAGGACCGCCCACTGTCCGTGCTGGCCATCGACCTGGACCACTTCAAGCGCATCAATGACGACTACGGCCATGCGGTGGGCGACGAGCTACTGCGCCGCGTAGCGGACACGCTGCGTACGGCCACACGGCAGTCCGATCTGCTGGTGCGTATGGGCGGAGAGGAATTCCTGGCCGTCTTGCCGGGGGCCGACCTGGCCTGCGCCATGGAGTGCGCGGAACGCATCCGCACGGCGATTGCGAGTATCCGCGCCACCGCGACCGCCGATGATGCATCAGCCCTGCAAAGCGAGGGCGTAGTCAAGGTCACGGCCAGCATCGGGGTCGCGAGCGTGGGCCGCCACACGACGCTGCAGGCCCTCTACCAGAAGGCCGACGAGGCGCTATACGCTGCCAAGCAGTCCGGGCGCAACCGCGTCCTGGCGGGCAACTGACCCCCGGCCGAAGCTGGACTCAGGGGTTCGCGCCAGGCTGAATAAAATCCACACAGGTAAGCGCCGTGGCCAGGATGGCCTGGCGCAGGGCCTCGATCGCCTCCGGCCGCGGAAAACTGGTACGCCAGGCCAGCGCCACCCGGCGGCTGGGGGCCGGGTCCTCGAATCGACGCACGGCCAGCAGGCGCTGGGCGTAGCGATCGGCCCCCACCGCAGTACACGGCAGAATGGTCACGCCCATACCCGAGGCCACCATATGGCGAATGGTCTCCAGTGAGGACCCCTCCATATTGCGCGGCGTACTGCCATCGGCCGTAACCGTCCTCTGGCAGGCGGGGCAGCGTTCCAGCACCTGATCACGGAAGCAGTGCCCGGCACCGAGCATCAGCAAGGTCGCATCCGCCATGTCCTCGAGGGTCAGCGTCTTCTTGTCCTGCAGGGGGTGGCCGCCCGGCAGCACCGCGACGAAGGGCTCGTCGTACAGCGGCAGCGTGACCACCCCCGGCTCTTCGAACGGCAACGAAATGATGATCGCGTCCAGTTCGCCGTGCTTCAGCCGCTCGCGCAATCGGTCGGTGTAGTTCTCCTCGATCACCAGCGGCATTCTGGGCGCGCGCTCGCGCAGCACCGGGATCAGCTCGGGCAGCAGGTACGGACCAATGGTGTAGATGGCCCCGAGCCGCAAAGGCCCCGCCAGCTGGTCCTGACTCTGCACCGCCACCGCACGCAGATGCTCCACCTCGGTCAGCACCCGGCGGGCCTGGGTCACGACTTGCTCGCCGGCCGGGGTCACGCTGACCTCGCCACGGCCGCGCTCGAACAGGGTAACCCCCAGTTCATCTTCAAGTTTGCGAATGGCGACGGACAAAGACGGCTGACTGACATGACAAGCCTCGGCCGCCCGACCAAAATGACGCTGGTCGGCCACCGCAACGACATAGCGCAACTCGCTCAGCGTCATCGTTCGGGGCCCCGATGCCCCGCACCGCCATCGCCATCCACCAGGCGCCCGTCATCGGGCAGGTCGAGGGTGACCTGGCGCAGACGACGGCCATCCAGCGAGATCTCGCCCACATGTCGGCTGGCCCCGTCGGTGGCGAATTCAAAGCGGTATTGCCGCCACCAGGCCAGGCCTCCGGGCCGGCGCCGAATGGACTGGCGCGTGCGTACCACGCTGCCATCCAGCAACTGCACACCGGCCTGCTCGCAACTGCGGCGCGCGATCTGGCGCACCCGTTCGTGGGTGCGCCAGGAGTCGTTCACGTAAAAGGCCACCAGAACCAGGGCTAGGATTATCAGCAAAGCCGTCATGGACGGGTATGATACCCACATTCCGTTTCTTGCCGACGACCACCCTGCACTCGACGCCCCATGTCCATCAGCACAAACGCATTCAATCAACTCGCCGGAGAGCTCCGTTCTGTTGGCCAGAGCGAGCTGCTACCTCGCTTCGAGGCCGGGATCGCGGTGGACTACAAGGCCGATGGCTCGGTGATCACCCAGGCCGACCATGCCGTCGATGCACGACTTCGCGACCTGCTGGGGACCGCGATCGCAGGCGAACCCGTATTGAGCGAGGAGCAATCGCGGCAGGAGCAGGCCCGCGTACTCGACGAGGCACCCGCCTTCTGGCTGGTCGACCCGCTGGACGGCACCAGTAACTTCGCCGGCGGCATGCCCTTTTTCGCGATCTCCATTGCGCGCATCGAAGACGACCGCGTCACCCATGGCGCGACCTACGACCCGGTACGGGACGAACTCTTTACCGCACGCGAAGACGGACCCCTGCTGCTAAACGATGCGCCCCCCCCGGCAGCCGCCCGCGCCCCGGCCAGCCGCCTGGACAAGGCCATCGCCCTGGTCGACTACAAGCGCCTGGCCCCCGACTTGGCGGCGGCCATGGCCACTAACGCCCCGTACCGCTCGCAGCGCAACCTGGGGGCCTGCGCCCTGGAATGGGCCTGGCTGGCGGCCGGGCGCGCCGATCTGTATCTGCACGGCGGGCAGGCCCTGTGGGACAGCGCCGCCGGAACGCTGATGCTGGCCCGCGCCGGCGGCACAATGAGCAACCTCGAGGGCGAGGCGGCGTTTGGCCGCTCCCTGAACAAGCGCTCGGCCATCGCGGCCCGTTCGGCCGCGTTGTTCGATCAATGGCGGGCATGGACCTCCCCACACCGAATGCCCTCCATGGCCTCTCAATCGTGAAATCCAGAAAATCAAACAACGGGCGCTTGTCGGCGGGGGATTTCACTCCACGCTATCTCCCCATCGCCTGGAAGATCGTCGCGGTCGTCGCCATCCTCACCCTGCTGGGCATCGGCACCCTTTCGGTGGTGGTGCTGAACCAGGTCACCAATGTCCTCAACAACCAGATCCAGGCCCAGGCCGAGCTGACCCTGGCACCCGTCGCCCGCACCTCGGCCGAGCTGATGCTGGCCGAGGACTATCTGACCCTGGAGACCCTGCTGAACTCGCTGGTCGAGGACGGTCGCGTCGAATCGGTCACCGCCTACGCCATCGACCGCGGCGTGATCGCCTCGGCCGGCACCCCACCCTCCCCCGGGGGAGGCATCAGCGAAGGCGTGTGGCCACTCGCCGTTCCGGTAGAGCCCTACCAGCGCGAGGTGTACTTCCAGGATGTACAGGTCGGGTACATCGAGGCGCACATCGACACGACCCCCATGCAGGAACTGATCCGCAACACCATCAATGCGGGGATTGCGACAGCGATCGGGGTCTTTCTGCTCAGCCTGATCCTGGCAATCGACATCAGCAAGCGCCTGGTGCGCCCGCTGGAGCGCCTGGCACATGCCATGCGCGAGCGCATACGTCATCCCGTCGACGAACATGGGCGACCCGTGCCGATGGTGCACGAGGACGAGATCGCCCAGCTGACCGACGCCTTCAACAACATGGCCCAGGACCTGCTGCGCAAGGACCAGGTCGAATCGGCCCTGCGCCGTTATGTCTCCGACGCGATCGCGCAGGACATCCTGGAGAATCTCGACCGGATCGAGCTCGGAGGACGGGCGGTCGAGGGCTCGGTGCTGTTCGCCGACATCAAGGGCTATACCGCGCTGTCGGAGCGCTGCACCCCGGAAGAACTCGGCCGCATGCTGAATGAATTCTTCGGTCCGATGGCGGAATGTATTGCCCGTCACGGTGGGACGGTAGACAAGTACATGGGCGACTGTACCATGGCGGTGTTTGGCCTCGGCGGTGACGAGAACCATCGCCAGACGGCCGCACGAACCGGGCTCGCGTTGCTGGAAACGGTCGCCGCGATCAACGCTGAACGCGAGGCCCGGGGCGAGGAACGCGTCGAATTCCGCATTGGCTTGAACGCGGGCGAGATGCTGGCCGGCAACATGGGCGCGCAGGACCGCATGCAATTCACCGTGGTCGGCGACACCGTCAACGTGGCGGCCCGCCTGGTCACGGTCGCGCCATCCGCCGGCATGGTAACCACGCAGTGCTTCATGGAGCATGAGCAGGTGAAAGGGCAGTTTGAAACCGAACACTGGGGGACGCACGAGTTACACGGCGTCAGCGAACCCGCCGAGGTCATTCGTATCCTCGCGGTGGCGGACACCCATTGATGCGGCTCCACGGCGCGCGACCGGGCCTGCTGCTGGCCGCCCTCGCTCTGCTTTTTTTCCAGGGCTGCGCCGGCATGCAGCCCTTCATGACGGCGGAAGACCAGATCGAAGCCGCCGTCGAGGAAGGCGAGTACCAGCGCGCCCTGGAGCTGATCAACGAGCACGACCCCGAGCCAGCCGCCGAATGGACCTCGCGCCGAGAGCAGATCGAGATCATGGCGCAAGAGGCAGCAGAGCAGGCCATGAAGAAAGCACGGGCTGTTTCCGCCGAGGGCGCGGTCGCAGAGGCCCTGGGGATCCTGGAGGACGCCGACTCCCGCCTGCCCGAAAGCGAGGAGCGTGCCCGCTTCATTGACCAGCTGGAGCGCCAGCGCCAGGTCGGTCTGCGCACCCTGCAGCAGCGCCACGATGTCCTTGAGGCCCGCAACCTGGTTCAGCAACTCCGCCTGCTGGAGATCATGCGCCCCCTGGTTCCGGATACCGGTCAACTGCCCGCAGACCCGGACGCCCTGAGCGAACGCGCCCCCGCCCTGGCCAAGGCCCTGGAGCAGTATGCCGACGACAGCGATGGCCGCGAGCGCCTGGAGCTGTTGCGCCTGGCACAGGATTTATCCCCGGTCAGCGAACGGGCCACCCGCATCCGCGAACTCCAGGAGGAGATGCGCACACGCGAAGAAGACAAGGACCGCGAAGAGGAGGCCGAGCGCCTGTCCGCGATCAACGCGCAGTTGCGTCAGGCACTGCAGGCCGGCGAATTGCAGCGGGCGGCTCAGTGGTGCCGTAGTGGCGACATCCGGCTGGACGAAGATGCCTCCGGCCCCGACCAGGCCGCCCAGCGAGCACGCATCTCCCTGTGCGACGAGTGGCGCGAACAGCGCGACCAGCGCGCCGAGCACCTGCTGGAAGAGGGCCGCCGCCAGTACACGGCCGGCCAGATCCAGGAGGCGGTCGACACCTGGGAAGAAGGACTTGCGCTGGCCCCCAGTCATTCCGGGCTGGCCACCGCGCGCGAGCGGGCCCTGCGCGTACTTGAACGTCTTGACACCCTGCGCATCCCCGAGGCCCCGGCGCCGGTCGATCCGGAGGCCTTCCCCATCCCCGACACCGAGGATGCCGAGGGGGACGAGGAGCCGGAGTCCTGAGATCTGGCAGGCTGCCAGGTCGTCCCCATGCGGCGACCCTGCTAGGATTGCCGCGCCCGCCTAACCGGAACCACCCCCTGCGATGAGTGCTTCTGTCCACGACCTGATCACCGACGAACCCCACCGAGTCCTGCAACTGGGCAGTACCGAGGTCGTTGTGCTGGGCACCGCGCATGTCTCCCGCGCCAGCGCCGACAAGGTGCGTGCCCTCGTGGACACCGGCGAGTTCGACGCGGTGGCCATCGAACTGTGCGAGAGCCGCCAGCGCGCGATGCTGGATCCCGACGCGGTCGGGCGCATGGACCTGTTCAGTGTGATGCGCCAGGGGCAGGCCCCGATGATCGCCGCGAGCCTCGCGCTGGGGGCCTATCAGCAGCGCCTGGCGGAACAGTACGGGATCGAGCCGGGGGCCGAGATGCGCGCGGCGATGGACGCAGCCCTGGATGGCGGGCTGCCGCTGGCGCTGATCGACCGCGACCTCGGCCTGACGCTACGCCGCACCTACCGCGCGGTGCCCTGGTGGCAGCGCATGGGGCTGATCGGCGGGCTGTTCGGCTCGGTCCTGTCGCGCGAGAAGATCGACGAATCGGAGATCGAACGGCTGAAGGAAGGCGACATGCTGGAGTCCACCTTCAGCGAATTCGCCGAACAGTCGGAGGACCTCTATCGCACGCTGATCCACGAGCGCGACCAGTACATGGCGGCCCACCTGCGGCGCCTGGCCGCGTCCGGCAACCACCGCCGCATCCTCGCCGTGGTCGGTGCCGGGCACCTGTCCGGGATCGCAACCCAAGCGGAAGACGAACTGACGCCGCCCGACGCCATCCTGGACTCCCTCGACCAATCACCGCCCAAGGCACGCTGGCCCAAGGTCCTGCCGTGGGTGATCGTCGCCGTGATCCTGACCGGCTTCGTGATCGGTTTCCTGCGCAATCCGGACATCGGCCTGCAGATGGTGATGGACTGGGTGATGATCAACGGCGGCCTGGCCGCCATTGGCGCGATTATCGCGCTCGCGCATCCGCTGACCGTGGTCACAGCGGCGCTGGCCGCACCCCTGACCTCGCTGAACCCGACCATCGGGGTAGGCTTCGTCGCGGCCGCGGCCGAGCTGTTTCTGCGCAAACCGCGGGTCGACGACTTTGCCCGCCTGCGCCAGGACACCACCACCCCGAGGGGCTGGTGGCGCAACCGGGTCTCGCGCGTGCTGCTGGTCTTCCTGCTGACGACGCTCGGCTCCGCGGCCGGCACCTATATCGGCGGTGCACGCGTATTCAGCCACCTGTTCGGTAGCTGACCTACTCCGGGATCCGCAGCACCAGCTTGCCGCGACGCCCGCCGGCCTCGATACGCCGGTGCGCCTCGGCCGCCTCGGCCAGCGGCAGGCTGTCCTCCACGTTGACCTGCAGCCGCCCGCTGGCCAGGCGCGCGAGCCCCTCGGCCACCAGCGTGGCCTGGTGCTTCAGGCGCCGGCGATCCCCTTCCAGCATCGGGGTCAGCATCAGCTCCAGGCTGATACTGGGGTTGCGCAGGCGCGCCGCGTTCCAGTCGACGTCATCCGGCGGCGCCAGCAGGGTCACCAGATCACCGCCGTAGGCCACCTGTGCCAGCCCATCGCGGAAGACCGGCCCGCCCACGGTGTCCAGCACGATGTCGAAACCGCGCCCGTCGGTGTAGCCCCGGATCGACTCCCCGGCGTCGGGCCGGGTCAGGTCGACCACGTCGCCGCCCAGGCTGGTGACCAGGCGCTGCGCCTCTTCGCGACGCACCAGCCCCAGGACCCGGGCCCCGGCCGCGCGCGCGATCTGCACGGCCATCTGCCCCACCCCGCCTGCAGCGGCATGCACCAGTACGGTCTGTCCACGCTGCAGATCGGCGCGCTCGAACAATGCCTCCCAGGCCGTGAGCCAGGTCAGCGGCAAAGCCGCGGCCTGCAGGTCCGTCACCGCGGCCGGTACCGGCACCACGGCCGCCTCCGGGACCACCACCTGCTCGGCATAGGTACCCGGGTCCGCCCCCACGCCACCAAAGCAGAAGGCCACGCGCTGCCCCGGGCGGACATGGCGCACACCGCTGGCGCAGGACTCGACCACGCCGACACCGTCACAGCCGGGCGTGTTACGTGGTGCCCCTGGCACCAGCATGCCCCGTGCCCGAACCTTGGTGTCGACGGGGTTCACGCCGGCCGCCAGCAGCCGAATCTTTACGTCTTCAGTCCCTTCAAGCTCGGGCTCGGGGACTTCCTTCAGTTGCAGGACATCCGCCCCACCGGGCGCGTCGAAAACAATTGCTCGCATCGAGCGACTCCTCGTGCTTGAACATGCCTTTTGGATTTTGAGACCGCGTCAGGAAGTCTTGCCAGCGGCACACTAGAGCCCGATCCCGATGCCGATCCCGAAACGCACGCCCGACGACGGCCTCGGGGGTTCCGGGTCCGGCCACAGGTGGACCGAGTAGGCATCCAGCAGCGGGAAGACATAGGCCAGCTGCCCGATCGAGCCCTCCTCGGTCCCCGAGACCGTCCCCACCGCCGTAACGCGGCGTCCCGGGCGGTAGTCGACCGGATCGGCAAAACCATCGAGCTTGAGGCGAAAACGCCCCGTATTCGCCTGTCGTGTCTGCGGCTCCTGGCGCTGCAGCGGGTAGCTGACCACCTCTAGCACCGTACTGTCCGCACGGTTGTCGACGCGGGCAATCACCCCGCCCCAGACCTGGTCCTCGGCGGGCAGATTGTCAGCCGTCACGCTGCGCGGGGGCACCGGATCACCCACCGCATCGGGGATGTCCAGCGGGCCGGAGGCGCAACCCGCCAGCAGCACCGGCGCAAACACCAGCACCAGCGCAGCGACCCGGGTGCGCCATGCGTTACCAGTACCAGGGATCATATCGCCAGGGGTCGTGACGCCAGTGGTAGGGGTGCGGCCGCCAGTACGGGCCCATATAGCCCGGCGGGCCCCAAGGGTCGTAGTAATACGGATCGCGCGGCGGGGGGCGCTTGGCCCACAGGTGTACCGTCTGTGCGTCGATACGGACGAAGCGATAGTCGAACTCGCCAATTGAGCCGTCCTCTATGCCATCCAGCCGGCCGCGCACCGTGACCTCGCGCCCCTCCGCGTACACCTGGGGATCGAGGAAGTCGTCGATATAGGCACGGAACCGGCCCTCCGACTGGTCGACCTCGCGCGGACGAGCCTCGCGATTGAGCGGGCGCGCCACCACCTCGAGCCGGGTGCCGTCCCGGGTGTTCTCGACCTTTGCAATGACACCGCCCCAGACCACGGCCTGGCCCTTGGTCGCCTCGGGGTCGGCCAGGACCTCGGCGCGGGTCAGGGGCTCCTCCGGCAGGGGCTCGATCCCTTCGGGGATACTCGCACAGCCCACGAGCAACCCGCCCAGCAGCAAGCCGGTCAGCGCAGAAAAGTGACGCAGAAGGTTCATGCCTCTAGGACCGCCCGCAGCGCATCAAGGTTCGCGTCACTCCGGGCCTGACGCACAAAGCGCCTCGACATCCACGATCTCGTGCTGGGCCGCCTCCACGGCCCGCAGCAGGTCCTCCGGCTCCAGCCCGACGGCCTGCCAGACATCCTCGTCCACCGGTGGGGCATCGGCCCAGTCGCGCGAGTCAATCTCGGCCAGGTGGGCCCCGGTATTGGCAAGATGCACCAGCATCACCGCCAACCGGTGCCCCTCGGGCGCTGACTGCGGGTGGTGGTGCCCAGCCACACAGGCCACCAGCCCCTCCGGCAGTCCCCAGTGGGCGGCCAGCGCCCCGCCCAGTTCCGCGTGATCGAAACCCAGCTGCTCGCGCTCGGCCCGCTGCGGACTGGGCCCCGCCCCGATATCCAGGCTGGAGAGAAATGCGCGGTGCGCCGCCTCCGGCGACTGGGTGAACAGCAAGAGCTTGCCCAGATCATGCAGCAGCCCGGCGAGAAACACGCTACCGGCCTGGCGCGGCAGGACGCGGTCAGCCAGGTGGCGGGCGATGACCGCACAGTAGGCGGAATGGCGCCAGAACACCTCCAGCGGCAGACGCTCCTGGTCGGGGATGCGGCCGGTCGCGCGGGTGATCGCACCGGCCACGACCAGACGCTTGAGGGTGTCGCGTCCGAGCAGGTTCACCGCGCGTTCCACGGTATCGACGCTGCGCGTCTGTGCATACGCCGGGCTGTTGGCCAGGCGCAGAACGAGGGCCACCAGACCGGGGTCCCGCCCCAGGGTTGCGGCGATCTGTCCCGGTGTACTGTTGTCATCCTCCAGCAGGCGCGCGACTTCGAACACGACCTGCGGCATCGCCAGCAGCTTGTCGGCCGACTGGACGCGCGCCTCGAGGCTTTCCGTTGCGTGCATCTCGGACATCCTGGTTCTCCACAACAGGGCCGCACGCCCCGCTGTATCTACTGTAGCCCCATGCCCCCCGCCAGGGAAACGAAGCCCGGGCAAATCGCGGCGGAACGAACCATAATCAGGTACTCGGATCACTAATTGTTGCTTGCACCCCACAACGGAGGTTGTCCCATGGCGTTTCGACTGACCGCTGCACTACTGGCCTTTACCCTCCCCGGCCTGGCGCTGGCCGGCATCCAGACCGAGGAGGTCACCTACGATCATGATGGCGAGGAGATGACCGGCTATCTCGCCTACCCCGACAGCGACGGCCCCCACCCGGGCGTCCTGGTGGTCCATGAATGGTGGGGCCACAACGAATACGCCCGCGACCGGGCCGAGCAACTGGCACGCGAGGGCTATGCCGCCTTCGCACTGGACATGTACGGCAGCGGCAAGAGAGCCGACCACCCATCCGAGGCGGGAGAGTTCGCCGGACAGATTCGCGGCAACCGCGACCTGATGCTGGGCCGCTTCGAGGCCGCCCATGACTGGCTCAAGGAGCACGATGCCACAGCCGACCAGGCGCTGGCGGCGGTGGGCTACTGCTTCGGCGGCACGGTGGTGCTGGAGGCCGCGCGTGCCGGAATGGACCTGGCCCTGGTTGCCAGCTTCCATGGCGCACTGGTGACTGACCACCCGGCGAGTGCGGGCGACGTCACGGCGGAAGTCCTGGTCTTCAACGGTGCGGCCGACCCGATGGTCCCGCCGGAGCAGGTGGCGGACTTCCGCGAGGAGATGGATAACGCCGAGGCCACCTATACCTTTGTCGACTTCTCCGGTGTGGTGCACAGTTTCACCAACCCCGGGGCCGACGAGATCGCCGAGAAGTTCGACATGCCGGTGGGCTACGACGAGCGGGCTGACCGCGACTCGTGGAAGCACCTGCTGAGCGCCCTGGAACGCATGTAGTTCGAGTATCTGGCACTGCTCGAGCGTGGCGGGCCCGTTGCCCGCCACGCTCGATTTACGCTACCCGGCCCCGCCGATCCGGTCAGAAGTTGCGGAAAAAGATCAGGGTCCCAAGCCCCACCACCACGGCCACCATGACCAGGATCGCCAGCTTCAGCCAGCGCCAGCCGCGAGAAGGCGCCGGACGACTGCGGCGCTTGCGCGATGAAGGCCTGGCCGCGGGCGTATCGGCCGCCATCGCCGGTGCGGGCGACATCGGTTCGTTGGCACGGGCCACCAGCGGTTCATGCGCCTCCCCGCGCGCAGCGGGGGCGTCACGTTCCTGCCCCGAAAGAGACGTCGCCGACCCCAGCTCCAATTCGCGGATGCGGGCTCGCAGAGTCTGATTGCGTTCGCGCGACTCCTCCAGTTCCTGCTCACGACGGGCCAGCCGTTCAGCAAGGGCCGAGGAGGAGCCGTCCTGCTCCGAACAGCGGGCCTCCAGGTCGGCCCGTGCCCGCTCGGCTGCGGCGGCACGCTCACACTGCTGATTGCGCTCCTGACGCAGCCGGGACGCCTCTTCCAGGGCCTGATCCCGCTCCTTCTGCACGGTCTCGCGCAAGCGGTCCAGCTCGACCAGCTCGTGGTCCAGCCGGATATTCTCGTTCTCGAACTCGCGCACGCGGGCACGTAGTACTTCTAGCTCCTCGACCCGCTCGGACGAGTCCGGAGTGGCCGTCTCCTCGCCCGGATCTTCGCCCGCGATCAGCTCGGCCGCCTGCAGCTCGGCGAGCTGGCCTTCGCTTTCCTCGGCGCGCTGCAAGGCGGCCGTCGCCTCATCGCGCGCCTCGCTCAGCGCGGTGCGCAGGCGTTCGATCTCGCGCTGCGCCTCGCGCTCACTGGCGGATTGCTGGCGTAGCATCAACTCGCGACGCAGCCGGTCCACTTCCTGCCGCAGGAGCTGGTCGCCGCCACCCCCTGTAGTCAGCGGCAGCAGATCATTGACCACCTCGCGCACGCGACCGGGCACAAAGGGTTTCATCAACACAGCGTTGGCGCCCAGTTGCAGCCATTCGCGACTGGCTTCCTCGTCGCTCTCCTGACCGGTGATGATGGCCACCGGAAGATCGGCCGGGAGCCCTTCGGCACCATCGCGAATCCGCAGCAGCAGGTCCTGGCCATCCAGGCCCGGCATAGACAGGTCCGTCAGCACCAGACCGATATCGGCATTGCGCTGCAGGAGCGACCAGGCCTCTTCGCCGTCCGCCGCCTCGTAGACCACACGCTCACCCTGCAGGATGCGCTGCAGGGCGATCCGGATCACCTTGGAATCATCCACTACCAGAATGGCGGTGCGGGTCGTTGCCGATTGTTGTTCAGTCATCAAAGCCCCCCGGGGCACGTCACGTACCGCGCTCCCCTGCACGGCCGGACTCAAGTCCCGCTCTGAAGGTTACGCATGCGCCCGGCCCGGCGCCAGCGCACGCTGCGGCCCGGCGAGAACCGGGTCACGTTTTTGCGCAGCGCTTAAACGGGCTTCGACTTCCACTGGACCGCATACAGATCCCGCCGCCGATCGCGCAGGTTGCGCACCGAGCCGTGGTTACGCAGCTCCTTCAGGTTGTCGAGGTCGAGGTCGACGATCAGGGTCATCTCGGTATTCGGCGTCGCCTCCGCGGCCACCGCGTCATGCGGGAACGCGAAGTCGGACGGCGTGAACACCGCCGCCTGCGAGTACTGCATGTCCATGTTCTCGACCCTGGGGAGGTTGCCGACCGAGCCGGACATCACCACATAGCACTCGTTCTCGATGGCCCGCGCCTGGGCGCAGCGGCGCACCCGCAGATAGGCATTCTTGGTATCGGTCCAGAACGGCACGAACAGGATCTGCAGCCCCTTCTCGGCCATCACCCGGGGCAGCTCCGGAAACTCCACGTCATAGCAGATCAGGATGCCGATCTTGCCGAAGTCGGTGTCGAATACGTGCACCTCGTCGCCACCCTGCAGCCCCCAGTAGGCGACCTCGTCGGGGGTGACATGCACCTTGTACTGTCGGTCCCAGGTCCCGTCACGCCGACACAGATAGGAGACATTGCGCAGGACCTCGTCGCTGTACTCCGGCATCGACCCGGCGACGATGTTGATGTTGTAGGCGAGCGCCAGGCGCACCATCTCCTCGCGGATCTGCTCGGTGTATTCGGCCAGATGGCGCACGGCCTCGGCCGGATACTCCTGGTTGAACGCGCCCATCAGCGGGCCATTGAAGAACTCCGGGAACAGGACGCAGTCGGAGCGGTAGCCGGAGACGGCATCCACGAAGTACTCGACTTGCTGAAACAGCGAGTCGAGGTCCGGTGTCGGGCGCATCTGCCACTGGACCACGCCGATGCGCACGTCCGAACGGCTGCCCCCGATCAGCTTCTCCTTCTCCTCGTAGTAGATGTTCAGCCACTCGATCAGCGTCGCGTAGGCGCCCGATTTCTCGTCGTCCGGGAGGTAGTTGGTGATGATCTTGCGAACGTGGAAATCGTTGGCCAGCTGGAAGGTCAGGATCGGATCGGTGATCTCGTGATTCTTGACCTTCTCCACGTACTGCTGCGGGGTCAGGTCGTCCCGGTGCTGCTCGTAGCCCGGGATGCGCCCACCGGCCACGATCGCGCGCAGATTGAGCTTCTGGCACAGCTCCTTGCGCGCGTCATACAAGCGACGGCCGAGGCGCAGGCCGCGATACTCGGGGTGGACAAAGATATCGACGCCGTAAAGGGTGTCGCCATCCGGGTCGTGGGTCGTCAGGAACCCGTTTCCGGTGATCTGCCAGTAGCTGTGCTGATCACCGAATCGCTTGTACTCGACGATCAGGCTGATTGCCGCAGCCACCACCTTGCCCTTGTCCTCGATACAGATCTGGCCTTCGGGAAAACGGGAGATCTGTGACCGAAACTGGGCCTCGCTCCAGGCCCCGTCGAGGTCGTGGTAGACCCGCTCCATGATCTCGCGGATGTCGTCGTAGTCCTCCATCCGTGTCGGCCGCAGCGTCAGGCGGTGCGGGACATTGGGGTCGGCGTCTTGCTGATTGCTCACGCGTTAAGTACTCCGTGACGGGACCGCTCGCCGGTCGGTTCAGAAAATCCAGGCCAGCAGCAGCCAGAAAAAGACAAAGAACAAGAAAAAGCCGGGGATCATGAACTGCAACTCGCCGATCAGCCCCTCACCAGCGGCCAGCGCGAACACCAGCATGACCAGCACCGAGACGATCGCGGCGACCAGGGCCGCCATCTGCAGCCCAATGCCATCGTCGAACGTGATCGCGACCCACTCGGACAGCCCGGGCAGGGTGACGGCCGCGCCCAGCACGATCAACGCCACCAGCAACGCGGCCAGCGCCGAGGTCCCCAGCAGTATGCGCAGGGCCAGGCGGCTGTCGCGGCGATCGCCGGAACTCACGCGGCTGCCTCGCGACGATCGCGCACGTAGTCACGCACGCGGTGCGGATCGGGGATACCGCTCACACGGAACTCCGGGTTGTCGCCGGTGGTGTACACCGCAATCTCGCCGACCCGGAAGATCCGGTTCCAGAAGCTCTGATCGACCTTCACGGTGCGGATCTGGCCAATGTCCAGGTCCACATGGGACTTGCTGAGCAGGCCCTCCTCCAGGTGCACCTGATCGGCATCGATGCGCAGACGCACCGAGCGCGTCTGCAGATACCACCACAGCAGGATCAACAGCCCCAGACCAAAGGCCGCGATCAGCAGGACACTGAAGATGAAACCGAACGGGTGATTGCGAAACATCGCCGGGCGGGCGTCGATCGCGGGCGCACGACTGGACATGGGACCTCCGGTTCGCGGACAGGTCCCGACAGTGTGCCAGATGGAGCGCCCGCCGCGGGTGTCTCCAGGCGATGCTGCCGCGCCGGTCAAGGAACGCGGTATCGCGTATCAGGCGGGGCGGCTCATGTTCTTGCCGTAGAAGATCTCCATCATCTCGTGCTTGAGCAACTTGGCGATGCGCTTGGCCTCTTTCGCCGAGTAGTCATCCTTGCCCAGGCCGAACAGGTAGCTGTCGAGATCGAAATCCTTGAGCACCATCTTGGTGTGGAACAGGTACTCCTGGTACACGTTCACGTCCACCATCTGGTACTTCTCCTTGGTGTCGCGCGAGAGGAAGTCCTGGATGGAGTTGATCTTGTGATCGATGAAGTGCTTCTTGCCACGCACGTCGCGGGTAAAGCCGCGCACGCGGTAGTCCATGATCACGATGTCCGACTCGAAGCTGTGGATCAGGTAGTTCAGCGCGCGTAGCGGGGAGATGCGACCACAGGTGGAAACATCGATATCCGCGCGGAAGGTTGCGATCCCGCCCTCCGGGTGCGCCTCCGGATAGGTATGGACCGTGATATGACTCTTGTCGAGGTGACCGACCACCGTTTCCGGCAGCGGGCCCGGGCCTTCGGTGTAGCCGATCATCTCGGTCGCCACCGGCTCCTCGGATATCAGCATCGTCACCGAGGCGCCCTGCGGGTCGTAGTCCTGGCGCGAGATATCCAGGATGTTGGCCCCGATCAGGTGGGCCACGTCCGTCAGGATCTGCGTCAGACGCTGGGCGTTGTAGGCCTCGTCGATGTACGCAATGTACTCGTCACGATGGCGTTCGCCGGAGGCGTAGCAGATATCGTAGATATTGAAGCTCAGGCTCTTGGTCAGGTTGTTGAACCCGTGGAGCTTGATCTGCTTCTTGTGACGGGGCATGGCGTTTCCTCTTGCCCGGTGCGCAGGGAACGGCGGATTGTAGACGTCCCGGGGCGTCAGGGAAACACGCTACGCCCTTTGGGGAAAATTCCCGCCGACTGCGCGGGTGTCTCAGCGGGGCGCGGGGCCCTCGAGGATTTCGAAGTCGTGGGTAACCCGGGCCGCCGCCCCCAGCATCAGCGAGGCCGAGCAGTACTTCTCCGCGGACAACTCCACCGCGCGCCCCACCTGCTTCTCGGACAGGCCATGGCCGTAGACCCGAAAGTGCACGTGGATGTCGGTGAACACCTTGGGCACCGTCTCGGCCCGCGTACCGTCCACTGTGACCTCGCAGTCGAGGACCTCCTGGCGTCCCTTCTTGAGCATCGCCACGACATCGAAACTGGTGCAGCCACCCAGCCCCAGCAGCAGCATCTCCATCGGGCGGGCGCCCAGGTTCCGACCACCGGCATCCGGGGGGCCGTCCATCACGATCGCGTGGCCGCTGCCGGTCTCGCCGACAAACGCCACCTGTTCCAGCCACTTCACCCTGACCTGCATGCGCGTCTCCTTTTGCCCACAACTTCGGCCCGTTTGGAAGGCCCTGTGTGGCCTATACTCAACAAAAAATGCATGAACTTTGAGATGCAAGACACAAAATCAAATGCTGGTCGTTGGATTTTGTGACTCGATCCCGACACCCGGGTCCCGCTCACGGAGGGCTGAATTACACTGAAAACCGTCCTCACCAAGCGAGACGTTAAAAGCCATGGATGCCATGACTATGAATAATCCGTTCGTCTACCGCCCGGCGCAGCCGTCGCCGGCACTGGAGCGCTTCCTCGGTTACTGCCATCGCCGGCACTACCGCAAGCGCACGACGATCATTCACTCCGGCACGGTACCGGATACGTTGTACTACGTCGTCAGCGGTTCCGTTTCCGTGTTGGGCGAGAACAACGGCCACGAGCTCGTCCTGGCCTACCTGAACAAGGGCGAGTTCTTCGGCGAACTCGGCATGTTCGAGGATGACCCGCGTTCGGCGACGGTCGTCACCCGCGAGGATACCGAGACCGCCGAGATCCCCTACACCCAGTTCCGCGAGATCGCGCAGCGCGACCCGGAGATCCTGATGCTGCTGACCAGCCAGATCGCCACCCGCCTGCGCCAGACCTCGCGCAAGGTGATGGACCTGGCCTTTGTCGATGTCACCGGCCGCATTGCCCACACCCTGCTGGATCTGGCACGCCAGCCCGACGCCATGACCCACCCGGACGGCATGCAGCTGCGCATCACCCGCCAGGAGATCGCGCGCATCGTCGGCTGCTCTCGCGAGATGGCCGGGCGTGTCCTGAAGGACCTGGAGGAACGCGGGCTGATCACCGCCCACGGCAAGACCATCGTGGTGTTCGGCACCCGCTGAGCGGCACCCTGGCGAAAACCTGCCCGCAGCCAATACGGGCGGGCGCCGCGCCCGCAAGCAAGCAAGCAAGCAAACCCCGGGCGACTTGTTGCCGTGGTACTAGTCTTCGCCGCGGAACAGCCGGCCCAGCGCCTGGCCCGGATCCTCGGTCCGCATGAAGGCTTCGCCTACCAGGAAGGCATTCACCCCCGACTCCTGCATGCGCGCCACATCCTCACGGGTATGGATGCCGCTCTCGGTGACCAGTAGCGCCGAGTCCGGCACCTGGTCCTTCAGCTCCAGCGTGGTCTCCAGGCGCGTCTCGAAGGTGCGCAGGTCGCGGTTGTTGATGCCGATCAGATCCGCCCCGATCTTCTTCGCGCGCTCGAGCTCCTCGGCATCGTGCACCTCGACCAGGGCATCCATGCCCAGCTCGCGGGTCAGGAAGTACAGTTCGTGCAGCGCGGTGTCATCCAGCGCGGCGGCGATCAGCAGCACGCAGTCCGCCCCCAGCACCCGCGCCTCGTAAACCTGGTAGAGGTCGATCACGAAATCCTTGCGCAGGATCGGCAGCTGGCAGGCCACGCGCGCATCCCGCAGATCCCCGTCACGCCCCTTGAAGAAGTCCACGTCGGTCAGCACCGACAGGCAGGTGGCCCCGTGTTCCTCGTAGCTGCGGGCAAAGACCTCGGGGTTGAAGTTCGGGCTGATCTGCCCCTGGCTAGGGCTGGCTTTCTTGATCTCCGCGATCACGGCCGCGCGGCCGGCATCGATATCGCGCTGTAACGCCGCCCGGAACCCGCGCGGCTCCGGGGCCGACCCCATCCAGCCACGCAGCTCGCGCAACGGCCAGAAGGCCTCGCGTTCCTTCAGTTCCTCGCGCTTGCGCTCGAGGATCCGCTTGAGGATGTCCGGGACGTCAGTCATCAGCTTCCTGCTCCTTGATTGGTCAATCGTGCACTGGTCGCCTGCAGCCGCTCCAGGCGCTCGCGGGCGGCACCCGAATCGATCGCCTCGGCCGCACGGCCAACGCCCGCGGCCAGCGACTCGGCGCCACCCCCGGCGTAGATCGCGGCCCCGGCGTTCAGCAGGACGATATCGCGAGCCGCGCCGGCCTGCCCCTCCAGCACCCCGCGCAGCATCGCGGCCGAGGCCTCCACGCTGTCGACCCGGATCGCGTCCAGCCCGCTCCGTGCCAGCCCGAAATCCTCGGGCACGACGGTGTACTCCTCGATCGCGCCATCCTTCAGCTCGGCCACACGCGTCGGGGCACCGATGCTGATCTCGTCCAGCCCGTCCTCGGCGTGCACCACCAGCACATGCTCGCTGCCCAGTCCCTTCAGGGCCTCGGCCAGCGGCCGCACCCAGGCATCGGAGAACACGCCCAGCACCTGATTCGGCGCCCCGGCAGGGTTGGTCAGCGGGCCCAGCACATTGAACAGCGTGCGCACGCCCAGCTCCTTGCGCGGGCCGATCGCGTGTTTCATCGCACCATGATGGGCCGGAGCAAACAGGAAGCCAACGCCGACCTCTTCGATGCAGGACCCAACCGCCTCCGGCGCCAGCCCGAGATGGATCCCCAGGTGCTCCAGCACGTCCGCGGAGCCGGACTTCGACGACACCGAGCGGTTGCCGTGCTTGGCCACCCGCACGCCACCGGCCGCCGCGACCAACGCCGAGGCGGTGGAGATATTGAAGGTGCCGGAGGCATCGCCGCCGGTGCCGCAGGTATCGACCAGCCCGGTGCGCGGGACATCCACGCGGGTCGCCAGCTCGCGCATTACACCGGCCGCCGCGCGGATCTCCTCGATGGTCTCGCCCTTCATGCGCAGGGCCACCAGCAGCCCGCCAATCTGGGCGTCGGTGGCCTCTCCGGTCATCACTAACTGCATCACGGCGGTCATGGCCGCCTCGTCCAGGTTCTGACATTCGATCAGGGCCGCTATGGCTTGCTGCACGGTCACAGGGCTGCTCCTGTCGGGGAATGGGGAGCGCTAGTGTAACGCCCGCTCCCGCGCGGCACGAACCAGGGAAACGCTGCCCCCTATGCACACTCGCGTTGGTACCCCAGGTTTTCCGAGGCTAGGCGCGGCCCTTGCCGGTAGTGGTTCTACCGGCAAGGGCCGCAACGCAGGATCCGGGAACCTGGGGTGCCAGCCTCGAAGGGGCTCGGCCGCCCGTTTTTGATCACAACGGGCGCGGGAACAGCGTTGCGGTTCCCTTGTGCAGAATGACTGCACGGCAGTCACCGCGCCTTGTTCGCACGCAAAAGCGACTCGAGCGCGAGTGTGCATAGGGGTCAGCGTTTCCCTAATCCTCCGCCGAACCAGACAAAAGCAGCAAAGAGCCAGATGACCGCCGCACCGGCGACCAGGTGCAGCAGGACGTCATCCAGCCAGTCGACCACGAAGAGCGTGAGCAGGGCTGCAAACCCGAGCTGAATAAAGGCCTGCATCGCCGAGGCCATACCGCGCGCCCCCGGATAGCAGTCCAGCGCCAGCAGGGTCAGCGAGGGCATCCCGAGGGCCAGGGCAAAGCTGTACAGCGCAAACGGCAGGGTCACCGCCGCCACCGAGGGTTCCGGGGCCAGCGCCGCCCAGCCCACCAGCGCCAGCGAAATCCCGGTGAGCAGCAAGCCGATGCGGACCGTGACCTCGGGCGCCACGCGCCCGGCACTCCAGCCGGAGGCCACGCCCCCCAGCATCAGCCCGACCACCATGGGCGCGAACAGCCACCAGAAATCGCGCTCGCCCCCGCCGAGATGGACATAGATCAGCGCAGGCGAGGCCGCGACGAACAGGAACTTGGCCCCGAACAGGGTGGTATGCACCAGCACCGGCTGCAGGAACTGCAGGTTGCGCAACGTACCCGCATAGCGCCCCAGCACCAGCCGCGGCCGGCTGGACACGCGCCCGACCGGGGGCAGGGTCTCCGGCAGCCAGAGACGCGCGGCCAGCAACAGCACGACCCCGTAGAGCACCAGGAACGCGAACACCGACCGCCACCCGAACGCGGACTGCAGATAGCCGCCCAGGATGGGCGCGATCGCAGGCCCCATCGCGAACATGATCGTCACAATCGCGAATACGCGCCGCGAATCGATGGGGTCGAAACGGTCGCGCACCAGGGCACGGCTCACCACCACCCCCGCCGCCGCCGCGAAGCCCTGGCCGATCCGCAACCCGATCACTTGCCAGTACTCCACCGCCACCACCAGCAGCGCGGATGTCGCGACATAGGCCACTAGCGCCCACAGCACGACCGGACGCCGGCCAAAGGCATCCGACAGCGGCCCGGCTACCAGCGTGGCCAGGGCAAAGGCGACCAGATAGGAGGACAGCGTCGCCTGCATCGCCGCACCGTCGACGGACAGGTCCGCGGCCATCGCCGGAAACGACGGCAGGTAGGTATCCAGCGAGAACGGCGCCAACAGCGCCAGGGGCGCGACCAGCAGCGCGAAACGCAGCCGGGTGCGGCGTTCTAGGGAAGCACTGGTCAATGTACGCGCCCGCGCTCGAGTCGCTTTTGCGTGCGAACAAGGCGCGGTGACCGCCGTGCAGTCATTCTGCACAAGGGAGCCGCAACGCCGTGCGCACACCCGTTTTTGATAACAACGGGCGGCCGAGCCCCCGCATTGAATAGCTTGTGGGGTTGGAGCCCCATGTTCCCCGATCCTGCGTTGCGCCCCGAATCAATCAAAAACGGGCCGGTAGAACCACTACCCGCTGCACGATGCTCCTGGTCTCGGAAAACACGGGGCACCAACGCGGGTGCGTACATTGACCAGTGCTTCCCTCCGCTCACGCCGGCTGGGGCAGGCGGCGCAGGAAGTTGTCGAGGAGCTCGTGCCCCTGCCGGGTCAGGATGGATTCGGGGTGGAACTGCACGCCCTCGACGTCCAGTTCACGGTGGCGCAGACCCATGATCTCGTCGCGGGTGCCATCCTCGCGCTCGGTCCAGGCGGTGACCTCCAGGCAATCGGGCAGCGAGGCCGACTCCACTACCAGGGAGTGATAGCGCGTGGCCTCCAGCGGATTCTCGAGGCCCGCGAAGACCCCCACCCCGGTGTGATGCACCGGGGAGGTCTTGCCATGCATGATCTCGCGGGCCCGCACCACGCGCCCGCCGAACACCTGGCCAATCGCCTGATGCCCGAGACAGACCCCCAGGATCGGGATCTGCCCGGCAAAGCGGCGGATCACCTCCATCGACACCCCTGCCTCGTTCGGGGTGCAGGGCCCGGGCGAGATCATGATCCCGGCCGGTGCCAGCTCGGCGACCTGGTCGGGCGTGATCCGGTCGTTGCGGTGCACCTCGACCTCCGCCCCCAGCTCGCCCAGGTACTGGACCAGATTGAAGGTGAACGAGTCGTAGTTGTCGATCATCAGGATCATGCCGGGATTCCCTCCGCCGCACCGGGCCGGTACAGATCGCAGACTAGCGCGAGTGCGCCCCGCGTGCCCGACAACCGCGCTCGCGCTGCCCGTTCTGCGTCGGTCATCACGCCCTCAGCCACGGTGCCTGCGCGGCCCCAGTCCGCCCAGCGCCATCTCGGCGGCACGGACCACCGCGCGCCCCTTGTTCAGGGTCTCCTGCCACTCGTTCTCGGGCACCGAGTCATGCACCACCCCGGCACCGGCCTGGATGTGCAGCTCGCCGTCGTGCAGTACGGCCGTGCGGATCGCGATCGCGGTATCCATGTTGCCAGACCAGGAGAGGTAGCCGACCGCGCCGGAATACGGTCCGCGCTTGACCGGCTCCAGCTCGTCGATGATCTCCAGCGCGCGGATCTTCGGCGCGCCGGAGACCGTGCCGGCCGGGAAGGTCGCCCGCAGCACGTCCATCGGCGAGTGCCCCGGGGCGAGCTGGCCCTCGACGTTGGAGACGATGTGCATCACGTGCGAGTAGCGCTCGATGCTCATGGTGTCGGTCACCTCCACCGAGCCGATCTCGCAGACCCGACCAACGTCGTTGCGCCCGAGGTCGATCAGCATCAGGTGCTCGGCGCGTTCCTTCGGATCGGCCAGCAACTCGACCTCCAGCGCGCGGTCCTCCTCCTCGGTACGCCCGCGCGGGCGGGTACCGGCGATCGGACGCACGGTCACGCGGTCATCCTCCAGCCGCACCAGGATCTCCGGCGAGGCCCCGACCACATGGTGGTCGTCCAGGTCCAGGTAGTACATGTAGGGCGACGGGTTCAGCGCCCGCAGCGCGCGGTAGAGGTTCAGCGGGGGCGCCGAGAACGGCACGCTCATGCGCTGCGCCAGCACCACCTGCATCACGTCGCCGTCCATGATGTATTCCTGCGCCCGCGCCACGGCAGCCTGGAAGCCCTCGGCCGACCAGCCCGGCACATACTCCGGCACCGCGTGCGGGTGCGGCGGGTCCTCCGGCGGTACCAGCGGCTCGCCGATCCGGCTCTCCAGCTCGTCGAGGCGTTCGGCCGCCACGGCCTGTCCGTCGGGGCGCGAGGTATCGGCATGCACCACGAGATACAGCCGCCCGGAGAGGTTGTCGTAGACCACGACCTCCTCGGAGACCATCAGCAGGATGTCCGGCAGCCCCAGCGCATCGGGCTTTTCCGGGCCCTCCAGGCGCGGCTCGATCAGGCGCACGGTCTCGAAGCCGAAGTAGCCGACCAGGCCACCGGTGAAGCGCGGCAGGCCCGGCAGCTCGGCAACCTTGAAGCGCGCCTGGTAGGCCTCGATCCAGGCCAGTGGATCGGTCTCGGTGGTCTGCTCGACCAGGTCACCGTCGGTCTCCACCGTGATGTCGTGACCGTGCACCCGCACCCGGGTCCGCGCCGGCAGGCCGATAAAAGAATAGCGGCCCCAGCGTTCCCCGCCCTGCACCGACTCGAACAGGTAGGAATACGGCCGGTTGGCCAGCTTCAGGAAGATGGACAGCGGGGTCTCGAGATCCGCCAGGACCTCGCGCACCAGCGGGATGCGGTTATAGCCCTCGCGGGCCAGGGCGTCGAACTGTTCGGGGGTCATCACAAGGGTTCCTGACAAGAGAGGGGCAGACGGCGCGGCAGATCAATCGCCGTTTCGCCATCGCCCCGCTGTCCGGTCCATTGCGATCATGTCAGGCCGCCCGGGCTGGCAGCAGTCCCGGCAGTTCGTCCAGGCGATCCAGCACGGCGTCTGGATTTTCGTCGCGGATGTCGTCGCCGTGATTGTAGCCGTAGGTCATGCAGACGATCTGGAAGCCCGCCGCGCGCGCCGCCTTCACGTCGCTCTTCGAGTCCCCGACCATCAGCGACTCGGAGGGGTCGACACCCAGCTCGTTCGCCGCGTGCAACAGCGGCGCCGGGTCGGGCTTTTTCTGCGGCAGGGCATCACCGGCGACCACGATCTCGAAGTCATCGAGGATGCCCTTCTCGCGCAGCAGCGGCACGGTGAAGCGCTCGGCCTTGTTGGTCACGCAGCCCAGGCGGTAACCGGCGGCCTTCAGCTGGTCCAGCCCCTCGCGCACCCCCGGGTACAGCGGCGAGCGCCCGGCGGTGTTCTCCTGGTAGATGCGCATGAACACCGGCAGGGCCCGCTCGAAGGTCTCCGGGTCCGGCTCGCCGTCGAGCGCATTGAGCAGCGCCCGCTTGACCAGCCTCTCCACGCCGTTGCCGACCCAGTTGCGCACGGCCGCCTCGCCGCGCTCGGGCAGGCCGAGCTCGCGCATCATGGCATCCACGCTATAGGCGAGGTCCGGCACGCTGTCGATCAGCGTGCCGTCCAGGTCGATCAGGATCATGCGGGGGCGCTTCAGGGACATCCTGGTCTCCGGGCGAATCAGGCCTTGGCCATCTCGTCGCGCATCTGCTGGATGATGCTGTTGTAGCGGTTCGCGTCGGAGTCGCTGGACGCGCCGAAGATCGCGGAGCCGGCGACGAAGGTATCCGCACCCGCAGCCTTGATCTCGCGAATGTTGTCGGCCTTCACACCACCGTCGATCTCGAGGCGGATATCACGCCCGGATTCGTCGATCATCTTGCGCGCGGCGCGCAGCTTGTCGAGGGTGGCCGGGATGAACTTCTGGCCGCCAAAGCCCGGGTTCACCGACATCAGCAGGATCATGTCGACCTTGTCCATCACGTATTCCAGGTAGGACAGCGGGGTCGCCGGGTTGAACACCAGACCCGCCTTGCAGCCCTCGGCGTGGATCAACTGCAGGGTGCGGTCGATGTGGTCGGAGGCCTCCGGGTGGAAGGTGATGTAGCTGGCGCCGGCCTGGGCGAAGTCCGGGATGATGCGGTCCACCGGCTTGACCATCAGGTGCACGTCGATCGGCGCAGTCACGCCGTGCTTGCGCAGGGCATCGCAGACCAGCGGGCCGATGGTCAGGTTCGGCACGTAGTGGTTGTCCATCACGTCGAAGTGGACGATGTCCGCGCCGGAGGCCAGGACGTTGTCGACTTCCTCGCCCAGACGGGCAAAGTCGGCGGAGAGGATGGACGGGGCAATGAAATCGGGTTGTGCCATGGGAAGCCTCGCAGAAATCTCTGGGATAGCGGGACCGACCATCGGCCACGCTCTCGGAACCGCGGAACTTTACCGGATGCCGCCATGGCAGGCAAAAGGCGGCGCATGCGACAGGCCCTCCAACGCAAACGGGCCGGGGAAACCCCGGCCCGTCGGCTTGCCACTTCGCGGTTGCCTGAATCAGTTGAATTCGGACTCGATGAAGGCGGCCACGTTGGCGATGTCGTCATCGCTCAGCGCCTGGGCATGCGGGCGCATCAGACCGGTATGGGAACCGACCTCTTCACCGGCGCGGTAGCGCTCGAGCTTGTCGGTCACGTATTCGGCGTCACGACCGGCCAGCGCGGGGAAGATCGCCTGCCCCTTGCCCTGTGCACCATGGCAGCTCAGGCAGGTGGACTGGTACTTGGACTGGCCAGCCTGGATGTCGGCCGCCTGCGCGGCGGAGGACAGCATCAGCACACTCCCTGCGATCCCGGCCAGAACGAACAGCTTGGTTTTCATTGTTGTGGTCTCCTCGTTTGCAGCTCACCAACGGGGTTGCACCCCATCGTGAAGTGAACGTTAGCAGGGCTTCCCTGAACGGTTCATTAACATAAAAACCGGTAGGGAAATGCGGCCACAAGAAGGTTTGAACGGATCAGCGCCCGTGCACATAGCGTTCGTCAGACCAGGTCGCCAGCCACTCCGGGCGCACCATCACCAGACCGGTGACGACCATGCCGTTGAGGACAGCCTCGGGCAGCACGAGCAGGGCCAGATAGCGCACGTAATCGCGGTAGATATCGCCCCAGGCCAGGTCGGTGAACAGCCCGTAGATCACCGCCGAGGTCAGCACCGTGGCCGCCACCGTCAGGGCCCCGCCGAGGAACGCGACCCCGTACAGGTAGATGAACATGTGGCGGGGCAGCCAGGCCTCAGTCGCCCGCAGCAGCCCCCAGGTCACAGCTACCGGAAGCACGCCCGCCAGCAGGACTGTCAGCGGAAAGGCCGCAAGCGGCAGCGCCCCCAGCAGGGCCAGTCCCGCGACCACCAGAAATACCATCAAGATCGCCAGCTGCCAGCCGAACATCAGCGTAATCGTGGCCATGCCAAGAAAGTGCAGCGCCAGGCCCTCCAGGGTCTGTGCACGCAGACCCCAGATCAGAAACAGACACAGCGTGGCGATCACAAAGAGCTGCGTGCGCCCGGGGACAAAGAAGGCCTCCCAAGGCATGCGTCGCAGCATGATCAGCAGCCCCGCCCCCAGCAGGAGGGCGGACAGCACGCGGAGCGCAACCGGGAGTTCGCCCGCCCCCTCGACCATGGTCAGTCGGGCTCGCGTTCGGCGGCCGCGACGGTGTACTCGCGGCCCTGCTTGACCTTGTCGTAGTTGCCGAACACTTCCTTGAACCCCTTCTCGATAAACCGCCGCAACCCGGTAATGGTTACGACATAGATGCGACCACCGGGGTTCATCTGCTCGTGGGCATCCAGCAGATAGGTGTAGAGCATCTCCCGGCCCACCTTGGCCGGCAGGTTCGAGGCCACGAGATCGAAACGGCGGTCACGGATCTGGGCAAAACCGTTGCTGTTTACGCACTCGACGTTGGTAATGCCGTTGAGCTCGGCGTTGCGCCGGCTGTACTCGACCGCCAGGAAATTGGTGTCCACCAGCGTCGTCATGCCCTGCGGGGCCTTGCGCGCCAGGGTCAGGCCGATCGGGCCATAGCCGCAGCCCAGGTCCAGGCAGTCATCACTCGGACGCACATCGATGCGATCCAGCAGCATGCGCGTGCCATCATCGATCCGGCGCGGCGAAAAAAGCCCCCAGGTCGTGCGAAAGCGCAGGGACTCGCCCGCCAGGGTATCGGCGAATTCGAGGTCGCGCTTGAGCTCCGCCTGACGCGCCCGGCGCGAACGGGAATCCGGGAACGCCTCGGTCACTCGGACACCCCCGCCGCCCGCACCAGGTCCTGCCACAGCCCCTCGGCGATGGACGCCGGGGCCATCGCATCGTCCTCGCCAGGCAGGCCCAGCACGCTCAGGTGCCCCATCTTGCGCCCCGCCCGCGCCTCGCTCTTGCCATACAGATGCAGGCGCGCACGCCCGGCCTCCAGCACGTCGGACCAGTCCGGACTTCCGTCCGCGGGCCACAGCCCCCCCAGCAGATTGACCATCGCCACCGGGGTGGTCAGGCGCGCCGGGGCGAGCCCCAGACCGCAGATCGCGCGCACCTGCTGCTCGAACTGGGAGACGGTGCAGGCGTCCAGCGTGTAATGACCGGTGTTGTGCGGGCGCGGGGCGATCTCGTTGACCAGCAGGTCTCCACTCATCGTCAGAAAGAACTCGACCGCCAGCACCCCGCAATAGTCCAGGCGGTCGGCAATCAACTGCGCGATCGCCACCGCGCGCCCGGACAGTTCCTCGTCGACGCGCGCCGGCACCCGGCTCAGGTGCAGGATGCCGCCTCGATGCACATTTTCGGATACCGGGAAGGCCTCGCTGCGACCATCTGCGGTGCGCGCCACCACGACCGACAGTTCGCGCTCGAGCTGCACCCGCTCCTCGAGCACGCAGTCCACACCACCGAGCTCCGCGTGCGCGGCCGCCAGATCGCCGATGTGATCCATCGGGCGCTGTCCCTTGCCGTCGTACCCCAGGCGGGCCGTCTTCAGGATCGCCGGGAAGGATGGCGCGCCGGTGGTGTCCTCGCCACCATCGCCACCGGCCGTGACCGGGCGCCAAGGCGCGACCGCCACCCCGATCTCGGCGAGAAAGCGCTTCTCCTCCAGCCGGTCCTGGGCCACGCCCAGCGCGCAAAGGCCGGGCCGCAGACAGGCATTGGCCTCCAGCCACTCCAGTGCCGGGCGCGGGATATTCTCGAATTCGCAGGTAATCACCGCGCACTGGTCGGCCAGTGCCGATAGCGTCTCCGCATCCTCGTAGGGCTGGCAAAGGTGTCGCGTGGCGACCTGTCCGGCGGGGCTGTGCGGGTCGGGATCCAGCACCCACACAGCATAACCCATCTCGCGCGCGGCCCGCACAAAGTAGCGGCCGAGCTGCCCGCCGCCGAGCAGCCCCAGTGTGGCGGGAGGCAGGATCATGATGCGGCCGGCGGCAGGATCTGGTTCAGCACCGTATCGCGCTGCGCACGCCGGAAAGCGTCCAGACGTTCGCACAGGGCGGGGTCGGAGTTGGCGAGCATCGCGGTGGCAAACAAGGCGGCATTGGCCGCACCGGCCTCGCCAATGGCGAAGGTCGCGACCGGGATCCCCTTCGGCATCTGCACGATCGACAGTAGCGAGTCCTGCCCCTTCAGATGGCGCGAAGCCACCGGTACGCCAAGTACCGGCACCGAGGTCTTGGCGGCCAGCATCCCGGGCAGGTGCGCAGCCCCCCCGGCCCCGGCAATGATCGCGGCCAGGCCTCGTTCGCGGGCCTGCTCGGCATATTCGAACAGGAGATCCGGGGTACGGTGGGCGGAGACCACACGCGCCTCGTAGGGCACGCCCAGTTCCTCCAGCACATCTACCGCGCGTTCCATCGTCGCCCAGTCGGAGGTACTGCCCATCACCACGCCCACGCGCGCAGCGGTTGTGTCGTTGTTGGCCGTCATGGACGGAACCTTAGCCGCCCCGCCTCGGGGCGACAAGCCCGCAACGGGGCCGAATCCTTACGGCGCCGGGCGGACACCGCTCGATCGACCTCTCGCGCGCTGCTCATCTCAGTTCCGCCAGCAGCTGACGGATCATGCGCTCGGCCTGGGAACCATAGCCCCCGCCAAACAGGTGGTCGTGGTTCAGGATGTGGTAGAGGTTGTAGAGCGTCTTGCGCACCGGGTAGCCGGCATCGACCGGACGGATCTCCTCGTAGGCGTTGAAGAAGTCCTGCCCGGGATGACCGAACAGCTCCATCATGGCCAGGTCCGCCTCCGGATCCCCGTAGTAAACGGCCGGATCGAACAGCACGGCCGTACCATCGGACTGGAAGCCCCAGTTGCCGCTCCACAGGTCCCCGTGCAACAGCGACGGCTCGGGGCGGTAGTCGCTGAAGAACCCGCCCAGACTCGCTTCCAGAGACTCCAGCGCCTGGATCAGCGAATGCGCGGCCCCGCGCTCGCGCGCCAGACTCCGCTGGAAGCCCAGGCGCTCGTCGCGATAGAACGACACCCAGTCATCGTGCTGGCGGTTCGACTGCGGCGTCGAGCCAATGTAATTGTCGTGATCCAGCCCGAAGCGCGCCGCCATCTTCATGTGCATGTCGGCCACCCCGTGCCCCAGCGCGACCCCGTCGCGCCGGCCACCCAGGTCCAGCTCCTCCAGCACGATGAAGCAGGCACCCCCCGCCTTGCCCGTACCGATCACCGCGGGGATCTTCACCCGCTCGCAGCGGGCCAGCTCCTCCAGTCCGCGCGCCTCGGCGGCAAACATCGCCTCGGCCATCGCGCCCCGGTTGAGCTTCACGAAAAAACTCCGGCCATCGGTCCCGGTCACGCGCTGGGCCTGGTTGATCGAGCCCCCGGAACAGGCCTGGCTTCCTGTCGGCTCGAACGCGCTTGCGGTATGGTCCGTGATGCACTGGGCCACCGCCGCCGTGATGGCGTCAGGGCCCGCAGAATCCAATTGGTTCATCCTCGGTATCCGGCTTGCTGATCAACATGCAGGGTAACGGTTGCCGCGGGATTCGTCAGGAGACTCACCCATGGCCTTTCGCAAACTCGAGCCACTGTGCGACAAGATCGGCGCCGACCGCATCCGCGCGGTCATCGACGACTTCTATCGCCGCCTGTCCAGCGACCCGGAGATCGGGCACCACTTCGAACGCATTCAGGACTTCGAGTCCCATGTCCGGCGCATCTCGGATTTCTGGTACATGAACCTGGGCGGACGTCTGGAACAGCCGCCCACGATCGACATGGTCGGCAAGCATGCGCCGATGAACCTGACCGAGGCCGATCTGGCGATCTGGATGCGGCACTTCAAGGCGACCACCGAGGAGCATCTGGAGGCGCCACTAGCGGCCGAGTGGCAGCAGCTGGCCGAGGGCATCGCCAGCCGGATGCGCGAGGACATCATTCGCTAGCGTCGCCCTACCCTCCTGCCCTGTTGGGGCGGGGCCTGATTCGGCATCCGGTGTTTACGGTGCCTTCGGCCGGCCGCCTGCCTGCGCTGTCTCGGCAGCGCGCCCCGAGTTACTTCTTTGCTCGTGCAAAGGAGTAACCAAGAAACACGCCCGGGATTCGCCCAGGAACCTTGCTCCGGCCGCGCCAGGCCGGCGGCGCTGAAACTCGCTGCGCTGTCGCTCCGCTCAGACAGTCAGCGCCTCTCTTCCGGCCTGTCACGCCCTCCACAAGGGGCTCATATCGGGAGGGTAGGTCAAAACCAGTCGTGTTCCAGCGCTTCTGGCTATCCCTTACGCCGTAGGGTGCGTTGAGCGCAGCGAAACGCACCCTGCCAACGCCGGGGCAACCCCCTGATGCGATTCGCTGCGCTCATCCGCATCCTACATGGGGGTTGGCGCCCGCTCGCGGGCGCGGCACGCCAGGGCCACAGGCCGCGCGTGCCTAGATATGGGAACACCTAGCCTTCAACCATTGCCACGAACGTCTGGATCGCCGTTGTCTTGACCTTCTCCCCCCGTATGAAGCCCCTTGCGGAAGGGTCCTCGGGACGGAAAAGAGGCGCTGACTGTCTGAGCGGAGCCAAAGGCGTAGCGAGTTTCAGCGCCGCCGGCCCGAGGGCCCTGGAGCAAGGTCCCCGGGCGGAATCCGGGTGCCCTTCTTTGGGTACTTTCTTGGGCAAGCAAGAAAGTACCTCGCGGCGCGCTGGCGAGACAGCGCTTGGCAGGCGGCTGGACGAAGCCAGAGTAAACACCGACGACGAACCAGGGCCAGCCTCAGCGCGTGAAGCAGCCCCGGCCCGTCAGCAGGCGTTTTCGGTGTAGCCCGGCGCATCGCAGAAGGCGCGCCCGAGCGCGAGGTCCTCGCGCATGTTGCGCAGCGCCTGGAGGTGATCCTCGCGGCTCGCCGCGAGTTTGGACTCCGGCGCCACCGGGAACAGCAGCTGCGACAGCGACGGCGGGTCCTGCCCCAGACGCACCGCATAGACGATCTGGTAGGCATACACCCGGCGCACGTAATCGCGCGTCTCCGAGAACGGGATCAGCTCGGCCCAGATATCGGCGTCCAACTCGCCATCGTCCGGCAGCCAGGAGCGCACGCGATGCGCCCCGGCGTTGTAGGCCGCCGTAGACAGCAGGCTGTGCCCGCCAAAGCGGTCCAGGTTGCGCCGCAGGTAGTAGGTGCCCAGCGTCGCATTGGTCGCCGGGTCGAGGATGTCCCAATCGGAGTTGACCCGGACCCCGGCACTGGAGGCAATCGAGCGCCCGGTCGCCGGCATGACCTGCATCACCCCCAACGCACCGGCCCCGGAGCGCACGTCATGCAGAAAGGCGCTCTCCTGGCGGGCAATCGCCATCGCCCAGGCCGGGTCGATGCCCTGTTTCTCCGCGCCCGGGACGATCACGGAATCGAAGGCCAGCGGGAAGCGCAGCTCGATATCGTCCCAGTTGCGGGCCCGCGCAATGGTGAAGATCGCGCGGTCGTACCAGTTCCAGTCGGCGAACTCGGCGGCCGCGGCCTCGAGCTCGGGCGGCTCCATGTTGGCCACGGTACGGGTCCACTCGCGGCGTGCCTCGGCGTAGCGGTCCAGCGCCACCAGCTCGCGCATGCGCTGCATGGACGGGCGGTCCATGACCGATTCACGCGCACCATTGGCCAGCTGCAGGGGCTGGTGCCCGATGCGGTAGGGCTGGCCCAGACGATCGGCGGCCAGGAACCCGTGGAAGTTGCGCTCCCGCGCCGCCCGTTCGTAGAAGAAACGTGCCTCGTCGGCATCGTCCAGTTGCTCCAGCGCCCGTGCATACCAGTACTGCCAGGCGGTCTCGTCGCGGGCATCGCGGCTCATGGAGCGGATCGCGCTTTTGACCGTCTCCCAGTCGCCATCATGGAGCGCGGCACGTACCTGCCACTGGCGCAGCTGGTCGTCGAAGACCTCCGCGTCGAGCCCCTCCATGAACTCCAGCGTCTCGGAGCGGAAACGGAGGGCAAGGCGCAGCGCGAGCGCATGCTCAATCTCGCGGGCGGTCTCGGCCGGGAAGCCCAGACGCTCGCCGCGCTCCTCCCAGCCCTTCAGTGCCGCATCCAGGTCCTGCGGAATCCAGCGCTTGAACGCCTGTTCCAGCATCGCCTCGGCAGAACGATGATCGTCCGCGCGGACGTCGACCTCGACCACCCGTGCCGGGCGCGACTCGAGCTCCAGCCAGCGCTCCGCCCAGTCGCGATCGGCGCTGGCCAGGTAGCGGCGCAGGTAGCTCGCGAGCCCGGTCTGGCGCGCCTGCATCGCCAGGGTGAAACGCTCCCAGGCCAGCTCATCGGTCAGCCCGCCGGCATCGCGCCAGGCCTTGAGCGCCGGATCACAGGCACTGGGACGGGACTGGCCGTGCAGCCAGATGGAGTCCATGTCCTCGATCGCCGCGGAGGTGTTGCCGGTCTCGATCAGTGCCTTGCGCCGCTGGCAGTCCTGCGTGACGGAGAGATCGCGCCCGTCGTCGGCGAACTCGAGATACCGCGACCAGGCCTCTTCGCGGGCCAGATAGGAGAGGTAGTTGCTGCGCAACTGGCCGGCCAGCGGGGTGTCGTCGTGCTCTTCGATAAAGGCGCGCACGGCATCGGGGTCCGCACGCCCCAGGTCGCGAGCCAGCTCGCGATGATCCAGATAGGGCGTCAGCGGATAGCCCTCGAGCGTGCTGCGGGCATTGCGATAGGCCGTCATGTCGCCACGACTCAGGGCGCGTTCGGCATGCAGGAACAGGCTGCGTTCGAAGACCATCCCGGTTGGGCCCGGGTTAGCCGCCGGAGCCCCGGCGGCGAAGGCCATGACCAGACCGGTCAGACCCGTGGTGAGTATCCTGGGCAGGCGCATTGGATTGCGTTCTCGCTTGGCTGATCCGTTCATATTCCGCACGACCGGTGGCGGGCGCAATGGTCTTGTGGTGATTTCGCACCGGCCGGGCCGCATTCCGCGACAATCCCGCGACGCCCCGGCGCGGCGCTTGTGACCGGTTTCACTCGCGTTCGATCACCGAGAACGCCCCGCGTTCCAGGCCATCCAGGGTCCAGGAGGCCACCCGGTAGCGCACCAGTCGCAGGGTCGGATGCCCCACCGCGGCGGTCATGCGCCGCACCTGGCGGTTGCGGCCCTCGTGCAGCGACAGCGCGAGCCAGGTCGTCGGGACGGACTTGCGGAAGCGTACGGGCGGGTCGCGCTCCGGCAGATCGGGCGGCGCCATGCTCTCGACTTTCGCCGGCTGCGTGCGTCCATCCTTCAGATCCACCCCGGTGCGCAGGGCCTCCAGGGCGGCGTCATCGGGCTCTCCCTCCACCTGTACCCAGTAGGTCTTGCTGGTCTTGTGGCGCGGCTGGGTCAGCCGCGCATTCAGGCGCCCGTCGTCGGTCAGCACCATCAGCCCCTCGCTGTCGCGGTCCAGGCGCCCGGCCGGGTAGACCCCGGGGATGTCGATGTAATCCGCCAGCGTGGGGCGCCCTTCCGGGTCGGTGAACTGCGGCAGCACGCCCCAGGGCTTGTGGAACAAAACGATTCGGTGCATCAATCGCAGCGCACGGTTACACGCTCGGCAAAATGGCGCCCCAGGTCATAGTCCACCGTGGCTCCGTAATCGAGCATCATGGCCTTGGCGACGAGTTGGGGATCCGGGCGGGGGCGCTCCAGCTCTGCGCTGCAGCCCGCGGCCGCGAGCCCGTCGGCCTCGACGATGCGCGTACCGGCCGGCTCCTCGTGCAGGAGCTCGATGAAATAGGTCGGGTCGTAGACCTTGTACGCCAGGGTCTCGGAACCCACATCGACTGGCTCGTCCAGCGCCAGGCGGAAACGGAAGAACAGCAGCCCGTCTTCCATGCGCATGGACGGATCGGGCTCGGCAGCGACGTCCACCGCGCGCCCGCCGGCCTCGACATGGCTGTACCACTCGTATTCCTCGAGGTTGCCGAGGATCTCACGGGCGAGCGCCTGCAGCTTCTCCTCTTCGGTCGCGCCCTCCTGATGCGCCAGGGCATCCTCGTAGAGGTACTGCCCGTAGGTCGGGTCGAAGCGCCAGCGATGCAGCATATGGGTGATGCGCCCCTCGCCATCGCGCTCCAGCGTGATCTCCAGATCAATCCAGGCATGCGGATGCGCCTGTACCGGCGCACTGACCAGCAGCAACCACACCAGGCCCGCGGCAAGGATGGCGTAGAGAAGAGAACGTGGCCTCATGCAATCTCCGGGGTCGTGGACCGCCAGGCACCGGCGGCCGCCAGCAGGCGACCATGATAATCGCGCGCGACCCCGAGTTCCGCGAGCCAGCGCGCGGCATCGGGTTTCGGCCCGGTGGGTTGCAGGGCGTCGAGCCCCGGCAGGTCGGGGATGCGGTCCGCCAGCCCGGTCAGGCGGCGCGACAGGCGCAGCCGGTCCGACTGCTCGGCAATGCGCGCGGCCACGACATCAGCGCGGCGGATATTGCAACGCGCCACGGCCTGCGGTTCGGCCAGCACTGTGTCCAGATCGCCCAGGCGGCGCAGGATCCGCGCCGCGGTCCTGGGGCCCACGCCCTCGATACCCGGGATGTTGTCGCTGGCATCGCCCGCCAGGGCGAGCATGTCGGCCACCTGCTCCGGACGGATACGAAAGCGCTTCTCGATCGCACGACGATCCAGCGCGGTCCCGCGCTCCGGATCATGCATCCGGTCCTGGTCACCGAGGATGACCTGGGTCAGGTCCTTGTCCGCACTCTTGACCTCGATGCGACAGCCCGCGGCGCGGCCGACACGCGCCAGGCTGGCGATCAGGTCGTCGGCCTCGTACTCGGGATGGGCCAGGGTCCGGAAGCCGAGTTGACCAAGCAGCTCCCGGATACGCGCGAACTGTTCGCGCAGCTCCGGTGGCGCCGGCGGGCGGTGGGCCTTGTAGGTGGGGTCGAGCCGGTGGCGAAAGCCCCGGCGCAGGCTCTCGTCGAAACAAAAGGCGATCGGACCCGGGGCGCAGGCGGGCAGCCACTGGCAGAGCGAATGAACCAGCCCGTGCACGGCCCCTCCCGGCCTCCCGAGCGGATCCAGGTCCAGGCCGCGCGCGAACCAGGCACGAAAGACAAAGATGCTGGAGTCGACCAGCGTCAGGGTCGGGCACGGCAGCCCCGGGCGCGACTCAGTGCAGGCGCTCAAGGTCCTTGCGCACCCCGGCGATGGACTGGTCGAAGGCCGCGCGTTCATCCGCGTCCAGTTCCAGCTCGATCACCCGTTCCATGCCGCCCTGGCCAAGGATGCAGGGCACGCCCATGGCCACATCGCGTTCCCCGTACTCACCCTCCAGCAGGGCCACGGTCGGCAGCACGCGCCGGCGATCCACGGCGATCGCCTCGACCATCTCGGCGATGGCCGCGGCGGGCGCGCCATAGGCGCTGGAGGTCTGTTTCAGGGCAAGGATCTCGGCACCCCCGTGGCGGGTACGCTCGACGATGTTGTCGAGCGTCGCCTGGTCCATGAAGTGGTGCAGCGGCACGCCGTTGACACTGGAATAGCGCAACAGCGGCACCATCGCATCGCCATGACCACCCAGGACCAGGGCCTGGATGTCGTGGGTGGACAGCCCCGTCTCCAGGGCGATGAAGGCCTCCATGCGCGAGGTATCCAGCACCCCGGCCTGCCCGAAGATCCGGTCGCGACTCCAGCCGGTCTTCTGCCAGGCGCGGTAGGTCAGCACGTCCACCGGGTTGGACACGACCAGGATGCGGCTCTGCGGCGCATGGACGAGGATGTCCTGCAGGATCTGGTCGAGGATCTCGACGTTCTTGTCCAGGACATCGGAGCGCGACATGCCCGGCTTGCGCGGCAGCCCGGCCGTGACGATTACCAGTTCCGCGCCAGCGATCACCGAGGGTTCGTGACTACCGACCAGGCGCGTATCGAAGCGCAGCAGGGGCGCGGTCTCCTGGATGTCCAGCGCCGCACCGGCCGCCGCACCCTCGCGCACGTCCAGCAACGCGATCTCGCGGGCGACATCGCGCCGAGCCAGGAACTGGGCGGTGGATTCGCCGACGCGTCCGGCTCCGATAATGGCGATTTTCTGCATGCTTCCCTCGTATGACGGAGGTGGAGTTTGGAGAAGCGCTGATCAATCAGCGTCTCCTTAGCGGCGGGCAACCCCGCTGTCGCGCGCGGCCTGTGCGACCGCCTGCGGCACAGTATCGATCAGGCGCGGATCGAACGGGGTCGGCAGAATGTAGTGCGGACCAAACTCGAGCGCCTCCAGGCCATAGGCGTCCAGCACGGCCTGCGGGATCGGCTCGCGAGCCAGTTCGGCCAGCGCATGCACGGCCGCGACCAGCATCTCGTCATTGATCCGGCGCGCGCGCACATCCAGCGCACCGCGGAAGATGAACGGGAAGCCCAGCACGTTGTTGACCTGGTTGGGGTAGTCCGAACGGCCTGTCGCCATGATCAGGTCGTCGCGCGTCTCGAGCGCCAGTTCCGGCCGGATCTCCGGATCCGGGTTGGACAGCGCGAAGATCACCGGCTTTGGTGCCATGGACTTCAGCATCTCGGGCGTCAGCAGATCGGGGCCCGACAGCCCGATGAAGACATCCGCCCCCTCGCAGGCGTCCTCCAGCGTGCGCGCCTCGGTATCGACCGCGAAGATCTGCTTGTACTCGTTCAGGTCGTTGCGCTGGCTGTGGATCACGCCCTTGCGGTCCACCATGAACAGGTTCTTCTTGCTCGCCCCCAGGCGCAGCAGCAGTTGCATGGAGGCGATGCCGGCCGCGCCGGCGCCAACGCAGACGATCTTCGCGTCACTGAGCTTCTTGCCCTGGATCTCCAGGGCATTGACCAGACCGGCCGCGGTGATGACCGCCGTGCCATGCTGGTCATCGTGGAAGACGGGGATATCCAGACGCTCGGACAGGCGGCGCTCGATCTCGAAGCAGTGCGGCGCGGCGATGTCCTCGAGGTTGATCCCGCCGAAGCCGCCGGCAATGCGGGCCACGGTGTTGATGAAGTCCTCCGGCTGCGGCGCATCCACCTCGATGTCGTAGACGTCGATGTTGGCGAAGGCCTTGAACAGGACGCCCTTGCCCTCCATCACCGGCTTGGCTGCCAGCGCACCGACATTGCCCAGTCCCAGCACGGCCGTGCCATCGGTGATCACCGCGACCAGGTTGCCCTTGCCGGTATAGCGGTAGGCCAGCTCCGGATCGGAGGCAATCGCGCGCACCGGCGCGGCCACGCCCGGCGAATACGCCAGGGAGAGATCATCCTGGGTCGCCGTGGGCTTGGTGATGTGGATGGCCAGTTTCCCGGCCGGCTGCTGTTCGTGGTAGTCCAGCGCGCGCTGGGTGAAATCGTTGGACATGGCGTTGCGGGGCCTTTCAAGCAGTGGCTGTCAGAGTGCAGCGGGGTTCCGGGGGCGGTCCGGCCCCGCGACCGGTCAGTTGACCGGGTGGGTCGGCACCGAGGAGCGCCGGGCCTGTTCGTACAGCGGCCGGAACTCGTCGGCCATGCGGGTCAGGTCGCGCTGGCGCGACTCGGGCGCCGGGTGCGTGCTCAGGAACACCGGATGACTTCCGTTGGCCTGTTCCGCCATCTTGCGCCACAGGCTCGCGGCCGCATCCGGATCATAACCGGCCCGCGCGGCCAGTTCGATCCCAATGCGGTCGGCCTCCGCCTCCATCCGGCGGCTGTGCGGCAGCTGCACCGCGAGCGCGGCCCCCAGGGCGGCGCCGGTCAGTGCGACGGGCGAGCGGTCGCCGGTCATCGCATAGCCCGCTACCGCGAGATTGCTGGCCAGGGCCACCGACATCTTCTCGGCCGTGTGCGCGGACAGCGCATGGGCGATCTCGTGGCCGATGATCTGCGCCAGCTCGTCGTCGGTCAGTTCCAGTTGCTCGATGATGCCGGAGTAGATCGCCATCTTGCCACCGGCCATGGCGAAGGCGTTGACCGTGTCCGGTGCCTCGATCACGCGAATCTCCCAATCCCAGTCGGCGGTCTCGGGGCGATACTTGACCGCCTGTGCCACCACGCGCTCGGTAATCTGCTGTACGCGCGCGGTCATCTGGGGGTCGGCGTCCACCCGCCCCTCCTCGCGCGCCGGAGCGAGCATCTCCACATAGGCCGTGCGCGAGGCATCGATTGCCTGATTCTCGGAGACGAGCATCAGCTGCGAGCGCCCGGTGACCGGATTGGTGGTACAGCCCGGCAGCGCGACGGCCAGGCCCGCGCCGATCAGCAGCGTCAGGGCCAGCGCCGCCCAGCGTCGGGGAAACAGGCGGGACAGGGCGTTCATGGATCAAGTACCTCGAGATCAAAGGGGTGGCGGATGCGCATCCGCCCTCGCTCCCTCCAAGGATACACCGCGCCGCGCGCAACAACGGTGTTACCCAGCAGTGAGCGTGGTTCCAGATCCTCGAAAAAATCGCGGTCATCCCCGGAGATCAGCAGATCCAGTGGACCGTCCAGGACCAGGACCCAGTGCGGGTCGTGCACGCGCACGTCGATCACCTCGCCCTGGACCCGCAGCCGCCCCTGCGAGCGCTCGCGCGGCGGCTCCAGCCAGCCGACCGGGAAGGCCTCGAGCCGCTCCATCCAGAGCCCTCGCGACTCTGCCCGTGCCGCGGCCTCGGCCCCGTAGTAGCACTCATCCAGGGGATCCGGTTCCGGCCCAGGGCGCGGCATCGCCAGGCCATCCCCAATCAGGCTGGCCGCCAGCAGCGGCCCATCGTCGATCCAGGCATGCATGCGCAGGCGGCCATAGGCGTCGCGGGCCGGACGTCCCGGCAACAGCACCAGGCGCTGATCGACGCCGCGCAGGCGTTCCTCCAGGGACTCGCGCAAGTCCAGCCCGAAGCCCACTGGCAGCAGCTGTGGCGCGACCGATGGAAGTGGGGCCGCCGGTGCCAGACCCAGCAGACGGATGTGCCGCCCGTCTTCCAGGTCCAGGGCATCCGGCGTCCAGACACGCTCGACCGTCACGCGCTGCAGATCACGCGGATCGTGGTCCTCCAGCGCGCACTGCGCCGCGGCCACCGGGGCGATCAGCCACGCCGACAGCGCGACCAAACCAACGAGGGCGCCCCACGGGACGCCCTCGTTGAGTGGCACGAGCATCCGCTGGACGCCCCGCCAGAAACCGCCTCGCGCCATCGGGCGCGAACGCACTTTAGAATGCGAAGCGGCGGTTGAACTTGTCGACCTGACCGGCGGTGTCAACGATCTTCTGCTTGCCGGTGTAGAACGGATGGCACTGCGAGCACACGTCCAAATGCATCTCGTCCTTCGAGAGAGTGGAGCGGGTCTCGAACTGCGCGCCGCAGCTGCAGATGACCTTGACGTTGTGGTAGTTCGGATGAATGTCGGCTTTCATGGTCGGCTCACGCGTGTTCTGGCGAAAAGTGCGATAGCATAGCCGCCTTTCCGGGGCTGTTGCAAGGTCCTTCGTGAAGGCCGGGAGGCGGGCCCTGTGTATGCAAGCCCCTGAAGATAGAGCCCCTTCGAGGCATTTGGGGCGGCCTGTGGATAACCTTGTGGACGAATTGTCCGCGACTGCCGCACCCGGGACCAAGTGGCGCAGCGCCACCCACCCCCGACCGACAACCCGGCCGCGCAACCCGTTAAATCAAAAGGACAATCCGGGAGAACACCGGCTGACGCACCAGGAACCGGGCGCGCCCGGAACAGCTCCCAGAAGGCGATAACGTACTGTGAATAAAAGCAACACCCCGTCTCTCGACAACGCGCAGCGCGTGGGCTTTGTCAGCCTCGGCTGCCCGAAGGCACTGGTCGACTCCGAACAGATCCTGACGCGCCTGCGTGCCGAAGGCTACGAGATCGCCGCGGACTACGACGGCGCGGACCTGGTGGTCGTCAATACCTGCGGCTTTATCGACGATGCGGTGGCCGAATCCCTGGACGCGATCGGCGAGGCCATGGATGCCAATGGCCGGGTGATCGTCACGGGCTGTCTGGGCAAGGATGCCGAGCGCATTCACGAGACCCACCCGGGCGTGCTCGCGGTCACCGGCCCGCATGCCTACGAGGAAGTGGTGGGCGTGGTGCACGAACACCTGCCGCCGCCGGCGACCCCGTTCGAGTCGCTGGTGCCGCCGCAAGGGATCCGCCTGACCCCGCGCCACTATGCCTACCTGAAGATCTCCGAGGGCTGCAACCACCGCTGCAGCTTCTGCATCATCCCCAGCCTGCGCGGCGACCTGGTCAGCCGCCCGATCGGCGAGGTGCTGGCCGAGGCGGAGCGCCTGGCCGCGGCCGGCGTGCGCGAGATCCTGGTGATCTCGCAGGACACCTCGGCCTATGGGGTGGACGTGAAGTACCGCACTGGCTTCCATGGCGGGCGCCCGATCCGTTCCGACATCGCCCACCTGGCCGAGGCACTGGGCCAGCTCGGCATCTGGGTGCGTCTGCACTATGTCTACCCCTACCCGCACGTGGATCGGCTGATCCCGCTGATGGGCTCGGGCGAGGACGGTGGGATCCTGCCGTATCTGGACATGCCGCTGCAGCACGGCCACCCCCGGGTACTCAAGGCGATGCGCCGCCCGGCCGCCGCCGAGCGCGTACTGGAACGCATCGCGAGCTGGCGCGAGCAGGTCCCCGACCTGACCCTGCGCTCGACCTTTATCGTGGGCTTTCCGGGCGAAACCGAGGCCGAGTTCGAGACCCTGCTGGAGTTCCTGCACGAGGCGCAGCTGGACCGCGTCGGGGCCTTTGCCTACTCGCCCGTGGAGGGCGCGGCAGCCAATGACCTGCCGGACCCGGTGCCGGAGGCCGTGCGCGAGGAGCGACTGGCGCGCTTCATGGACGTGCAGGCCCGGATCAGCGCCGAGCGGTTGCGCCGCCGGATCGGCAGCCAGCCGGTAGTGCTGGTCGACGAGGTGCACACGGACGGGACCGTGATTGCCCGCTCTGCCGCGGAGGCCCCGGAGATCGACGGCGTGATCCGCGTGGCCGGGGTCGACCCGGAATCGGTGGATGCCGGGGACTTCATCGAGGTCGCGATCACCGACACCGACGAGCACGACCTGATCGCCGAACTGCCAGACGACTGACCACAAGCCGACCGAACGGAAGCACTGATGAGCGACGCCCTGCTGGAAAGCCACATCCCCGATCTCGAACTGGTCCATCGCGGCAAGGTGCGCGACCTGTACGCGGTCGACGCCGACCACTTGCTGATGGTCACCACCGACCGCCTGTCGGCCTTTGACGTGATCCTGCCCACCCCGATCCCGGGCAAGGGGCGGATGCTGACCGCAATTACCGAGTTCTGGATGCACAAGGTCGAACGCGAGCTGGGCATCCCCAACCAGCTGACCGACATCGCGCTGGAACAGGTGGTCCCCGACCCGGCGATCCGGGCGCCACTGGAGGGTCGCAGTCTGGTGATTCGCCGGCTCGAGGCGCTGCCGGTGGAGGCCGTGGTGCGCGGCTACCTGATCGGGTCCGGCTGGAAAGACTACCAGGCCAGCGGCGCGGTCTGCGGCATCCCGCTGCCGGCCAGCCTGGAACTGGCCTCGAAGCTGCCGGAGGCCATCTTCACCCCCAGCACCAAGGCAGCGGTCGGCGATCACGACGCGAACATCGACTTCGCCACCGTGGTAGGCACGATCGGCGAGGAACGGGCGCAACAGGTGCGCGACGCCGCACTGGCGATCTACGCGATGGCGCGCGACTACGCGGCCGAGCGTGGGATCATCATCGCCGATACCAAATTCGAGTTCGGGGTGGACGCGAACGGGGCCCTGCACCTGATCGACGAAGTCCTCACGCCGGACTCCTCGCGCTTCTGGCCGGCGGACCAGTATGCGCCAGGCCGCAGCCCCGAGTCGTTCGACAAACAGTACGTGCGCGACTATCTCGAGACCCTGGACTGGGACAAGACCGCTCCCGGACCCGAGCTGCCGCCCGAGGTCGCGGAGCAAACGGCTGCGCGCTACCGCGAGGCCCTGGAACGCCTGACCCGCGACGCATGATCGAAATGCCGCCACAGGGCTTGTTCGTCACGGGCAGCGACACCGGCGTCGGCAAGACCTTCGTTGGCTGCGCCCTGCTGGCAGCGTGGCGCGCCGAGGGCCTGGACCCGCAGCCACGCAAGCCGGTGGAATCTGGCTGCCCCGAGCGCGACGGCACGCTGTTCCCCGAGGATGGCGCCGCCCTGACCGCGGCGGCCGGCCTTCCCGCAACGGCCGTGGCGCAGGTGACGCCGTGGCGGTTTCCCGATGCGCTGGCACCCGATCAGGCCGCTGCGCGCCAGGGTGTGCAGCTGACGGTCGCGGAACTGGTTCAGGCCTGCGAGGTGCCGGGTGGTGGCCCCCGACTGGTGGAGGGTGCGGGCGGGTTCTATTCGCCGCTGTGCGGCGATGGCCTGAACGCCGACCTGGCGCAGACCCTGGGCCTCCCGGTCCTGCTGGTCGCCGAGGACCGGCTAGGGGTGTTGAACACCTGCCTGCTGACGCTGGAGGCCCTGGAACGTCGTGGCCTGCAACTGGCCGGGATCGTGCTCAACCGTCGCCACGCCGATACCGATCCCCTGCTGGACAATGCCGGGGCGCTGGCCCGGTACACGGCCGCACCCATCCTGTCGCTGCCGGAGGGGATAGCCCCGGAGGAGGCGACTCAGAAGCTCTCCACCTGGAAGTCGTCCTGGCGGATGCCGCCTTCGCCCGGGGTGACCTCGTCCAGGGTTTGATCCGGGCGCATGTCGCCGCTCCCGGTCGTCGGCTCGGCGGCCTCTTCGGGCTGGCGGAAGGAGGCCAGCAGGTCGCGCAGCTCGCGCGTCCCGGCGTGATCCACGCGTCGGCTCTCGATGATGTGCACCGGTCGCTGCGCCTCGCCGTAGTACGCCTCGTTGAAGTCGTCACGCACGGTCAGGCGCGAGCCGGACAGGCTCATCCCCAGATAGGCCCCACGCGAGCGGGAATAGGTCAGGAAGTCGGCCGTCGGGGTGGAGCCACGCCCGGCCCCGACCGGACCGGCGGCAACGGAGGCATCGGCGCCGAGACGGATCGCCGAACCGAACATCGAGTCCACCGCATCCTGGGTGCGCGCGACCATCACCACCTCGGCGGCATCACCCCCGAACTGCATACCAAAACTGATCGACCCGGCCGAATAGAAGGCAACCGGCGAGTAGTCGCCCTTGTCCTCGTCCCAGGCGAGGAACACACCCATGCCCCCGGAGCCCCCGATCAGGAACGCGCCGCGTCCAATACGCGGGAAGATGACGACACCTCGGGCGGTGCGCAGATCTTCCTGAAGGTGTTCGTATTCGGGGTGCGTGGCCATACGCTCCAGCGTGACCTTCGCCCGGTCGACAATGTCCTGCGGGTCAACCTCGCGGCTGAACGGGTTGGCGTGGGCAGTGGCGGACAGCGCAGCCACCACCAGCGCGGTCAGGCAAAGATGGATCAGTCGCTGCATTGGGTAAACGCTCCGGATTGCTCGGAATTGGCGACATGATCGCATAAAAAAAGGGGGCCGAAGCCCCCTTTTCCGTGCTGCGATCCGCAGATCAGTTGACCTTGGGATCCAGCTCGCCGGACAGGTAGCGCTTGACCATGTCGTCCAGGGAGATCGGCTTGATCTTGGACGCCATGCCGGCGCAACCGAAGGCCTCGTAACGGGCCTGGCAGATGTCCTTCATGGCCGCGGTGGAGGCCTTCAGGAATTTGCGCGGGTCGAATTCCTTCGGATTCTCGGCCAGGAACTTGCGCACCGCACCGGTGGAGGCCATACGCAGGTCGGTGTCGATGTTGACCTTGCGCACGCCGTGCTTGATGCCTTCCTGGATCTCTTCAACCGGCACGCCATAGGTCTCGCCCATGTCGCCGCCGTACTTGTTGATGATTTCCAGCCACTCCTGCGGAACGGAGGAGGAGCCGTGCATGACCAGATGGGTATCCGGGATGCGGTTGTGGATCTCCTTGATGCGCTGGATGGCCAGGATGTCACCGGTCGGCGGACGGGTGAACTTGTAGGCGCCGTGGGAGGTACCAATGGCGATCGCCAGGGCGTCGCACTTGGTGTTCTTCACGAAGTCGGCAGCCTCGTCCGGGTCGGTCAGCAGCTGGTCGTGGGACAGCTTGCCTTCGGCACCGGAGCCGTCTTCCTCGCCGGCCATGCCGGTTTCCAGGGAACCCAGGCAGCCCAGCTCGCCTTCCACGGACACACCACAGGCGTGGGCGATCTCGGAGACCTTGGCGGTCACGTCACGGTTGTAGTCGTAGCTGGCCGGGGTCTTCATGTCGGGCATCAAGGAGCCGTCCATCATCACCGAGCTGAAGCCGGACTGGATGGAGCGCAGGCAGACCGCCGGCTCGGAGCCGTGGTCCTGGTGCAGCACGACCGGGATGTCCGGATACTGCTCGATGGCGGCAATGATGTTGTGACGCAGGAAGGGCTCGCCGGCGTACTTGCGGGCACCGGCGGAGGCCTGAATGATCACCGGGGAGTCGACCGCGGCGGCCGCTTCCATGATCGAGTGGACCTGTTCCATGTTGTTGGCGTTGTACGCCGGCATGCCATAGCCGTGCTCGGCGGCATGGTCCAGCAGTTGGCGAAGGGAGATCAGTGCCATGGGTTCCTCCTTAACGGGATCGGACTGACGTAGAAAAAACTCTTGGGTTTGCCAGGGGGCCGCGTCGGCTCACAGCTCGTCGCCAACGCGCACGATCTTCATGGCATTGGTACCGCCATGTTCGCCCTGCAAATCACCCTTGGTAATGATAACCAGCCCGCCATCCTGCACGACGCCCTCGGCCCGGAGCAAGTTGACCGCCTCACGGTTCAGGCTCTCGTGGCTTTCGGGGATCGGCTCCAGGATCCGGGGGTATACCCCGCGATAGAGCGTCATACGGCGGCTGGTGGACTCGTGCTGGGTGAGCGCGTAGATCGGAATACCGGAGCTGATACGCGACATCCACAGGGCCGTGGAACCGGATTCGGTCAGTGCGGCAATGGCCGCCACGTCCAGGTGGTTCGCCGTGTACATCGTGGCCATCGCGATGGCCTCGTCGACGCGGCCAAAGGTCGAATCCATGCGGTGGTCCGACTGACGCGCGGCGCGTTGGCGCTCGGCGGCCTCGCAGATCCGGTCCATGCTCTCGACCACGCGCGCCGGATAGCGTCCCGTCGCGGTCTCGCCGGAGAGCATCACCGCGTCCGTGCCGTCAAGCACCGCGTTGGCCACATCGAAGACCTCGGCACGCGTCGGGATCGGGTTCTGAATCATGGTCTCCATCATCTGGGTCGCCGTGATGACCAGACGATTGAGCGTACGCGCCCGCGAGATCAGGGTCTTCTGCACGCCGGGCAGCTCGGCGTCACCAATCTCCACGCCGAGGTCCCCGCGCGCGATCATGATCACCTCGGAGGCCGCGATGATCTCGTCGATCACCTCCAGGGCCTCGGAGCGCTCGATCTTCGCGCAGATCCCGGCCTCCCAGCCGGCGTCATTCAGCAGGCTGCGCGCCAGGTGCAGATCTTGCGCGGAACGCGGGAAGGAGACGGCCAGGTAGTCCACCTGCAGCTCGGCCGCCAGACGGATATCCTCGCGGTCCTTTTCGGTGATCGCGGGGGCGGACAGGCCACCGCCCTGGCGGTTGATGCCCTTGTTGTTGGACAACTCGCCCCCGACCACGACGGTCGTCTCGATGCGCGCCCCGTTGACGGCGGTCACCTTGAGCACGATACGCCCGTCATCCAGCAACAGGATGTCGTCGGGGCGCACGTCCTGCGGCAGTTCCTTGTAGGTCAGCCCGACCTGGGTCCCATCCCCGGCGTCGCGATCCAGGTCCCCGTCCAGCGCGAAGGACGCGCCTTCCTGGAGTTGGACCCGACCTTCGCGAAAGCGGTCGATGCGGATCTTGGGGCCCTGCAGATCGCCAAGGACGCCGACGCAGCGACCCGCGCGATCCGCCGCGGCGCGCAGGCGGGCGAGCCGGGTACGATGGTCATCCGGGTCGCCATGCGAGAAGTTCAATCGAACGACATCCACGCCGGCCAGGATGATGGCCTCCATGGCCTCGTCGGTATCCGTGGCCGGCCCGAGGGTGGCCACGATCTTGGTACGTCTCATCCGCGTCGTTCTCCGTCAGCGGAGAGCGCGCCGGGCATCAGCCGCGGGCGCGCTCTTCCAGGATGGCGACGGCCGGCAGGGTCTTGCCTTCGAGAAACTCGAGGAAGGCGCCACCACCGGTGGAGATGTAGCTGATGCGATCGGCCAGGTTGTACTTGTCGATCGCGGCCAGGGTGTCGCCCCCGCCGGCGATGGAGAACGCATTGCTCTCGGCGATGGCCTCGCCCAGGGCCTTGGTACCGGCGGCGAACTGGTCGAACTCGAACACGCCGACCGGGCCATTCCAGACGATGGTGCCAGCGTTGCGCAGGGCCTCGGCGTAGGTCGCCGCGGTATCGGGGCCGACGTCGAAGATCATGTCGTCATCGGCTACGGCATCGACAGACTTGGTCTCGGCCGGGGTGGACTCAGAGAATTCCTTGCCCACGGTCACGTCGGTCGGCACCGGGATCTCGCCGCCCTTGGCGCGAGCCGCCTCCATCAGGCGCTTGGACTCATCGACCAGATCGGCCTCGTACAACGACTTGCCGACACCGTGGCCCTGGGCCGCGATGAAGGTATTGGCGATGCCGCCACCGACGATCAGCTGATCCACCACGCTGGACAGCGATTCCAGCACGGTGAGCTTGGTCGAGACCTTGGAGCCGCCCACGATGGCCACCAGCGGGCGCTTCGGGGTCTCGAGGGCCTTGCCCAGGGCCTCGAGTTCCTTGGCCAGCAGCGGACCGGCGCAGGCCTGCGGGGCAAACTTCGCCACACCATGGGTCGAGGCCTGGGCGCGGTGAGCGGTACCAAAGGCATCCATCACGAACACGTCGCACAGGGCCGCGTACTTTTTGGCGAGCGCCTCGTCGTCTTTCTTCTCGCCCGCATTGAAGCGGACGTTTTCGAGCAGGATGACCTCACCCGGCTGGGCGTCCACACCGTCGAGGTAATCCCGCACCAGGCGCACTTCGCGGCCCAGCAGACCGGCCATGTGCTCGGCGACCGGGGACAGGGAATCCTCCTCGGAGAACTCGCCCTCGGTCGGGCGGCCCAGGTGCGACATCAGCATCACCGCGGCGCCGGCGTCCAGCGCCTTCTGCACGGTCTCCAGGCTCGCACGGATACGCGCGTCGGAGGTGACCTTGCCGCCTTTCACCGGCACGTTCAGGTCCTGGCGCACCAGCACGCGGCGGCCATTCAGGTCGAGATCGGTCATCTTGATGACAGACATGGGAGTACCTCTCGGAAATACGTTGAACAGATAAAGGCTTCGGGCCAGCCCCGTTCGGGACTCGCCCCAGGCCTCTGGATCCCGGCCAACCCGGGACAAGGAAAACGGCCGGGCCCGCGAGGACCCGGCCGTCAGGCCTTACTTGGCGACGTGCTCCACCATGCGCAGCATGTTGCAGGTGTAGCCGTACTCGTTGTCGTACCAGGCGACGACCTTCACGAAGGTCGGGTCCAGCTGGATGCCGGCGCCGGCGTCAAACACGGACGGGGCGGTGTAGCCACGGAAGTCCGTGGAGACCACCAGCTCGTCGGTGTAACCCAGCACGCCCTTCAGCTCGCCCTCAGAGGCCTTCTTCATGGCCGCGCAGACGTCGTCGTACTTGGCGTCGCCGTTCAGTTCCACGGTCAGGTCGACTACGGAGACGTCGGAGGTCGGCACACGGAAGGCCATACCGGTCAGCTTGCCGTTCAGTTCCGGCAGCACCTTGCCCACGGCCTTGGCCGCACCGGTGGACGACGGGATGATGTTCTCCAGGATGCCGCGGCCGCCGCGCCAGTCCTTCATGGACGGGCCGTCAACGGTCTTCTGGGTCGCGGTGGCGGCGTGCACGGTGGTCATCAGGCCACGCTTGATGCCCCAGGTGTCGTTCAGCACCTTGGCCACCGGGGCCAGGGCGTTGGTGGTGCAGGAGGCGGCGGAGACCATGTTCTGGCCCGCGTAGTCACCGTGGTTCACGCCGTAGACGAACATCGGGGTGTCGTCCTTGGACGGCGCGGACATCACGACCTTCTTGGCGCCGGCGTCCAGGTGCTTCTGGGCGGTCTCGGCGGTCAGGAACAGGCCGGTGGACTCGATCACGATGTCGGCGTTGATGTCGCCCCACTTCAGCGCGGACGGGTCCTTCTCGGCGGTCAGGCGGATGCGGTTGCCGTTCACCACCAGGTGGTCGCCGTCGACGCTGATGTCGCCTTCGAAGCGGCCGTGCACGGAGTCGTAGCGCAGCATGTAGGCCAGGTACTCCGGATCCAGCAGGTCGTTGATACCGACCACCTGGAGGTTCGGGAAGTCCTTGGCGATGGCGCGGAAGGCCATGCGGCCGATACGACCGAAGCCGTTAATACCAACCTTGATCGACATAGGATGTCTCCTCTCTTTCTTGCTTATGCGAAATCGATGCGGACGTAAGCTTAGCCGTTCAGCACGTCACGGGCGATCTGGGCGACGTTCTCCGGCTTGAAGCCAAAGTAGTCGAACAGGGCGCCACCCGGGGCCGACTCGCCGAAGCGATCCATGCCGAACACGGCGCCGTCCAGTCCGGTGAACTTGTACCAGCCCGCGGTGGCGCCGGCCTCGACGGCCACGCGCTTGCGCACAGCGGCCGGCAGCACGGCCTCGCGGTAGGCGGGGTCCTGCTGCTCGAACAGTTCGACGCAGGGCATGGAGACGACGCGCGCCTTCTTGCCCTCGCCGGCGAGCTCCTCGGCCGCCTTCACTGCCAGCTCGACCTCGGAGCCGGTCGCGATGAAGATCAGGTCCGGGGTGCCGTCGCAGTCTTTCAGCACATAGCCGCCTCGGGCGATATTGGCGAGCTGCTCGCCATCACGCTCCATGTGCGGCAGGCCCTGACGCGACAGGATGAACGCGGACGGGCCATCGGTGCGTTCGATGCCGGCCTTCCAGGCGACGGCGGTCTCGACCGCGTCGCAGGGGCGCCAGACGTTCAGGTTGGGGATCAGGCGCAGGCTCGGGGTCTGCTCGATCGGCTGGTGGGTCGGGCCGTCTTCGCCCAGACCGATAGAGTCATGGGTCAGGACATACATCACGCGCTGCTTCATCAGCGCGGACATGCGGATACCGTTACGGGCATAGTCGGAGAAGATCAGGAAGGTACCGCCGTACGGGATAAAGCCGCCGTGCAGGGCGATGCCGTTCATGATCGCGGCCATGCCGAACTCGCGCACGCCGTAGTAGACGTAGTTGCCCGCGGCATCGTCCTTGCTGACGCCCTTGGAGCCGGAATACATGGTCAGGTTGGAGCCGGCCAGGTCGGCGGAGCCGCCCAGCAGCTCCGGGACGGCCGGGGCCATGCCGGCGATCGCGTTCTGCGAGGCCTTGCGCGAGGCGACCTTCTCGGCCTTCTCGACAGTTTCCTTGATGTAGGCGTTGGCCTTTTCGCTCCAGTCGGACGGCAGGTCACCGGCCATACGGCGTTCGAACTCGGCGGCCAGTTCCGGATGCGCCTGCTTGTACGCGGCAAAGCGCTCCTTCCACTCGGCCTCGGCCTTGGCACCCTTGTCCTTCGCGCTCCAGCCTTCGTAGATGTCGTTCGGGATCTCGAACGGGGCGTGGTTCCAGCCCAGTTCCTTGCGGGTCAGCGCGATTTCGTCGTCACCCAGGGCGGCGCCGTGGCACTCTTCCTTGCCGGACTTGTTCGGCGAACCAAAGCCGATCACGGTGCGGCAGCAGATCAGGCTCGGTTTGCCGGTTTCCTTGCGCGCCTCTTCGATCGCGGCCTTGACCGCATCGGCGTCGTGACCATCGACGCCACGCACGACGTGCCAGCCATAGGCCTCGAAGCGGCCGGGGGTGTCGTCGGTGAACCAGCCTTCCACTTCGCCGTCGATGGAGATGCCGTTGTCATCCCAGAAGGCGACCAGCTTGCCCAGGCCCAGGGTGCCAGCCAGCGCGCAGGTCTCGTGGGAGATCCCTTCCATCATGCAGCCGTCGCCGAGGAAGGCGTAGGTGTTGTGGTCGACGATGTCGTGCCCGGGCTGGTTGAAGTGCGCAGCCATCATCTTCTCGGCCAGCGCCATGCCCACCGCGTTGGAGATCCCCTGGCCCAGCGGACCGGTGGTGGTCTCCACACCCGCGGTGTAGCCGTACTCCGGGTGGCCCGGGGTCTTGGAGTGCAGCTGACGGAACTGCTTGAGCTCGTCCATCGGCAGGTCGTAGCCGGTCAGGTGCAGCAGCGAGTAGACCAGCATGGAGCCGTGGCCGTTGGACATCACGAAGCGGTCGCGGTCGGGCCAGTGCGGGTTGCCCGGGTTGTGCTGCATGTAGTCGTTCCACAGCACTTCGGCGATGTCCGCCATCCCCATCGGCGCGCCCGGGTGGCCGGAATTGGCCTTCTGGACGGCATCCATCGACAGGGCGCGAATGGCATTGGCAAGCTCTCTACGGGTCGGCATGCTGAACTCCTGCTCTTTCGAAATAGTGTTTGGGTTCGGCTGGCGGCGATCAGCGGCGCGGGGCACCAGCGGCGGCCAGACCCGGACAGGTCGACCGATCGAGGGCACACAGATCCTGCCGGCGCTCAAAGACACGGAATGGCCCGAGCAGCCCCAGCAAAGGCGATGCATTTTGGCCACTTTCCGCGATCGGGGCAAGTCGGCGCCAGGGCGCACCAGAACGCGGTCTCAACGGGATTCGTGCGGCCCGGGGCCCCACAAACACCGGGAGGGGGGCTTAGAAAATCTCGTCGAGTTGCGTTACAGTACTGGTCGTTTTGCGCAAAACTAAATCGAAACGACCCACAAAGGAACGCCTAATGTCCAACGATTACATCTTCACCTCGGAATCGGTTTCCGCGGGCCATCCCGACAAGATGGCCGACCTGGTCTCCGACACCATCGTCGACGCCATCATCGAGCAGGATCCGCATGCGCGTATCGCCTGCGAGACCGCCACCAAGACCGGCATGGTCATGCTGCTGGGCGAGATCACCACCGGCGCGCAGATCGATTACGAGCGCCTGGTGCGCGAGACCGTCTGCGAGATCGGCTACAACGATTCCGACGTCGGCTTCGACGGCAAGACCTGCGCCGTGCTGAACGTGCTGGGTGAACAGTCCCAGGACATCGCCATGGGCGTGGACCGCGACGTCTCCGACCGCGCCACCCAGGGTGCCGGTGACCAGGGCCTGATGTTCGGCTACGCCGCGCGCGAAACCGATACGCTGATGCCCGCCCCGATCTTCTACGCCCACAAGATGGTGCGTATCCAGTCCGAACTGATGAAGAGCGGCAAGCTGCCGTGGCTGCGCCCGGACGCCAAGTCCCAGGTCTCGCTGCGCTACGAAGACGGCAAGCCGGCCGGCCTGGACGCGGTGGTCCTGTCCACCCAGCACAGCCCGGACATCTCGCAGAAGGATCTGCAGGAAGCGATCTACGAAGAGATCTTCAAGAAGGTGCTGCCGAACGAATGGCTGAGCCAGGTCTCCGACGACAAGATCCACATCAACCCGACCGGCAAGTTCGAGATCGGGGGCCCGGTGGGTGACGCCGGTCTGACCGGCCGCAAGATCATTGTTGACACCTACGGCGGCATGGCCCGTCACGGTGGTGGCGCGTTCTCCGGCAAGGACCCGTCCAAGGTGGACCGTTCCGCTGCCTACGCCGGCCGCTACGTGGCCAAGAACATCGTCGCCGCCGGCCTGGCCGACAAGTGCGAGATCCAGGTCTCCTACGCCATCGGCGTGGCCGAGCCGACCTCGATCACCGTCGACACCTTCGGCACCGGCAAGGTCGACGATCGCAAGATTGAAGGCTTCGTGCGCGAAGTGTTTGATCTGCGCCCGTGGGGCCTGATCCAGATGATGGATCTGCTGCGCCCGATCTACAAGGCGACCGCCGCCTATGGTCACTTCGGCCGCGAAGACGTCGACCTCCCCTGGGAGCGTACCGACAAGGCCGAGGAACTTAAGAAGATGGCGGGCCTCTAAAAGCACCCGACATTTTGTAAGCGAAATACCCATCCGGCTGAGGAGCGCTGCAGCGGTTTAACCGTCAGGCTCAGCCGGATGCCCCCCTGAAACGTGAACACGGCGCTCATCCAGATAACCGGAGAAGTTGATCCATGAATGCTGTGATGAACGACAAGAAAACCACCGATTACGTCGTCAAGGACATCAACCTTGCCGAGTTCGGCCGCAAGGAAATTGCGATCGCCGAGACCGAGATGCCCGGTCTGATCCAGACCCGCGAAGAATTCGCGGCCTCCAAGCCGCTGAAGGGCGCCAAGATTGCAGGCTCCCTGCACATGACGATCCAGACCGCGGTTCTGATCCAGACCCTGGAAGCCCTGGGTGCGGACGTACGCTGGGCCTCCTGCAACATCTACTCCACCCAGGACCACGCCGCGGCCGCGATCGCCGACAACGGCACCCCGGTCTTCGCCGTGAAGGGCGAGACCCTGGAAGAGTATTGGGACTACTGCCACCGCATCTTCGAATTCGACGGCGGCGCCAACATGATCCTGGACGACGGCGGTGACGCCACGCTGCTCCTGCACATCGGCGCCAAGGCCGAGAAGGACCAGTCCGTCATCTCCAACCCGGAGAACGAAGAAGAAGTCGCCCTGTTTGCCTCGATCAAGGATCGTCTGGCCAAGCAGCCGACCTGGTACTCCGAGCAGCTCGCCAAGATCAAGGGCGTGACCGAAGAGACCACCACCGGTGTCCATCGCCTGTACCAGATGGCGAAGGACGGCGAGCTGGCCTTCCCGGCGATCAACGTCAACGACTCGGTCACCAAGTCCAAGTTCGACAACCTGTACGGCTGCCGCGAGTCCACCGTGGACTCCATCAAGCGCGCCACCGACGTGATGATCGCGGGCAAGATCGCCGTGGTCTGTGGCTACGGTGACGTCGGCAAGGGTGCGGCTCAGTCGCTGGCCGGCCTGGGTGCCACCGTGTGGGTCACCGAGATCGACCCGATCTGCGCCCTGCAGGCCGCCATGGAAGGTTTCCGCGTGGTCACGATGGAAGACGCGGCCGACAAGGCCGAGATCTTCGTTACCGCCACCGGTAACAAGGACGTGATCACCGAAGATCACATGACCCGCATGAAGAACCAGGCCATCGTCTGCAACATCGGCCACTTCGACTCCGAGATCGCCGTGGCCGCGATGCGCAAGTACGAGTGGGAGAACATCAAGCCGCAGGTTGACCACATCATCCTGCCGAACGGCAACCGGATCATCATGCTGGCCGAAGGCCGTCTGGTGAACCTGGGCTGCGGCACCGGTCATCCGAGCTTCGTGATGTCCAACTCCTTCACCAACCAGACCCTGGCCCAGATCGAGCTGTGGACGAAGGGTGACCAGTACGACAAGAACGTCTTCGTGCTGCCGAAGCACCTGGACGAGAAGGTCGCACAGCTGCACCTGTTCAAGCTGGGCGCCAACCTGACCCGTCTTACCGACGATCAGGCGGCGTACCTGGGTATGTCGGTGGATGGCCCGTTCAAGCCGGAACACTACCGCTACTGATCGGCCAGCCTCACATTTCAATTCGTTGCTAATGTGAACGCCGAGGCGGGCCGCATGTTCGTGCGGTCCGCCTTCTTTTTGTCTGGAGGACAAACATGTCTACCCAAAAACGCGTCTTCAGCGTTGAGTTTTTCCCGCCCAAGGACGAGGCCGGGGCCGAACGACTGGCCAAGGCCCGCAAGCGCCTGGGCGCACTGAATCCCGAGTTCTATTCCGTCACCTTCGGCGCCGGCGGCTCGACCCGCGACCGCACCCTGGAGACGGTCCGGGACATCATCGACAACGACGGCATCCCGGCCGCCCCTCACGTCTCCTGCATCTCCTCGACCAAGGGCGAGCTGCACGAGCTGCTGTCGACCTACCGCGACATCGGCGTTAACCGCATTGTCGCACTGCGCGGCGACCTGCCGTCCGGCACCAAGAACTCCGGCGGCGACTTCCGCTATGCCTCCGAGCTCGTGGAGTTCGTGCGCGCCGAGTTCGGCGACCAGTTCAAGATCGAGGTCGCGGCCTATCCGGAGTTCCATCCTCAGGCCCCGAACGCCGAGAAAGACCTGGAGAACTTCAAGACCAAGGTCGACGCCGGCGCGGACGCCGCGATCACCCAGTATTTCTACAACGTGGACGCCTACGAGGCCTTCATGGAACGGGTGGAGAAGATGGGCATCACCATCCCGATCATTGTCGGGATCATGCCGATCACCAACTACACCCAGATCGTGCGCTTCTCCGAGATGTGCGGCGCCGAGATCCCCCGTTACATCCGCAAGCGGATGGAGGCCTACGGTGACGACAAGGAGTCGATCCGCAAGTTTGGCATCGAGGTCGCCACGCGCCTGACCGACGACGTCCTCGACAAGGGCGCCCCGGGGATCCACTTCTACTCCATGAACCAGGCCGGTCCGACCGAGACCATCTGGAAGAACCTGGACCTGGACAACCGTCGGTAACACCCGATGCGCTGCCCCCGGCTGCTGATCAACGACACGGATCTGGCCGCGGGGCAGTCTATTCCCGCGTCGCAGGACCGGCTGCACTACGCCACCAATGTCCTGCGTCTCAAGAACCATGCTGCCTGCCGGGTGTTCGACGGTCAGGGCAACGAATTCCACGCCCGTCTGGATATCACCGGACGGCGCACCGGCACCTTCCACCTGGGCGAGCGCGCCGCCGCCGCCACCACACCCGCACGCCCCATTGAGCTGCTCCAGGGCATTGCCCGGGGAGACCATATGGATCTGGCGGTCCAGAAGGCGGTGGAGCTGGGTGTCAGCATGATCCGGCCCGTGCTCTGCGAACGCAGCCGTTCGGCCGCAGCCCATCGGGGACTGGACAAGCGCCATGCCCACTGGGCCGGGATCATCCAGGCCGCCGCCGAACAATGCGGCCGTAACGAGCTACCGCTTCTGGCACCACCAGCCACACTGGACGACGCGCTGGGCGCCAGCTCACCCGGCCTCGACCTGGTCGCGGACGAACAGGGCCCGCCCCTGTCCGGGGCACTCGACGCGTTCGGGAAGGGGGGCACGTCCGGACGGGTACGGATACTGATCGGACCCGAGGGGGGGCTAACTGACGAGGAACGCCTCCAGACGCGCAAGGCGGGGTTTCAATCCGTCTCCATGGGCCCCCGCACCCTGCGCACGGAGACGGCCGCGATCAGCCTTTTGACCCTGGTGCAATGGAAGCTCGGGGATCTCGACGGTGGGGCGGCCCTCACCTGACGTTCGAGGCCGTCGGCCTATGCCGTTTCCGGCTGCGAGAGCTCGAGCAAGCGATCCTCGATCGCATCAAGTCGCAGCAGGTGACTGGTCACTCCCGACGCCTTTACCCGCCACGCCCACGGAGAGGCATCCGCCTCATCGACGGCATAGATGTTTTGCGGCGTGATGCGCACCGGATGTGGCGTGCCGCGCACCTCCAGCGCATAAAACGGCAGCCGCTCCGGCTGGGTAATGGCCTGCATGACCAGCAGACGGGTGAACCGACGCTGCGCATCCTCGGTTGGGTGTTCGGGATACAACAGTCGGTGAACATTGACCACGGGCACCTGGACGTCCTGCCAGATCAGCGTGGGCTCCAGCCAGGGGATGTCCGCGTGCTCGTGATCAGTCTGCACGGCACCTGCCCGGGTGGTGACCTCGAGAAAGGCACTACGCGGCAACAGGATGGACCCGGTGTCCAGCTGCACAATCACCGACTCGACCGACGGCGCGCGGGTCTCTTCACTCATGCGACGACCTCCTCAAGATGACGCCGGATTTCGTCCAGCAGGTCATTCTCCAGGTACGGCTTGCCCAGATAGCCATTGACGCCCAGCCGCGAGGCCCGCTCGCGATGCTTCGTGCCACTGCGCGATGTGATCATGATAATCGGCACCTGGCTCAGCTCCGGATGGTCGCGGACATGGGCGGCGAACTCGAAGCCGTCCATACGCGGCATCTCCACATCCAGCAGGATCAGCTGCGGTCGCCGCTCCTCCAGCATCGTCACGGCATCGAGACCGTCGCGGGCCGTGACCACATCGTACCCATGGCGGGCGAGCAGACGCGCGGTGACCTTGCGGATGGTGATCGAGTCATCCACGACCATGACGCGTGGGGCGCCGGCAATCTCCGCCGGCATACCCGTGTCGACGGTGCCCGCCGTAGCCGCCGCGAAACGCACCAGCATGCTCAAGTCGAGGATCAGCATGACCGAGCCATCGCCCTGCAGGGTCGCACCAGCGACCCCCGGGATGCGGCTCAAGACCGGGCCTACCGATTTCACGACCACTTCCTGGCTTCCCAGCAACCCGTCGATCCGCAGCGCCACGCGCTGATCGTCAGCGCGCACCAGCAACAGCGGGAACGCGTGGTCCGGCAGATGGCTGGCGCTGGCCTGCGTCTCGATCCCCATCAGGTCACCCAGGGCCCGCACGGCATAGTCCTGACCCGCGTAAGGATAGCTCACATGCCCGTCGCCGCTGGCCACGACCTCGTCCGCATGCGCCCGCACGACGCCCTCCACGGACGCCATGGGCACGGCGAAGGTCTCCTCGCCCACCTGAACCAGCAATGCCTGCGAGATCGCCAGCGTAAACGGCAACCGCATGGTAAAGCGCGAGCCTCGTCCGGGCGTGGATTCGATCTCCAGCGTGCCGCCCAGCTGCTTGACGTCGCTGTTCACCACGTCCAACCCCACCCCGCGACCGGCCACCTGCGACACCTCCGCGGCGGTGGAGAACCCGGACTGCAGGATCAATTGCAGGGCCTGGGCATCGGTAATCTCGGCATCGGAGGCCAGCAGCCCGCGCTCCACGGCTCGCGTGCGGATGGCATGGGCATCAATCCCGGCGCCATCGTCCGTCACTTGCAGGCGGATCTCGCTGCCTGACTGTTCGAGCGACACCCCGATCTGGCCCGTTTCCGACTTGCCGGCCGCGCGCCGCGCGTCGCTGTCCTCGATCCCGTGCGCAATCGCATTGCGCAGCAGGTGCTCAAGCGGGGCGACCAGCCGTTCCAGCAATGCGCGGTCGAGCTCGGCCCCCTGCCCGGAAAACTCCACACGGACCGACTTGCCCATGTCGTCGCCGGCCTGGCGTACCACGCGCCGCAGGCGCGGGGCCATACGTGCGAACCGCACCATGCGCTGGCGCATCAGCTGGTCCTGGAGATCGGTCCCCACGCGACGCTGCTGCAGCAGGATGCCGCCGGCATTCTGTAGCTCGTCACCCACGTCCTGCTTCAGGGCCTCAAGGTCACTGACACTCTCGGCCAGCGCACGCGAGAGCTGCTGGATCCCGGAATAGCGGTCCATCTCCAGCGGATCGAAATCCACCGCCTCGTCACCGCTCTCCTTCTCGACCCGGAACAGAATCTGCGCCTCGGTCTCGATCTCGAGCTTGCGCAGCTGCTCGCGCAAGCGAGCGATCGTCCGCTCCAGTTCATCGACCTGACCTTCGACGCGACCCACGGTTTGCTCGAAGCGACGATGAAAGGTCGCAAGCTCGCCGGCATGATTGACCAGCGCATCCAGCACCTCGGCATCCATGCGCACCTGGTCCTGGATACGGCGCGCCTCCATCGGCACGGGGTGCGCGACCGTCTCCGACTCGTCGTCGTCCGCCAGGAGGGCCGCGGGTTCGATCTCCTCGGCCTCACTGCGGGCGGCCGGCTGGCTCTCGAACTCTTCGCCGCCACCGGATGCCCACTCGCGCAACGCCGGCAGGGTCTCGCTGGCCTCTTCGTTCGTCTGCCAGCTACCGACCCCGCGCTCGACCAGGTGCTGGACATCGGTCAATGCGCGCTCGACCAGCCGGAAGAATCCTTCTCGGGGCTCCAGTCCGGTCTCGGTCTCCACGCCCAAGGCACTTTCCAGGGCATGGGCAATCGCCCCTACCACCTCGAAACCAGCCATCCGGGCACTGCCCTTCAGCGTATGCACCTCGCGCTGGAAGGCATTCTGATCCGGCCCCGGACGGCCGTCGGGCTCGGCGCCCACCGCTTCGGCCTCCGCTGGCTCGGGCGTCAAAGGCGTCGCGGACTCGACATCCGGTTGCGGTGGCTCGAGCGCCGATCCGAGCCCATCCGACTGTGGCGGCTCGGAGACCTGCTCGGCGGCATCCTCGTCGGCAGCACGCAGCAACTGCTCGGCGGTCGCATGGTCGAGGAGCTCGTAGACCTCGGGCGACCACTCGGGTGGTGCCTCCGTCTTGACCGGGTCAGGGTGCTCGTCGGCCACTGCATCTGCCACGTAGCGCTCGAGTTCGGCGAGCAGAGTCTGAGCTCGCGCCGCCAGCGGCCACTCCATCTCGCGATGGATGCGCACGATGCGCTCGAACGGCCCGCAAACGGCGTAGATGCCGCGGATATCGGCCGTTCGGGCACTACCGTTCAGGGTATGCAGTGCACGTTCGAGCTCGTGATTCGGCACCCTGTCGGGCCGGTTCCCGGACGCGTCGATCCATTCGCGAAGGGTAGCCAGATGGGTACGGGCCTCGGCCGAGAACACCTGCCAGAGTTGCGGGTCAGTACCCGCGTCCTCGGGCAACTCGAGCGTTTCGTCGTTCGTTTCCAGCGCGGGCTCCACGGGGACACCCGACTTGAGCTCGGCCTCGGGCCCGTCCAGCGACACCCCCAGCTCCTGTGAATCCAGGTCGAGCGGCTCCGCCGACTCCAGTTCTTCTTCCGGGGCCTCCAGAATGGGGGCCGCCGGCCATTCGGGCTCGGCCCCGCCTGCGGCAGGCTCGAGGGCATCCATACTGCGCGCGAGCTCGGCAAAATCGTCCTCGGCACCGGCCGGCACCTCGGCGGCTTCTTCCGCCGGCTCCATCTCGCCGGACAGCAGTGCCTGCAGACGCAAGGCGATATCCAGCACCGGGGTGTCCGGGCCGGCATCATCCCGGACTTCTGCTACCAGGCCCGGCAGGACTGCAATCGCATCCTCAAGTGCCTGGATGGTCGCGAAGTCCGCCTCTTGGCCGCCTTCCAGCAGGCGATTCAGGAATGACTCCACAACCCAGGCGAATTCGCCCAGACGCAAGGCACCCGCCAGGCGGCCGGAACCCTTGAGCGTATGGAAGGAACGACGGATCACCGTCAGGGCATCCATGTCGGAGGGCGCGGCCTGCCAGCGCGGGAACTGCTCACCGAGGCTTTCGATCTCCTCGTCGGCTTCCTCGAGGAAGATATCGAGAATCTCGGGATCGATATCCGGCCCCCGGACCTGCGAGGACAACACAGACTCGTCGTAATGCAGATGTTCTGCACTCGAGACTTGCACCGGGGCCGGATTGGTTTCGGATACTGTCTCCTGCTCCGGGATATTCTCCTTGGCCTCACCAAACACGGCCAGCGGCTCTTCCTGTCCCGCGACCTCTTCAACGTCGTCACCCGGCGAGGCCCCTTCCCCGCTCGCACCCACGGACACATCGGTCAGTGAAACGGGGCGTTCGGCCCCATCGCCACCGGAGATGGCACCCAGACGCTGCAGTGCGGCCACGCCCCGCTCGTGGACACTATCCAGTTCGCGCCAGGGCTGCCCGGAGGACTCCAGCGCCAGCTCGATCGAGCTCAACACCTCCGCCAGCGCCCCGACCTCGTCCTCGCCCAGGTCCTGTGCCGCCAGCCCGGCGTCAGCGCGGGCCTCCAGGTAGCGGATCAACGGCTGCAACAGGGCCTGCAGGGCCTCGAAACCACCGATCGACATCGCACCGTCGACCCGCTCCAGCGCACCGCGGGCCTCGCGCAACCCGTTATCCGCGCCTTCCCCGGAGAGGTACCCAAGCAAGGTATCGCGCACACGCCGCACGTCCACCAGGGCCTCCTGGTAGACCGCCGCGGCCAGATGGCGATCGAAGTCGGCACGCGGGCCGCTGGCCGCGCGCCGACGCAGGCCCGATTCGAGCAGCGACTCCAGCGCCAGGAGATGCTCGGCCAACTCCATGTCGACCTGTTCATCGGAGTGCCCGGCCCGCTCCGGCGTCAGGGTCTCTGTCAGGGCATCGGTGTGGCGCTGCCCCGCCTCCAGGCCGAGCAGGCTCAGGGTCGAGCCGATACGCTCGACCTGTTCGCTCAGACTGGCCAGCTCCTCGTGGCCGCGCTGTTCCGAGCGCATCAGCACATCCAGGCGCTCTCGCACCTCGGCCAGGTCATCTTCCAGGGCGGCGCGCAGATTCTGATAAACCGCCTGGCCGACCCCTCCGCCGTCGTCGCCTTGCAGCGCGTGCAGACCGAACACCTCGCGCACCGCGCGCGCCTGCTCGCCATCGGAGCTTGACCCCGCAATGTGGAACAGCAAGGTCTTGATCAGGTCATCCGGAATGGCGTGATCGGGCTCCGAGCCATCGTCGTGCGACTCGCAGTGCTCGCTGAGGATGCCCAGGTAGCGCCCGAGCTCGCGGTCCACGCGCCCGATCAGGCGGCGAATGTCGGTACCGGCCTCGAGGCCCTCGTCGGCGAGCGACTCCAGGATGCCACCGGTAATCCAGAACAGGCGCCGGAGATCCCCGGGCGGGACCATTTCCTCGATCTGCTGTGCAACGGGCTTCAGGCGGCGGGCCGCCGCGGTCACATCACCGCGGACCAGCTCGAGAAGCTCGCGCTGAAATCCCCGACGAGCCTCCTGCAGGCGCCGTGCGCGCTCCTGAGGCTGCGGCGCCTCGCCACCGGCCCCAACGCGACCGTCGTCCACCGCCTGCAGATCCGGCATCAGGGCCGCGACGTCCATCAGCAAGGTGGCGCCCCGCGCTGCCCGCAGCTCGTTGAGCAGCGGGACCAGGATCATCGGCGAAGGCAGTTCCGAGTCGCCCTCCTGCTCAAGGTAGTCGGGCAACTGCAGCGCGGCACGCAAGAGCGCCTCGGTTGCCTCCGGGCTGGGCGGCTCGGCCCCCTGCTGCAGATCCATCACCTGCAACATCTCGTCGCAGATCAGGACCACGCTCTCGACCTGCACCATGGTCAGAGTGCCGCGAATCTGCTCCAGTCCCGCGCGGGCCTCCTCCAGACACTCGCCACAGGCGGGGTCCTCGGCATAACGACGCAGGGCGTCCTGGAGCTCGACAAAGAGCTTGTCGAGTTCGTCGCGGACCCAATTCAGTGCGCTGGGTGCCATATCTGCGGCCCGGCGTCAGGCGCGCTGCTCGTTCGGGACGGTTTCCTCGGACGACGCATCGGGCTCGGCGGCAGCCTCGCCAGGCTCGGGTAGCGTCGGGTCGGGGAGCTTGAAGTCCGACACCGAGGACTGGAGCTGCGCGGACAGTTGCGCCAGGTCGCCGATGGCGGCCGCGGTGGACTGGGTGCCCTGGGTGGTCTCCGAGGTGATCTCGCGGATCTGGCCCATGATCGAGGTCACGTTGCGCGCCATCTCGGACTGCTGGCGCGCCGAGTTCGCGATACCGTCGATCAGGTCCGCCAGATCGGCAGAGACCTGCTCGATCTCGGCCAGCGCCTCGCCCGCTGCCTGGGCCATCTCGGCCCCGGACACCACGTTGGCGGTACTTTGTTCCATCGACGAGACCGCCTCGCTGGTATCCGCCTGGATCGCTTTGACCAGACCCTCGACCTGACGGGTCGCCCCGGAGGAGCGTTCCGCGAGGCGCTGGACCTCGTCCGCCACCACCGCGAACCCGCGGCCCGCCTCGCCTGCGGCGGATGCCTGGATCGCCGCGTTCAACGCAAGCACGTTGGTCTGTTCAGCGATGTCATTGATCAGCCCGATGATGTCGCCGATCTCCTGCGAGGATTCGCCCAGGCGCTTGATCCGTTTCGCGGTCTCCTGGATCTGCTCGCGGATAGTGTCCATCCCCTCGATCGAGCGGCGCACCGTGGCCGCCCCCTTGGACGCGATTTCCACGGAGTTTCGTGCCACCTGGGCCGACTGCCCGGCATCCTGCGCGACTTTGTCGACCGAATGGCTCACCTCGTCGATCGCGTCGTTCGCCTGCTGGATCTCGCGGGCCTGTTCCTCGGACTTCTCGGCCAGCCCGAGCACCTGCGAGCGGGTGGCGGCCGAGGATTCGCTGATATCCGCCGCCACCGTGTTGATGGTCGCGACCAGCGTTCGCAGGTTCTCGATCGCGTAGTTCATCGAGTCCGCGATCGCGCCAGTGAAGTCCTCGGTCACGGTCGCGTTGACGGTGAGATCCCCGTCGGCGAGGTTCATCATCTCGTCGAGCAGGCGCAGGATCGCCTGCTGGTTACGTTCATTCTGCGCCTCGGTCTCGGCCAGTTCGCGCTTGGTGTCGCGATAGAGGAACAGGCCCATCGCGATCAGCAGCAACAGCGCCAGGCCACCCAGGGCGAAGCCGACCAGGGCGATCACACCCGCCTGTTCGGCCTCCCGGTTCAGGGCGACTTCCAGGCCACCGGTCACGTCCAGCATTGCCCCCGAGCGGGCCTCGACGGCCGAGGCCGCAGCGTTGATCTCGAAAATCTGCGACGAGGTATCCAGCACCCCTTCGACCGCCTCGCTGAAGGCGATGAACAGGGTCGCGATCTCCTGCAGAGTGCGCTGGGTCTCGGCATCGTTAACACGCTCGATGCCCAGGGGCTCGAAGCCCTCGATCAGGCCGTCGAGCACACGCCCGTACAGCGTGGCATCACGCTCGAAGCGCTCGATCGCGGTGGCCGCGGCCGCACCACCCTGCAACACCTGGTTGAGGTTGTTGGCGATACGCTGAATCAGCATCGTCTGGCGCGAGGCCACATAGATCTGCTCCGGCGATTCCCCAATCTGGACCATGCGCCGCACGACGTCATCGGACAGGCGTGCCAGCTCCGGCGAGAAGGCCTCCACCGCCTCGGAGAATTCCGTCACCTGCTCGATATCATCCGAGCCCACGATGACGGTGGTGACGTCGTCGCGATAAAGCGACCACTCGCGATTGACGGCCGCGAGCTCACTGGAGACCGCCTCCGGCAGCGGCAGCAGGCCGTCGCCACCATCGCGCAGGCGCTCGAGCTGGTCGTCGAAGCGATTACGCAACTCCGTGATATCGGTAATCGCCTGTTCGGAGCCCCCGGCCGCTTCCAGGGTACCCGTCGCCAATCGCTGCGAAAGCAGCTGCATCTCGCTGGCCAGGGCAACACGGTCGCGATACTGACTTTGCTCGAATTCGTGGTAGGTAAAGGCCACGCCCGTCGCGATCAGGGCCAGCACCAGCAGCCCCCCGAGGACGATATTGCGCAAGCGTCGACTCGATCCCATACGTCAAACCCCCTGTTGCAGCCCGTCGGCTCCGCTTATACAGCTGCCGCGGTCTGTTCGGTATTCGATGCCCCAGCCAGCTCCATGCCGGCAAAGCGATTGGTGTCATTCAAAAGCAGATCCAGATCCAGCACCGGGTGCAGTCGGTGCCCGAGATCGAATCCGCCGGTAATAAAGGGGCGCACGCCATCAGGCACCGACACCTCCAGTCGCCGTTGCGAAGGAATGCAGCGACGCATGCCCTCGACCTGGCTCACCAGCAACCCGGCCATCCCGTGCCCCTGAGGGGCCACCACCACACGCTGCCCGCTCGCGTCGTGCGGCAGCGGGGTGTCCAGCAGCAGCTTGCCCATATCGAAAACCGGCAGGACCAGCCCGCGCAGATTCCCCACACCCAGCACGGCCGGATCCGCCAGCGGCACGCGCGTCAGCGACAGCGGATCGGCCACCTCGGCGATCGAGTCCATGTCGACCAGAAAACGGAAATCGGCGACACGGAGCAACACCCCGCGCCAGCCCGTGCCGATATCCCGTCGCAGTTCACGGTTCACGCGACGCCCTTCGCGATCAAGACTCGCGAGCAGGGCGTAGGGCGTGGACCTCTCGACCTTCATGCGTTGAGGTACTTCCCGATGGTCTGCAGCAGCTCCTTCTCCGCCACCGGCTTGGTGATGTAGTCCCGGGCCCCCTGGCGCATGGCCCAGACCCGGTCCGTGGCCTGGTCCTTGGTGGACACCACGACCACGGGTACATGCGAGGTCTCGTCGGATTTCGACAAGTCGCGGGTGGCCTGGAAGCCATTGAGCCCCGGCATCACCACATCCATCAGCACCAGATCCGGGACCTGTGCTTTGGCCGCGGCCACGCCCTCCTCGCCGCTTTCAGCCGTGGTCACGGCATGGCCATGCTTTTCCAGCATGGTGCGCAGGACATGGATCTCGGTCGGGGAGTCATCAACGATCAGGATGCGGGCCATGGGTCGTTCCTTGTCGGCATCTTGTGGTGCGGCGGGTTTCAGCTTCCTGCCGGGCGAGTGTACTGGCGCATCGCACCCAGGAGGTCATCCCGGGTGAAGGGCTTGGTCAGGTAATCCTCGGAGCCAACCACGCGGCCCTTGGCCTTGTCGAATACGCTGTCCTTGCTCGACAGCATGATGATCGGCGTAGCCCGGAACCGTTTGTTGTTCTTGATCAGGGCACAGGTCTGGTAGCCATCCAGACGCGGCATCATGACATCGATGAAAATGATATCCGGGTTGGAGTTGGCCACCTTGGACAGGGCCTCGAAGCCATCCACGGCCGTAATCACGTCCGCACCGTGCTTCTGCAGCAAGGATTCGGCGGTGCGCCGAATGGTCTTGCTGTCATCAATCACCATGACTTTCAGCCCCTGAAACTCGGCAGCCGATTCCGCTTCTGCCAGTGCGTTCGCCACCCTGCTCCCCCTGAAGGCTCTCTGCGCCCCCGAATCTATCGGAAGCTCGAGTCCGTGACAAACAGCACCCAATGATATTGCCTGCCCCCGCGAGCAGCGCAAGGAGTGCGAGCGAGCGCACACAGTTGCCCTGCCTCGACGGAGATCCATGAGGGCCGCGATGACATGGCATACTCGGGCCACACTTCGACACCGCGGAACCGCTCGTGGCGCATGACATCGCTGTCCTGATGGACCCAATCACCAGCATCAAGCCCTGGAAGGACACCACCTTCGCCATGCTGCTCGCCGCCCAGGCACGCGGGCACCGCCTGCACTACCTGGAACCCGGCGACCTGTGGATCGAAGAGGGGCGCGCGCAGGTCCGCAGCCGCCCGGTGGCAGTGCGCGACCAGCGCGAGGACTACTACACCCTGGGGCCCGAGCAAGAAGGCGACGCCAGCCGCTTCGATCTCCTGCTGATGCGCAAAGATCCGCCGTTCGACCTCGAGTACATCTACGCCACCTACGCCCTGGACCTGGCCGAGCGGGACGGCGTGCGCGTGGTCAACCGACCCGAGGCCCTGCGCGACGTGAACGAGAAGGCCTTCGCCACGCATTTCGTCGACTGCGGGCCACCGACCCTGATCACCCGCGACCGCGCGCGCATCCGCGCCTTCCTCGAGCACCACGGCGACATCGTCGTCAAGCCGCTGGACGGCATGGGCGGGGCCTCGGTGTTCCGCATCCGCGAGGGCGACCCCAACCTCTCGGTCATCCTCGAGACCATGACCGAATTCGACCGGCGCACCATCGTCGCCCAGCGCTTCCTGCCGGAATACACCGCCGGCGACAAGCGCATCATCCTGATCGGGGGTGAACCCTACGATCATGCACTGGCACGGATCCCGGCCGAGGGCGAGACCCGGGCCAATCTGGCCGCCGGCGGGCGTGGCGAAGCCGTTCCCCTGACCGATCGCGACCGCTGGATCTGCGCGCAGATCGCCCCCGAGCTCAAGCGCCGAGGCCTGGACTTCGTCGGCATCGACGTGATCGGCGACTACCTGACCGAGATCAACGTCACCAGCCCCACCGGCGTGCGTGAGCTCGATGCCGCCCGCGGCGACGATCTCGCCGGCCATTTCATCGACTACCTGACCCATCCCTGACCCCGCGAGGTGATGCCCATGCCGATCCCGTTTCCGCGCACCCGCCAGGCCTTCCTTGGACCGATCCTGCTCGCCGCGCTGGCCCTGGCCGGCTGCGACCGCGACACACCGGACACCGAGACCCTGAATTTCTTCGCCTTCGGCACGATCGTGGATGTCACGCTCTACCCCGCCGGGGCCTACGACCTGGAGGCGCTGGAATCCGAGTTGCAGGCCGAACTGGAGATCCTGCATACCTCCTGGCATGCCTGGGAGCCGGGATCGCTCGGACGTACCAATGAACTGCTGGCGCTTCGGGCCGAGTTCAGCGCCCCGCCCTCTGTCCTGCCACTGATCGAACGTGGCAAGGAAATGGAAGAGCTGAGCGACGGCCTGTTCAACCCGGCGCTGGGCAAGCTGATCGCCGCCTGGGGCTTTCATCAGGACGAGCCCGAGGGCCCGCCACCGGACGACGACACCCTGGAGGCGCTGCTAGAGGATACGCCCAGCATGCGCGACGTCGAACGCAACGGGGTACGTCTGCGCGGCCAGCACGCGGACCTGCAACTGGACTTCGGGGGGCTCGCCAAGGGTCTCGCCGTCGAACGCATGCTCGACCTGTTGCAGGGCCAGGGCGTGGAGGCCGCGATCTTCAACGCCGGTGGCGACCTCATGACCCTCGGTCGCCCCACGGACCGGGCATGGCAGGTCGCGATCCGCCACCCGCAGGGCGGCATTCTCGGGAGCATCGAGCTTGATGCAGGCGAGGCGTTGTTCAGCTCCGGCGACTACGAGCGCGGCTACGAATGGGAAGGCGAACACATCCACCATGTGATCGACCCGCGCAGCGGGCGCCCCAGCGAAGGCATCCACGGCGCTACCGTGCTGCACAGCGACCCCGCCCTGGCCGACGCCGCCGCGACCACGCTGATGATTGCCGGCCCCGAGGAATGGCCGCGCTACGCCCGCAAGATGGGTATCGAGGCCGCCCTGGTGGTACTCGATGACCGCATCGAGGCGACCCCGGCGATGGCCGAACGCGTGCGCCTGGAAGAAGGCCAGCCCTCGCTCGAGGAGCGCCAACTGCCGTGACGTTTTCTGGCCTGCGCTGGGGCGACGGGGTGATCGCCACCCTGGCCAGTGGCGTTGTGGTCGCGGCCTTTGCCCTCGCCTACCTGCCGGATAGCGAGGCCTCCATGCTGGTCATCACCCAGACTGGCGAGCCGCCGCGGCAGGAACCCCTGGACCGCACCCGCGAGATCGAGATTCAGGGCCCAGCCGGCATCACCCGCGTGCAGATCGAGCCGGGCAGGGCCCGCTGCGCCGACTCCCCCGGTACACGCAATATCTGCGAGAACAGCGGCTGGCTGCAGCGACACGGCGAGATCGCGGTCAGCCTGCCCAACCGGCTGACCCTGCAGGTGCAGGGCCGCGGCCCCGGCTACGACAGCCTTCATTACTGAGCCCGGCGTGACCGCCTCCACCCCCGACACGCTGACACAGCGCGACCGTGCGATCGCCGCGCTGGCCGCCATCGCTATTGGCGTCCAGATTCTGGAGGCGGCGATCCCGAGCCCGGTTCCGGGCATCAAGCCGGGGCTCGCGAACATCGTGACCCTGATCGCCCTGCTGACCCTCGGCTGGCGCGCGGCGGTGGCGGTGACCCTGATCCGGGTCGTTGGCGCCGCCCTGCTACTCGGCACGCTGATGAGCCCCACCTTCTGGCTGTCGCTGGCCGGGGCCCTGGCCGCCCTGGCCGCGCTCGGCCTGCTGCGCCCACTGGCACCTCGGCATATCGGCGCGCTGGGCCTCGCCATCGCCGCGGCGATGGCGCACATCACCGGCCAGTTCCTGCTGGCCTGGGGCGTGATCATCCCCCACCCGAACCTGCCACTGGTGCTACCCCCACTATTGCTGGCCGCTCTGATTACCGGCAGCGTGACCGGTATACTGGCAGCACACGTGCTCGCAGACCCCCGGATCCAGCGCCATGTCCGTCTCGCACGGCACCCTTGAACCCGAATCTCCGCAGCGTCGCGGCCAACTGGGCCCGATGCTGTTTCTGGCCGTGGTCGCGCATGCCCTGATCATCCTCGGCATCGGCTTCGCCGTGGACCCACTGGACACGCCTTCCCGCGAGCCCCTGGACGTGACCTGGGTGACCGACCCGGACGCGCAGGCGCCAGAGCCGGAAGAGGTCGAACGCATCGCCACCGAAGACCAGGCCGCCAGCGGCGAAGGCGAGGAAGTGCAGGAGGCGTTATCCCCGGAGGCCGAGACCGAGGGTGTCGGCGAACCGGAACCCGAGGGCGTCGAAGCCCCGCTGCCAGACCCGGGGCCACTGGTAATGGAGCCCGCCCAGCCGGAACCGGAGCCCGAACCCGAGGCCGTGGAGGCCGAGACGGACGAAGCGGAACCGACTGCCCCCGAGGTCGCCGAACCGGACCCGATCGAATCGCCCGAGGCGGAGGAACGCCCGTCGGCCGCCGCGCTGATGAACCGGGGCCTGGACACCGCGCGCGCCGCCCCGGCCGAGGAGCGCCGCGAATTCTCCACCCGCGCCACCCGCACCCGCTACCTCGACAGCCTTGCTGCACGCAGCGCACCGGAGGCCGCCTACCTCCAGGCCTGGATCAACAAGGTCGAGCGCGTCGGCAACCTGAACTACCCCGACCAGGCCCGCCGCCGGGGCCTGTCCGGCACGCTGGTACTGTCGGTTCGCCTGAATCCGGATGGCGAGCTGATGGACATCGAGATCGCCCGCAGCTCCGGCGAGCCGGTGCTGGACCAGGCCGCGATGCGCATCGTGGAGCTGGCCGCGCCCTATGCCCCGTTTACCGAACAGATGCGCGAGGAATACGACGAACTCGTGATCACCCGGACCTGGGCCTTCCGCCGCGACCAGATGGAGCAGATTCGCTAGCAAGACACGAGGAACATCCGGGCTCGAGTTCCTTGCGGCATCACGGAGCAGCGTCGATACTGAACACATGACGCAAGCCCCTTCCAGCTCGAGCGCGGCCAGCCTGCGCGATCACTTCCTGATCGCGATGCCGAGCCTGAATGATGGCTACTTCAGCCATGCGGTCACCTATATCTGCGATCACGACGCCGAAGGGGCCCTGGGGCTGGTAATCAACCAGCCCACCGAGCTGTCGCTGCGCGACCTGCTGCAACACGTTGATCTCGAGCCTCGCGACGAGCTGCCGGAGATCCCGGTCTACCGGGGCGGCCCGGTCCAGCCCGAGCACGGCTTCGTGCTGCACACTGGAAAGCCCGAGTGGCGGGGCAGCCAGCCCATCACCGACTCCATCGTGCTGACCACCTCGCGCGACATCCTGGAGGCTATCAACGAGGGCCGCGGCCCGAGCCGCGTCCTCATTGCCCTGGGACACGCCGGCTGGGGACCGGGGCAGCTCGAGAGCGAACTGGCCGAAAACGCCTGGCTAACCACCCGCGCCGATGCCGACATCCTGTTCGACCACCCCAGCGCCGAGCGCTGGGCCGCGGCGGCCAAGCTGATCGGCATCGACGTCAACCTGATCAGTTCCGCGCCCGGCCACGCCTGAGGCGGGCCCGGCAACGTCATGGGGCTTCTGGCCTTCGACTACGGCCGCCGGCGGATCGGGATCGCGGTGGGCGAGGAACTGACCGGCGCCGCGCGCGGACTGCGCACGCTCAACACCGATTCACCGGAAGTCTGGTCCGTGATCGACACTCTGGTGAGCGAGTGGGCACCCGAGGGCTTTGTCGTCGGCTGGCCCACCCAGGCGGACGGGAAGCCCACGCCGCTGGCGAAACGCATCCGCGCGTTCGGGGCCGCCCTCGAAGCGCGCTACGGGCAACCGGTATACTGGTACGACGAGCATCTGACATCGCACCTGGCCCGCGAGCGCAGCGGGCGGGGACGCCACGACCCGGGGCTGGACGCCCACGCTGCCGCGGTCATCCTCGAAGGCTGGTTTCAGGAGAACGCATGAAGACGCCGGACGTCCCAACCCTGCTCGACAGCATGGCCGAGAAGGCACGCCAGTATCTGGACAAGCGCGGGATCGACAACCCGATGGTGGTCGGTATCCACTCCGGCGGTGTCTGGATCGCGGAGCACCTGCGCGAACGCCTCGGGGTGGAAAGGCCACTGGGCAAGCTGGATATCAGCTTCTACCGCGACGACTTCTCCCGCATCGGCATGCATCCGCAGGTCCGCCCGTCCGAGCTGCCGGAGGACCTGGACGGCGTGCATGTCCTGCTGGTGGATGACGTGCTCTACACCGGGCGCACGATCCGCGCCGCCCTGAACGAGCTGTTCGACTACGGGCGCCCCGCCTCGGTCACGCTCGCCGTGCTGGTCGAGCGCGACGGGCGCGAGCTGCCGATCGCCGCCGCGATCGTCGGGGAACACATGGAACTCGGCACCCGGGAGCAGATCAAGCTGCGCGGCCCCGAACCCCTGCGCCTGGAGCGCGTCACCCTGGAGACCGACGGGGACGCCGACGCATGAGCGATACCGTGGTTACCCCGGTCCTGGCCGGGGCTGCCCGCCTGCCGGAGCCGGGCCCGTTGCCCAATCGCCTGCAGCTGACCGATGACGGCCAGCTGCGCCACCTGCTGACCATCGAGGGCCTCAACCGCGATCTCCTGAACGAGATCCTGGATACCGCCGAGTCGTTCGCGAACATGAACGAGAAGGCGGTCAAAAAGGTCCCACTGCTGCGCGGCAAGACCATCGTCAATCTGTTCTTCGAGGCCAGCACCCGTACCCGCACCACCTTCGAACTGGCCGCCAAGCGCCTGTCCGCGGACGTGCTCAACATCAACATCAGCACATCCTCGGCGGTCAAGGGCGAGAGCCTGCTGGATACTCTGCGCAACCTCGAGGCGATGAACGTGGACATGTTCGTGGTACGCCACGAAGAGAGCGGGACCGCGCATTTCATCGCCCGCCATGTCGCCCCCGGCATCAGCGTGCTGAACGCCGGAGACGGCCGCCACGCGCACCCCACCCAGGCCCTGCTGGACATGTTCACCATCCGCCGGCACAAGGGCGACTTCACCAAGCTGAAGGTCGCGATCGTCGGCGACATCCTGCACTCGCGCGTGGCGCGCTCGCAGATCCACGCGCTCAACATCCTGCAGACCGGCGAAGTGCGCGTGGTCGCGCCCTGTTCGCTGCTGCCGGCGGATGTCGACCAACTCGGCGTGCACGTCTACAACAACCTCGACGCGGGACTGAAGGACGTCGACGTGATCATCATGCTGCGCCTGCAGCGCGAGCGCATGGAGCACGCCCACCTGCCCTCCGAGCATGAGTACTACCAGTTGTTCGGACTGACCTCGCGCCGCCTGCAACTGGCGCACCCCACCTGCCTGGTGATGCACCCGGGCCCGGCCAACCGCGGGGTGGAGATCGAGTCCGCTGTGGCGGACGGGCCGCACTCGGTGATCCTGCAGCAGGTGACCTACGGCATCTCGGTCCGCCAGGCCGTGATGTCCATGGTGATGGGGGCGCATCAGTCATGAGTGTGCTGATCGAGAACGTACGAATCATCGACCCGGTGGACGACTACGACGAGGTCGGGGCGCTCTGCGTGCAGGGCGCCGAGATCCTTGCGCGAGGCCAGATACCGGACGGCTTCGAGCCGCGCCGGCGCATTGATGGCAGCGGGCTGTGGCTGTTCCCCGGCCTGATCGACCTTTCCGCGCGCATGCGCGAGCCCGGCGAGGAGCACAAGGCCACCATCGCCAGCGAGACGCTGGCCGCCGCGCGCGGGGGCATCACCAGCACCGTGATTCCCCCGGATACCGATCCGCCCATCGACTCCCCGGCCGAAATCGAGCTGATTGCGCGCCGCGCCCGGCAGGCCTGCGGCGTGCGGGTCTACACCCTGGGCGCCCTGACACAACGCCTGGAGGGGCAGCAGCTGGCCGAGATGGCGGCGCTGCAGCAGGCGGGGGCCCGCGGTGTGAGCAACGCCCACAAGCCGCTGGCCAGCCTGCTGGTGCTGCGCCGAGCCCTGGAATATGCGACCACCTTCGGCCTGACCATCGTGCTGCCCGCCCAGGACCTGTCGCTGACCGGCTCGGGCTGCATGCACGAAGGCGCGGTCTCCACGCGCCTGGGCCTGTCGGGCATCCCCGAGGCAGCCGAGACCGCCGCGCTGGGCGCCATCCTGGCCCTGGTCGAACAGACCGGGGCGCGCGTACACGTCGCAAGGCTGTCGACGCGCCGCGGGGCCGAGATGATCGCCAAGGCGCGCGCCGAAGGCCTGCCGATCACCGCCGACGTCGCCGCCCACCAGCTATTTCTGACCGAAGTCGACGTGGCCGAATACGACCCGAACGGCCATGTCATCCCGCCGCTGCGGGCCCAACGCGACCGTGACGGTCTGCGAGCAGCCGTCGCGCGCGGCGATATCAGCGCCATTTGCTCGGACCACCAGCCGCACGAGGCGGACGCCAAGCTCGGCCCGTTCGCCGGTACCGAGCCGGGCATCTCGGCCCTGGAGACTTTGCTGCCTCTGACCCTGCGCCTGGTCGAGGATGGCCTTCTCAGCCTGGGCGAAGCACTGGCGCGCGTGACGTCCGGGCCCGCGGAAATTCTTGGTTTCAAACAGGGCCGGCTGGGCGCCGGCGCGCGCGCCGATTTCGTTTTGTATGACCCCACCGCGCTTCAGGAGGTCCGACAGCAGGACTGGCTGAGCGCCGGGCGCAATTCGCCGTTTTTCGGCTGGACCTTCTCCGGCCAGGTTCGCGAGACCTGGGTAGCGGGCCGTCCGGCCTGGACCCAGCCCACTAAGGGAAACACTGAATAATGTACACGCTCGCGTTGGCACCCCAGGTTTTCCGAGACAAGGCGCGTCGTGCAGCGGGTAGTGGTTCTACCCGCAAGCGGCGCAACGCCGGATCGGGGAACCTGGGATGCCAACCCCACAAGCCATTAAAGCAGGGGCTCGGCCGCTTTTGCGCGCGCACGGCGTTGCGGCTCCCTTGTGCAGAGTCACTGCACGGCAGTCACCGCGCCTTGTTCGCACGCAAAAGCGACTCGAGCGCGAGCGTGTACATTATCCAGTGTTTCCCTAAGGACAACGCATGACCCCCACCGGCGCCGAACGCCCCCACCGCGGCACGATCTTTCAGGAGACCGCTCGCATCCTCGATCACCAGGATGCCGGGGCCGGTCAGTGGATCCTGCGCGTCCAGGCACCGGAATGCGCGCAGCGCGCCGCGCCCGGGCAGTTCGCCCACATCCAGTGTTCGCCGAACCTGCCGATGCGGCGCCCCCTGTCGATCCAGCGGGTCGACCGCGAGGCCGGGTGGGTCGAGTTCCTCTACAAGGTCGTGGGCGACGGCACGCAGGCACTGTCGCAGCAGCCGGTGGGCGATTCCCTGAGCGTACTGGGGCCGATCGGGGTCCCGTTCCGGCTGAACCCGGATCGTCCGCTGCGGCTGCTGCTCGGGGGTGGCGTCGGGATCCCGCCGATGATCTTTCTGGCCGATCACCTGCGCCGCCAGGGCGAGGCGGGCCAGACCCGCGCGATCCTCGGCTCCGAGGTGCCGTTCCCGTTTCGGGCCAAGCCCTCGGAAATCCTCTGGCCAGGGCTGCCGGACGGGGCGATCGCGACCCTGCCGCTGCTGGAGGACTGGGGCGTGGCCTGCCGCCTGACCTCGAAGGCAGGCATCCCCGGTGCCCATGACGGCTTCGTGACCGATCTCGCCCGCGCCTGGCTCAAGACGCTCTCGCCTGTGGAACGTGATCAGGTCGAGCTCTATGCCTGCGGCCCGCACCCGATGCTCGAGGCCTGCGCGGAACTGGCGGCGGAGTTCGGCCTGCCCTGTCAGGTCTCGCTGGAGGAATTCATGGCCTGTGCAGTGGGTGGCTGCGCGGGCTGCACGGTACCGGTGCGCACCCCCGACGGCGTGGCGATGAAGCGTGTCTGCGTGGATGGGCCGGTGTTTGCGGCCGCCGAGGTGTTCCCGGAGCCTGCGCGGGCCTGAGGGACAGGACGCACGGAGGGGTTCTTGGTAAGCGCCGGACACTGGGGAGCGCCCCTCCGAGATCCACATTGAGGAGCCGAGGGTGATGCGGTTCGCTTCGCTCAGCGCATCCTACCGGTCGGGGAGTTGAAGGTCTTCCTCGGCCTCGTCGGCCGCGGAGACGCCGCCGCCGAAGTTGAGGCGCCATTCGAGGTCGGCACGCGAGTCTGCCTTGTTCAGGGCCTCGTCCAGCATCACTCGGCCACCCTTGAACAGCTTGACGATGGCCTGATCGAAGGTCTGCATGCCCACCGAGCTGCCCTTGGCCATAATCTCCTTGATCTCGCTGATCTTCTCGTCGCGGATCAGTTCGGAGATATACGGCGTGTTCACCATGATCTCCAGCGCAGCCACACGCTGTCCGTCCTTGGTCTGCAACAGGCGCTGGGCGATGATCGCGCGCAGGTTCAGCGACAGATCCGAGAGGATCTGCGAGCGGTTGTCCTCGGGGAATAGATTGATCACGCGATCGAGCGCCTGGGTGGCATTGGTCGCGTGCAGGGTGGTCAGCACCAGGTGGCCGGTATCGGCGTAGGTCAGGGCCGCACGCATGGTCTCGCGGGAACGCACCTCGCCGATCATGATCACGTCCGGGGCCTCGCGCATCCCCTCCTGCAGGGCGTGATCGTAGCTCGGGGTGTCGATCCCGACCTCGCGCTGACCGACGATCGAACGCTTGTGCGTGAACAGAAACTCGATCGGGTCCTCGACGGTCAGGATATGGCCGCTGGAGTGCGTATTGCGGTGATCAATCATCGAGGCGAGCGTGGTGGACTTGCCGGTCCCGGTCGCGCCGACGATCAGCACCAGCCCGTCATGGTGCGAGACGAATTCCTCCAGCACCGGGGGCAGCCCAAGCTGCTCGATGGTCGGGATGGACATGCGGATGAAGCGAATGACCATCGCGACCTCGCCGCGCTGGCGATAGACATTCACGCGAAAGCGCCCGAGTCCGGAACGCGAGATACCAAAGTTGACCGCGGTCTCGCGCTCGAAGATCTCGGCCTGATGCTCGTTCATCATCTCGCGCGCGATGGCCTCCGCCTGACCGGGTGCGAGTGCCTTGCGCGAGATCGGCTGCAGGACCCCGTCGACCTTGATGCTCGCGGGCGCGCCGGTCAGGAAGAACAGGTCCGAGGCGGCCTTTTGCGCCATCAGACTCAGGTACGGTTCGATCTGCATCTGGCTCATCACTAATCTCCCGAGCAGCAGGAGCCGCTAGCGGACACTGTAGTCCTCCGGGCGTTCGTCCACGGACAGGCCCTCGCCTGTGTCCGCCACGGCCGGGGCACCGTCATCCTGTGCCCGCTGCGAGTCGAGCTTGATGCGCAGCCGCAGGTCGTTCACCGAATCGGCATTGCGCAGGGCCTCCTCGTAGCTGATCTTGCGGGTCTCGTAGAGGTCGAACAGGGCCTGGTCGAAGGTCTGCATGCCCTGCTCGCGGGAGCGCGACATCAGCTCCTTCATCTCGTGCACCGCACCCTTCAGCATCAGGTCGGCCATCAGCGGGGTGTTGATCAGGATCTCCACTGCCGGCACGCGGCCCTCGCCGTTCTCGTGCCGCACCAGGCGTTGCGAGATCACCGCTTTCAGGTTCAGCGACAGGTCCATAAGGAGCTGCTCGCGCCGATCCTCGGGGAAGAAGTTGATGATGCGGTCCAGCGCCTGGTTGGTGCTGTTGGCGTGCAGGGTGGACAGGCACAGGTGACCGGTCTCGGCAAAGGCGATCGCGTAGTCCATCGTCTCCCGATCCCGGATCTCGCCGATCAGGATCACGTCCGGCGCCTGACGCAGGGTGTTCTTCAGCGCGATCTCGTAGCCCTCGGTGTCCACGCCCACCTCGCGCTGGGTGATGATGCTCTTTTCGTGTTCGTGGACGAACTCGATCGGGTCCTCGATGGTGACGATGTGATCGGGGGCATTGCGGTTGCGATGGCCGATCATCGCGGCGAGCGAGGTCGACTTGCCCGAGCCGGTCCCCCCAACGAAGATCACCAGCCCGCGGCGCTCCATGGTGATCTTCTCCAGCTGCGGCGGCATCTGGATGTCCTCGAACTTCGGGATCACCGAGTTGATCACGCGCAGGACCATGCCCGGGCTGCCGCGCTGAGTAAACACGTTCACGCGAAAGCGCGACACGCCCTGCAGGCCGATCGCGAAATTGCACTCCTGATGGCGCTCGTACTCCGCGGACTGCTTGTCGTTCATCAGTGCGCGTACCAGCGCCTGGGTATGCGAAGGCGTGAGCTTCTGCTCGGTCATCGGCACCACGCGGCCGTCAATCTTGGCCGCCGGCGGCATGCCGACCGTGATGAACAGGTCCGAGCCACCCCGGTCCACCAGGGCGCGGAGCAGGTCGTGCATGTACTTGATCGCCTTGTCACGATCCATGGTGCTTCTCCCCTTGCCGAATCCCCCGGGCGGGGGCGCGGGCTCAGAACGAATCCGGGTTGGCGGCCTTGCGCTTGGCGTCCTCGCGGCTGATCACGCCCTGCGCCAGCATGTCTTTCAGGCACTGGTCCAGCGTCTGCATGCCGGTGCCGGCACTGGTCTGGATGGTCGAGTACATCTGCGCGATCTTGTTTTCGCGGATCAGGTTGCGGATGGCCGGCGTGCCCAGCATGATCTCGTGCGCGGCGATACGCCCGCCGCCGATCTTCTTCATCAGGGTCTGCGCGATAACCGCCCGCAGCGACTCGGACAACATCGCCCGCACCATGTCCTTCTCGGCCGCCGGAAACACATCGACGATACGGTCGATCGTCTTGGCCGCGGAACTGGTATGCAGGGTGCCGAAGACGAGATGCCCCGTCTCGGCCGCGGTCAGCGCCAGGCGGATCGTCTCGAGATCGCGTAGCTCGCCGACCAGAATGGTGTCCGGATCCTCGCGCAGCGCGGAACGCAGCGCCTCGGAAAAGCCGTGGGTGTCGCGGTGTACCTCGCGCTGGTTGACCAGCGACTTCTTCGACTCGTGCACGAACTCGATCGGGTCTTCGATCGTCAGGATGTGGCCGTAGTCATTCTCGTTGCGGTGGTTGACCATGCCCGCCAGCGTGGTCGACTTGCCCGAGCCGGTCGGGCCCGTGACCAGCACGATCCCGCGCGGATAGTTGGAGATATCCTCGAAGATGCGCGGTGCCGCCAGCTCTTCCAGCGTGAGCACCTTGGAGGGGATGGTACGAAAGACCGCCGCCGCGCCCCGGTCCTAATTGAACGCATTGACACGAAAACGCGCCAGCCCGGTGACCTCGAACGAGAAGTCCGTCTCCAGGAACTCCTCGTAGTCCTTGCGCTGGCGGTCGTTCATGATGTCGTAGATCAGGCCCTGGACCTCCTTGTGGTCCATGACCGGCACATTCACGCGGCGCATATCGCCGTCGATGCGCACCATCGGCGGCATGCCCGCCGAGATGTGCAGATCCGAGGCCCCGTTCTTGACCGCAAAGGCCAGCAGCTGCGTGATATCCATGCATCCCCCTGTACAACCGGAAACGAGCCGCCAGCCCCAGCGCCCCGCCCCGGGCGACGCCCTGCCGGGCCCCGCAGCGTGTGACGGACACCGCCCGCCTGGCGGCGGTGCCCTTACGTTTCACCGGACTATATCATAGGGCCATGAGCGCACCAGACCACGCATTCAGGGCCGTTCGCGAACGTATCGTTCACGCCTGCGAACAGGCCGGGCGCGACCCCGGCAGCGTGCGTCTTCTGGCCGTATCCAAGACACGTACGGCCGACGACATCCGCGCGCTGCATGCCCTCGGGCAGACGGCGTTCGGCGAGAACTACGTGCAGGAGCTCATCGACAAGTTCGACGCCCTCGAGACCGGCCCGAACCCCCTGGGCCTCGAGTGGCACTATATCGGCGCACTGCAGAGCAACAAGACGCGCCCCGTGGCCGAACGCGCTCACTGGGTACACACCATCGACCGCGAGCGCATTGCCCGCCGCCTTTCGGAACAGCGCCCGGAACACCTGCCGCCCTTGCAGGTCTGCCTGCAGATCAATGTCTCGGGCGAGAGCCAGAAGGCAGGCGTCCCGCCGGAGGCTGCCGCCGCGCTGGCCGACACCGTCGCGAACCTGCCCGGGCTGACGTTACGGGGCCTGATGACCCTGCCGGCCGCCGAGAGCAATCGCGAGCGCCAGCGCCGGCCATTTGCCCGGCTGCGGCAGTTGAAGGACGAACTCAATGCGCGGGGACATGGCCTGGATACCCTGTCCATGGGCATGTCCGGCGATCTCGAGGCCGCGATCCTCGAGGGTGCCAGCCTGGTACGCATCGGCACCGCGCTGTTCGGGCCCCGCATCACACCCGAGAGAAACCAGTAAAAGAGGAGTCCGCATGACGGAACACCGCTTCGAAGTCGGCTTTATCGGCGCCGGCAACATGGGCGAAGCCCTGTTGCAGGGCCTGATCCAGTCCGGCCATGACGCCGAGCGCATCGCGATCGCCGACAAGAGCGCCGAACGCGTGCGCGATCTCCAGGCCCGCTACCCCGGACTGCAGGCCGCAAGTGCCGAGGCGCTCGCCGAGGACAGCGCCGCGCTGGTGCTCGCGGTCAAGCCGCAGACCCTGCCGGACCTGGCCCCCACGCTGCGCGAGGGCGTCACCCGCGGGCAGCCCCTGGTCATTTCGGTGGCCGCGGGCATCACCACGGCCCAGCTGGCCAGTTGGCTGGGTGACGGCACCCGCCTCGTCCGCGCAATGCCCAACACGCCGGCCCTGGTCGGCGCCGGCGTGACCGGCCTGTTCGCCGCCCCCACTGCGACCGCCGAAGACCGCGACACCGCCACCCGCCTGCTGGAGTCGGTGGGGCGGGCGATCCCGGTGGCGGACGAGGAGCTGATGCACGCGGTCACGGCGACCTCGGGCAGTGGCCCGGCCTATGTCTTTCTGATGATCGAGGCGATGCAGGACGCCGCGCAGTCGCTCGGGCTGCCGCCCGACACCGCGCTGGAGCTGACCCTTGGCACGCTGGCGGGTGCGACCCGACTGGCCGCCGAGAGCGACGAGCCGCCCGCCGAACTGCGCCACCGCGTGACGTCGCCGGGCGGCACCACCGAGCGGGCCTTGCAGGTGCTGGAGGATGGCAACCTGCGCGGACTCATGCGCCGCGCGATGGCGGCGGCGGCCGAGCGCTCGCGCGAACTCGGACAGTAGAGCTGCTCAGCGCGACCGCTTTCCAGGCTGGGCCGGGTTCGTCATCCGGTGTTTGCGGTGCCTTCGGTCCGGCCGCCTGCCTGCGCTGTCTCGCCAGCGCTCCGCGAGTTACTTCTTTGCTCGTGCAAAGAAGTAACCAAGAAACACGCCCGGGATTCGCCCAGGAACCTTGCTCCGGACGCGCCAGGCCGGCGGCGCTGAAACTCGCTGCGCTCAGACAGTCAGCGCCTTCTCCCGGCCTGTCACGCCCTCCACAAGGGGCTCATATCGGGAGGGAAGGTCAAAACAATCGGTGTTCGAACGTGTCAGCCAAACACCAAACGACAGAATAGAGAGCACGCCCTTGGCGCCCGCTCGCGGGCGCGGCACGCTAGGGCCGGAGGCCGCGCGTGCCAAGATGTCCGAATGCCTAGCCTCCTTCCACTGGCACGAACGCCAGGACCGCCGCTGTCTTGACCTTCGCCCCCGTATGAAGCCCCTTGCGGAAGGGTCCTCGGGACGGAAGAGAGGCGCTGACTGTCTGAGCGAAGCGACAGCGCAGCGAGTTTCAGCGCCGCCGGCCCGAGGGCCCTGGAGCAAGGTTCCCGGGCGGAATCCGGGTGCCCTTCTTTGGGTACTTTCTTGGGCAAGCAAGAAAGTACCTCGGGGTGCGCTGCCGAGACAGCGCAGGCAGGCGGTGGACCGAAGGCACCGTAAACTCCAGATGCCGAACCCGGCCCAGCCTAAACGACGCTGAGGGCCAACCAGGGCACGCCAAGGCCCGCTAGCTGGTGGGCGGGAGAAGGCTAGGCGTCGGGGAGGCCGAGGCGGCGCAGCCAGCGCGCCGGATCGCCGGCGCAGACCAGAAACTCGGGATTGAGCATGCTCTCCTTGGTGTTGTAGCGAAGCTCCTGCCCGTGGAGGTCCGTCACATGCCCCCCCGCGGCCCGCACGACCGCATGCGCCGCCGCGGTATCCCACTCGCTGGTCGGCCCCAGGCGCGGATAAATATCCGCGGCTCCCTCGGCCACCATGCAGAGCTTCATCGAGCTGCCCAGGCTCACCAACTCGTGCGTCCCAAGGCGTTCCAGCACCGCTTTGAGCCGCTCGGCCCCGTGCGAACGACTGCCCGCCACCAGCGGGTGCTCGGTATCAATACGGTCGCGTGCCACCTCGATGGCGCGCGGGGCCTCGGAACCATCGCGGCGGATGGCGCCGCCTCCAGCGTGGCCCGCATACAGACGCTGAAGCACCGGACTCCAGACCACGCCCATCAGCGGCTCGTGGTCATGGATCAGGGCAATGTTGACCGTGAATTCACCCGTACGCTTGACGAACTCGCGGGTCCCGTCCAGGGGATCGATCAGCCAGTAGGTCCGCCACTGCTTGCGGCGCTCGAATGGTACGTCCTGCCCCTCCTCGGAGAGGACGGGCCACTCCGGCGCGATCTCGCGCAGCCCCTGTGCGATCACGCGATGCGCGGCCAGGTCGGCCTCGGTCAGTGGGGAGCGATCGTCCTTTTCGGTGACCGCGAAGCGGGTCTCGTAGACCTCGAGAATGGCATGGCCGGCATCCTCGGCCAGACCACCCACTTCCTGCATCAGGGCGGTCAGGGCCGCGTCCTTGGGCGGTTCGTTCATCGGGGCATCCTTTCTGATTCGAACGGTACGGAATGCGCGTACCTTGGCAGAACCCGGGTCAGGCGTCGAGAAAATCGCGCACCATATAAAGTGCCGCGATGGAACGGGCCTCGGTGCAATCCTCGCGGGTGACCAGTTCGCCCAGCCGGTCCAGCGACCAGGGTACGACCTCGATGGCCTCCGGCTCGTCACCCTCCTCGCGCTGGGGGTAGAGATCCTCCGCCACGATCAGATGGGTCTCGTGCGACATGTAGCCGGGCGCGACCGTCAGCGCGCCCAGGTGGGTCAGGCGGTGACCGCCATACCCGACCTCCTCCATGATCTCGCGGTTTGCCGCCACCAGGATGTCCTCGCGCGCCTCGATGCGGCCCTTGGGCAGGCCAAGCTCGTAGCGGTGGGTGCCGGCCGCGTATTCGCGGATCAGCAGCACGGTGCGATCCGGCTGCACCGGGGCGACGATGACTGCGCCGTTGCCCCGGCTGATCAGGCGCTCGTAACAGGTGCGCGCCCCATTGCTGAACTCGAGATCCAGCTCCTCGACCTCGAACAGCCGACTTCGGGCTACGGTCCGGCGGCCCTGGACATCCGGTTTGTCTCGACTCATAGACGTTTTATTCGGCGTTGCGCAGCCGTACCTGGGTTCTCAGTTCGCCCTCGAACAGGGTGTCGAGGATGATGCCATGGTCGGACTCGACGACGTCGAAGCCTTCCTGTGCCTCGGGGTGGGTCTCCTCCAGACGCAGGTCCAGATCCCCCCAGTTTACGGCCATGGTGACCCGCATGGGGAAGTAGCCATCCAGGAAACGCCGCACGAAGGGCCCGTTCTCCATCGTGTAGACGCCATCACCTTCGTGTTCGATCACACGCATGCGTGCGGTGACACAGACCTCGGAATCCTTGTGGACACCGCGCAGGTCGACCCGGTCGCCCCGTGCCTCGGCCAGATCGATGTTGGTAGTGGATTCGACCTGAAGGTCCTCGATTCGCTCTTCGTTGTAGGCAATGACCATGCGCCGGATCGGCGCAATATCGCTGTGGCACTGGCGCAGATCCACCCAGCCGTCCTCCAGCGAAGACGAGCTCAGCGTGATCTGGTTCTGGTGGTGATGAGGGACCTGCTCCGGCTCCTCGGTCAGAAACTTGATCTCCGGGCTGGTGGTCTGGGTCTGGTCCGGCGATACGGTCTCGCCCCACAGGCTGTCGTCCTCGAGCGGGTCGTAATCGGGGTCGCTCGGGTCCATCGCCTGCGCGGAAAACGGCAGCAGCGCCAGGGAAACCAGCGCCAGAAAGAGCGGGCCAGGGGCCAGACGGGATTCAGGTACCATGGGAGCCATCGCAATCACCCTCTTTGAGGTTCCGTTCGCTGTGGACCCCAAAAACCCCGAAAAAAATCCGAATCCGCAAGAATCATCGGTGCATGTCGACTGGTCGAGCATCGACACCGTGCTGTTCGACATGGACGGTACACTGCTGGATCTGCACTTTGACAACCGCTTCTGGCGCGAGCTGATCCCCGCCGAGTACATCCGCTGCCAGCCGGACGACCCGGAATGCGCCCGCCGGCGCCTGGAAGACGAGATGCAACGCGTGCGCGGCAAGCTCGAATGGTACTGCGTGGATCACTGGACCCGGTTCACCGGCCTCGACGTGCTCGGGCTGAAGCGCGAACTGGCCCACCACGTCGCAATCAAGCCGCACGCCGAGGCCCTGCTGGGCGCCCTGCATCGCTCCGGCCGCCGACGCGTGCTGGTAACCAACGCCCATCCGAAGGTCTACAACTTCAAGCACCAGATCACGCGGATCGGGGATCACCTGGACACGATCGTCTCCGCCCACGACCTGGAGTGCGCCAAGGAAGACACCGACTTCTGGGAACGGCTGCAACGCATCACCCCCTACGATCCGGCACGTACGCTGCTGGTCGACGACAACCTGCTGGCCCTGGCCAGCGCGGCCCGGCAGGGCCTGACCGAGCTGCGCGGCATGCGCTACCCGGACGAGCGCGGGGAGCCGATGGACTCGCGGGAGTTTCTGCTGCTGGAATCGCTGGCCGACCTGCTGCCCGGACTTCCGGGCCGGGAACGGCCCGTTACTTGACCGGAGTCGGCAGGTTGCGGATCAGGTCCAGCCGGATCTGAACGTCACGCCCCTCGCACTCGCCGTCCAGCCAGTGATATCCGTCCGCCTCGCGGACCTCGCGCGGGGTCACCTTGCCCCACCAGGCCTGGCTGGAGTCGGGCTCGGCCCAGTTCAGCTGCAGGGTCTCACCTGTGAGAATGGCGATCTCCAGGCGTTCGATCACATGCTTGGGAAGGACGGATTCGGTCATCGGGGTGGTTCGCGGTAGTCGGTGGGATCCGGCACGCCCGCCGAGGCGAAGGCCGCGCGGCGCGCCTGGCACTGCGGGCAGCGCCCGCAGTGGAGCGATTGTGCCAGAAGGCAGCTCCAGGTGCGGGACCAGTCGATCCCCAGCGGATCGGTAGTGCGGATGATCTCGGCCTTGGACTGCGCGATCAGCGGCGCCTCGATCGCCAGACCTGGTACCAGCTCGTCCGCCAGCGCCGCGAGGCGCCCGATAAAGGACGGGCGCGAGCCCGGGCCATGCCCCTGGTCCTCGCGATTGAGCGCCAGGAGGATGCGCCCTGCCCCCTGGTGCTCGGCGAGATTGATCGCCAGTGCCAGCACCAGCAGGTTGCGCTGCGGCAGCGGCACATGCGCGACCCACTCCGAACGTTTGGCAAACGCCTGGCGCAGCGCGCGCAGGTCCATCTCGACGGGGTCGACCCCATAGTCGGCACCCATGGCACGGATCGCAGCCCGCTCACGCTCGGCATTGCGCTGGCCATAGTCCACCCACAGGGCGCGCAGCGGGCGGCCCTGCGCATGCCGCTGCGCCAGCAGGGCACTGCTCTCGATACCCCCGGACAGCAGGAGCAGATCGGGGGGCGATTCACCCGTGTACTTGTCCGTGGCGTGCATTCGGGCACCATACGCAAAGCACACGCCCGCAGAAAGGAACCCTGATGATCGACGAGCTGCGCCGCCACTGGCAGCGCCTGATGCGCACGGATCTGAGCGCCACCGAATCCGGCGACGACGAACACCGACTGCAGCGTGCGGCCGCCGCGCTGATCATGGAGGTCTGCCGCGCCGATTTCGAACTGCACGAGGCCGAACTCGACTCCGTGCGCGCCAGCCTGATCGAGTTGTTCGAACTGGATGCGGACACCGCCGACGGCCTGCTCGAAATCGCCCGGGAAAAGAGCGACGAACTCGTATCCATCCACCCGTTGGTGCGCGAGGTCAACGCGGCCTTCGATGCCGACCAGAAGGCCGACATCATGCGCGCACTGTGGCGCGCCGCCTGGGCCAACCAGGACCTGCACAAGCGCCAGGAAGCCGTGATCCGGCACCTGGCCGATCTGTTGTATGTCCCGCACTCGACATTCATCCGCACCAAGCACGAGGTCCTGGGCGATGCCGCCGATCCGAACTGACAGGGAGTGGCGCTGATGGGCGACCCGGGCACGCTGCTTGCCGCCCTTGCAGTGGGCATCCTCGGGGGCGTTCACTGCCTCGGGATGTGCGGCGGCATCGTGGGCGCGATCTCGCTCGGACATGGCCGCAGGGGTCCCGGGTTCGACCTGCTCCTGGCCTACAACCTCGGACGCATGGGCAGCTATGTGATCGCCGGGGCCCTTGCGGGCTGGCTGGGCGCCACCCTGCTGGGCGGGCTGCCGGCCGGGCAGGCGATCCTGCAGGGGATTGCCGCGGTATTCCTGGTCCTGCTGGGGCTGTACATCGGCGGCTGGTGGCCGGTACTCGCGCGTCTGGAGCAGGCCGGTGGCGTGGTGTGGCGTCGTATCGAGCCCCTGGGTCGGCGGTTTCTGCCAGTGCGCAATGCCGGCCAGGCCCTGCTGGTGGGCGGGCTTTGGGGCTGGCTGCCCTGCGGGCTGGTCTACAGCGTGCTGGCCTGGTCGCTCAGCGCCGGCGGGGCCACCGAGGGCGCGCTGCTGATGGCGGCCTTTGCCCTGGGCACGCTGCCGAATCTGCTACTGATGGGGGTCTTCGCGGCGCGTATGGCTGCGTTTGTGCAACAACGCTGGGTTCGCGCCCTGGCGGGAGCCGCGATCCTGCTCTACGGCGGCTGGATGCTACTGCGGCTGGCAATGTAACCCCCGCCTCCCGGCGGGGGTACCAATGGTTCAGTCAGCGAAGAACTCGCGGCTGAAGCTGATGGGCAGGGCCCGCTCGCTGCCTTCCGGCGTCACCTCGAGTGCGAACTCGAGGGTCTCGCCGCGGCGAACAGTCACCTCGGAAAGCTGATAGATGGCGTCGCCATCCTGGATCTCCCGAAAGCGCAGGTTGCGCATCTGATCGTTCATGTTGGTCGCGGTGCCGCTGAGATCCGCGGAGACGGCCTTGAGCCCATCGTCAGTCCGTTCCATCACGGTGACGTTGACCATTGCGCGGTTGGAACTGCGGCGCACGTCGTAGGCCTGGGCGACCTCGGGGGAGAGGAAGGTGGTGTTGATGACGTTGTAGTACACCACGTAGTTATCGAATTCCGCCTCGTTGGCGGACGCGATCGAGCTGCCGAGGACAACCGCCGCCAGGGCGACGATGAAGCCGGTGATGACCCGATGCACTCTTACCATGGCTGACTCCTCTGCCGTTGCGGGAATGCAGAGGCGGTGCCGCCGGCATGGCTGACACCATCCCCTGCCTTCGAGTCTAGCGCCTTTTCGCGCGGATGAAACCGCCAAAAAAGGAGGGTTTCGGGGCGCGGATGGTCTCGATCAAAAAGAGCGCACCAGAATCAGCAAGATGTACAGACCGACCAGTGCGACCATCGGCGAAAAATCGATCGCCCCGGCCCGCGGCAGCGTGCGGCGCAGCGGACCGAGGATAGGCCGATTGACGTCGCCGACCAGGCGCAGGATGGGGTTGTGCCCCCCGCCACCGCCTCCGGCCTGGATCCAGCTCATCACGACCTCGACAATCAGGGCGATGATGAACACCCAGATCACGGTGGTCAGGACCTCGCGGATGGCAACGTAGAAGATCACGCCAAACCCTACGTCCGCGCCGAGGATCGCGGCGCGCAGCCAGAGTTCAACGCACTTCAGCACGATAATCAGCACGATCGCGGCCAGGTCGACCCGCCCGACCGAGGGGATCACCCGCCGCAGGATGCGCAGCGGCGGGTCGGTCAGCATGACGATCGTCTGCGAGATCGGGTTGTGGTACTCCGCCCGCACCAGCCCGAAGATCGTGCGCAGGATCAGCAGGATGATGTAGATCCCGAAGACGACGCTGATCAGGAAGATGGCAATCTCTTGTCCGGGTCCGGCGGCGTTCATGCGGGCTCCTTGCGGCAATTCAACGGAAAGTGCGCAGCATTGTCCGGCATGCCCGGCGGGATGCCAAGAAGACGCTGAACGGACCGAGGGCGCCCAGCCGCCTCAGGTCCGGTCCAGGGTGTCGCGCACCTGGGTCGCGATCTCCTCGATAGACAGCTCGGTGACATCCAGGTGGGGGATGGCCCAGGTCTCGAGGAACTCCTGGATCGCGGCACATTCCGCGCGGCACTGGGCAAGGCTTGCGTACTGACTGCCGGGGCGGCGGCCCTCGCGGATCTGTGACAGACGCTGGGGGGTGATGGTCAGCCCGACCATACGCCCGCCGAGACCGCGCAGGCTGCGCGGCATGTGCGGGGTATCATCCCGGCCCAGGTCTTCCGGCACCAGCGGGTAGTTGGCCGCGAACAGCCCGTAATTCATCGCCAGGTAGAGACTCGTGGGTGTCTTGCCCGAACGCGAGGCGCCCAGCAACACCACATCGGCGACGGAAAGATCCTGGGTGGCCAGACCGTCGTCGTGCGACAGCGTGTAGTTCAGGGCCTCGATGCGACGGTCGTAGCGCGTCACATCGCCCATGCCGTGGGCCCGCCCGGATACCGACTGGGCCGTGACCCCGAGCACCTCCTCCAGTCGCCCGACCTGCTCCCCGAACACGTCGATAACCGGGACGGGGCTGTGGCGCAGTTCCTGGCGCAGGTCGGCATTGGCCAGGGTGGCCACGACGAGCGCCGGCTGCGGCCCGGCCTCGATCCGAGCGAACACGCTGGACAGCCGACCCGGGGTCTGCACGAAAGGCAACCGATGCCAGGCCGGATCCAGGTCCGGGAACTGGGTGAACAGCGAACGCGCCAGCGTCTCCGCGGTAATCCCGGTCCCGTCAGACACCAGATACACCTGCGGGCACCGCGGATCGGCCATGTCCTATCCCCTTGCCTTTGCCAGTTGCTCCCAGGTGGAGAGTAGTGCATCCGGGTTCAACGACAAGGAATCAATGCCCTCGTCCATCAGCCACGCGGCCATCTCGGGGTAGTCGGACGGGGCCTGCCCGCAGATCCCGACGTACTTGTCGGCATCCTTCGCGGCCCGGATCGCCATGGTCAGCAACGCCTTCACCGCATCGTCGCGCTCGTCGAAGGAATCCGCCACCAGACCGGAGTCACGATCGACCCCGAGCGTGAGCTGGGTCAGGTCGTTGGAGCCGATCGAGAAGCCATCGAAGTGCTCCAGGAAGCGCGCCGCCAGCAGGGCGTTCGAGGGGATCTCGCACATCATCACGACCTTCAGGCCGTTCTCGCCGCGGCGCAGCCCCTCCTCGCCGAGTACGCGGATCACGTCCTCGGCCTCGGTCAGCGTGCGCACGAACGGGACCATGATCTGCACGTTCTCGAGCCCCATCTCCTCGCGTACACGACGCAGGGCCTCGCACTCCATCGCAAAGGCCGGGCGGAAGGTGTCGGAGCGATAGCGCGAGGCGCCGCGGAACCCGAGCATCGGGTTCTCCTCCTCCGGCTCGTAGCCCGAACCCCCGATCAAATGGGCATATTCGTTGGACTTGAAGTCCGACAGGCGCACGATCACCGGCTCCGGTGCGAAGGCCGCAGCCAGCGTGGCAATGCCCTCGGACAGCTTGCGCACGAAGTACTCGCGCGGGCCGTCGTCAAACCCGCGCAGGCGCTCGGCGATGCGCTCCTGCACATCGGCATCCAGCCGCCCCGGGTCCTCGGCATAGTCCAGCAACGCCAGGGGGTGCACGCCGATGGTGCCGTTGATGATGAACTCCAGCCGTGCGAGCCCGATCCCGGCATGCGGCAGCTGGGAGAAGGCGTAGGCACGCCCCGGGTTGGCCACGTTCAGCATCAGCTTGACGGGCAGCTCCGGCAGCTCGCCGACATCGGCCTTCTTGACCGAATAGTCGAGCCGCCCGGCGTAGACATGACCATCGTCACCCTCGGCACAGGAGACGGTGGCCTCCATGCCATCGGACAGGGCCTCGGTCGCATCGGCGCAGCCGACCACCGCCGGGATGCCCATCTCGCGGGCAATGATCGCCGCGTGGCAGGTGCGCCCGCCGCGATTGGTCACGATCGCGGCGGCGCGCTTCATCACCGGTTCCCAGTCCGGGTCGGTCATGTCCGCCACCAGGATGTCGCCCTCCTCCATGGTGTGCATGGAATCCGGGGAGTCCAGCACACGGACGACCCCGGCACCGACCTTCGAGCCGATCGCCCTGCCGGTGACCAGCGGCGTCTCGCTGTGCGGGGCCAGCTCGTAGCGCTCGCCCGCACCGAGCTCGACGCGGCTCTCCACCGTCTCCGGGCGCGCCTGCACGATAAACAGCTCGCCAGTCTCGCCGTCCTGGGCCCATTCGATATCCATGGGCCGGCCATAGTGCTGCTCGATCGCGACCGCAAAGCGACCCAGCTGCTCGGCATCGGCGTCGCTGAGGCAGAAGCGCTCGCGCAGGTCCCGCGGCGTGTCTTCGGTGCGCGTGCCACCCTCGTCCAGGACCATGCGGACAGCCTTGGTGCCTAGGGTGCGACCGATGATCGCGCGCTTGCCCGCCGCCAGTGCCGGCTTGTAGACCTGATACTCGTCCGGGTTCACCGCGCCCTGCACGACGGTCTCGCCAAGACCCCAGGCGCCGGTGATGAACACCGCGTCGCGAAACCCGCTCTCGGTGTCGAGGGTAAAGATCACCCCGCTCGCCCCGACATCGGAACGCACCATGCGCTGCACGCCGGCGCTGAGGGCCACCTCGTCGTGGGCAAAGTTGTTGTGCACCCGGTAGGCAATCGCGCGGTCGTTGTAGAGGCTGGCGAAGCACTCGCGCAAGCGCGCAAGCAGCGCATCGATACCGCGCACATTCAGAAACGTCTCCTGCTGTCCGGCAAACGAGGCCTCGGGGAGATCCTCGGCGGTGGCCGATGAGCGCACGGCGACGGGCACGTCATCGCCCAGTTTGCCGTAGTGCTCGCGCACCGCCTGTTCCAGTTCGTCCGGCAGTGGCGCCGCCTCGATCCAGCCGCGCACCTCGCGCCCCGCCTCGCGCAGGGCCTCGATGTCGTTGATGTCGAGATCGGCCAGGCGCGCCTTGATCCGGGCAGCGAGGTTCTCGTGCTCCAGATGCGCACGGAAGGCGTCGGCCGTGGTCGCGAACCCGCCGGGCACGCGCACGCCAGCCCGCCCCAGCTCGCGCAGAAGCTCGCCCAGGGAGGCGTTCTTGCCGCCCACCCTGGCCACATCGTCCATATTCAGATCGTCGAGATCGACTACCCAGCGCATCGCGCCTCCCAAGAAGGTTTGTGAACTGTCTAACATGGGCCGTGACGCCTCTGGGATACACTAGGATCCATTTTGTCCCCCATGCCCGAGGAGGCCCCGTGTCCATACGCCCAACCCTTCCGTCCAGCTTAACGAAAACCGCTTTCGGGGGAATGCTGCTGGGCCTGGCCCTTGCCCTGGCCCCAGTACACGCGAAGGAAGATCCGTCATCCCTGGCCATTCTGGGCACCGTCGAAGATGTCGAGATCGTGGGCGAGGGGATTGTGCTGGAGGCGCGCCTGGACACGGGGGCGACATCATCGTCCCTGAACGCACTCAACAAGGAAAAGTTCGAGCGCGACGGCGAGGACTGGATCCGCTTCGATGTCATCGACCCGGATGACGACGACGCCTATATCACCCTGGAACGCCCGGTCGAGCGCATCGTCCGTATCCGCCGCCACAGCGGCGAGAGCCAGGAGCGCCCGGTAATCGCGATGGAGTTCTGCATCGGCGACCAGCGCATCAAGGGCGACACGACCCTCATCGACCGCACTAACCTCACCTATCAGGCCCTCATTGGCCGCACGCACCTGGCCGGGCATATTCTGGTCGACTCCGGGGCCGAACATACCTACGCGCCCGACTGCGGAGACGACGATTCGTGAGACGTTTTCATCTCCCGATCCTGATCGTGCTGTTGAGCACGATCGGGCTCGGGATCTTTGCGTACAAGGTCATCGCCCTGGACATGCCCGTCATGCCCGGGGCATCGGCCGAGACCTGGCAGGTTGAAGCACGCGTTCGCTATCAGCCCACCGGCGGTGCGGCCAACGTGCAGCTGCGCATCCCGGATCGCCTGCCCAATTTCGCCATCCTGGATGAAGGCTTCGTCTCGCGCGGCTATGGCCTGAATACGCTGCGCGGCCAGGACGACCGCATTGCCCAATGGACCACACGGCAGCCGCGCGGAGAACAGGTGCTGTACTACCGGGCGACCCTCTACCGCGACAGCGATGACCGCTCGGACGCTGACTACCCAGGCCCCGTCGGGGCCCCTGAATGGACCGAGCCCTACCGCTCCGCAGCGGATGCGCTGATCGAGGACGTCCGCAGCCGATCTTCGGATATTCAGACCTTCGCCTCGGTGCTGGTCAATGACCTTGCCCACGCCGCGCCCGCATCGAATGCCGCGGTATTCGCCGATGACGGCAGCGACCGCGTGCAACGCAGCCAGACCCTGATCGAACTCCTGGCCACGGCCCGGATTCCCGCGCGCATGGTCACCACGTTGCACCTGCGCGACGGGCGCCGCGACATACGCCCGGAAACCTGGATCGAGGTCCACAACACGCGGCGCTGGGTGCCCATTCACCCGCTGTCGGGCGAGATCGAATACCCGGACGATGTGGTCGTCTGGGCCCATGGGTCCGCGCCCCTGCTGGAGGTCTCCAACGGACGCGACGCCGAGGTCCGCTTTGCCGTCTCGCGGGGCGTACAGGACGCCCTGACCACTGCCCAGCGATTCGGCGAGACCGTCAACGCCCAGTTGATGGAGTTCTCCACCCTGAATCTCCCGCTGGGGACCCAGAACACCTACCGCGTGCTGCTCATGGTCCCCCTGGGGGCCATGATCATCGTGTTCCTGCGCAACGTGATCGGCGTCCAGACATTCGGCACGTTCATGCCGGTGCTGATCGCGCTGTCCTTTCGCGAGACGCAGCTGCTGGCCGGGATCATCCTGTTCACCCTGATCGTGTCGCTCGGCCTGGCCGTGCGCTTCTATCTCGAACACCTGCGATTACTGCTCGTGCCACGACTGGCGGCAGTGGTCAGCGTGGTCATCATGCTGATGCTCGGGATCAGCATCCTTTCGCACCAGTTGGGGTTCGAGCGGGCGCTCGCGCTGTCGCTGTTCCCGATGGTCATCCTGGCCATGACGATCGAGCGCATGTCCGTGGTCTGGGAAGAACACGGTCCATCGGACGCGATCACCCAGGGCATCGGCAGCCTGGCCGTGGCCGCCGCCGCCTATGGGCTGATGGCCAATCGCCACCTGGAACACCTGTTGTTCGTATTCCCCGAACTGCTGCTGGTACTGCTGGCGATGACCCTGCTGCTCGGGCGCTACACGGGCTATCGCCTGAGCGAGCTGTTCCGTTTCGGCCGCATGCAGGAGGCCATGCAGCCCTCCAGACGCTCGGAGGATCGCTAGCATGGGCTGGCTGCCACGCTTCGTGCTCCCACGGACCCTGCGCGAGCAGGGCATTGTGGGGATGAACGCGCGCAACGCCCGCTTCATCGCCCAGTACAACCACCGACGGTTCTACCCGCGGGTGGACGACAAGCTGGAGACCAAGCGCCTCGCCCTGGATGCCGGCCTTTCGGTGCCCGAACTCTACGGGGTCGTCCGTTCGCATCACGAGATTCGCAAACTCGAGCGTCTGTTGCGCGCCTATCCCGACGGCTTCGTGATCAAACCGGCGCATGGGGCTGCCGGCGACGGCATCCTGGTCATTACCGGCTGGCGCGGGGATCGGCTGCGGCGTGCCAGCGGCCGCACAATGGAGATGAGCGAGCTGCACGACCACTGCTCCAACATCCTCTCCGGGATGTACAGCCTGGGCGGACGTCCAGACGTCGCGATGGTCGAGCAGCGGGTCCGGTTCTCCTCGGCCTTCGACCAGATCACCTATCGTGGCGTGCCCGACATCCGGACCGTTGTCTACCGGGGGTACCCGGTCATGGCCATGATGCGCCTGCCCACCCAGGACTCCGACGGCAAGGCCAACCTGCACCAGGGTGCGGTCGGCACCGGGATCGACCTGGCCTCCGGCAGGACCATCGGCGGCGTGCAGCACAACCGGCCCATCTGGGAACACCCCGACACCGAACACTCGATTGTCGGGCTGGAAATCCCCGGCTGGAATGAACTGATGCAGCTGGCGTCAGGCTGTTACGAACTGAGCAAACTGGGCTATCTGGGCGTGGACGTCGTGATCGATCAGGACCGCGGCCCCCTGATTCTCGAACTCAATGCCCGCCCCGGGCTTGCGATCCAGATCGCCAATGGCGAGGGACTGGAGAGCCGGCTGCTCGCGGTGGACGCGCACCTGGTCGGGCGCGACGGCACCGAACCGCCCGAGCAGCGCGCGCGCTGGGCAGCCGGGGTCTTTGCGCGTCACGAAGCGACGCAAGCGGCGCCTGCGGATGCCGCCTCGGCCACCCCCGCGGCGCAAGACGCAGATTCAACAGAGATCGAGCGGCGCTAGCGAGGCAGGGGCCCTCGACCAACGCCGAGAGGCCCGAGCCACTTTCCGCTATCCTAGGCCCCATGACCTCGACAGCGCATTCCCACAGTCCGGCAGATATCGACCAGGCACTGGCGGACGCCGAGCGTGTCTGCACCCGACGCGGTGCGCGGCTGACCGAGCAGCGCCGCCGCATCCTCGAACAGATCCTGCGCACCGACGGCGTGATCAAGGCCTACGACCTGATCCATGCGCTGTCCTCGGATGACCACAGCATCAAGCCACCAACGGTCTACCGGACCCTGGCCTTCCTGCTGGAGCAGGGCCTGATCCACCGCATCGAGAGCCTGAACGGCTTCGTCGCCTGTTCCCACCCGGGTGAGCGCCATGAATCCGCGCTGATGATCTGTGACGGCTGCGGCCAGATCACCGAGTTCCATACCCCGGAGCCAGCCACCCAGGCACTCGAAGCCCAGGCCACCGCCCAGGGCTTTGCGATCGACTCGCGCATGGTCGAGCTGCACGGGCACTGCGCGGACTGCCGTAACGCCTGACTGCCGTGCCCGCCACCCTCCAGGCATTTCCCCCGGTCCTGGACACCCGCACCCGCGCCGTCGTGCTGGGCAGCTTCCCCGGCGTAGCTTCCCTCCAGGCACAGGCGTACTACGCGAATCCGCGCAACCAGTTCTGGCCGATCATGGCCGCCATCCTCGGCGAGCCCTTCCCCGATCTTGAATACCCCGAACGCATCCAGCGCCTGCTCACGCACCGCATCGGCCTCTGGGATGTCTACGGCACCTGTCGGCGCGAGGGCAGCCTGGACAGCGCCATCCGTGCCGCCGCACCCAACGACCTCACGCGGCTGACACGGGAAGCGCCGGAACTGCGCCTCGCCCTGCACAACGGCGCGGAAAGCGCACGCCGTCTGCACGAAACCCGGGCACTCGGCGTCGAGGCCCTGCGCCTGCCATCGACCAGTCCGGCCAACGCCCGCTGGAGCTTCGAGGCCAAGCTCGAGGTCTGGGCCAAAGCCCTGACAAGCGTCGGGATTCCCAGGCACCTGTAGTCCCTCCGGCCGCCGTCGGGGTTGCGCCCCAAAACGTTATCTTATAACGTGACATCGTCGTGTAACGATATAACAATTTATTCACGCTGAGGCCTTCGGCGTGTCTGTACATGTTTGGGAGTCCGTCATGCCGCACAACACACACCTGCTCCGCCCCGCCCTGGGCGGACTGACCGCCCTGGCGCTCGCCGTGCCGACCGCCGCCACCGCCCAGCAGTGGGAGACGCGCGCGGGAGACCGCAACTGGGGGCTGGATATCTCACTGATCCTGGAAGGGGTCTACTACAACGAGATGTCCCGCGGTATCAGCGACCCAGCCGGCTTCGATGACGGCCATGACCATGGGCACGACCACGGAAACGGGCATGACCACGGGTTCGACGACGGCTTCAACCTCGGGCACAGCGAGCTGGTGTTCGAGGCCAACCTCGGCGATCTGTTCGATGGCGTGCTGATGATCGGTTTCGACGAGGACCATGTTGAAGTCGAAGAGGCCTACCTGACCACCCGCGCCCTGCCCGGTGGCTTCCAGGTCAAGGCAGGTAAATTCCTGTCGGACATCGGCTACATCAACAGCCGCCACGTCCATGACTGGGACTTCGTCGACCGCCCGCTGGTCAACGAATATCTGTTCGGCGATCACGGCCTGCAGGAAACCGGCGTCCAGGCCACCTGGCTCGCCCCGACCGAGACCTACACCCAGCTCGGCGTGGAACTGCTGCAAGGCGAAACCAGCGGTATCGCGAACTATGAAGGCAGCCAGTCGGCTCGGAATGGTCAGGAGCGCATCCTGAGTGATCGTTCCGGACCACGACTGATTACCGCGTTTGCCAAATTCGGCCCGGACCTGGGCCCCGACCATGCCGCCCAATTCGGTATCTCCGGCGGCTACGCGCGCAGCTTCCAGAAGACCGACGAGCACTCCACACGTTTCGAAGATTGGGATGGAAGCGCCTGGTTCGCCGGCCTAGACGCCGTCTATAAATACAGCTCGGGCCGCGCCTATGGCCACGGCGACTGGCGCCTGCAGGGAGAGTATTTTTACCGTGAGATTGATGTCGACCGGCGCGATGTGAATTTCGAAGCGGATGGCAACGGACCGGAAGGCTTCGTCCGCAACGAACAGTCTTTCAAAAACAAACAGGATGGCCTTTACGTCCAGGGCGTATACGGCTTCGCCCCGCGCTGGGAGGCCGGCCTGCGCGCCGAGGCCCTCGGCCTGACCAACGACGTCGGCCGCGGTGATGGCGAGTCGTTCGGCACCTCATACCGTCAGACCGCTCAGGTGACCTTCCGCCCCGTGGAGCCGGTATTCCTGCGCGCGCAGCTGTCGCAGAACGACTTCGTCGACGAGCACGGTGATCGCGACCGCGGGCTGGAATTCATGCTGCAACTGAACGTGGCGCTCGGCGCGCACGGCGCCCACCGCTTCTGATCAGTATCGCGTCGTCGTCCAGGGTCGGCAGGACCGTTGATGCCCTGTCGGCCCCATCCGTATCCCGAAATCACCAGGAGTCCCGCATGTCCTTTAGCAAGACTCGCACCCGTATCACCCGGACCCTCGCCGCCGTTGCCTCGGTGGCCGCACTCACCTTCATCCTGCTACCCGCGCAGGCGGCTGCCGGACTGAACATCGTGGCCACTACATCCAGCCTCGGTGCCCTGGCCCGCGAGATCGGGGGCGACGAGGCCGAGGTCCGCGTGCTCGCGCCGCCGGACCGCGACGCACATTACCTGGATGCCCGCCCCAGCTTCATGGCCGCCCTGCGCCGGGCCGACATGCTGCTGGAATTGGGCGCCGGTCTGGAAGAAGGCTGGCTGCCCGCCGCCCAGCGCGGCGCCAACAACCGTGCAATCAACTCGGGGCAGCCGGGCCACTTCCGCGCGGCCGACAAGGTCGAACTGCGCCGTTCCATCACCATGGACGGGCCGAACATGGGCCACGTGCACGAGGAGGGCAATCCGCATTTCAATGCCGACCCGTTGCGTATGGCCGAACTCGCCCTGGCACTGGGACAGCGCATGGGAGAACTGCGGCCGGATCACGCCGAGGCCTTCGTGCAGCGTGCAGAGGCAGCCGCCGAACGTCTGCGTGAACACGCCGAGAAGCTGGCCGAGCGCGTGGAGCCTGACCAGCGCATCGTGGTCTACCACGAGGACCTCGACTATCTGGAAGAGTGGTTGCCAGTCGAGATCGTCGGCTATCTGGAACCGGCGCCGGGGATTCCGCCCACCGCGCGCCATCTGCGCAGCCTCGTGGACGATCTCGAAGGCACCGAGGGCACTGTCCTGTACGCCGAGTTCCAGCCACCTCGCGGCGCGGAATTCCTGGAACGGAACCTGGGCTGGCCGACGCACGCCGTACCGCTGGATCCGCCGGCGGACTCCGGCCTCGATGGCTACCTCGAACTGATGAGGACCTGGGCGCAGGCCCTGCCCCAGCGCTGAAGAAAGCAGAAGCCGCTGTCACGACGGACCCGGAAAGCCACTTTCCGGGTCCGTTATCATTGGCCACCGCCCCATTCTTACGAACCTGCATGCCACCCGAGCCTGTCCCGCCCATCCTGCACTCCCAGTCGGCCCTCCTCGGGTTCGACCGTCCGGTGATCGGGCCTTTGTCCCTGGAGATCCCGGCAGGTGCCCGCTGGGCCCTGACCGGACCCAATGGGGTGGGCAAATCGCTACTGCTGAAAGCCATTACCGGACAGGCCCGCGTTCACGGCGGGCGTTTTGAACTCGCCCCTCGTACGCACCCCAGCCTGCTGGCTCAGGACCACGCCCGCCCGCAGCCCTGGCCCCTGTCTGGAGACGACTGGCTTCGCGCGATGGGGGCCAGCGTGCCCGAACATGAAGGAGTTCGGGCCCTGCTGAATCGGCGGCTGGACCGCTTGAGCGGCGGTCAGTGGCAACTTCTGCGTCTGGCCGCCGTGCTGACCAGCCGAGGTGAAGACTCGTCGGCGCAGCGGTTGATCCTGCTGGATGAACCCGCCAACCATCTGGATGCCGAGGTCCGTGCCGACGCGGTGGAACTGATCAGGGCGGTCCCGGCCGAGACGAGCATGCTGATCACCAGCCACGACGATGAATTCCTGCAGGCGCTCGGCCTGGAGAACCATCCACTTGCGGAGTACCTGGATGCCGGGTGACCTGCTGCTGACACCCTTCATTGCCGGCGTGCTCGTCACCATGGTGCTGGCGCTCGCCGGGGCCGGTCTGTTCCTGCGCGGATCGGTCTGGCAGGCGCTGGCCCTGGGGCAATGGGCAGCCGTGGGCGGGGTTCTCGCCTCGGTCCTGCACTGGCCGGTGCTACCCGTGGCGCTGCTGCTGGGTGGCGGGATCATGGTGCTGCTGCAGCGCAGCCGGGATCGGGAACGCCTGCCCCTGGCCGTTTTCCTGGCCGGCCTGGCGGCGGTCACGCTACTGGCCGCCAACTTTGCTCAGGCCAGCCTGGCGGCCGCTGCCTGGGCCGAAGGCCAGCTCTACTTTGCCGGCCCCAATGAGCTCTGGGCGGCGATCGGTCTGAGCCTGCTGACCCTCCTGATGGTCCCGGTGCTCCTCCGCGTATGGCTGCATGCGCAGATCGCACCGGATGTGTCGGCGGCAAGCAGGCCGGCTGTCTGGCAGCATCTCGGCGAAATCGTCTGGCTGGTCGCCGCTATCGTTCTGGGGAGCATGGTCCTGGGACTTCCGGCTGCACTGGCCACCCTGCTACTGCCGGCCTGGGGTGCAGCCTGGCTCGCACGCAACCTCACCGGGCTGGTGCTCTGGACGCAGGGCATCGCCCTGTTCGGGTTCCTTGTCGCCTGGACCATCAGCCTGCCGCTGGATCAGCCCTTCGCACCGGTGCTGGTCCTGGTCAACGTCATGCTCGCGCTCGGCGCCCGCCTCGCCGCCATGCTGCGCTGACCCGACGCGTTCATCCCCACCGCAAGCAACGACTGACGCCATGACATCCAACACCGCCCACTCGTCATCCACCAGTGCGAATGGCACTTCGCCGATTTTCCAGGCCATCGAGAAGGCGCAGGGCGACCAGCCCTGGGGCAGCTTTCTTGATGCCGGGACGGGTCGCAAGTCCATCGAGTGGATCAGCCACTTGGACACCGAGCGCTGGACGGCGGTAACGGCCTCCCAGGAGATGGCGCGCACGACCCGCAAGGCGGCGGGCACGGCGCGGCGCCGGCAGGACCGCATCCTGGTCGGCAACTGGATGTCGGATCAGCTTCTGTTCGGTGAACGCTTTGACACGGTGCTGCTGGACTACTTTATCGGGGCCATCGAAGGTTTCGCGCCCTACTGGCAGGACCGCGCCCTGCACCGGTTGCGGCCGCACGTGGGCGACCGGCTGTATCTGGTGGGCGTCGAACCTTACGTGCTGGTGGAACCGAAAGATGAAGCCGGCGCGCTCGTGAGGGAGATCGGACGCCTGCGTGACGCCTGCCTGCTGATTGCGGGCAACCGGCCCTATCGCGAATACCCATCATCCTGGGTCATGCGCCAGCTTGGAATCGCGGGATTTCGGGTTCTGGATGTCCGCTATTTTCCCATCCACTATCGCGAACGGTTCGTCAACGGCCAGCTCGACCTGTGCCTGCGGCAGCTGCCGCATTTCAGCGACGAGGGTCTGGCCAAGGCCATGCACCACCAGATCGAGGTCCTGCGTGAACGCGCCCTGCCTTTGGCCCGCAGCCAGGAGGGGCTGAAACACGGCGCAGACTACCTGATCGTGGCCGAACCGATGGCCGACCGGCATCGCGGCCTGCACGACCCGCTGCAGCCTCATCAGACCCTCCCGAACCCGGAGTAGCCTCAAGCCGATACCGGCTCACCAAACGGCACACAGCATTACTGACCGAGCATGTTGACACTAATACACAGTTGCGTATGATTCTCATTTAGATGCGCAGCCCGGACAGCTGTGTGTCGCCAGGACGAAAGGCGGCTTTCTGCCTTTGGTCTCTCCAACCTCCGTAAGCGTTGCCGCCGGATATGCAATCCGGCGGCTTTTTTATGCATCGTCGTCACCGCCAGGCATGCCGGTACGCAACGGGCCGACGGCTTCAGCGATGGTCGGTCACCCTTCGTTCAACACGGGCGACCGCGTCATGCGCATGCAGACTCTCGCGATGGCGAACGTGGATGCGATAGCCGCGGGCGGAGTACTCCGGGCGCAGGGTGCTGTCCAGGCGCCGTACGGCGTCTTCGCAGAACATCAGGTTACGGCCGTTGGCGAGCGCGAAGGCCTTCTCGTCGACACGCTTCACCGCCGTTTGCAGGGCTGTGCCCAGCGTCTGTTCCACACCATCGATCAGATCGGGCAGGGGCAGCGTCGATATCAGCGGATCCAGACCGACCGTAACGGTTGCCTCGCTGCGCTGGCTATGGGGCGTCGCGACAATCCCCTCGGCCCGGCCCAGCCATTCGCGCACGGTTGCCGCATCCACGGCCGAGCGTGTGAAGTCGCGGTCGAACTGCTCCTGGATCGCCTGCCGCGCCAGGGCGGCGGAGCAGGGACAGGTGGAGGAATAGCCCACCTGAACCTCCAGTTCCAGGGACACAGCCCCGGACTCGCTGCGTGCAGCGATCCGGAACGGGTAGCGCTTCCAGCCAGCGGCCGCACTGACCAGGGCCGGCCGTTCCAGCGGCAGCTCCCCGGCAAGACGGACCTCCGCCACGCTGGACAGGCCACCGTGCGAAGCCAGAAACGCCTCGAGCACATCACACAGCCGCGCAACGTCCAGCTCGCGGGACTCCAGCTGCCGCAGGGCCCTGTAGAGCCGTGACATATGGATACCGCGCGCGCCCGCGTCATCGAGGCTCACCCCCGCGCTGGCCCGGGCGACCACTGGCTGGCCGGTCAGATACAGCGGAAGGGTGATGTCTTCCATACCCACCCAGTCGAGTGCGGAGGCGTGCGTAGCAGCCGACGCGGCAATATCCGGTAGCGGATCGGTCGCGGAGGTTTCCGTATCCGGTGAGACCGGAGACACACAGGTAGAGGACATAAGACACCTTGTTGCAGGCGGGTCGACCCCATCACGGGACGGTGGCCGATCCGTGTTGTCGGGGCTCAATCGAGACGTTATGGTATAACATCCTTAGCGCAACCGACGGAACCCCATGACCCGCGACGAACTGCTGGCCATGCCTGCCGAGGCCTACATGAGCGAGCCCCAGCTCGCGTACTTCCGCGAGCGCCTGCTCGAAATGCGCGACGAGATCCTGGCCGACATCGAGGGTGCCCGAGATGGGCTGCTCGACAACGAGCGCACCCCGGACGAACTGGACCGCGCGGCAATGGAGGAGTCCCGGCTCCTCTCCATGCGTGTACAGGAACGCGAGGGACGCCTGCTGCGAAAGATCGACCAGGCCCTGGATCGTATTCAGACCGGCGAATACGGCTACTGCGAAGTGAGCGGTGAACCCATCGGCCTGCCACGCCTGCTGGCGCGTCCCACGGCGACCCTCTGCATCGAAGTCAAGGAACGCCAGGAAAAGACCGAGCACGTAATCGTTCGCTGAGGCCGCATCCCCATTCGACTCGGGCGCGCTCCAGCGGCCCGAGCATTTCCCCTGGAGGTAGCAATGAAACGTCTTCCCGTCACCGTCCTCTCCGGCTTTCTCGGCGCCGGCAAGACCACGCTGCTGAACAACATCCTGCACAACCAGTCGGGGCTGCGCGTCGCGGTCATCGTCAACGACATGAGCGAGGTCAACATCGACAGCGCCCTGGTGCGCGGCGGCCAGGATGCCGTCACCCGTACCGATGCCCGCATGGTCCAGATGACCAACGGCTGCATCTGCTGCACGCTGCGGGACGACCTGCTGGTGGAGGTGCGCCGCCTCGCCGAATCCGGGCAATACGACTACCTGGTCATCGAATCCACCGGCATTTCCGAGCCCATGCCCGTGGCCGCCACCTTCGCCTTCCGCGACGAGAACGGTCAGTCCCTGGATGATGTCGCCCGCCTCGACACCATGGTGACCGTCGTCGACGCCGGCGCCCTGCTGAAGGACTATGCCTCCACCGATTATCTAGGGGATCGGGGTGAATCACTGGGCGAGGAGGACGAGCGCACCGTCGTCGACCTTCTGGTGGATCAAATGGAGTTTGCAGATGTCATCATCATCAACAAGGTGGACCGCGCGACGCCCGATGAACTCGCGACCGTTCGCGGCGTGGTCCGCGGCCTGAACCGCGAAGCGCATGTGATCGAGGCCACCCATGGCAACGTTCCCCTCGAACTGCTTCTGGGCACCGGCCGCTTCGACTTCGACCGCGCATCGCAGGCCGCTGGCTGGGCGCAGGAGATGATGGGCGGACACACGCCGGAAACCGAGGAATACGGGATCTCGAGCATCGTGTATCGGGTGAATCGCCCGTTCCATCCGGCCCGCTTCTTTGACCTGCTGCACCAGGAGTGGCCCGGCGTGATCCGCAGCAAGGGCTGGTTCTGGCTGGCCTCGCGCCCGGACTGGGCCGGCACACTGTCGCAGGCCGGCGGCGCGTTGACGCATCACGCCGCCGGCTTCTGGTGGGCCGCCGTACCGCCGGAGAAACGTCCCACTAACGAGGACTGGTGGGACACGGCCATAGCGCCAGTATGGGACGAACGTTTCGGCGATCGCCGCCAGGAGATCGTACTGATCGGTATAAAAATGGACGCAGACGCCATGCGCCAGCGTCTCGATGCCTGCCTGCTCACCGACGACGAAATGGCGGCGGGCCCGCAGCAATGGCAGTACTTCGAGGACCCGTTTCCGGTCTGGCGCCTTTCGGACGAGCCCTAGGGATCGCCGGAAGAATCCCGGACCCGAGAGGTTTCATCCGCATGAGTCCGGAGAATCAACCCGCGAATCGCCCAGGGCCTTCCAGCCGTCACCGCTTCGTCGACCAGGCCCGGGAGCTCCTGGGCATCCACCGTGAAGAGGTCAATGCCCTGATCTGGAGGCGATCTCTGGGTCCAGCCCTGTCAACTCAGTCGGAAGCCCTGGCCAGCACCGAGCCGGGTATGCTGCTGGATACCCGCTGCCGTCCCGACCAGGTACGGCTCCGGCTCCTGGAAGCCACCGGACAGCCCCCATTCCAGGTCCATCTGCTGGGCCGGGACATTGAACATCTCGCCCATGCATTCGCCATCGTTGCGAGCGCGGTCAGCGTCAGGATTCAGCTCGAAGTCCTCGATCACCAGCCCTGCCCTTTGTTCCATGTAGACAACAATGTCCTTCGGATGTTGTGCACCTACGTCGGGCCCGGCACCGAGTACGCGGACGAGCGACACCTGAACCGCGAACGACTGCAACAGAACGACAACGAGGGCGTGCTAGGCGGGCGCTCTCCGTTAATCACCGAAGCTGGACAGGCCATCCTGATGAAGGGCAAACGCTACTCGTCGGAAAATGGGCGCGGTGCGGTGCATCGATCGCCCCCTATTCCCCCCGGCCAACGCCGCCTCGCGCTCCGTCTGGACTATCCATGACGATTGTCTCCGGTATCGCGCGGGGCCTGCCCCACTGAAACAACCTCCTGGGCGCGAGCGGCAGGAGCCGCAGCATCTCTCCCTTGGCAACCCAAGAGGCGGATCTGAATTTTTCACAAAAACCCGGAAAGCCACTTGACCCGTGCGCTGTCTTTCTTCAACCTTCAATTGCGAACGCTTCTCATTTTCTTTAGGAGGTCTCGGATGTTCACACTGGATGCCTGGCTGGAACGCACCCACCCTTCGCTGCGGATCATCGACAGCGCCTCACGCCGCGTCATCGCCGAGTGGCAGGGAGAGGATCTGCACCACCTGTTCGAGTCCGGCACAGTCGCACCAGATGACTGCTGCGGGCCACGCTCCCGGGAGTCCGAACATGAAACGATTCGGGAGCTCATGCTGGAAGCATGCCTGGAAGGGCTGACCGTCTGTCGGCGCAATTCGCAACGCGAAGCTTCATCGACATCGCCGTGCCCCCTTGCACAATTAACGGCCTGCGAAGACACACATCGCTCCGAACGCCGTGCACGAAACCTCCAGGTCATCGGCTCGACCGGGAGCGCTCCGACCCACCATCAAGCCCACAGCATTGCGAAAAGACCGCATTTACGCTTAGCGTTCCGAACATGACCGTCTCCCTGCTGACCCGGTGAACCGCGCCGAACGCATCTTTCATCTGCACCGCCTGCTGCAGGCGCGGCGCCCGCCGTCACTGGCGGACCTGATGGAACGGCTCGAGGTCTCGCGCGCCACCATCAAGCGCGACCTCGAGTACATGCGCGACTTCATGCAGGCGCCGATTGAGTACGACCCGCAGGCCAACGGCTACCGATATGGGCAGGACGCCCCGGCCTTCGAACTGCCGGGGCTGTGGTTCAACGAATCCGAATTGCTGGCGCTTCTGACCATGGAGCAGCTGCTGGAGGACGTGCAGCCGGGTCTGCTGGCGCCCACGCTGGGCCCACTGAAGGATCGCATCCGCGAGCTGCTCGCCAGCGGCGGACACCAGCCGGACGCCGTGCGTCGTCGCATCCGCATCCAGCCGCTGGCGCAGCGGGGTGGGCGGAGCGAGGGCTTTCAGGCCGTGGCCGCCGCCACGCTGGACGAACAGCCAATCGCAATCGAGTACCACGGTCGCGCCCGCGACACCGCGACCCGGCGCGTCGTGCACCCGCAACGCCTGCTCTACTACCGCGACAACTGGTATCTGATCGCCTGGTGCGAGCAGGCACAGGACCTGCGCACCTTTGCCCTGGAACGCATCCGCACGACAACCCTGGCCGAGGGCACCTACCGCGATATTGACGAGTCCACGCTGGATGCCCACACCGGCGCGGCCTTCGGCATCTTCACCGGTCCCGCGCAGGAATGGGCGGTGCTGCGCTTCACCCCGGAACACGCCCGCTGGGTCGCGGACGAGACCTGGCACCCGGACCAGACCGGCCACTTCGAAGGCGAGCACTACCATCTGCGGGTGCCCTTCGGGGATCCCACCGAGCTGATCCAGGAGATCCTGCGCCACGGCGCCGGGGTCGAGGTCCTGGCCCCCGAAACCCTGCGCGCCCGCGTCGCCGCCACGCTGCACGAGGCCGCTGCGCAATACCCGGCTTCGTCCTGATGCTGCGCCGTTGGCTGGCCCACCGCAAATCCACCACCGCCTCCGGCCGACTGGAGGCGATCTGGATCGCCGACCAGGCCGGCGCACCCATGTGCGAGCGCGCCGCCGTGGATGTCACCGAAGCGGGCCTGACCGGAGATCGCTACGCCACCGGACATGGCCACTGGCACACGGTGGAAGCCTGCCCCGTCACCCTCATCTGCAGCGCCGAGATGGAGCGCGCCACACGGCGGGCGCGCCGCCTGCGCCAGCCCGCAACCCCGGTGCCCGGCGACCACCGCCGCAACCTCGTGGTCAGCGGCCTCCGACGCAGCCCGCGCGCGGGGATCCTGCGCATCGGTGCCGTGCGTTTCGCCATCACCCGGCCGCGCCCGCCCTGCGGCTGGCTCAACCAGGTGGTCGGCTACAACCTCGCGGGGGCCCTGCGCCAGGACAGCGGTATCTGCCTGCGGCCCTTGGGGCCGGGCACCATTCGGCGTGGCGACACCGCGCACTGGGAAGCCGCCCAGGGGCATTCAAGAGGTGATTAACGGGGGTGGCTCATTCTGTGAGCCACCCCCAGTGCTACAACGGACCCCAAGATCCAGACCACAGGGAGTCCGAAATGCCGAACAAGACCCAGCAGGCCCGCCCGATCCCCACCCTGCGCGGCTACTACGCCAAGCGCGGGCGCTACAGCGCCACCGCCACCACCGAGGAACTGCTGCAGACCATCCCGCTGGCCGGCTTTCGCCACCACGATGCGCCGAAGCTGTGGAACGCCCTGAAGCGCGGCCAGGCCCTGACCCTGCGCCGGGAGCGGCTGAACCCCCACGACGACAAGGCCGTCGCCATCGACTGGGTCGACCACCAACTCGGCTACCTGCCACGGGACCGCAACGGCCTGGCCGCCGAGCTGCTGGACCGCGACGAGCCCCTGGTGGCCCGCATCCTGGAAAAGCGTGATCACGCCGACCGCCACAGCCGCCTGGAACTCGGCCTGTACCGCGCCCGCCCCCGGAGCGCTCCCGCGCACTAGAGGACGCTCCTGGCCAGGGTGGTGCTATCCCACCCAGATCGTCTTGGCGTTCTGGAACTCGCGGATGCCGAGTTCGGAGAGCTCGCGGCCGTAGCCCGAGTCCTTGACCCCACCGAAGGGCAGGCGCGGGTCGCTCTTGACGATGCCGTTGACGAAGGCGCAACCGCATTCCAGGCGCCGGGCCAGGGCCTCGCCACGTACCGGGTCGGCGGTCCAGACACTGCCGCCCAGACCGAAACGCGAACGATTGGCGAGCGTGATCGCGTGATCCGCGTTGCGTGCGCGGGTCACCGCGGCGACCGGGCCAAAGGTCTCCTCGTCGAAGGCGGGCATACCCGGTTCGACCGCGTCCAGCAGCGTGGGCGGGTAGAAGTAGCCCGCCCGCTCGAGCGGCTCGCCGCCGGTAACGAGCCGCGCGCCGGCGGCGACACTGCGCCGGACCTGGTCGTGCAGCTCGTCACGCAGGTCGTCGCGCGCCAGCGGCCCGATATTCGTGTCATCGCTCATCGGGTCGCCGATTACCAGCGCCTCGATGGCCGTCCGAAATCGCTCCACAAAGGCGTCCGCGATCGATTCTTCAACGATGAATCGCTTGGCGGCGATGCAGGTCTCGCCGTTATTCTGGAAGCGCCCGCGCACCGCCTGCTCGACGGTATGGTCGAGGTCGGCGTCCGCCAGCACGATAAAGGCATCGGAGCCGCCCAGTTCCAGCACCGAGGTCTTGAGCGCCTTGCCCGCAGCCGCGCCCACCGCGCGCCCGGCCCTTTCCGATCCCGTCAGGCTCACGCCCTGCACGCGGGCATCGGCAATGATGCCCTCTACCGCGTCCGACCCGACCGGCAGGTTCTGGAACACGCCTTCGGGCAGACCGGCTTCAGTGAACACACGCTCCAGGTGCTCGGCGCAGCCTGGGACATTGGAGGCATGCTTGAGTAGCACGGTGTTGCCGGCAAGGGTCGCCGGGAGCGCCTGACGAAAGGCCTGCCAGTAGGGGAAGTTCCAGGGCATGACCAACAGGACGGTGCCCAGTGGCTGCCAGGCGATGAACGAGCGGCTCGCGTCCGAGGCGATCATCGTGTCCTGGAGAAAGTCCGGACCGCGATCGGCGTAGTACTCGCAGCCATTCGCACACTTGTCGACCTCGGCACGTGCCTCGACCAGGCGCTTGCCCATCTCCTGAGTGGCAGTGCGCGCCAGCGCCTCGCGCTGATCCCGCAGCACGGCAGCCAGATCGCGCAGGCACTGGGCCCGTACCGAAGCCGGATGCGCCGCCCAGTCCTGCTGGGCGCTGGCCGCCCGCGCCAGCGCGGCCTCCAGGGCCTCGGGACCCATCCGCGGGTACCGGGCCAGTGTTTCGCCAGTGGCGGGATTGATCGCGGTCAGGTCGGTCATGTCGAGGCCTCTGAAGTTTAAAGGGCGCTTGCGGAACCCGGTTTGAAGATTGACAGTCACCCGAGTATAAGACCAGCCCCACTGGCTTTCGGAAGGACCTTGGGACCATGTCGATTGATTCGATTCGCTCTGTCTGCCTCCTCGGCGGCACCGGCTTTGTCGGCCACCAGATCATCCGCCGCCTGATCGATCGCGGTATCCGCGTGCGCGTGCTGTCGCGGCGCCCGCACCGCCACCGTGACCTGCTGGTGAACCCCGAGGTCGATCTGGTCGAGGGCAGCGCCCACGACCCGGCCACGCTGGAGCGCGTCTTTGCGGGGCAGGACGCGGTGATCAACCTGGTCGGCATCCTGAACGAGCGCGGCCGCAACGGCTCGGGCTTTCGCGCCGCGCATGTGGAACTGACGCAGAAGGCCCTGGCGGCCGCCGAAAGCTGCGGAGTGCGCCGCTTCCTGCAGATGAGCGCGCTGAAGGCCGACATGGAGAACCCGCCCAGCCACTACCTGCGCACCAAGGGCGAGGCTGAACAGCTGGTATTCGCCTGCGATGCGTTCCCGGTCACGGTGTTTCGTCCGTCGGTGATCTTCGGGCGCGACGACTCCTTCCTGAACCGCTTCGCCACCCTGCTGAAGATCTCGCCGTTCATGCCGCTGGCAAGGGCGGACGCGGAGTTCGCGCCCGTCTACGTGGGCGATGTCGCCGAGCATTTCGTGGATGCCCTGGAGGATCCGGAGACCTTCGGCGAAGGCTTTGAGCTGTGCGGTCCGCAGACCTACAGCCTGGAAGAGCTGGTGCGCTATGTCGGCCGCCTGATCGGCCACCGCCGCCCGGTCATCGCGCTCCCCGACTGGGCCGGAAAGCTGCAGGCCAGCGTGTTCGAGTTCGTGCCCGGCAAGCCGCTGTCGCGCGACAACTTCGCCTCGCTGACCATCGACAGCGTCTGCGAAGGTGAGTCCCGTCTGCCCTGCCCGACGCGCCTCGAGGCGATCGCCCCGGAGTACCTCGGTGGCGGCATCGAGGCACGCAAGCAGGCCCTGCGCACCCATACCCGCGAGGTCGACCGCGGCTAGCGGCCGCGCGGGCGCCATGCAGACCTATCTCGTCGGGGGCGCGGTGCGCGACCGGCTGCTGGGGCGCCCGGTGCATGAACGCGACTACGTGGTGGTGGGCTCCACGCCCGAGGCCATGGAGGCTGCCGGCTTCCGCCCGGTGGGGCGGGATTTCCCGGTCTTTCTGCACCCCGAGACGCACGAGGAATATGCGCTGGCGCGCACCGAGCGCAAGACCGCGCGCGGCTACCACGGCTTCCAGTTCAATGCCTCGCCCGAGGTCACGCTGGAGGCCGACCTCGAACGGCGTGACCTGACCATCAACGCGATGGCGGAGGACGCCGACGGCCATCTGATCGACTGCTACAACGGCCAGGCCGACCTCGAGGCGCGCCTGCTGCGTCACGTCTCGCCCGCCTTCGCCGAGGACCCGGTGCGACTGCTGCGCGTGGCCCGCTTTGCCGCACAACTGGAGCCATGGGGCTTTCGGGTCGCCGATGACACGCGGGAGCTGATGCGCGAGCTGGTCACCTCCGGCGAGGTCGATGCGCTGGTACCGGAGCGCGTCTGGGCCGAGTGCGAAAAGGCCCTGAAGAGCCCGGCCCCGCGCCGCTTCATCGAGGTGCTGCGCGAGGCCGGGGCGCTGGCCCGCCTGTTCCCCGAGATCGAATGCCTGTTCGGCGTCCCGCAGCCGGCGCGCTACCACCCGGAGATCGATACCGGCGTGCATACCCTGATGGTGCTGGACCAGGCCACCCGCCTGTCCGAGTCCCCGGAGGTCCGCTTCGCTGCGCTGGTCCACGACCTCGGCAAGGGCAACACCGACCCCGAGATCCTGCCCAGCCACCACGGCCACGAGGAGCGCGGGGTCGTACTGATCCGCGCACTGGCCGAGCGCCTGCGCATCCCCAACCGCTACCGCGAACTGGCCGTGCGGGTCGCGCGCTATCACGGACTGGTGCACCGGGTCTTCGAGCTGCGCCCGAAGACGGTGATGAAACTCGTAGACGGGCTCGATGCCCTGCGCCGGCCGGACAACGTCGAGCCCTTCCTGCTCGCGGTGGAGGCAGATTTTCGCGGGCGCACCGGCTGGCAGGACAAGCCCTATCCCCAGGCCGATGCGGTGCGCCGCGCCGTGGCGGCCGCGCAGGGGGTCGACGTCCAGACCCTGATGGCCGAGGGGCACAAGGGCAAGGCCCTCGGCGAGGCCCTGGAGCGTGCGCGTATCCGGGCGATCGAGGATGCCCTCCACACCGCCCCGAACCCGTAGGAGGCCAGCCCTCTGGCCGATCGGCTGTCGGTCCGGGCCCATCGGCCAGAGGGCTGGCCTCCTACAGCAACTTGCCTGGACGAGCGTGCGAACGTACTCTTTCGCCGCTATTGACGTACTCGAGGACTCCGCGATGGATTTCGCCCTGGCCCGGATGAACATGGTTGAACAGCAGGTCCGTCCCTGGGACGTGCTGGACATGCGTGTACTGGACGTGATGGAAACGCTTCCACGCGAACGCTTCATGCCGGACGCCTACAAGGCCCTGGCGTACGCCGACTCCGAAATCCCGCTCGGCCATGGCGCGCACACCCTGCCACCGGTGGTGATCGGCCGCCTGCTGCAGGCCGCCGCCGCGCAGCCGACCGAGACGGTGCTGGAGATCGGTACCGGCTCCGGCTATGTCACCGCCTGCCTGGCACGCCTGGCCGCGCACGTCGACTCCATCGAGCGCATTGACGAACTGCGCCTGAATGCGCGCAATACGCTGGTCGACTTGGGGCTGGAGAACGCCAGCCTGCGCACCGCCACCGTGACCCCCGAGTGGGCTCCGCCGCGCGAGCGCTATGACGTGATCGTGCTGACCGGCGCGATGACCGAATACAACGACTTCCTCGAACGCTACCTGACCCTGGGTGGCCGGCTGTTCGTGATCACCGGTGACGGCCCGATCATGCAGGCCAACCTGATTACCCGCACCACCGAGGACAGCGTCCGCCACGACGTGCTGTTCGAGACGCGTGTGGAGCCGCTGGTCGGTTTCGAACCGAAACCCGCGTTCGAATTCTGACTTCCCACCCCCGGCCGTCCGCCCGCCGGGGTCTCCATCGCAGAAACACGGGTCCGCGTGCACATTGCCCGGTGTTTCCCTACGATGGAGCTTTCCCTGTCTATTCAGGAAGCCGCGCCCATGAACCGGTCCGTCAAACGTATTTTTTCCACGCTGGCGACTGCCGGCATCGCCCTGCTGGTGGCCAGTCCGGCCCCGGCCGCCAGCCTGCTTGAGGTCTACGAGCGCGCCGCGACGGAAGACGCCGAGCTGCGCGCGGCCAAGGCCGAGTACCGCAGCGTGCTCGAGAACCGCCCGATCGCGCGCTCCGCGTTCCTGCCGCAGATCACCGGTGACGCCGAGGCCGGCGCCTTCTACAACAACTATCGCAACCGGGACAGCTTCGACGGACGCCAGACCAGCTTTGGCGTATCGCTGATGCAGAGCCTCTACGACCGCCGCAATTTCATTGAACTGACCCAGGCCGATCTCGAGATTGCGCGCGCGGAGGCCGAACTGGACGCCGCCCGCCAGGACCTGATCCTGCGGGTATCCGAGGCCTACTTCGATGTACTGGTTGCACAAGAGACACTGGCCTTTCGCGAGGCGGAGCTCGAGGCCATCGGCCGCCAGCTGGAACAGACCGAGCGCCGCTTCGAGGTGGGCCTGATCGCCAGCACCGACGTGAAAGAGGCCCAGGCCCAGCGCGACATCGCCGTGGCCGAACGCATCGCCGCGGAGAACCAGCTGGACGTGGCGCGCGAACAACTCGCGGTAATCACCAATACGTACTGGGACGAACTCGACGTGCTGCGCGAGGATGCCGAACTAACCCCGCCAGAACCGGCCGATGCCCAGGCATGGGTCGATATCGCGCTGGAAAATAACCTGGAGCTGGCTGCCCAGCGTCTGACCACCGAGACCGCCCGCGAGCAGATCCAGCGTCAGCGCGCCGAGGGCCAGCCAAGGCTGAACCTGAACGCCTCGGTCAGCGAAAACCGTTTCCACGGTATCGATGACGGCGGCGCTGGCGCGCAGGGCGTGGGGCCCCTGTTCAACGAAGGCACCGAGGCCCAGGTGGGCGTGCGCCTGGAGGTGCCGTTCTATACCGGCGGGCGCGTGAGCGCGCTGACCCGCCAGGCCCGCGAGGACTTCCAGGCCGCACAGGAAGGCCAGTCGCTCGTTGAACGCCGCACCACCCAGGACACGCGCAATGCCTATCTGTCGGTGATCGCGAACAGCTCGCGCGTGCGCGCCCTGGAGCAGGCACTGATCTCCACCCAGGCCGCCTTCGAGTCGGCCGAAGCCGGGTTCGAGGTCGGCACGCGTACCCAGGTCGACGTGCTGCTGGCCCTGCGCGAGGTGTTCCGCGCCGAGCGTGACTACGCCGAGGCCCGCTACGGCTTCCTGACCGACTCGCTGCGCCTGCAGCGCGCCGCCGGCCGCCTGAGCGTCGCGGACCTGGAGTCGATCAACCAGCTGCTGGAGCGATGACCGTCGATCCACACGCCCGCTGCGACCGTGCCCGTTCCCGCCTGGTCCTGATCGACCTGCAGGAGCGGCTGCTGGCCGCAATGCCGGACAGCGAACGCGATGCGGTGGAACGCCACACCGCACGGCTCGTCGAGGCCGCGCGCAAGCTGGACATCCCGATCGAGGTCTCGCGCCAGTATCCGAAGGGGCTGGGCGAGGTGACCGCGAGCCTGCAGCAGGCACTGGACGGACATGGCACGCTGACCGACAAGACGGCCTTCTCCTGCTGCGCGGAAGACGACCTCCACGCGCGCCTGACCGGCGGCGACCAGATCATCCTGACCGGCGCCGAGACACATATCTGCGTCACGCAGACGGCCCTGGAACTGCTGGACGCAGGTGTTACCGTGTTCGTGGTCGAGGATGCGGTCTGCTCGCGCGACGCCACGCGCAAGCGCAACGGACTGGAGCGACTGCGCGCGGCGGGCGCGATCATCACGAACCACGAATCGGTACTGTTCGAGTGGCTGCGCGACGCGGCCGACCCGCAGTTCCGCGAGCTCAGTCAACTGATCCGCTAACGATAGACGGGGAGAAACGCAGGGATGCGCATGCTAGGAAACATTCTGCTGGGCGCGTGGCTGATCCTGTTCGGCCTGCGCGGCCTGCTGGGGCTGCAGTTTCAGTACGACCACTATGTGATCAGCGGTCTGGCCGTGATCGCGGGTATCCTGTTCATCCTGCGACGTTAAACGAAACCCGGACATGCGCCTTTCGCCCGAAGAATACCGCCAACTGGACCATCGCCGGATCACCCTGCTAGGGATGTCCGGTGTCGGCAAGACGCGCCTGTCCAACATGCTCCGACGCGAGGAGTGGTTCCACTACTCGGGTGACTACCGCATCGGCACGCGCTACCTGAGCGAACCGATCCTGGACAACATCAAGGCCCAGGCGATGGCCGTGCCGTTTCTGCGCGACCTGCTCCGCTCGGACTCGATCCAGATCATCAACAACATCACGGTGGACAACCTGCACCCGGTCGCGAGCTTCCTCGGCAAGCTCGGCAACCCGGAACAGGGCGGCCTGCCGCTGACCGAGTTCAAGCGCCGCCAGAACCTGCACCACGAGTCCGAGGTGCAGGCGATGCTCGACGTGCCGGACTTCATCCACAAGTCGCAGACGCTGTTCGGCTATCCGCATTTCGTCAACGACGCCGGCGGCTCGGTCTGCGAACTGGACAGCCCCGGCGTCCTGGAGACCCTCGCCGAGCACACGCTGATCCTCTACATCAAGGCGACTGACGAAGACGAGCGCCAGCTGATCGAGCGCGCGGAACGCGACCCGAAGCCGCTGTACTACCGCGAGGCCTTCCTCGACCAGCAGCTTGCCGAGTACATGCGCGACGAGGGGCTGGACTATGTCGCCCAGATCGACCCGGACGCCTTTGTGCGCTGGGTGTTCTCGCGCCTGTTCCGCGCGCGCCTGCCACGCTACGAGGCAATCGCGGAGGCACACGGCTACACCATCAGCACCACCGAGCTCGCGCAGGTCCGCAACGCCGCGGACTTCGACGACCTGGTGTGCATGGCCCTGGAGCGGGAGGCGCGACTGTAATGCCTCTCGTTGCCCACTCCGACCTGCCCACCTTCGCCCGCCTGAAGAGCGAGGGCGAGACCGTACTGCCCAGCGACTTCGCCCAGCAGCAGGAGATCCGCGCGCTGCACATCGGGCTGCTGAACATGATGCCGGACGCCGCCCTGGCGGCCACCGAGCGCCAGTTCTTCCGCCTGATTGGCGAGAGCAACCAGATCGCGCAGTTCTACATCCATCCCTTTACCCTGCCGCAACTCAAGCGCGGGCCGAAGGGGCGCGATCACATCAAGCAGTACTACGAGGACTTCGAGGATCTGAAGAAGGATGGCCTCGACGCGCTGATCATCACCGGGGCCAACGTGACCCAGCCCGATCTGGCGCTGGAGCCGTTCTGGGAGCCCCTGGCGGAGGTCGTCGACTGGGCCTGGGACAACGTGACCTCCACGCTGTGCTCCTGCCTTGCCACCCACGCCGTACTGCAGGCCCGCTACGGCGAGCATCGCGTGCACATGGGCGAGAAGCTGTGGGGCGTGTTCCCGCATCGCGTGGTGGACCGCGGCCACCCGCTGGTCACCGGCGTGAACACGCGTTTCGACGTGCCACACTCGCGCTACAACGACGTCTCGCGCGAGCAGTTCGAGCGCCACGGCCTGCGTGTACTGGTGGAGAGCGAGCAGTCCGGCATCCATCTGGGTGCATCACCGGATGGTTTCCGCATGGTCTTCTTCCAGGGGCATCCGGAGTACGACTCGATCAGCCTGCTCAAGGAGTACAAGCGCGAGGTCGTGCGCTACATCCAGGGCGAGCGCGAGAGCTATCCGCCCCTGCCGGAGAACTACCTGCTGCCGCAGGCGGCGGCGATCCTCGACGAGCACCGCGAGCATGTGCAGGTCGCGGTCGAGCACTGCACCGAGATCCCGGCACTGCCGGAGGCACTGCTGCTCGACCGCCTGGACAACACCTGGCACGACACCGCACTGGCGGTGATGAACAACTGGCTGGGCAACGTCTACCAGCTGACGAACCTCGACCGGCGCAAGCCGTTTCGCGACAGCGTCGACCCGAACGACCCGCTCGCCGGGCGGCGCTAATCCGGCTCTGCCCCTCATGGCGAGGAGGTGACGAGGCAGCCTCCTGACGATGGCAGGGCCGCGGGGCCGGTTGTTTCGAGAATCGATGGATTCGTCGCTTCGCTCCTCGCAATGACAGCGCGGGGGGATCTCCTCGTAACCAGGGATACCGATGGCCGAGACTGATTCGGAAAAGCTGCCGCGTCCGATCCTGCACCTGTACGAGACCATCGCCGGGGAAGAGGACGCGCGCGTCTGCAAGGACATCCCGGAGGATGCCTGCCGCGCGCAGCCGGTCAATTTCTTCGTCCACCTGGTCTCCAACACGCTGAGCAAGATTGGCGACGAGCTGGCCTCGGCGCGGCTGGTGCTGGCCTGGCTGCTGGGGGCACTAGGCGCCCCGGCCGCGTTTGCCGGCTTCCTCGTCCCGATCCGCGAATCGGGGTCGCTGCTCCCGCAGCTGTTCGTCGCCGCCTCCATTCGCCGCCGCGCCATCCGCAAGGGGTTCTGGATCCTGGGCTCGGTCCTCTCCGGGCTGGCGGTCGCCGGCATGGCGATCGTCGCCCTGACCCTGGAGGGCGCGGCGGCGGGCTGGGCGATCCTCGGGCTGCTGACCGTGTTCGCGCTGGCGCGCGGGATCAATTCGGTGGCCGCGAAGGACGTGCTCGGCAAGACGATTGCCAAGCAGCGCCGCGGCACCGTGATGGGCTATGCCGCCTCGCTGGCCGGCTTCTTCACGCTGGGGCTGGGGGTCTATCTGACCCTGGCGAACCTCGAGGATGCCGGTATTGGCATATTCGTCGCCCTGTTGGCCGCCTCCGCCGGCGCCTGGTGGGTGGCGGCCGCGACCTTTACGCGCCTGCACGAGGCCCCGGGCTCCACCGAGGGCGGCGGCAACGCGATCACCCAGGCGCTGTCCTCGGTACGCCTGCTGTGGACCGACCGCGCGTTCGGGCACTTCGTGTTCACCCGCGCGCTGCTGATGAGCACGGCCCTGGCGCTGCCGTTCTATGTGCTGCTGGCCGAAGATGCGACCTCGGGGGATCTGGGCACGCTGGGGCTGCTGATCCTGGCCAGCGGGCTGGCCTCGGCGGTCAGCGCCCCGGTCTGGGGACGCCTGTCCGATCGTTCCTCCCGCTGGGTACTGATTCTCTCGGGCCTGCTGGCCGCAGGGCTCGGCATCCTGGTCGCCCTGGGTGTCTGGTTCGCGCCGGTGGATACCGACTCGGCGCTGGTGCCGGGCGGGGTCGTCTACGCGCTGCTGTTCTTCCTGCTGGGGGTCAGCCATGCCGGCGTGCGGCTGGGGCGCAAGACCTATCTGGTGGACATGGCCACCGAGAAGACCCGCGCCGCGTTCACCGCCGTCAGCAATACCGTGATCGGCGCGCTGCTGCTCGTGGGCGGGCTGTTCGGGCTGCTGGCCCAGCTCGCGGGCACCGAGGTCGCGATTTTCGTGCTCGCCCTGATGAGCCTGGCCGGCGCGGTCAGCGCCTGGTGGATGGGCGAGGCCTGAGGCCCGTCAGGCCTCGGCGTCGGTGCGCCTGTAGAGGAGATCGGCCACCGCGTGGCCGCGCCGCTCGCCGCGCCGCTCGAACTTGGTCACCGGGCGTTCCGGCGGCCGCCCCGGGGCCGGCACCGGGCCATCCGGTTCAAACCACGGCGCGCACTCTTCCAGTACCGCCATCATGTGCTCGGCGTATTCGGCCCAGTCGGTCGCCAGGTGCAGCCGCCCGCCCGGGCGCATACGCGAGGCCAGCAGGCGCACGAACGGTGGCTGGATCAAGCGGCGCTTGTGGTGGCGCTTCTTGTGCCAGGGATCGGGGAAATACACCTGAACCCCGTCCAGGGCCGCCGGCGCGATGTAGTGCTCCAGCAGTTCCACGGCGTCGTGGTCGGAGACGCGCACGTTGGTCAGACCGCGCTGCTCCACCTCGCGCAGCAGGTGACCCACGCCCGGGCGATGAACCTCGGTGCCGATGTAATCGCGCCCCGGGTTCTGCGCGGCCTGCTCGGCCAGGCTCTCGCCGTCGCCAAAGCCGATCTCCAGCGTGACCGGCGCTTCGCGGCCGAAGACGGCCGCCAGGTCCAGCGGTGCCGCGGGCTCCGGCAGCGCGAGCCCGAAGCGCGGCAACAGCTCGTCCAGCGCACGCTGCTGGCCCGGCGTCAGCCGCCCCTCGCGGCGCACGAAACTGCGGATACGCCGGTAAAAGGGCTTGTCCTCGGAGGCAGAATCAGCAGACTCACTCATGCTCAGCTGAAGAACAGGCCGGTCTGCGGCGAGGAGGCCGAGGCGTAGCGGCGCGGCGCCATGCGCCCGGCACGGTAGGCCTGACGCCCGGCGATGATCGCGTGACGCATGGCCGAGGCCATCATCACCGGGTCCTCGGCAGCCGCGATGGCGGTATTCATCAGCACCCCGTCGCAGCCCAGCTCCATCGCGATTGCGGCATCCGAGGCCGTGCCGACACCGGCATCGACCAGCACCGGAACGTTGGCGTTTTCGACGATCTCGCGGATGTTGTAGCGGTTCTGGATACCCAGCCCGGAGCCGATCGGGGCGGCCAGCGGCATGATCGCCAGACAGCCGATCTCTTCCAGGCGCTTCGCCAGCAGCGGATCGTCGGTGGTGTAGACCATCACGTCGAAGCCCTCGGCGACCAGGGTCTCGGCGGCCTTCACGGTCTCGAAGACATCCGGGTACAAGGTCTTCTCGTCGCCCAGGACCTCCAGCTTCACCAGGTTGTGCCCGTCCAGCAGCTCGCGCGCCAGGCGGCAGGTACGGATCGCGTCATCGGCGGTAAAGCAGCCGGCCGTGTTCGGCAGCAGCGTGTAGCGCTCCGGCGAGATCACGTCCAGCAGGTTGGGCTCGTCCGGGTTCTGGCCGATGTTGGTGCGGCGGATCGCGACCGTGACGATCTCCGCCCCGCTGGCCTCAATGGCATCACGGGTCTGATCGAGATCGCGGTACTTGCCTGTGCCCACCAGCAGACGGGAGGTGAACTCGCGTGAACCCACGCGGAAGAGGTCGTCGGCAGACGCGGCGGCCGATTCGGTCATGGTGATTCCTTCGTTGAAAGTAGTTACGGACGGCGACTCGGACTCAACCGCCCCCAATCGCCTGCACGATCTCCACGCGATCGCCGGGATGCAACGGGTGCGCGGCGTGCTCGCTGCGCGGTACCAGCTCCTCGTTGACCTCCACTGCCAGGCGGCGACCGCCCAGGCCACGCGCCTCGATCAGCGCAGCCAGGGTGGCCTCGCCATCTTCGGGGAGTTCGAAGGGTTCGCCGTTCAGCTGAATCTGCATAGTTCTTCGACTGGTCAATTTGCCGTTGAGCCGGAGGCCAACAAGACCTACAATCGCCGACTCAAGCGGGTGTAGTTCAATGGTAGAACGGGAGCTTCCCAAGCTCTTAATGTGGGTTCGATTCCCATCACCCGCTCCATTCTATCAGAGGCTTGCGCCTCCGGACCCCCATCGGACTGACGTGATCTGGACGCGATCCAGCAGCTGTTATATTGTCCGGAATATGTCTGCTACATCTGACAATCCGAATCTGCTGGACGTCGACGACGCCCGCGCGTTGCTGCGCGAACACACGATCTCTCCGACGGAGCAGCGCGTGGAGATTGCACGCGTAATGTTCGCGCGTCATCAGCACCTGAGCGCCGAACAAATCCTCGGCCGCCTGGTGCAGCATTCGTCGCGCGTCTCCAAGGCCACGGTCTACAACACGCTCAAGCTGTTCGCAGAGAAGGGCCTGGTGCGCGAGGTCGTGATCGACCCGACCAAGCTTTTCTACGACTCAAACCTGAATCCGCACCACCACCTGTTCCACACCGACACCGGCGAGCTGGAAGACGTCGATCCCGCACGGGTCGATATCTCGCACCTGCCCCCGCTGCCGGAAGGCAAAGAGCTGCTGGGTGTGGACGTGATTATTCGGGTCAGCGAGCGCACGGCCTGATCCGGAACCCGCGCCGCCGGTCGCGCGGGATTGTTGTCGAGCCCCACCCCCGCTATTATGGCGCGCTTCGCCGACGTAGCTCAGTTGGTAGAGCAATCGATTCGTAATCGATAGGTCGCAGGTTCGACTCCTGCCGTCGGCACCATTTCCCCCTCCCTGCTCCCTCTTGCGCCTGTTCGCAGAACGGCTCAGGAGCCTTTTGGCTTGCCGCCCCCGCTGCGATGGCGGTGCCCGCCGCCGCCCGACGGTTTACCCGATCCGCGCGCACCGCCACGTCCACCGCCGCCGCGCCGGTCGTCGCGCGGCTTGCGCGGGCGCGGCTTGGGGCGCACCGGGTCGCTGAACAGGGCTGCGGGGTCCACGGTCTCCGTGGGGATCCGTTCGCCGAGATAGGACTCGATGTCCGGCAGGTAGAACGCGGAGTCCTCGCAACCGAAGCTGATGGCGTCGCCCTCGGCCCCGGCGCGCGCCGTGCGCCCGATGCGGTGCACGTAGTCCTCGCCCGACTGCGGCAGATCGAAGTTGAACACGTGGGTCACGGCCGGGATGTGCAGTCCGCGCGCCGCGACATCGGTCGCCACCAGAAAGGCGTACTCGCCTGCGGTGAAGCGCTCCAGCAGGCTCGAGCGCTTGTTCTGCGGCACATCACCCGAGAGCAGCGCGGCCTTCTGCCCGTTCACGTTCAGCCAGTCGCAGACCTTCTCGGCCCCGTGCTTGGTGTTCACGAACACGATGGCCCGCTCCGGCTTGAGATCGCGCGCCAGCCCCAGCAGCAGCGGGATTTTTTCCTCGTTCGCCGGGTAGTAGATCACCTGGCGCACGCGATCCGCGGTCAGGGTCTCGGCCTCGACCTGGACCTTTTCCGGGTTGCTCATGTGCTCGTAGGCCAGCTCCATCACACGCAGCGACAGCGTGGCCGAGAACAGCATGGACAGCCGCTCGCTGGCCGGCGCGCAGCGACGCATCAGGAAACGCACGTCCTTGATGAAACCGAGATCGAACATGCGATCGGCCTCGTCCAGCACCACCACCTCGGTGTGCCCGAGCCCGAACACCTTCTGCTTGAAGTAGTCGATGATCCGGCCCGGCGTACCAATCAGGATGTCGGCCCCGGCCTCCAGCTGCTCGCGCTGGCTGTCGTAACCGGTACCACCATAGGCCAGCGCCAGCTTGAGCCCGGTTTCGCGCCCCAGCATCTCGGCATCCTTGTGGATCTGGATGGCGAGTTCACGCGTCGGGGCGACGATCAGGGCGCGCACATCGGTCGCCCGGCGATCGGGCGCGGGCGCCTGGCGCAGCAGACGGTTGAAGGTGGCGATCAGAAAGGCCGCGGTCTTGCCCGTACCGGTCTGCGCCTGCCCGGCGACATCCCGCCCGGCCAGCGCAATGGGCAGGGTCAGCGCCTGGATCGGCGTGCAGGTCTCGAAACCGGTGGCGCGGATGCCCGCCTGTACGGCCTCGGGCAGATCGAGCTGGTCGAAGCGGGGCGTTTCCTGCGCGGGATCGGTCATGTGAATCCTCTATTACTTGAACTGTCTGGCGATCATCGTCGATAGTAAGAGCCGTGCAGCCGGCGTTGCGGGCTGTTCCCCCAACCCAAGTGATGAGGGCTCGGAGTGAGCGACAAAATTGTGTACACGTCAGACGCCGGTTTCGACGAAGACGTCCTGAAGGCGGATCAGCCAGTCCTGGTGGACTACTGGGCCGAGTGGTGCGGGCCCTGCAAGATGATCGCCCCCATTCTGGATGAAATCGCCGAAGAATACGCCGGCAAGGTCAAAGTCGCCAAGCTGAACATCGACGAGAACCCGTCCACGCCGCCGAAGTACGGCATTCGCGGGATCCCGACGCTGATGCTGTTCAAGAATGGCGATGTCGAAGCCACCAAGGTCGGCGCATTGTCCAAGTCGCAGCTGACCGCTTTCCTGGACCAGCACCTCTGATCCGGCATACCCCGGGGTCGCATGCGGCCCCGGGGTTGCAGTACCAAAAAAACGACGCCACCAGGCCTTGCCCCAAGCGGGCGCGTCGCTTACCATCGGTTCAGTTCAGGCGGTCGCCAGACCGCAACCTGCCCCCGATACTCAATCCAAGGCAAGCCGAGCGGCCATCCCCGGTCGCCGATCATCCACGTTGAACACAGCACCCCACGAATGAACCTGACCGAACTGAAGCGGATGTCCGCTGCCGATCTCGTCGCCTTTGCAGAAGAAAAAGGCATCGACAACATGTCCCGCGCCCGCAAGCAGGAGATCATCTTTGCCCTGCTGAAGGCCCATGCCAAAAGCGGTGAAGCCATCTACGGTGACGGAGTCCTGGAGATCCTCTCCGACGGCTTCGGATTCCTGCGCAGCGCCGACAGCTCCTATCAGGCCGGGCCGGACGACGTGTACGTCTCCCCCAGCCAGATTCGACGCTTCGGGCTGCGTACCGGCGACACCATCGCCGGCAAGATCCGCCCGCCCAAGGACAACGAGCGCTACTTCGCGCTGCTGAAGGTCTCGGAGATCAACTTCGAACCACCGGAGAATGCCCGGCACAAGGTGCTGTTCGAGAACCTCACGCCGCTGCACCCCTCCAAGCGCATGCGCATGGAGCGCGGCAACGGCTCCACCGAGGACATCACCGCCCGCGTCATCGACATCGTGGCGCCGTTCGGCAAGGGCCAGCGTGGCCTGATCGTCTCCCCGCCCAAGGCGGGCAAGACGCTGATGCTGCAGAACATCGCCCAGAGCATCGCGACCAACTACCCCGAGTGCTACCTGATCGTGCTGCTGATCGACGAGCGCCCGGAGGAAGTCACCGAGATGGACCGCATGGTCCAGGGCGAAGTGGTCTCGTCGACCTTCGACGAACCGGCCCAGCGCCATGTGCAGGTCGCCGAGATGGTGATCGAGAAGGCCAAGCGCCTGGTCGAGCACAAGCGCGACGTGGTGATCCTGCTGGACTCCATTACCCGCCTGGCGCGCGCCTACAACACCGTCGCCCCCAGCTCCGGCAAGGTGCTGACCGGTGGCGTGGACGCCAACGCCCTGCACCGTCCGAAGCGCTTCTTCGGTGCCGCGCGCAACGTGGAGGAAGGCGGCAGCCTGACCATCCTCGCCACCGCGCTGGTCGAGACCGGCTCGAAGATGGACGAGGTGATCTACGAGGAGTTCAAGGGCACCGGCAACATGGAAGTGCACCTGGAGCGCCGCATCGCCGAGAAGCGCATCTACCCGGCGATCAACGTGAACCGCTCCGGCACCCGCCGCGAAGAGCTGCTGACCGCCCCGGACGAGCTGCAGAAGCTCTGGATCCTGCGCAAGTTCCTGCACGGCATGGACGATATCGAGGCGATGGAATTCCTGCTCGGCCGCATGCAGTCCTCGAAGACCAATTCCGAGTTCTTCGACCAGATGAAGCGCAGCTGACGCGAAGCGGGCACCGCCCGCCTCCCGTCATCGCGAGCGCCAGCGAAGCGATCTCCAGGGGCGGGCCATACGCTCGCCGCGCAAGGCCGGCGTATCAGCCGGGCACCGGCTCGAAGCTGACCAGGCGATCCAGCCGCCACCACTGCCGTCGACCCTCGGCGTCACGCAGGATCAGGTACTCGGCCCCGCGCCGCGTGCGCAGATCCAGCGGCCGCACCACCGCAATCCGATCCATTTCGCCCCGGCGCCAGTGGGTACGCAGGTGCTGCCCGCGCAGGATCGCCAGCTCCAGCTCGGAGTAGCGCTCGCAGGCGATCGGCGTATACGGCGGGGCCACACTCATCCTCCCTCCCGAATGGCCTCCACCTGCGGGATCTCGGCATCCGGGGCCTCGACGCGCCGAAACACGATGGGCGCGCAGCACACGGCGCAGTCCTCGATCCATTCCCGGTCCGCGCTGACCATATCCACCGTCGTCTCGCCCGGTTCGCCACACCAGGGGCAGGTAAAGCCGACAAACTCCACCGGTCGCATCACCGCACCTCCTCCGGACCCTTCATTACCTGGGCACCGGCTGTCACACCCGCCGCATCCGGCAAAAAACGCTCCAGAATGTCATTGAGAAAGGCCAGGCCGCGTTCGGTCGGCTGCAGGCGCTGCGGATCGGACACCAGCAGACCCTCTGCCCGTAGCTCGCCCAGGGCCGGTTCCAGCGTAGTCAGGTCCAGACCGCAGCGCTCCTGGAAGCAATGCGCGGGCACTCCCTCCACCAGACGCAACGCGTTGAGCATGAACTCGAACGGGAGCTCGGCCTCGGGGACCGCCTGGTCGCGGTGCTGGTCGGGCGTCTCCAGGTAGGCTGCGGGCTGGCGCGGCTTGGTCCGCCGCAGCACCCGCCCCTGGGACGGCAACGTCAGCTTGCCGTGGGCCCCGGCCCCGATGCCGAGGTAGTCGCCGAACGTCCAGTAGTTGCGGTTGTGCCGGCATTCCCGCCCCCTCGTGGCGTACGCGGAAACCTCGTATCGAGTATAGCCAGCCGCAGCCAGCGCACATTGTCCTTGTGTGAACAATTCCTCGATCGTGGAATCCGGCGGCAATACCGGGGGCCGGGCTGCGAAATAGGTATTCGGCTCCAGGGTCAGCTGATACCAGGAAATGTGCTCGGGTTCCTGTTCGATCGCGGCCCGGAGATCCGCCAGCCCTGCCTCGACGGACTGCTGCGGCAGGCCGAACATGAGATCCAGATTGATGTTGTCAAACCCCGCGGCACGGGCATGCTCGACCGCGGCATGGGCCTCGGCCCCGCCGTGGATGCGCCCCAGTCGCTCGAGCATGACGTCGTCGAAGCTCTGGATACCCAGCGACAGCCGGTTGACCCCGGCCTCGCGGTAGCCATGGAAGTACGCGCGATCTGCGGTGCCGGGGTTGGCCTCCAGCGTGATCTCGGCATCCGGGCGCAGGGGCAGCCGCGCACGCAGACCGGAGAGCAGGTCCGCCAGCGCCTCGGGCGGGAACAGGCTGGGGGTCCCGCCGCCGATGAACACGCTGTCCACACGCCGCCCCCAAACATCCGGCAGCTGCGACTCGAGGTCGCGCATCAGCGCCTCGACATACGCGTCGAACGGGACCTCGCCCCGCGGCTCGTGGGAGTTGAAGTCGCAGTACGGGCACTTGCGCACGCACCAGGGCAGGTGCACGTACAGGGCTAGGGGCAGCGGGGTCGGGAATGCGCTCATGCCGCGAGCATAGGCGCCGGCTCAGTGATCGGCACGTTCCCGCAGTTGTGCCACCAGTTTGGCCAGGGCCTGGCCGCGATGGCTCAGGCGATTCTTGGCCTCCGGACTCAGTTCGGCCGAGGTGCAGCCCTCCTCGGGCACAAAGAACAGCGGGTCGTAGCCGAAGCCGTTGGCACCGCTGGGCTGCTCGACGATACGACCCGGCCAGACCCCTTCGGCGATCAGCGGAGAAGGGTCCTCGGCATGTTCCAGAAACACGACGACTGCGCGAAACCGCGCGGCTCGCTGGGCCTCGGGGACACCCGCCAGCGCCTTCAGCAGCCTGGCGTTGTTCGCGGCATCGTCCGCCTCCGGCCCCGCATAACGCGCGGAGTAGATGCCCGGCTGGCCGCGCAGGGCATCGACCTCCAGGCCGGAATCATCGGCGATTGCGGGCAGGCCGGTATGCTGCGCGGCGTTGCGTGCCTTGAGGATCGCGTTCTCGACAAAGGTCAGCCCGGTCTCGTCGGCCTCGGGCACCGCGTGCTCCGACTGCGGCTCGATCGCCAGCCCCAGCGGCTCCAGCAGGGCCCGGATCTCACGCAGCTTGCCGGGGTTGCCGGTGGCGAGGACGACGCGACGGGACGGGTCCATGACTCAGCCCCAGGGAGACACTGACTGATGGACACGTTCGCGCTCGAGTCGATTTTGCGTGCTGACAAGGCGTGGTGAGCGACGTGTAGCCGAGCTACATAAGCGAGCCGCAACGCAGTCAGCGGGCAAAATCGGCCGAGCCCCGTCCGTCAAGAATTTGTGGGGTTGGCACCCCATGTTCCCCGATCCTGCGTTGCGCCGCTTGCCGGTAGCACCACTACCGACTGCGCGCCGCGCCTGGTCTCGGGAAACATGGGGCGCCAACGCGAACGTGTCCATCAATCAGTGTCTCCCTTGGCCAGCGCCGCCCGCTGGGCCTCGACGATCTGCTGGATGCCCTTCTCGCCCAGATCCAGCATCTGGTTCAGCTCGTCGCGGCGGAAGGCATGGCCCTCGGCCGTCCCCTGGATCTCGATCACGCCGCCGGCCTCGTTCATCACCAGGTTCAGGTCGGTCTCGGCCTGGGAGTCCTCGTCGTAATCCAGGTCGAGGACCGGCGCACCGTTGAAGATGCCCACCGAGATCGCCGCCAGGTGCCCGTGCAGCGGGTCCTTGCGGATCATGCCCTGCTCGCGCGCCTTGCGGATCGCGTCGCGCAGGGCGACATAGGCACCGCTGATCGAGGCGGTACGGGTCCCGCCGTCAGCCTGGATGACATCGCAGTCGACGATGATCTGGCGCTCGCCCAGGGCCTCCAGGTCAACCACGGCGCGCAGGGAGCGGCCGATCAGACGCTGGATCTCCATGGTGCGTCCGCCCAGCTTGCCGCGCGCGGCCTCGCGCGCCATGCGGTCGTGCGTCGAGCGTGGCAGCATGCTGTACTCCGCCGTCACCCAGCCGCGACCCTTGTTCTTCAGCCACGGCGGCACGCGCGACTCGATGGTCGCGTTGCACAGCACCCGGGTGTCGCCGAACTCCACCAGCACGGAACCCTCCGCGTGCCGGGTGAAATGGCGGGTAAAACGCACCGGGCGCATCTCGTCGGCTTGTCGGCCACTGGGTCGCATGCTTGATCCTTGCTAGATTGGAGTGGCGCGCAGTATACGGGAGACGGGAGAGGCTCTCACATGAGCGCGCCCGCGGCGGATCTGGGGCAAAGGCGGCCGAAGACGCCAGCAAATCACACGCGCACCGGGCTGTTACCACGCGCAGGGCTATCAACAGGGGACCTTATGATCGCGAGCATGACCGGCTTCGCCCGGCAGCCGATGACGCTGGACCAGGGCGTTTACGACTGGGAACTGAAGAGCGTCAACCATCGCTATCTCGAGTTGCGCATCCACCTGCCGGAGGCCCTGCGGGCGCTGGAGCCCGAGGTGCGCAATCGCCTCAAGAAACGGCTGAGTCGGGGCAAGGTCGATGTGGTGCTGCGCGATCGCGGCCAGTCGGGCGGCTCGCCCACCGCATTCGACGTGGACCGCGTGCAGTCGCTGATCGAGGCGACCGAATCCGTCGCCGACATGATGAAACACGATGCCAGCGTGTCGCCGCTGGATATCCTCGCCTGGCCCGGGGTGCTGGAGGGGGCGAAAATCGACACCGACCGCCTCGCCGGCCCCATTCTTGCCGAGCTCGACAGCGCGATCGACGCCCTGGTGGCGATGCGCGAGGCCGAGGGCCAGGAACTGGTCAACGGCCTGCGCGATCGCCTGGAGGCCCTGGCCGAGCATGTCGTGCTCATCCGCGAGCGGCGCGAGCCGATGCTGGTCGAACAGCGCGAACGCACCCTGAGCCGCATCAACGAGCTAGACCTGAGCCTGGACCCGAAGCGGCTGGAGCAGGAGGTGGCGCTACTGGCACAACGCCTGGATATCGCCGAGGAGCTGGATCGCATCGACGGCCACGTGAAGGCGGTGCGCGAGATCCTGGGCAAGGACGGCCCCAGCGGGCGGCGCCTGGATTTCCTGATGCAGGAGTTCAACCGCGAGACGAATACCCTCGCCTCCAAGTCGCATGACCTGGAGATCACCCGCGCAACCGTCGAGATGAAGGTCCTGATCGAGCAGATGCGCGAGCAGGTACAGAACCTCGAATAATCGGTGTTTCCTTAATGCATCGCTACCGCGTGCACCTGTCCATCTCGCGCCACGAGATGGAGGACTACTACACCGGGCGCGCGGCGGTCGTCTACGCCGAGTCGGAAGGCGGCATCAGCGTGCAGTTTCCCGCCCGGCTGCTGCGTCAGCACCTCGACCAGCGCGGCGTCTATGGCGTGTTCGAGTTGGTCACCGACGACCAGCATCGCCTGCTGGATTTCCGCCGCCTCACACGGCCCTGACAGCGCGCCGCAGCCCCCTTTCCCACCCCTTGAAATTTACCCGGCGGCCCCTATCTCCATGGGTGAGTCAGAGTTGACACCCGGAAGAGGAGGGTAAAGCCATGACAATGATGCGTTACGAACCGTGGAGCCTGCTGGGTCAGCTGTCGCGCGAACTCGGCCGCATGCCGGATATGCCCGGCACGGACGACTCCGCCGCGACGTCCGACTGGGCGCCTGCCGTCGATATCCGCGAGGAGACCGATGCCTACGTGCTGCACGCGGACATCCCCGGCGTGGACCCGAAGGACATTGAACTCCACATGGAGAACGGCGTGCTGACCCTGCGCGGCGAGCGCAAGCACGAAAGCGAAGAGGAAAAGAACGGCTACAAGCGGATCGAGCGGGTGCGCGGCACCTTCTTCCGCCGCTTCTCGCTGCCGGACACCGCGGATGCCGAAAACATCTCCGCGCGCTCCGAAAACGGGGTGCTGGAGGTTCGTATTCCGAAACAGGCACGCGTACAGCCACGCCGGATCGAGATCACGGGCTGATCCGGCACCAACCCTGCCGGCAGCCGTCACGGCTGCCGGAATTCGGGCGCTGCCGGCGCAAGCGGGCGGCGCCTCGTTTTTTGATGGCGGCAACAGGATCATCGCCACCCGTTTCATGAAGCCGATGCACGGGTGACAGCCGAATCCCGGCTATCATGGGAAAGATCGGGTACGGGCCGACAACCACCAAGGGATCCGGGTGTCCCCCGGGGATCGGACAGAGGCAACTCTGGGAGTGCAATGGAATACAAGGACTACTACAAGATCCTCGGCGTCAGCCGCGACGCCAGCCAGGACGCCATCAAGAAGGCGTACCGCAAGCTGGCGCGCAAGTATCACCCGGACGTCAGCAAGGCCCCGGATGCCGAGACCCGAATCAAGGAGGTCAACGAGGCCTACGAGGCCCTGGGCGACCCGGAAAAGCGCAAGGCCTACGACCAGCTCGGCTCCAACTGGCGCCAGGGGCAGGACTTTCGTCCGCCGCCTGGATGGGACGGCTGGGCCCAGCACCGTGGCGCGGGCGCCGGAGGCGGAGCCGATTTCGGCGGCTTTTCCGACTTCTTCGAGTCCATCTTCGGCGGTGCCGGGATGGGCGGCGCGGGCCGTCGCCGCGGTGCGGGCGGCTTCAACATGCGTGGTGCCGACCGCGAGGGTAAGGTCGAGATCACGCTCGATCAGGCCCTTAAGGGCACGGAGATCTCCGTCAACGATGCCGACGGGCGCGTGCAGCGCGTGCGTATCCCGGCCGGGGCCAAGGACGGCTCGCGCCTGCGCGTGCGCGGCCAGGGCGACCCGGGCGTGGGCACCGGCGGCTCTGGCGATCTGCTGCTCGAGATTCGCATCAAGCCCGACAGCCGCTACCGCGTCGAGGGCCGCAACCTCTCCCGCGACATCCCGATCACCCCCTGGGAGGCCGCACTGGGCGCCACCATCGAGGTCCCCACACCGCACGGCTGGGTCAACCTGAAGATCCCGGCGGGTTCGCAGTCCGGCAAGCAGATGCGTCTGAAGGGCAAGGGCCTGCCGGGCAAACCGCCCGGCGACCTGTACCTGAAGCTGATGATCCAGGCCCCGCCCGAGGACGAGGCCGGCGACTGGTACCGCAAGATGGCGGAACAGTCCTCGTTTGCCCCGCGCGCAGGGCTGACACCGTAGTTCACGGACACGTAGTGCACGGACACAAGGAGCGCGCATGCGTCGGCTGGTCTCTTTCCTGATTCTGCTGTCGACCCTCGCCTGGGCCGGCCCGGCCCTGGCACAACTCCCCGCCGAGGTCGACGGCCAGCCCCTGCCCTCTCTGGCCCCGATGCTGGAACGCACCATCCCCGGGGTCGTCAATATCGCCACCCGCGCCCGCGTGGTGGAATCCGTCAATCCGCTGTTCGACGACCCGTTCTTCCGCCGTTTCTTCGACCTGCCCGAGCGCCAGCGCGAACGCGAGCGTCAGGGGCTCGGCTCGGGCGTGATCGTGGATGCGGCCGAAGGCACCATCCTGACCAACAGCCATGTGATCGCGCGCGCGGACGAGATCCTGGTGACCCTGTACGACGGGCGCCAGTACGAGGCGGAGGTGGTTGGTACCGACCCGGCAACCGACGTGGCCGTGATCCGCATCGACGCAGAGAACTTGCGCGCGATCCCACTGGCGGATTCCGATGCCCTGCGCGTCGGCGACTTTGTCGTCGCGATCGGCAACCCGTTCGGCCTCGGCCAGACGGTGACCAGCGGCATCGTCTCCGCGCTGGGGCGCAGCGGACTCGGCGGCTCCGGGTTCGAGGACTTCATCCAGACCGATGCCTCCATCAACCCGGGCAACTCGGGCGGCGCGCTGGTGAACCTGCGCGGGGAACTGGTCGGCATCAACACCGCCATCCTGGCGCGCGGCGGCGGCAACATCGGCATCGGGTTCGCGATCCCGACCAACATGGCGCGCCAGATCCAGGATCTGCTGGTCGCCGAGGGCCGCGTCGAGCGCGGCGCACTGGGCGTCGGCATCCAGGACCTGACGCCGGCGCTGGCGCAGGCCTTCGATCTCGACGTTACCCAGGGCGCGGTCATTACCGACGTACAACCGGACTCCGCCGCGAGCCGTGCCGGGATCGAGGCCGGCGACGTGGTGCTGACCATCGACGGAAAAGCCGTGCGCAATGCCGCGGACCTGCGCAACCGCCTGGGTCTGCTGCGGGTGGGGAGCGAGGTGGAGATGCTGGTCCTGCGCGACGGGCGCGAGCGCACCCTGACCACGCGCCTGGAACGCCCCGAGATCCGCCAGGCCGAGGGCGCTGCGATCCATCCACGGCTGGAGGGCGTGCGCCTGGCGGAACACACACCGCCCGGTGCCAGTCGCAGCCGTGTCGTCATCATCGACGTGGAGGCGGGCACCCCGGGCGCCCGAGCGGGGATTCGCCCCGGCGACGTGCTGCTGGCGGTCAACCGCCAGCGCGTCGAGCACCTGTCCGATCTGCCGCGCCAGCTATCGCCGCACCAGGCACTGGAGCTGCAGCTTCGCCGCGGCAATCAGACGCTCTATCTGACGTTGCGCTAGAGCTGCCCTTCCGGCTTTGGCAGGGGCTTCGCCTGCAAGCAGGCTCCCACAGAGCTTCGTCCACCTCGCCGCCCCCCCCATGTCGTCATCCCGGAAACCGCGCAGCGGTTATCCGGGATCTCGGGGCCTGATGTCAGCCTTGTGCAGGAGATCGCGGCTCTCCGCTTCGCTGCGGCCGGGATGACCGGGCCTGGCAGACTGCACCTCGAGCCGGGAAGGATCAGAAGCCGGGGGTGTTTTTCTCGACCCAGCGGTCGCTGCCGTCGGCGAGGCGTTCGCGCTTCCAGAACGGGGCCTCGTGCTTGAGGCGTTCCAGGATGTCGGAGCAGGCATCGCGCGCGGCGATCCGGTGCGCGGACCAGGTGGCCACCAGCACCAGGGCATCGCCCGGCCGCACGTCCCCTACACGATGCGCGACCAGACAGCCCAGCAGCGGCCAGCGCGACTCGGCCTCGGCGACGATGCGCTCCAGTTCGCGCTCGGTCATGCCGGGATAGTGCTCCAGGAACAGCCCGGTCACAGTGTCGTCTTCGTTGAAGTCGCGCATGCGCCCGACAAACACGCTGGCCGCCCCGCGCGCCTCGGCCGGGATATCCCGCTCTGCACGGGCCACCAGCGCCCAGGGGTCGAAGTCTTCACTGTAGAGCTCGACGGCCACCTCAGCCCCCGGTCACCGGCGGGAAATAGGCGACCTCGTCACCATCGCGCACAACCGTATCCAGTGCAGCCTGTTCCTGGTTGACCGCCACCATCAGGCGTTCCGGCGGGGCATCGCCATGCAGATGCCGCCAGAGATCCCCCACCGAGATCGATTCGGTGGGCAGCTCGGCCTGCTCGTCGGCGCGCCCCATTTCCTCGCGCAGGCGTGCAAAGTAGTGAACAGTTACGGTCATGCGGGCCCCTGTCATCACGGGTTCAAGTCAAGCATTATAGCGACGATGAACGATTTCACTCACTTCGATGCCGAAGGCCATGCGCACATGGTCGATGTCGGCGACAAGTCGATCACCCACCGGGTGGCGATTGCCGAAGGCCGCATCCACATGCAGCCGGAGACCCTGCAGCGTATCCGCGAAGGCCGCCATGCCAAGGGGGACGTTCTCGGGATCGCTCGTGTCGCGGGTATCATGGGAGCCAAGCGTACCGGTGACCTGATCCCGCTGTGCCACCCAATCGGTCTGACACGGGTGGCCCTGGAACTGGATATCGAGAGTACCGCCGTCCGTGTGCAGGCGACCTGCGAGGTCCACGCCAGGACGGGCGTGGAGATGGAGGCCCTGACCGCGGTCTCCACCGCACTGCTGACGGTGTATGACATGTGCAAGGCCGTGGACCGCGGCATGGTGATCGATGGCGTGCGCCTGCTGGAGAAGCGTGGCGGCCGCAGCGGCACCTGGCGTGCGGACACGACGCAAGGAGAACCCCGATGAAATGGATCAAGCGCCTGCTGGCCCTGATCGCGATCCTGTTGCTGCTGGCCGTGATTGTCGCCGTTTACCTGGTCGCGACCTTCGACGCCAACGACTACAAGGAGCGCATCGAGGCTGAAGTCCGCGATGCCACCGGTCGCGAACTGACCCTGGAAGGCCCGATCGGCCTAACCTTCTTCCCCAACCTCGGCCTGCGCCTGGAAGAGGTTCGCTTCGGCAATGCCGAGGGCTTTGGCGACGATCCCTTCGCCGAGCTGGATGTCGTCGATGTCTCCGTGGCGGTGATGCCGCTGCTTCGGCGCGAGCTGGACGTGCGGCACATCGAGGGGGATGGCGTGCGCCTGAACCTGGCGCGCGACGAAGACGGGCGCACCAACTGGGACGACCTGACCGAACGTGCCGAGGATGCCCGCGACGAGGCCGTCACCGGCGACAACGGCGAGGAACGCACCGCCACCGAATCGCGTCTGGCCATGGAGCGCATCGGCATCGCCGGTGTAACCCTGACCAACACCCGGGTGCACTGGGACGACCGCATGACCGGACTGCAGGCCACGCTGGATCCCTTCCGCCTCGAGGTCGGTCGCTTCCGCCCCGGGGTGGAAACACCACTGGAGATGGAGGCCGTGGTCAACGCCGAGGGCGGTGACCTGGACGAGCCGGTCGAATTCGCGATGAACCTGGAGGGCCTGATGAATCTGGACCTCTTGAGCAATCGCTATTCCATCCGCCGCCTGAACGCGAACTTTGGCGTAGAAGGTGCCGGACTGCCGCGCCCGATCGGCGTCTCTCTGGAAACCGACGTCGCGCTGGAGATCGCTGACGAGACCAAGATGCGCTTTGAGCGCGTAACCGTTGGCGTGGGTGATGTGCGCCTGACGGGCTTCACCGAGCTGACCGGGCTGGGCGCAGGCGAAGAGCTGGCCGTGCGCAGCGAACTGCGCAGCAACACCTTCTCGGTCCCGGACCTGATGGAAGATATCGGTCTCGAACCGCCCAAAACCAATGACCCGGACGCCCTCAAGCGTGTAGCGCTGGACCTCTCGGCCCGCGGCAGCCTGACGTCACTGGAGCTGAGCCCGTTCCTGGTGACCATCGACGATACGCGGCTGACCGGCAACGCCCGGTGGGACACCAGTGGCGAGCGTCCGCTGTTCGACTTCGACCTGAGCGGCAACGAGCTGAACCTCGATCGCTACCTGCCACCCGAAGTGGAACAGGCCCGCACCGAGGGCGGCCCCTCGAATGGCGAACGCGACGACGATGACGACATCGCCATCGAGCTTCCGGTGGAGCTGCTGCGCGGGATCGACGTACGCGGCGAGATGGCGCTGGAGCGCCTGGACGCTCTGGGTATGGTGATGCGCAACATCCAGCTGGAGATCCGCGCCAACGAAGGCGACTGGCGCATCGACCCGCTGGAAGCGCAAGCCTACGAAGGCCAGCTGACCAGCCGCGTGCGCGTCGACGTACGCGAAGACACCCCGCGCTACGAACTCGCGGCCGACCTGGCCGACCTGGACATCGGCGCCCTGCTGGAAGACATGCAGGGCGATGACGCTCGGCTCATGGGCATCGGCGATCTGGAACTCGATATCGCCACTCGCGGAAACACCGTCAACGCGCTGCGCAGCGCACTGAACGGCTCCGGCTCCATGCAGTTCTCCGACGGTGCCGTTCGTGGCATCAACGTCGCCCAGGTGATCCGCCGAGCGGAGGCGCGCCTGCGCGGTGAACGGCTGGAAGAAGACGAACCCAACCAGACCGACTTCAGCGACCTGACCGGCACCTTCGACATTCGCGATGGCGTCGTGCACAACGACGACCTGGTGGCCAACTCCCCGCTCCTGCGCGTGCGTGGCGAGGGCAGCGCCGATCTTACCGATGACACCCTCGACTACCTCGTCAACACCACCATCGTGGGCACCCTCGAGGGCCAGGGCGGACGCTCCCTGGAAGACCTGAGCGGCATCCGCCTGCCGATCCGCATCTCGGGCACCTTTGGCGACCCCAGCTTTCGCCTCGACCTGGAAGACATCCTGCGCGAGCGCTTCGAGGACGATGTCCGCGACCGCCTGGGCGAAGAAGAAGAGCGCCTGCGCGATCGCCTGATGCAGCGCCTCGACGGCGATCGCAGTGACGACGCCGAAGGCGAGACGGAAGAGTCCGGCGAACGCGATCTTCGACGCGAGCTGGAACGCGGCCTGCGCGAGCGCCTGCGGTAATCGTGCCGGCGAACTCGGCATTCAAGCGGCCGGCCTTCGAGGCCGGCCGCTTCATTTCGACACCCCCGCAATGACACCCTTTGCCGAACGGCTGCTTGCCTGGTTCGCCCGGCACGGCCGCAGCGACCTCCCCTGGCAGCACCCTCGCACGCCCTATCGCGTCTGGGTCTCCGAGATCATGCTGCAACAGACGCGCGTGGAGACGGTGACCCCGTACTTCCTGCGCTTCATGGAACACTTCCCCGACGTCGAATCCCTCGCGGCCGCCGACCAGGACACGGTCCTGCATCTGTGGTCCGGCCTCGGCTACTACGCCCGCGCCCGCAACCTGCATCGCGCCGCACAACACATCGTGAGCGAGCATGGCGGAGACTTTCCGGATACGCGCGAGGCCCTGGAACAGCTCCCCGGCATCGGCCGCTCCACGGCGGCCGCGATCATCGCCCAGGCCCACGACCGGCCGGAGCCCATCCTGGACGGCAACGCCAAGCGCGTCCTCGCCCGCCACGCGGCCGTCGAAGGCTGGCCCGGCAGCCCGAGCGTCCAGCGCGAACTGTGGGCCGAGGCGGAGGCACGCACCCCGACCACCCGCTGCGCCGACTACACCCAGGCCATCATGGACCTGGGCGCCCTCCTGTGTACGCGCACGCGCCCGGACTGCCCCCAGTGCCCCGTAGCCGGCGACTGCCAGGCCCTGGCGCAAGACCGGACCGGAGAGCTGCCCGCGCCGCGCCCACGCAAGGACCTGCCCACGCGCATCCGCCACGCCGCCCACCTGCAAACCGTCCAGGGCAGCCTGCTGGTACAACGCGCGGCACAGGGCATCTGGGGCGGGCTGTACAGCCTCCCCGAGGCCGCCGCGGCGCCCGAACTCGACGAGTGGGTGCGCAGCCAGTGGCCGCAGGCCGAGGCACAAGACACCAACGGGTTGCGCCACACCTTCAGTCACTACCACCTCGATCTGCGCATCCACTGCTACCGGCTCCCGCCGAACGCGTGTGGGATCATGGAAGGCGACAGGGCGATTTGGTATAAACCCGGCACATCACGGGCGGTCGGCATCCCGGCTCCCATCCAGCGTTATCTGCACGAACACAAGGATTCCGGCAATGGCACGAACCGTTAACTGCGTGAAACTCGGTAAAGAGGCCGACGGGCTCGATTTTCCGCCCTACCCCGGCGAGATGGGCAAGAAGATCTACCTGAACGTGTCCAAGGAGGCCTGGCAGGCCTGGCTCGGCCACCAGACCATGCTGATCAACGAATACCGCCTGACCCCGGTCGACCCCAAGGCGCGCAAGTTCCTGGAAGAGGAAATGGAAAAGTTCCTGTTCGGCGATGGTTCGGAAAAGCCGGAAGGCTTCGTCGACCCGAACCAGTCCTGATTCCCGGCGGTTCGGCGGCGATTGCTTGACGTAGCCGCCACGGACCGCTTTAATACCGCCCTTCGCCCGAAGGGCGAATCCCTCCGAGAAATGGCCGGGTAGCTCAGTCGGTAGAGCAGGGGATTGAAAATCCCCGTGTCGGCGGTTCGATTCCGTCCCCGGCCACCATTATCTCTCCTGTGGCACCATCCTTCCCATGAGCGTTCGCCGTATTCTGCGCATGGGACACCCTGATCTGCGTCGCGTCTGCGACCCGGTACCCGAATCCGATTTTGACAGCCCCGGGCTGCACGCCCTGGTGGACGACCTCGTCGACACCATGCACGCCAGCGAAGGCCTCGGCCTGGCTGCTGCCCAGATTGGCGTTCCGCATCGCGTCGCCGTGATCGAGATCCAGCCGGGCAATACCCGCTACCCCGGTGCCGTACCGACCGGCCGCCTGGCCCTCGTGAACCCCGTCGTCACCGTGCTGGACCCAACCCCGCAACGCTACTGGGAAGGCTGCCTGTCCGTACCCGGGCTGCGCGGGGAGGTCGCCCGGCCGCGCCACATCGCCGTGGATTACCACGAGCCCGACGGCACGCCCCGCCACCTGGAACCCGAGGGCTTCCTCGCCACCGTGTTCCAGCACGAGCTCGACCACCTCGATGGCACCCTGTTCATCGACCGCGTCACCGACACCACCCGCCTCGCCTTCCTCGACGAATACCGCGAGTTCCACGCGGAGCAGTAGCGCTCACGCCCCGTGGAGGCGCGGCCAGGCGTTGCGCACCACCTCCGCCCCCAGCGCATCCAGCACCGGGTGCGCAGCCAGGCCGAGCAGGCCATCGGTCAGGGGGTTCTCGTCGCCGCAGCGCACGGCTAGTTCCAGATGCGTGCCGCGTGCGCTCGGCGTCAGCCGGTAGCAGCCCTCGCAGGAGAGCCCGGCCAGCGCGCGCCAGCCGAGCAGACGCGGCGGGACCGCGACCAGCACCTCCACATCAAAGACCAGCGGCACCCCGGCCACCCGCACACGCCAGCGGTAGCGCTCGGGCCCGACGCAGGTGATGGACTCGATGGCCTCACTGTAGGCGGCGAACGCCTCCACCCGGGCCATCAGATCGAACACCGCTTCCGGAGCGGCGTCGATCTCCATCTCGTAGTGGATCACCGACATCGCCCACCGCTCCAGGTTGCAGTGTCGCCACCGGTCGGGCCAGAGGCCCAGGCCCGATCAGTCGTGCACGATGATGCGGGAGCCCTCGGCGTCGATATCCACGCGCGAGCTGGAGTAGGCGCAGGCCTTCGCGAGGTCATCCAGCCCCGCCATGTTGTCTACGCTGCGCATCGTGAGCCTCCTGCGCGATTCCGCGAGGTTGCGCCGGCCTTCGCCAGCCGTCCTTGCCCCTCCCTCTTGAAGCTAGACCCCGTCCTTGCAGCGGTCAAAGGTGCCCCCGGCGTCGATGGGGAGGGGGCGTGCCGTCCATCACCGATGGCATGGTGGCTTGCTTCACGGAGGGACACCGCTGGGCAAAACGCAAGGTCTGACCCCCGTGGTCCCTCGGAAACAGCCGCTGCCAAGGGCGCCTTACGCTACACGCCTGCAGACTTCGCAACACTTCAGGACTCGAGACGTGCAACGAGTTCGAGAAGGATCTGGGACTGTCTCTCCGTAGGAATTCGGCGCATCGCCGGGTCGCACGCGATCTTCAAGATGCCTGCGGTTTTCTCGGTTAGCTCCCCCGCGTCGGCGGCACGCTGGGCAATCTTCGTCCAGTAATCCGGCCCAAGCTCCATGACTCTGGATTGAGCCACTATGCCATCGTCAATGCGCTGCGTTGATCGCGCTTCCTTTCTCTCCTGCTTTACCTCCTCACGGGACACCAGCTCCTTGTCCAGAGAGGTCGGAAGCTTGATATCCAGCCGCCTGACCGTCTCCCAGCAGGCTTGCCGCTTTGCCCACTCAGTGACATTAGAGACGTTGGACGGGGTATCAACCAGCGCGTCATGGACGTAGCCAGCAACCACGCTCATTGCCTCTTCCAAGCCGGACCCCACGGACTGCTGTTTCCAGATCCTTTTAAAATCCACCAGATCCGATCGCTTGGACAGCTTGTCGCCTATATAACTAATGGTGTAGGCCACAATGTTCGCCCGGTACCCGCCCTGGTACCAAGGCTGCTTCGAAACCAACTTCTCGAGATGCCTGAAAATAATCGCCTTCGCGACGATCTCGCGGAAATAGCCTTCGTTGAAGTCAGCGTCTTGGTACTGCCACGCCTTGTCGATGTAATCCGCGAAATTCGCGAAATTCTTCTGCGCGCCCAGACTCACCGTATGCGGAATACACCGCCAGACGTTCTCGAACTTTGCAAGATCGGTCTTGGTAAACACCTGTGACCGCGGGAACTCGATCTGGAACTTCTTCTTCTGGGCTGGCGTGAGGTGCGACTGCTTGTCGAGATACTGTCCCTTGGTTCGCTCGTAAAACCACTTGGTCTCCTGTTGAGCGTCCCCGACGGCAGGCGCATAAAGGCGCCGCGATATCTCCTCGATCCGCTGATGAAAGGGGTGATTCGAAAAGAAATCAGCTTCGCTCACTTTGTTCTGGCTGTTCGCATAGCGCGAAATCCTTGGAACGACTGACTCGGTCTGCTCAGCGTCAACTACCGAAAGCTTCATCTGCACGGCGATCTCGCCTAGATCGGCCTTGTCCTTGTGCAAAGCGTTAAACAGCGAAGCGGTGGTCTGGGCTCCATTGACAATCTGAAGGTTGGTTATAGATCGAATGAGATGTCTGCCATCGTCTACAGTCATCTCGACATCCGATGCTGTCGCTGTGATGCCGTTGTTATAGGCGAAGAACATCCCCGGTTCTTCGTGGATGGTCTTGCGGATCCCTTTGTTTACTTTCCCGCGTGCCTGCAGGAAGTTGCGTACATTCTGCTCCAGCAAACGTGACCCCCATTGCCCGTACAGGCGTGCCAGGTAGTCGCCGGGCATGACCAGCATGTAAGAGGTGTACCCCGTGCCGTGGATCCCCGCAGGCAAGCACTGTATACCGCCGTCGAAATCCTTCTCGAAATCGATGACCAGTTCCTCACGTTCGCTCATCGAGCTTTCGAGGCGGAGCACCTTGGTGAGGTCCCACACCTTGAAATGCACTGGGATGCCGTGCAGATCATCTGGGTCAATGGCGCCGAAGCGCTGGCTTAGCTGCCCGTTACTCAGGACATACATATTAATCTTGTAGATGTCTTTCAGAACATGCTGAAAAAGGTTGGCAATTTCAAAGGCCGCCGAAGTCTCCTCCAAGCCTTCCACGAAGTTCCGGTCAAACGCTTTGTGAAGAAACCGTAGCCCTTTGTTGAAAAGCGGATTCGCTTCAGTGCGGATGAGCGTGTGAAGGTTCTCCTCCGGACGAAAATCGGTAAGGAACAGCGAGAACGTCCCAGTATCCTCGTCCCACGCATAACCGTCTGCACGCCAGTTTCCAGAGGGGTCCCGCGCGAAGTGGGCGCTAAACTCTTCGATCTCGCCAGCATCCTCTAGGTAGCCCGCCATTTTCTCGGCGAACTGACTTTCAAGGAAATCAGAGCCGGCCTGCGCGGAGGCAAGGACGTCCTGATGGAAGCCGTGGTAGAACTCTTCAATTGCCTGCACGGAGCAACTCCTGGAAAACCGGCAACTCAGTACGGTGCTCCTCGCACCAATTGAGATTTACCGAGTAGCGGATACTTTCGACGCCGGGTGGCAGATCCGCGTCCTGAAGCGCCGGGAAGCCCGGTCCGACGTGGTAAGCGGTTGGTTCCGCCGTTACAAACCGTTCCTCGTCGTATTCCCGTCGGTTGATGTAGCCGAAATCGATCAAGCGGATGTCCAGCCGGTCACGCGCCTGCCCACTGGCAAGACGTGTTCTCACGCTTTCGACTACTTGGTTCAGCGAAAGAGCATCCCCCTCAAGCTGCCCGACAGTCGCAATCGGGTAAACCACGAGGTAGAGGTTACCGTCGAACCACAGCTGATCCGCCGAAGAGATCAGCACGCTATTTCGTGAAGGGGGCCTCGACTTCACCTCAACAGCCTGGAATCCGTGGCGGAAATCCTGACTTCCGCCGTCCGGGCCCTCCCAGGTTTCGACCGCGTTCAGCTCGTTGGTCACTACTCCCAGCCAGATATCGCGTAGAAAAAGCAGTTCGGCGAGCAGCCCCCGCTGGGACTCTTCTGAAAGGATGCCCAAGCGTTGACGACGCCAGAGACGTCGCCATACCTCCAGACGCTCAGCAATCCGGCGCGGCAGCGCTTCCGGCTGCACCGTGTGCTCGCAGTAATCGACAAGGTCATCACAGACGTGCCCGAACGGTTCCCGGGCATCCGGTTCGTTAAGGGCAACTTGGATTCGGAACAGACCGGGTCGATCGATCAGCGCCCGGACTTCGAGCCCCTGAATGACAGGAAAATGAGTGCCCGACGGGTCGACATCCGTATTGATGAATAGCAGGCAGCGTCCGCGACTATCCCGGCCGCGATACCAATCCCAGCGTACGTTCGGGCCATAGCGCCTCGCGGTTATCTCGCCCGGCGCCGCCGGAATTCCGATTTCATCCCATGGATCCATCGTCACCGATTTCCTCGTCAACGTCCTCGGTCGCCCCGAACACGCTCTCGATCCATGTCTTGTTAACGACATACTCGACTGCTGGCTCCTTTCGGGACGTCCTTGGGAAACTGATTCCGAAAGCCACCACGTCGGGATCCAGGGTGCGACCTTGTCGTGCTTTCCGGCCCTCGGCGTTCGGATTCAGTTCATACAGGTGAATCCAGTGCAGCATGAGTAGAGGCCGCTCCCTCTTGGCGCGGTAGGCCTTGTCGGGGACGTTACTTTTGCCAGAATTCTCCTGCTGCGCCTCGTGGGCCTGTTCAGGTGTCAGGCCGATCTTCTCGATACCCCGGGACGAGACGCGCTGTCTTCCACCAATCGCATAGCCATGCCAGCGCTTGTATGAAAGGTCAATGCCGGTGCGCTCCTGCTTGAACAGGCGCACACCACACGGCAACTGGAACCTCTTGTCCTCCCTTTTGCCGTCCAGCCCGCAGAGTACGACGTCCCACAGCGCCAGCTCGTCTTCCGCGCCTTTCCGGATGAACTTGCGAATCGGCTCCTGGTAGAGCAGCAGTAGTTCCGGATGCACATGGAACCCTTCAATAAACTCGAGCACATCACTTACGGGAACGCGGTGATGGAACTGGTTCCCGGGACCGCAGCAGAAATCTTCCGGGTTGGATACCCGGTAGCCAGCGATCCGATCCACGAAAGAGTCAAGGAGACGGAAGTTTGCAGCGGTTTCGTCAGGATCGCTGGAAACCTTGTGGGTTTCGATCAGCTCGCTTGAGAGGTCGACTTTGTGTGGAACCTCCTTGCTCGCGCGCATCTTGTTCCGCGCGGTGACGATCAGCGACTCCGGATGCGATCGTACCTTGAGGCCGAAGTCACGGGGGGCCATCCCCGAGCGCTCCATTCTCTGCACCTCGCTCCGCAGCTCCTCGACCGCTTGGTGAATGTGCATAAACCAGCCCATCCCCTCTGGTTCCATCCACAGCCGGCAGAGGTCTTCGTATCCGGGTCGGTAACCGAACCAGCGGGCCATCTGCAGGAGGGTGTCGTACATCACGGAATTACGGCGGAAGTAGCTAACGCAGAGGCCTTCCAAAGTCAGTCCTCTGGATAGTGAGAACCCCCCGATGGCAATTGCCTTCAGGCCTATCCCCTCATAGGCTGGATAATCGAGAACATCCTGTGATCTCCCGTTGATAGCCACGACCCGAAGCGTCACAGTCGCACTGTAGAGTTCCCGCTGCACGTCGGCCCAGCTGAACTCGGTAACACCGGAAAATTCGTGCTTCCAAGTCTCGTGGAGCGCCGCCATCGACGAGTTGCGAATCGCCTCGGTTGTGGGAAGTTTCGAGTAGTGCCTGACGTCTCTCAGGTAGCACCAGATGATCTCGCCTATCTGCTCCCGAAGATGTGCCTGAACGTCGATGAACCGGGAAACGTTGACTAGCATGGATGCATGCTTGTTGCCATCACCGCGGAGACTACGAATCGTCACCGCCAAGAGAAACGTGCGAATCGCCTCGTAGAGGCTGCCGGGAAGCTCATCAGGCCTGAACTCCTTGGAATGCTTCAGCGGCAGCAGGTCACTTGCATCAACGATATCTCGGAGATACTTACGTTCCTCGTCCTCCTGCTCCGAGAAGAAGGTGTCCGCCCCCATGTAGTTGCTTGGCGGATCAAGACTTACGAGGAAGTCCTCAGGGAACAGATCCCTGCCGTGTTCTTCCGTCTCCACATCCTTGTCGATGAAGATGTTGGCGAAGGGTGTTGCGGTATATCCGACGTAACAGGCCTTGGCGAACAGATGAAATACTTGGCGGATCTGGGTATTAATCCGGGTGGCTTCTTCCGGGTTCTTGGCAGTATTAATCGACGCGTTGTCAGCCTCGTCGTCGATCAAAAGCATCGGAAGATCGTGGATTATCCCGTCGGAGCCCGTGTTATGGGCCCTGAGCCATTCGATTAGGTGGCGAAGCGTCGAGGGGTTCTTCTTTATGACGAACACAACCGGCGCCTGGATGGAGGCAAGCTCATGCCCCGCCTGACGCCCGAGCGCCACGCGAAAGTCCGATTGCTTGTTCGTATAACTGAAAGGTCGGCGCACTCCAGGCCAGTTCCCGACACCCACTGGCTGCCCCGTCTGCATCTTCTGGGCACTGTCATACCCTGTGAAACCTTCATCGATGCGGGCCTGAGTCTGGCGCCGCAGATCCTCCTGAATACCCGCAATGACGACGATAACTCGATACCCTGCATCGGCTGCTTTGTTGATCAGCCCGATATAGTTCGCCGTCTTGCCAGACTGGACATGCCCGAGTACCAGCCCGCGACGTCGCCATGCCCCCTCCTTGTGAGGATTCTCTGTCAGCCCCAAGATCTTGCCCGTGAGCTCGTCCATCCGCGAAATAATGCCGACGGGCAAGCCCTTCTGGAGGAGGAGTTGGTGGTAGCGATCCCAGTAATCCCAGTTGATCTCAGCCTTCCGCTCGTCCAGCCACGGTGACCAGCCAGGTGCCATAAGAGTCGAACCGGCCATCATGCGGATGTCATTCTCGGACTCTATCTTCCGGACAATTTCCTCTATGTCCGCCTCCGAGGCACCCAGAGCGCCGCCGACCTTGCGCGCCAGACTATCGATTTCGTCATGAGTCATTGAGCCGTCTCGGAGCTGGGAGATCCTTAACATGTCCATGACAGTCTCGACTGCGTTCATAGGCTCTCTCCGAGAACTTCGGCAACGATCTCTGGATGTGCGCTGTACGGTCTCACGCTGACGAGATGCCCCCGAATGGCATCCTCGTCGAAGCCGGATTCGCTCAACACCGCGATAAGTGCTCGAAGATCGGTTCTGAGTCCATCTGCATCCTCCAACTCGTTGGCATCCAGGCTGGAAGGGTCACCGGACATGTCGGAGAAAATCATGTCAGCCGGGATGTTCTCCCCCGCAAGCCGCAGGAACATGCTCAGCATCCGGTTCTGCTCGTCGCCCATCCCCTTCCGCAGTGAGGCAAGCAAGGGATGCTCGTGGTTGATCACGTAGTGGATCTCCCCGTGCCGAAGCAGACGCCGCCAGATTGGCGCTGTTGTCTGGCTTACGGCCTTCTTCCCTCTGTGTGTGTAGACTTTGCCCGCAGACTCCGTGATTCTTCCGATCACCCGTTTGAGGCTCTCGCGAATCACACCGGGGGGGGTTGCTCGTGACTTGCGAACGTCGATTCCCCAGAGATGATCCAGCGTGTTCGGGATGTCGATCCGGACACGGGCCAGACGGGTGATTTCACGCTTTGGAATTAGTCGGAACCAAGTGCCGTGGTCAATCAGACGCCTGTTGCGGTAGACGTAAAACCCCTGCGTATGGGCGTACCCGTCCCTGCCGGCGTAACGCTCGTACGCATCCTTGCCAACCCGGGAGTGGTGCGGCAACACGTAAGGCTGTATGCGCACGTATGAGCCCTCAACCGGAATATCCTCGGTCACCAGCATCTGGCGGGCATCGGTATCCGGGAAGAATGGATTGAATGCCTCTAGGGCGAGACCGTTCATCTCGATACGAATACGCGGCAGGTGCCTCTCATCCGCCATGGGTTCCAGAAAACGATGAAAGACGAGCTGGAGGTGATAGCGAGCTTCGTCGAAATGGTCATTAAAAAGGTCCTCGGCCCGCTGAGAGGTGAAGTCCATCAGCCGATCTATCTTCTCCCAGACGACAAGAGTGCCGTGGTTACCCAGTAGCTCTCGAAAACGGAGTTGCTTGATCGCCCCGGGGGACAAGGGCTGAACTGACCAAGCGTTGGTTTCCGCGATGTAATCGAGATCCCAGCAATACCCAGCGATCTCGCCGCTGTCCGTGTGCGAAACGACAGACAGACGTCGACACTGCGAGAAAGAGGCGGTCTTGAGCCCCAGACCGAAGCGCCCGAGATCGGTCGCCGCCCGCTCGCCACGCGGATTGTGCGTGCCGGGTCGCATAGCCTCGAGCAGAGTATCGGCATCCATCCCATCACCGTCATCGGCGATGGCGAGGACTGGGTCCCCATCGTTCCAGAGAAAGTTGATTGCGATGCGCCGTGCGTTGGCGGAAATACTGTTATCGACAATATCGGCTATCGCGGCGGGAAAGGAATAGCCGATGTCCCTCATGGACTCCACCATGGACGAGGCATGCGGCGGAAGTTCAATCGCATTCTGCATTGCGCACCCTGCTTGACCCATCAGGCGGAACTCATAACCGCATCGATAATGAGGGTGCCACAAGTATTGTCAAACCTTAAGACATCCGGTCAACGCAGTAGCGAGGGCCTGCGACCACTTGGCGACGATCGCGGGGCTCCCGGTCTGCCTCGCCTCTCCGGGCGCAAACCAGCAAGTCCTGAACGACGACCGCGATCTGGCGAGCCAACCACGGGGGCACCGCGTTCCCGACTTGATGATACTGCTCGGTACGATTGCCCTCGAAAAAGTAGCTGTCAGGAAACGTCTGGATGCGGGCGGCTTCGCGTACCGTAAGGGATCGGCACTGTTCTGGGTCGGGGTGGATGTAGTAATGCCCGTCCTTGGATATGTGGCTTGTGATCGTCTTCGCCGGCTCGTCGCGCAGCTGGACACGGAAGCGGTCCGCAAATTTTCCACTCATCCAGTTTGCGTGGTTGGGGGCCAGACTCGGCAAGGAGAAGTCTCCAGCACCAGCAGGGGAACGGCCGTACTCCCTTGCGAATGTCGCTGCGTAGACGTATCGGCCCAAGTCACTCGGCATATGGGAGCGGGCTTCGTGATTGAGTACGCTCTCCAGCCTGTTGTCGTTCCACCACTGTTCGAGTGCTTCGTGTTCCGGAAGCCGGCAGCTCGCCACCTTCGGACATCTCAGGCCGCCACGGGACCAGCTTTGCTTGTCCCGTATCTCGCGACTCGTACGATCGAGGCTGGCCGCAATATCGCTCTGACTATAACTCCGCGCGTCACGGGCGAGCTGGCTGATCTGATCCCGGACAGCGTCTACCCAGGCTTCCTGGCTGTCATCCCGAGACAGCCCGCTTCGAAGCGGCGGAAGATCGGCCAAGGCCTGACTGAGGGAGATCTTCTGGCGAGTTTCCAGCACCCCCGGGGAAGCGTCTATGTCTTCCCGAACGCCGACCAGGAAGACCCGGTGCCGGGTCTGTGGAATACCATAATCTTCGGAGCGGACCAGAAATTCATGGCCTCGCAGGCAAGCGGGCGAATGCCCCCGTCTGAAGACGACCTCGGGATCAACGAGAGAATGGATGCGATAACCCGGACCGTTGCGGTCGCGCCCGAGGGCTTTGTCGGGATCCACCAGGTCTTCCAGAATTCGGTGAAAGATGCGTTCGCCGCCTACTCTGGAGGTGAGAATGCCCTTCACGTTCTCCATGACAAAAACGGCCGGGCGATAGTGCTGGATCAGCTTGAGGTATTCACGGTAAAGGAAATGCCTCTTGTCTTCCTCGGGCACGTACCCGGCGATACCGCGATTCCGGGCACGGCCGACAAGCGAGTACGCCTGGCATGGAGGGCCGCCGATCAGGACGCCATTCGCGCCGTCGAACCCTCGTTCGTCAAGCTTGCCGGCAAACCACCTGTCATCGTCCGGGTCACCGAGCGTGACTCGCAGCGCTTCGTGGCTGGCCTTTTCCCATGCATCTCGGGTTTTGTCCGAATAAGGGACGGAGTTGTGTCCCTGAACGTACCGGTAATAGTCGTCCAGGGAGCTTCCGCCTTCCTCGAGAAGTCGCTTGAATGCCCGGAGCCTCAGTGTCTTGTGGGCAGGAACCGAACATTCCGCGGACACCTCTATGCGAAAGAAGTCGCTGAGCGAGGCAAACCCTTCACCCAGCCCGCCAGGACCCGCAAAGAGATCAACTACCGGTATGCGCTGGTTCACTAACCTGTCCTTGAGGCCGAGAGTTGCCCCTGAGGAGCAGAGACCGGGATCATGTGCGAATGGTTGACGTAGTGGACAAAGCCACCCGTTCCCGGATGATGTCCGGGATTCGGTCTGGCAACACGCAGCCTGAAATGAGGGTCCGACGCTTCCTTCACTCCCGAGGGTTTCGCTATCGGCTGCACGTTTCGGCACTCCCCGGAAAACCGGACCTGGCACTCAAAAAGCACAACCTTGCTGTCTTTGTACATGGCTGTTTCTGGCATCGACATCAGGGTTGCCGGCTCTGTACTACCCCCGCCACCAATCAAGACCGCTGGCAGGCGAAATTTGCAGCCAACATCAGGCGAGACCGCCGCAACCGGGAGACGCTTCTCGCTTCAGGCTGGCGCGTTCTCACGATCTGGGAGTGTGGACTCAAGGGACCGCAATCCAAAGACTCTGATCTGGCTTGGCTCCCCGGATGGATCAAGGGCGCCCAGCAGCAATATGAATGGCCTCACCCAAAGTAGCCAGCCAAGCCCTGCGCGGCATGGTACCAGGTTCGACCCAGCCTTTCCCATACAGTCCCGATGGAAACCGGATTTCATGCCGCTGGAATCATCGAGCTATCGCGAGCCCGCGAGGCCAACCGCCCGCTCGCCCAACGGACGCCGGCACTCTTCCGCCCGTCACTGAGGCGGCAGCGCACCCGGCTACCAGCGCTTACTCAAGCGCGATGAATTGATGGGAGACGAGGCATGAGGGATGTACTCTCTCGCCCCCCCGAAAGGCTCGTAACCGAAACCGGCGTACGGTCCTGTAACGGGAGAGGCTGCCCGCTTGCGGACGGCCGCCTCAACGGAGGATCAGGGGGCGCTGTAGGCGTGGGCGGTGGTTTCCGATATGGCCAGGGGGCGGAGGCGGACGGCCAGGTGGGGTGCGGCGGCGGTGGTCATGCGGCGTTCCCAGGTGAGGGCGTGGCGGACGATGAGGTCCAGGTCGTCGTATTCGGGGGACCAGGCCAGGAGCTCGCGGATTCGGGATGCGTCTGCGGTCAGGGCGGGCGGATCGCCGGCGCGGCGGGGGCCATGGATGACGGGGAATCGGTAACCGCTGATGCGCTGCACGGACTCGAGGACCTGCAGCACGCTGTAGCCGTGGCCATAGCCGCAGTTGAGGGCCTGCGAGGGGCCGCCCGCCACCAGGTAGTCCATCGCGCGCAGGTGGGCGGCGGCGAGATCCTCGACGTGGATGTAGTCCCGTACGCAGGTGCCATCGGTGGTTGGGTAATCGGTCCCGAAGACGGTGATGTTCTCGCGCTCGCCCAGGGCCGCCTGGCAGGCGACCTTGATCAGGTGGGTCGCGTTGGGGGTGGCCTGGCCCAGCGTGCCGTCGGGGGCCGCGCCGGCCACGTTGAAATAGCGCAGACAGACGTAGCGCAGATCACTCGCCTGGCCGAAGTCGGCGATCATCCGCTCGGACATGACCTTGGACGCGCCGTAGGGGTTGATGGGCAGTAGCGGACTGGTTTCGTCGACGGGGTTATTTTCCGGGATGCCGTATACCGCGGCGGTCGACGAAAAGACGAGGAAACGCACGCCCGTCGCCTGGCACCCCTCCAGGAGGTTCAGGGTGTTGCGGGTGTTGCTGCCGTAGTACCCCAGCGGATCGGCCAGCGACTCCGGGACGACGATCCTGGCGGCGAAGTGCAGGACGCCGTCGAACGCGTAGTCCGCAAGGACACTGTGCAGGCGCTGGCGGTCAGCCATGTCGCCGACGATCAGCGCGGCATGACCAATGGCCCAGCGATGCCCTGTGCTGAGATTGTCGTACACGACGACATCGTGACCATCGGCCAGCAACTGGCGCACGACATGTGAACCAATGTAGCCCGCCCCACCCGTTACCAGGATTTTCATCGTCGAACCTTCGCCTCGTCGTTGATCGAACGGCTGCACATAAATGAGTGTCGTGCCGGGCTATTCCGGCCCGTATTGCCAGCGATACCAGGCCATGCCCCAGTACTCGTGCAGCGCGAGCCAGCTGGCCCAGACCGCACTGGCCTGCGGGCGAAAGCCCTCCAGGGACCAGCCGTTATCTCGCGGCACATAGGCACCGGTCGGGGCCGGGATGATCTCCAGGCCCGCGCGCTCGAATGACCATGTGGCGCGCGGCATGTGGTGGGCATGGCTTACAAGTGCCACGCGCTCGATCCCATCTGCGTGCAGCTGCTCGGCGGAATGCCGGGCATTGCCCCAGGTGTCGCGTGCATTGGGCTCCCGCAGGATCGGGTGGACGCCATATTCTTTCAGTACCTCTGCCATGTAGTCGGCTTCTGGAACTCGCCCCTCGGGGCCACCCCCCGAAACCATCACGGGCAGCCCGGTGTGGTGGTGCAGGTACGCCGCATAGCGCAGGCGCACCAGTGCAAGGTCGTGGACGGTCTCGCCCGAGAATTCCTCGGCTCCACTGCGATACCCCGCCCCCAGCACCACAATCGCTTGTACGTCCGCCAGCTGGTTATCGTCCGGCGGCGCAAAACCCTCCTGTAAAGGCTTGATGAGGGCGTAACTAAATACAGGAGTAGACAAGGAATAGCTCAACAGGAGGCCGATTACCAACAGCACTTTTCCAACATTTGTTCGGTAAATCGCCCACCCGATAATGGCAAGTATGAGAGGACCGGAAGGAGGTAGCAGAAGCCAATTGGCTAGCAGACGCAGAGGGATGGGGTCCAACGTTTTTCCCCGGTAGTAGACGCAAAATCAAGGACCCTATTTTGAGCCCACCAACGGGATTTGAAAGGACCAAATAAACCGAACGGAAAACACCCCATCGTCAGTCTAAAGACTGATGGTCTGGGCCGGGGGTCACGTCTAACATCGATTATCCAGGGGAATAGCCAATACTAATAATTGCTTGCTATTGCCCGCACCGTTCCGAGGCTAAACGGAGACGGGTCCGGGCACGATCAGGGCCGGGTCCGGGTTTCGCCGGACAATGAAGTCGGCGGTGTCAAATTGGACTGACTCAAGGAAGCGGCAGCGTTTCCTTACACGCCCAAAGGGGAGACAAGCGATGACCGTCAAGACCAGCCCACAAAGTGCTTTTGTTGTTCTCATTTTGTCCCTGGCATTCGTCCTGGTGACGACCAGCGCCTGCACCACCACGCCCTATCCGGATGCCCCCTCGACCGTGGAAAAAACGGTGGTGGACCAATACATCATCGGGCCCGGAGACACGCTGAATATCGCGGTCCGCAACAACCCGGACCTGTCCACCGCAGTGGCGGTGCGACCGGATGGCCAGATCACCACACCGCTGGTGGAGGACGTGCAGGCCAGCGGGAGAACCCCCAGCCAGCTCGCGCGGGACATGGAAGACAAGCTCTCCGACTTCCTTCGCGACCCGATCGTGACGGTGATGGTGACCAGCTTTGCCGGCCCCTATGACCGCCAGGTGCGCGTGATCGGCCAGGCGGCCGAGCCGCAGGCGCTGCAGTACCGCGAAGAGATGACGGTAATGGACGTGATGATCGCGGTCGGCGGGATTACCGATTTCGCGGCCGGCAACCGCGCCGTGCTGGTACGCAACGAGAACGGCGAGCGCCAGCAGTACCGCGTCCGCCTGAACGACCTGATCTACGGGGGCGACATCTCGGCAAACGTGGACATGTTGCCGGGCGACATCCTGATCATCCCGGAACGCCGCTTCTGACCGCCGGCTGGCGCGACGTCCTGTCGCGTCAGCCGACCTCAGGCCGAGCGGACAACCCGATTTCGGGAAAGAAACAGGCATCGATCGTCTCCCCGGCTCTGGGGGAGGTGACCGGGGGGCATCTTGAGCATGCGCATACTTGGACATTACGTATCGCGACGGATCCTGGCGCTGCTGGGGCTGGAGCTGGTTGCGATCTACATTGCGCTCTACCTGACGCTCGCCCTGTTTGCCCTGTCGCTGGGTCCGGTCGATCCCTGGATGCCGGAACTCCTGATCGCCGTGGCGGTGGTGTTGTTCGCGGTGATGCTGGTGGGGCTTTACGAGCAGGAGTGCCTGGCAACATTCAGCCTGCGATCCGCTGTGGTGCGCCTGGGCGGGGCTCTGATCCTGGCCGGTGGCACGCTGGCGATCTACGGGTTGCTCACGGCCAGCAGCGTACTGACACCGACGATCGTGGGCAGTGGGGCGGTGATCCTGCTGGCAAGCCTGACGGCCGAGCGCAGCCTCTTTCGCGGGCTGTCGGAGACCGATGCCTTCAAGCGGCGCATCCTGGTCCTGGGCACGGGCAGCCGCGCGCGCTCACTGGAGGTACGCCATGCCGGACCCGACGGGGGCGATGCCACCTATCAGGTCGTCGGGTATGTGGCGACCGAGCGCGAGACCGACCGGCTGGTGGACCAGCAGCGACTCCGGGTGCTGGACGACAAGACCAGCCTGCTGGATGTGGCGCGCTCGCTGCGGGTAGAGGAGATCGTGGTGGGCATGCGCGAGCGCCGCGAGAACCTGCCGGTCAACCAACTGCTGGAATGCAAGCTCAACGGCATTCGCATCACGGATCTGTCGACCTTCTTTGAACGCGAGGACCGCCAGCTCCAGCTGGACGGGATCAACACCAGCTGGCTGGTGTTTGGCGAGGGCTTCCGCCAGCACCGCGCACGCGCCGTGGTCAAGCGCAGCTTCGATCTACTGGCGAGCACGGCCCTGCTGGTGGCAACCCTGCCGGTGATGCTGCTGACCGCGATCGCCATCAAGCTCGACAGCCCGGGGCCGGTCCTCTACTGGCAGACCCGGGTCGGCCAGGGCAACACGCCGTTCGAGATCTGCAAGTTCCGCAGCATGCGCAGCGATGCCGAGGGGGACGGCGTGGCCCGCTGGGCAAGCGGCGACGACGACCGCATCACGCGCGTGGGCCGGGTAATCCGCAAGCTGCGCATCGACGAGCTGCCGCAGATCATCAACGTATTTCAGGGGCGTATGTCGTTCGTAGGGCCGCGCCCGGAGCGCCCCGTGTTTGTGGAACAGCTCAGCGAGGAGATCCCGTATTTCCTCGCCCGCCACAGCATCCGCCCCGGCATCACCGGCTGGGCGCAGGTGCGCTACGCCTACGGCGCGTCGGTCGAGGATGCCCGGCAAAAGCTCCAGTACGACCTGTACTACGTCAAGAACCACAGCCTGTTTATGGATCTGATGATCCTGTTCGAGACGGTCCGCGTCGTCCTGTTTGGCCGCGGGGCCCGCTGAGCCATGAATCTCGCTGCGCCCAGCTATCTCCTGGCCACCCTCGCCTTCCTCGTCCTGGCAGTGCTGGCCCTGTGGACCTGGCGGCAGCGCCCGGGAAGCCTTTGGGTCGCGGGTGCCGCGCTGTTATCCGTGATCTGGGCGCTGCACATGGCGCTCGTGGCGCACGCGATCGGCGAGGCCCCGGTCTCCGGCGGGGCCTTCGAGGTGCTGCGCAACGCCGGGTGGTTCGCGGTCCTGTTCGCGCTGCTCGCGCGCCGCGGCGAGCCGAGCACGCGTCCACCCGCACCTTTGCGCACGGCGATGATCGTCACCGCCGCACTGATGTTCGGGCTGTTCGCGGCTCTGGCCCTGCCGCTCCCGCTGACCTATGGCGCCTGGGTGGGCACTGCGATGCTGGGCATGGCGGTGCTGGGTCTGGTCCTGGTCGAGCAGGTCTTTCGCAATACGCCCCTGCAACGGCGCTGGGAGATCAAGTTCCTGAGCCTGGGCCTCGGGGCGATGTTCGCCTTCGACCTGTTCCTGTTTGCCGATCTCGTGCTGTTCGGGGCGATCAACAGCCCCGTCTGGCAAGCCCGCGGCCTGGTGAATGGCCTGGTCGTGCCATTGATCGCGATTTCCCTGGCCCGCCGGCCGCTGCAGGCCCGCGAGGCCCCGGTGGTCTCGCGCCACCTGCTGTTTCACACCGCGGCGCTGATCGGCGCCGGGCTTTATCTGTTCGCCATCGGGGCCGCCGGGTACTACCTGCGACATGTCGGGGGCGATCTGGGTGCCTTCCTGCAGGTAGTGTTTCTGTTCGGCGCCGCATTGCTGCTGGCCGTCATCGTCGCCTCGGGCAGTCTGCGGTCGCGTCTGCGCGTCTTCCTGGCCAAGCACTTCTTTCGCTACTCGTTCGATTACCGCCAGGAGTGGCTGCGATTTACCGGCACGCTCTCGGCCGAGGATGACGAGATCCCGTTCCGCCAGCGCGCCATCCAGGCGATCGGCGAGCTGGTGGACAGCCCCGGGGGGCTGCTGTGGGTGCGCGACCGCAACGGCCCCTACGCCCTGGAGGGAGTGCTGAACCTGGGCGATCCGAGTTATCCCCCGGAGGAGCCCGACGGGGCGTTGGTGGAGTTCGTCGCGCGCACCGGCTGGGTGATCGACCTCAACGAATATCGCCGGGACCCCGAGCTGTATCAGGGCCTGCAACTGCCGGAATGGCTGGCACAGAACACGCGCCTGTGGGTGGTGGTGCCGCTGCTCAAGGGCGAGCGCCTGCAGGGGTTCGTCGTGCTCGCCCAGCCGCGCGCGCCGCGCAAGATCGACTGGGAGGAACGCGACCTCCTGAAGACCGCCGGGCGCCAGCTCGCGGTGTATGTCGCGCTGGTGCAGACCGACGAGGCCCTGCTGGAGGCCCGCCAGTTCGAGGCCTTTCACCGGCTGGCGGCGTTTCTGGTGCACGACCTCAAGAACGTCTCGGCCCAGTTGTCCCTGGTGTGTTCCAACGCGGAGCGTCACCTGTCCAATCCGGACTTTGTCCGCGACGCCCTGAATACGGTGAGCAATGCCCGCGACCGGCTGGAACGAACCCTGGCCCAGCTGCGCCACGCGCAGGCCACGCCCGACACACCGAGCCGCATCATCCCGCTGGACCGGCTGCTCGCCGAGGTCTCCGAGGCCAGCAGCCATCGCTCGCCCCTGCCGCGGCTGGACCTGCGCGAATCCGCGGCCGTCATCGGCGACCAGGAAGGTCTTAAAAATGTACTACTCAATCTTGTAAGAAACGCTCAAGAAGCTACGCCGGATGACGGCTCAATCAATCTCAATCTTTACACCGAAGGGGGTTGGGCTATTGTTCAAATTGAAGACACGGGGAGCGGTATGGAGCCGGCTTTTCTAAAAAATCGGCTCTTCAAGCCCTTTCAAACCACCAAGGGAAATGCAGGGATGGGGATTGGTTTATATGAGGCGCGGGATCGTGTTTTGCGCATGGGCGGACGCATCACCGTCGACAGCGAGGCCGGCGTCGGAACGATCTTTACCCTGAAGCTCCCCTTGCAGATCGCACCGGCCATGGCTGAACCGTCATGAAGGCCGCTGGTGATTGTGAGGGTTCCATGCTGAAGCTTCTCATCGTCGAAGACGATCAGGGTCTGCGCAACCAACTGAGCTGGTGTTTTGAGGGATACGAGATCCTGGAGGCCGAGGACCGCGAAAGTGCCATGTCCAGGATGCGCCGCCATCAGCCGGAGTTGGTGACGCTGGACCTGGGCCTGCCGCCGGACCCGGCCAACGCCTCCGAGGGCCTGGCCCTGCTGCAGGACATCCTGGCGATGGACCCGGAGACCAAGGTCATTGTCGTCACTGGGAATGACGATCGCGAGAACGCGCTCAAGGCCGTGGCCCTGGGGGCCTACGACTACTACATCAAACCGGTCGAATCCGACCTGCTGCGGATGATCGTCGATCGCGCCGCTCACCTGTACGAGCTCGAGGCGGAGAACCGCAAGCTGGCACGCAGGCCCGGGGCATCCCTGAGCGGGGTCATCACCGCCGACCCGGGGATGCTGGATGTCTGCCGGGTGGTCGAGCGTGTCGCGCCCTCGGATGCCACCGTGCTGCTGCTGGGCGAGAGCGGCACCGGGAAGGAGGTGCTGGCGCGCGCCCTGCACGACCTGAGCGGGCGCGCCAGTGAACGCTTCGTGGCGATCAACTGCGCGGCGATCCCGGAGAACCTGCTGGAAAGCGAACTGTTCGGGTACGAGAAGGGCGCCTTTACCGGGGCCACGCGGCAGACCATCGGCCGCATCGAACACGCCAACAACGGGACCCTGTTCCTGGACGAGATTGGCGACCTGCCGCACAGCCTGCAGGCCAAGCTGCTGCGCTTTCTGCAGGAGCGCAAGATCGAACGCCTGGGCGGTCGCAGCGAGATCCCGGTCAACGTGCGCATCATCGGCGCCACGAACCAGGACCTGAAGGCGCTGATCCAGCGGGGCGAGTTCCGCGAAGACCTGTATTACCGCATCAGCGAGATCTCGGTCTCGATCCCCCCGCTGCGCGAGCGCAAAGGGGATGCAACGCTGCTGGCGCACTACCTGCTCGACCGCTTCACCCAGGATCAGCGACGGCCGCGCCGCGGCTTCACCCAGGATGCCACCCACGCGATCGAGGCCTACGACTGGCCGGGCAACGTGCGCGAGATGGAAAACCTGATCCGCCGCGCCGTGATCATGGCCGACAGCCAGTTGATTACCGCAAAGGACCTGGGCCTGGAGCCCCCCGAGGGCGAGGCCCCGGCGGTACGACTACGCGACATCCGCGACAGCGCGGAACACGAGGCCATCCTGAAGGCGATGGCCCGCAGCAAGAACAACATTGCCCAGGCCGCCGACCAGCTCGGAATCACACGGCCGACGCTCTACAGCCTGCTCGACAAATTTGGCCTGAGGTAAACCCGCCATGAAGACTCCCCGTTCTGTATCCCGTGTAGTGGGCTCGCCCCGCCGCACCCTCCCGCGCCTGGCCCCGTTGCTGATGGCGCTGACCCTGGTCGGTTGCGATGCCCTGGGCACCCCGACCGAGGCCGAGCACCGCGAACGTGCCGAGCGCCACATGGAGGCGGGCGAATATGCCGCAGCCACCATCGAATATCGCAACGCGCTGCAGCACAACCCGGACCCCGAGGTGCGCGGCCGCCTGGGCCTCGCCTATCTGCGCGACCAGCAGCCGGAACCGGCCGTGCGCCACCTGCAACGAGCCCTGGAGACCGGCGCGGACCCGAACGAGTACGCCCTGCCCCTGGCGCGGCTGCTGTTCATGCTGGGCGGCAGTGGGGCAATCGCCGAGATCCCCGAGGCCGATGGCCTGGAAGGCGAGGATGCCGCGCGCCTGCTGGCCTATCGGTCGCTGGCGGCCTATCAGGCGGGAGACGCCACTGCCGGGTCGGATTATCTTGAGGTCGCCCGCGAGGCGCAGGACGACCTGGTCGAGATTCATCTGGCGCGCGCCTACAAGGCGATGTCCGATGGCGACGCCGAGCAGGCCATGAAGATGACCGACGCGGCCCTGGAAACGGACCCCGAGTTTTCCCCTGCCTGGTCCCTCAAGGGCGATCTGGAACGGGTGCAGGGCGACCCCGAGGCCGCGCTCAAAGCCTTTAGCCGTGCCGTCGAGCTGCGCCCGGATGCGATCGCGGAACGCCTGAAACGCGGGCTGATGCACGTCGAACTGGGGCAGTTCGACGAGGCCCGGGCCGATGCCAAATTCCTCAAGGATGGCGCACCCAACCACGCCGGTGGCCACTTCCTGATGGGGCTGATCGAGTTCGAGACGGGTGAACCCCTGCAGGCTCGTCCCCATCTGGAAGAGGCGCTGGCGGCCTCGGCCAACTACCGTCTCGCGATGCCCTATCTGGCGGCGATCCAGCTGGAAGAAGGCAACTGGTCCCAGGCGGAGCGTCTGCTGGAGCGCCATCATGCGCTGGGCCCGCCGAATGCGATGAGCTACCGGCTGCTGGCCCAGTTGCGCATCGAACAGGGCCGCACGCAGGAGGCGCGACGGATCCTGGCCGAGGCACTGAGCGAACGGCCCGACCTGATCGAGGCCCTGGGCGATCAGCTGGCCGCGCTGTACATCGGCGAGGGCGACACCGAAAGCGGGATCGAGGTCCTGCGCGAGGCCCTGGCCAACCGCGCGGACCGCCCGGAGCTGCAGGAGATGCTGGGGATTGCCCTGGTGCGGCACGGCGATCACGAGCAGGGCATGGCGCTGCTGCACCGGGTCGCCAGCGAAAGCGCGGATGTACGTCTGGCCGACTACTCTGTGGCCCTGGCACATATCCGGGATGGGCAGTACGAGCAGGCCCTGGAGGCCACTCAGCGCCTGCGCGACAAGGACCCGGAAAACCCGCAGGGCTTCAACCTGATGGGCGCCGCCCTGCTGGGGCTGGGCGAAATCCACGAGGCCCGCCTGATCTACCAGGAAGGATTGTCGCTCCACCCGGACAACAGCACCCTGGCACTGAACCTGAGCTCGCTCGAGGTCCGCCAGGGCAACCTGGAGACGGCCCGCGAGATCCTCGAGGACCTGCAGGAACGCGACCCCGGGCATTCCACTTCGGCGATTCGGCTGGCAACACTGCACTTTCAGCAGGGCGAGATGGAAGCCGGCAAGCGTTGGCTGCAGGACGCAATCGAGGCACACCCGGATCGGATCGAGCCCTACCTGATGCTGGCACGCGCCCAGAACCAGCAGGAGGATCACGCCGCCGCCCGATCCACCCTGGAAAAAGCACGCGAACATCACCCCAACGACACCCGAGTGCTGGGCCTGCTGGTCGATCTGCAGGAACGCGAAGGGGACTTCGCGGGCGCGGCACAGACGCTTGGGCACCTGGCCATATTGCGGCCGGATGCCGCGGAGCTGCGCTTCCGGCAGGCGCGTAATCTCGCCGCGCTGGGCGAGACCGAGCAGGCGGTCACGGCCCTGCGCGAGACGCTGTCGATCGACTCCAGCCACATGAGCGCGCGCATGGTGCTGACCCGCCACCTGAGTCTGGCCGGCGAGGTCGACGAGGCGCGTCAGGTCTTCGAGCCCGTCGCGGAACGCGCCCCGGAGGCGGCGCAGGTGATCGCGCAGCAGGCCTGGTTCGACGCGCAAGCCGGCGAGCTCGAAAAAGCGATCGAAGGCTACGAACGCGCCCTTGAGCGCGAGTCCCGACGCGACTGGCTGGTGGAGAAATACCAGGCTCAGCAGCGCGCCGGCCATTCCGAGGCGGCCCTGGAGACGCTGAAGGGCTGGCTGCAGGACCACCCGGAAGATGCGGCCTCGCGCCACCTGCTCGGCTCGGCACAGATCAACGCCGGCCACGAGGCCGAGGCCCTGGAAACCTACGAAACAGTGCTGGAACAGCGGCCCAACGATGTCATCGCGCTGAACAATGCGGCGTGGCTGGCCCGCGAGACCGACAACCCTCGCGCCCGCGAGTACGCCCAGCGAGCCGTCGAGCTGGCCCCGGATCAGCCCGCGATTCTCGACACCCTGGGCGTGGTGCTGCTGGAGGGCGGCGACACCGAGAGCGCCCTGGAGACCCTGCAGCGAGCCTACCGGATGAGCCCGCAGGCACCGGATATCGGGTTCCATCTGGCACAGGCCTACCAGGCCAGCGGCGAAACCGAACAGGCGCGCGCCCTGCTGACGGAGCTACTGGAGGCCCACGAAGACTTCCCGGAACGCGAACGGGCCCAGTCGCTGCGCGAGTCGCTATAGGCGAGACAAGCGGGAAGGATGCCCTGACCTGAAGCCCACGCTCGCGTGGGCTTCAGTGTTTCTCCGGGACGATTACGGTCGCTTCAACAGCAGATTGTAGCAGTTGCCCGAGATCGAGGAGTCGACCACCTGGAATCCGGCGCTGGTGAAGCGGCTCAGGATATCGCGGGCCTCGTACGGGGTATGCAGGATGCCCTTGCGCATGCCCCAGCGGTTGATGCGTTCGGCAATCGCCTTGAGTGGTTGCGGCGTGCGCGGGTACAGCAGGACGTTCGCAGCCAGGGTGCCCCCCGGCTTGAGCACCCGAAAGGCCTCGTGGATGGCGCCGTCCACATCCGGAAAGCAGTGCACGGAGTTGGCGATATTGGCCGTATCGAACTCGCCGTCGGCGAACGGCAGCTCCGCAGCGTCGGCGTGTTTGACAGTCACGTGCTCGTCCTTTGCGAAGCGATGGCGCGCGCCCGCCAGCATGGATTCGGCGTAATCCACGCCGACGACCTCGCTCTCCGGCAGTTTGCGGCGGCGCCGCCACTTGATCGCCATCTCCAGCAACGTCCCGGTGCCGCAGCCGATCTCCAGATGCCGGGCCCCCATATTGCCGCCGAAAAACCGGATCTGGGCGCCCAGGGTGCTGTTGTAGGCAAAGGTCAGGATGAAAAACCCCCGCGCGTCGTACCACCACGGTGGCGACTTGTAGGCCTCGGCAATCTCGTCGCGGGTCTTGGCACGCTTGGACATGTGACATCTCCTTCACGGAAAGAACGGCCGAACCCCCAACCCCCGCCGTCCGTTTTTTTTACATGGCCCCTTTACAAGACCAGAACCAAAACATGAAAACCTCTGTTAAATCCTACAGTTAAATGGTTTGGCACGCAGCCTGCTTTACTTCACTCGCAAGACAGGACGACTAGCAAATTGAAGTGGAAGTAAGCGTTAACCCAAACACATTGAAGCTAACTGGTGGAGGATTTCAACATGGAAAGGTTCAAGCAAACAGCGCTGGGGGCGGTACTGGCAATAGCCAGTCTGGGGCTTGCGGGCACCGCACATGCCGGCGTCTTTACGATTGATGATTCGCAGCTCGATCTCTCGACGATCGCAGTCGGCGAACGTCAGGTTGACCGTATTACCGGCGGGTATGAGGAGCTGCTGACCCTCGATACCGACGGTTCCTTCGACGCGGCGGCCTACTGGAACGTAGGTCAGTACTTCCTTGGGGGTACAAGCGTCAGCAATCGCCTGGGCGCCAGCGGGGACGATGGTGATCTGTTCTATGGCCTGTATGCCGTGTTCCAGTCCTCCGGGACTTTCGACGCGGGCACGGGCGAATTCACCGGCACCACCGGCTCGATCGCGCTCTACCTGGACCCGGACCTGAATACCACGTTCGGGTTTACCTCGGGCGATGCGGCCGACGGTGTGGCCCTGGGCGGCACGGGCGACGACATCCTCGTCGGCTGGTCCGACATCTTCGAGCGGGGTGCTGGTCGCTTTGAACCCGGCTCGGACGATATCGGCAGCTTCGCGCTGATCTTCAACGAGTGGATGCTGACGGATGAAGGCAAGCAATTCTTCACCAGCCCGGACCCGTTCTACATGAATGTCCGTGTATCGGGCCAGTTCGACTTTATCGAGGGTTTCGAGGAAGTCGATCAGCGCACTACGTTTGATGTGGTCGGCTCCGCCGACGCCCGGTGGTACGGGGTCCCCGAGCCGGGCATGCTGCTTCTGCTGGGAACCGGACTGGTATTGCTCGGCTTCGTCGCCACGCGACGCCGCCGCCGCGACACCGGCCTGGCTGCCTAGCAGCCCTTGTGGTTGGGCCTTCTGCTCCCCCCTGGGTGGAAAGCCTCTCCCGGCCCCTCGTCTTCGGACGAGGGGTTTTTTTATGTCTGGATATACGAAACGCGAGGCTGGATGTCGGCTGTTCAGACCTGAGCCCGCAGGCGCGCGAGCCGGCGGCGGCCGATGGCCAGTAGCAGGCGTTGCAGGGGGTTGCGATTGCCACCGGGGCGCCAGGTGCGGGCGAGGCGCTGGCGGTAGGCATCGAAGTGAACGCCGTGCGGGGCCCAGACGACACGGCCGCGTCCCAGCAGGATCTTCAGGGCCTCGGTACCCATCACCCCGGCGCACAGCTCGCAGGCCATCACGGTGGACGGGCCATGCTGCGCCCTCAGGTCGACGGCGGCAGGATCGGCCAGATAGCCCATCTGCATCATCGACGGGGCCAGGCCCATCATGAAACGCAGCGCCAGCTCCTCGTCGGGCAATCCATCGCGCAGGTCGAAGTAGTCATCGAACGACAGACCACCCGGGCGGAAATTGAGCAATGCGGCCCCCATGCCGAGCGGGGCCACGGTGATCGCCGGGATCCCCCGCTCCGCGCACGCGGCGAAGACCTCGCGGCGGACCTGAAACACGAAAAAGTCGAGCCCGTCGACGTAGAGATCCACACCCTGCAGGAAGGCCTCCAGATTGTGCTGGTACACCCCCTCCGGGAATGTGGTGATCTCGAGCTCCGGATTGATGTCCAGCGCCATCTCGCGCAGGACCTCGACCTTGGGTCGGCCCAAACGGGACATGCCGGCCCCCGCCTGGCGGTTCATGTTGTGCAGCTCGAAGCAGTCGAAATCCGCGATATGAAAGCGCCCCACCCCCAGGCGGGCGAGCGTCAGCAGATGGCTCCCGCCGACACCGCCAAGACCGGCGATCGCCACCCGCGCACCGCGCAGGCGTTCCATCTCCGGCCAGGTGACCCAGCCGTGGGTGCGCCGGAACGCCGCGTGATAGTCGAACTCAGGCATCAGGCCGCGCTGGCAATAGCGTCCCAGAGAGAGTCGGAGGGATGAGGGTCGGAGAGATTGGTATAGGAGTGTGCATACAGCTGGCTCAGCGATGGAGAACGGTGAATCCCGGACAGGGCTGTAAGCAGACTAATATGAAATGGCGCGCGGCGACCGTGGTAGTTCTGAAGCGTGCCGATCTGCTTCACCTTCAGGCCGTGGCGCCGCAGGATGCGCGCCAGCGACGGCTCCATCATGGCGAAGGCATGCGAGCGGCCCTGGATCTCCATCATGGCGACCGCACTCATGAACAGGCTCAACGCCAGCAGCGGGAAGGTGCGCGCCTGCTCCAGAGGCACATTCAGCAGGTGCAGGTCCCCGACAGGCGTGACCGACTCCCCCAGACGTCGCCGGAACAGGCCATTGACGGCCAGCCGGGAGACCTCGCAGATCGCGTCCCGCTCCAGCCGGTCCGGGCGAAATTCGGTCTCGTAAAAGCAGTTATCGCAGTGGCGCTCCATCGGGAGTTCGTGGATCTTCTGACGCGCGTCGACATGCACGACCCGGACGCATCCCGCGTGGGTACCGCTCACCACATGCTCCAGCAGGCAATGCGTGGACTGGGCGTCATATTCGTCGATCTCGCGCTCGCCCGGGCAGTTCTCCGGAGACTCGTAACGAAACTCTCGGCAGTAGACCTCGTAGCGCAGTCGGTACACCGCCTCCAGTTGCTCCTTGTCCGGCTTCACCAGAGAAAAATAGCGGCAGAATGCCGTGATGAGCGGGTCATCCTGCACAGGGCACTTCCATAGCCCTTGGGGCGTGATACACACGCGGGCGCCAGCAACGCTTGTACCCCGGCGCCGCGCGGTACGGGAACGGTGGGTGCCCGGCCAGTTGCGCATAGTGGGGACGCGCCGGTGCGTCGCCCAGCCCCAGCCGGCGGCGCCAGGCGGACAGCGCCACGCCGGACTCGGCAGTCAATGCACGAAACGGCAGCCGCAGCCCCCGGTGATCACAGGCCTCGCCACACAGCTCGATGGGGATATGGTGGCGCTGGAGCAGACGCGCGAGGGCTGGTCGAATCATGAACAGCAGAAAGTCATACCCGTGGTCTTCGGCATAGGCCTGGGCGGCCTGGCAAAGGTGATACAGCAAACGCGGCGATCCGCGTTCCGGTGAACCACGAGCAATCAGACGGGAAACCTCGAGCACCCGCGGGGACTCGACCCTGGGCGTCGCGAAGGCATCCTCAAACAGATGCCCGGCGGCCATGGTCGGGAGGAGACCCGCCTCCGGCCGGATCAGACGCATGGCGCCAACCCAGTGCCCACCGTCGTACAGCCCGCCCATCCGCACCAGAAAATGAGCGGCGTGCTCGTCGTGGATGTCGCGCTCGAAACCTTCCGGGTAACGCTCGGCCGCTTCGAAACCAGTCTCCAGACAGTACACCGCGTAGCGCATCCGATAGTGGATGCGACGCGCCCGGGCGCCCGTGGCGAGATACACCTGATAGGACGGGGAGTGCCCATCCGGCAGGCAACGATCTGAGGTGGGGCGTCCCGGTTCGACGCCAGCATGGGTATACAAACGTTCGTCCTCCATTGCGTAATTCAATACGGATTTCCCCGGCCAGAGGCGCATGCCTTCAAGCCGTCGTGTCGATGCGTTGACCCGGACCATTGCGCCTGAGAAAACGCAGGCCCAGACCCACTCGGCGATCGGATACCACGACGGCATCGAAGGTCCCGGCGGTCGGGAGCATTAGCTGCAAGGCGGTATCCGGCGGCAAATACGGGTACTGCCCGACCAGCGCAATCCGCGCGCCACCACGCGAAAGATCCATCAGGCGGCACTTGCGCCACTCCTTTCGGATGCCGATCTCGGTCAGCAGGTTGACCGCATACCGAGGCCAGCAGCGCTGCTCGGGCCGGCCGGGTGTCTTGCGGCCGTAGCGCCAGGCGAATGCGGCCGACCAGTGCCTCGGGTTCGGCGAACAGGCGTAGAGATCGGCCTGAGCCGGATCCGTAATCGGGGGTTCCCCGAGTCGGTCGATTACGGCCTCCACCAGCTGTCCGGCCCAGGACTCGTACTCTTCGTCACTGGCACTGAACCGATGGAGCTGTCGGTAGATGTCGTTCATCAGCGCGAGGCGCTCGCTCCAGTTCCGCTTGAGCATGGCGGGATGCCAGAACTCCGCCAGATTCTGCGCGAGACTTCTCTGGCCCAGATCGTCGTGCATTTGAGAATCCCTCCCAACCGCCAGGCCACCCCCCTGCCGCAGCCGTTTCGAGCCTAATCGAACAAAGCCCAGCAAACTGCGTACCAGTTAACGTAAACCCCTGATCCGTTATAAAACCGCGAAAATTTATTAGAAAACTCAGCTTCAAAATTTTTTCAGGTGTAAACATTCTCGACACGTGTAGACAAGGGAAAACAAACGATCTTCAATAGCCCTAGACGTCTCCCGAGGTGGGGCTCAAGCAAGGTGCCAATCGACCTTGCGGGGAACCCTTTTACCGGAGAACTGTTACTCCGTTCGAAGACCCACAAGGCGTCATTGAACGTCAAAGGGTTTAACAGGGGGCAACAAGAAATGGAAAAGATTGTTCAGGATTTTGTTCAGCGGGCGCGCGCCACCTGGCGCCGCCGCTGGTGGATTCTGCCGATTGCCTGGATTGTGTGTCTGGGCGGATGGGCTTACATCCAGAGCCTCCCGGATACCTATCAGGCTAATGCGCAGGTATTCGTCAACACTCAGTCCGTCCTGAACCCGCTGCTGCGCGGGATGACGGTGCGCCCGGATACAGAAGAGCGGCTGCGGATGGTGACGCGCACCCTGCTCAGCCGCGACAACCTGGAGACCATCGCCCGGCAAAGCGACCTGGACGTCTACATGGGTAGTGCCGACCTCGACGCGCAGGTCAGCCTGCTGCGCAGCAGGCTGACCCTGGACGGCGAACGGCGCGAAAACATCTTCACGGTGCGTTTTCGCCACAGCAATCCTGATGTGGCCGAGCGCGTGGTCCGCGAGACGGTGAATCTGTTCATGGAGCGCGGCCTGGGCGACTCGCGCCTGGATCTGAGCACCTCGCAGCGATTCATCGAGCGCCAGATCGAGATCTACGAGCGCCAGCTGCAGGCCAGGGAAGCCGAGATCGAAGACTTCAAGCGGCAGAATGCGCGCTTTATCAGCGGCGACGGCAACTTCTATTCGCGCCTGGAACGCGGCCGCGAACAGGTGGCCCAGGCAGAGCTGCAACTGCGCGAGGCCCACAGCCGCCTGGCCGCATTGCAGCGCCGTGCCGAGGAGAGCCGGTCGGGTGGCGGCACGGTGAGGGCGCAGTACCGCAACCCGGAGCTGGACCGCCGGATCAACGACCTGCAGGAAAACATCGATGCCATGCGGCATCGCTACACCGACGACCACCCCGACATCGTCGCCGCAAGGCGCATCCTCTCGGAGCTGGAAGAGCGCCGCTCGCGCGAAGCCGCCGACTACGCGCGCAACCCGGCGGTCGTACCCATTGGGGCTACCGGGGGTGGCGACGCGCTGCAGGCCGCGATCACCGACGCCGAGAGCGAGATCGCGATGCTGGAGACCCGTATCGAGGAGTTCCAGGCGCGGGTCGCGCGGCTGGAACAGGACGTCGACCGCGCTCCGGCCGTGGAGTCGGAGCTGACCGCGCTGACCCGCAACTACGACGTACTGCGCGACTCCTACCGCCAGCTCCAGAGCCGCCGCGAACAGGCGATCATGTCGGGCGCGGTGGAGTCGGAAACCGACTCGGTCGATTTCCGCGTCCTCGAGCCGCCGCGCCGACCGACAGCCCCCTCGGCACCCGACCGCCCACTGATGGCCACCGGCATCCTGCTGGTCGGTCTGGGCGCGGGCACGGGCTTCGCCTTCCTGCTTTCACAGCTGCGGCGGACGGTCAGCAATCGGCGGCAGCTCGCGGAGATCGCCGGTCGCCCGGTTCTGGGCACCATCTCGGCCGTACGCACACCCCAGATACGGCGCCGCCGCAGGCTGGAGCTGTCGGCCTTTTCAATCGCCCTGGCCACCCTCCTTCTGGTGTATGCCGTGGTCATGGGTCTTTACCTCACCGGATCGGCCGGTGTTCTCGACGAACTGCTGAGCCTGTTGCGATGAACGGCCGCGGCCATCGGCCCGGTGTATCGCACGCAACGCATCAGGGACCGGGATGCATTTGTTCCATGGAGGCGCGGGCCCTGCGGGCCGGCGCACGGCAAGGGGAGCCAGACGCTCATGAGCATCATTGAAAAAGCCCTCGACAAGAGCCGGTCGGCTCCCATACAGCCCCTGCCCGCCGACGCAGCATCCGGACACACGGACCGGGAAGCGGGGGGCACGGAGGCCCCGGCATCCGGGCACGGCGAGCACTCGGCGGCAGCTCGCATCGACTTCGGGCACCTGCGGCGGCAGGGGCTGATCGTGCCCGGCGACCAGCGCTCCACCCTGGCCGAAGAGATCCGCATGATGAAGCGGCCGCTCTTGAACAACGCGTTCGGGCGCCACTCCGCAATGCGGATACCCCGCGGACGGCTGATCATGGTGACCAGCTCGCTGCCACGCGAGGGCAAGACCTTTCTGACCACCAACCTGGCGATCAGCATGGCGATGGAGGTCGACCGCACGGTATTGCTGGTCGACGCCGATGTGGCCCAGCCGACCGTTCCGAGGGTCCTCGGGTTCGAGGCCGAGCGCGGGCTGATGGATGTCCTCACGGAGCCGGACCTTGGCATCCCCGATGTCCTGATGCGGACCAACATCGAGAACCTCTCGGTGCTGCCCGCCGGGCGCCCGCACGGGCGATCCACCGAGATCCTGGCCAGTGACGGGATGCGGGCCTTGCTGGACGAACTTCACGATCGCTATCAGGACCGCATCATCCTGTTCGATTCCCCCCCGCTACTGGCCACCAGCGAGCCGGGCGTGCTGGCCGCCGGGATGGGACAGGTCGTGATGGTGGTCGACGCCGAGCGCACCCCGGCCGCCTCCGTGGAGAACGCGATGCAGCAGCTCGCCGGCTGCGATGTGGTCCTGACTGCACTCAACCGAGCGCCCTCCACCCCGGGGCTTGGCTATGGCACGGGCTACTATCACGAGCGCCCGTACGGGGAGGTGAGCCATGAGCACTAACCAGGGACGGGTGCGGGTCACACACCGCAGGGAGGCCCCGGTACGGAACGGCCGGGCGATCTGTCTGATCGCCGTGCTGGGCGGCGGCACGCTGGCGCTGCCCGCCTCGGGCCTGGCCACCGAGTGGGACTTCACCCCGCGAGTCACGGTGGGGGTGGAGGCGACCGACAACGTCCGCCTGGCCCCCCGCGGGCAGGAGGATGCGGACCTGATCGGGCATGCGCGCCCCGGCTTCACCCTGCGCCGGGACGGCGTGCGCAATGACACCCGCGTGGACTACCAGCTCAACCATCGCACCCACCTGTCCGAGTCGAGCGAAGACCGCACGACCCACATGCTGCGCGCCCGCAACCAGACCGAGGTCATCGAGGACACGTTCTTTGTCGACGTGACCGCCTCGCGCCGGGAACAGGCCACCTCGCTGCTGGACCCGGTCGGCATCGGCGGCAGCACGCCACGCAGCAACATCGAGGAGACCTCGTATTACAGCGTGTCGCCCAACCTGCAGAACGAGTTCGGCACCTTTGCCCGCCAGGACATTCGCTACACCTACGACGAGCGGCACTACCACCGCAGCAACCGGGCCAGCAGCACGGGCAACCGCGCGGAATACACCCTGGACAGCGGCCCGGCTTTTGATCGCGTGTTCTGGCAGCTGGCGGGCTTCTACGACCGGCTGAAGTACGAAGACGGGCTGGAGGGCGAGTTCAGCGAGATCAGCGCAACCCTCGGGTACAACATTGGCCGCACCCTGCGCGTATTTGGCGTCGTGGGCGAGGAGTTCAACGACTACGAAACCCTGCGCGACGACGACGATGGCAGCTTCTGGGAGGTCGGTGTCGGCTGGACCCCGACACCGGTGACCTCCGTCGAGGCACGTTATGGCGAACGCTTCTTCGGCACAACACGAGCCCTCAGCGCGACACACCGCAGCCGCCGCGCCAGCTACGGCGTCAGCTATTCCGAGGGCATCAGCTCGACCCGCGATCGGCGCGAATTCATGTTCCTTGACGTGTCCCAACTGGCCGAACTGGAGGGCATGACGTTCGAGGAGATCTTCGACCAGTACACCTTCGAAGAGCTCCAGTTACTGTTCACGAGCGCGCTGGTTACGCAAGAAGCGCTGATCGAGGGGTTCTATCTGACACGCAGTGCCCGTGCGAACTGGCGCTACGATACCGGGCGCAGCGTGTTCGGGGTTACCGGCTACCAGACCCGACGCGAGGCCGAGTTCGACACCGGTGCCGGCATTTTCGAGGACGACAATCGCCGCACCGGCGTGATCGCCTTCTGGGAGCTGACACTGGGGCCGCGCACCACCACGGAGCTGAGCTCCGGGGTCTCGCGCACGGAGTTTCTGGGCAGCGACCGCGAAGACGACTTCTTCTACTTCCGCGCCAGCCTGAACCGCCAGTTCGCCCCGGACCTGCGGGGCAGCCTGGCCTATCGCTATCAGCAGCGGGATTCGAACAGCCGGGTCAACGAATACCGGGAAAACTCGATCATCGCGCTGATCACCAAGGAGTTCTGAGCATGTACGAGAACTTCTATGGGCTGCAGGGCAAGCCCTTCGCCCTCAGCCCGGACCCGAAATTCTTCTACGCCAGCAAGGGCCATCGGCGGGCCATGGCCTACCTCGAATACGGCGTGCAGCAGCAGGAGGGTTTCATCGTCATCACCGGCGAGGTCGGGGCCGGCAAGACGACCCTGGTGCGCAGCCTGTTCGAGACACTCGGCACCAAGCGGGTACTCGCGGCACAACTGGTCAGCACTCAGCTGGATGCCGAGAACCTGCTGCGCTCGGTGTGCCTGGCCTTCGGCCTGGAAGGAACCGGCGACGACAAGGCCAGCCAGCTGCGCCACATGGAGCGCTTCCTGCTGAACACGCGTTCACGCGGGCAGCGCGCGCTGCTGGTCGTGGACGAGGCGCAGAACCTGAGCATGGATGCGGTGGAAGAGCTGCGCATGCTGTCCAATTTTCAGGGCGTTGACGGGCCGCTGTTGCAGAGCTTCCTGCTGGGCCAGCCCGAATTTCGCGACATCCTGCGCAGCGAAAACATGCAGCAGCTGCGCCAGCGGGTGATCGCCACCTATCACCTGGGCCCGATGGACGAGGGCGACACCCGGGCCTACGTCGAGCACCGCCTGTCGCGCGTGGGCTGGGAGGGAACGCCCCACTTCGCCACCGATATCTGGCCCGTGATCCATGAGTTCACCGGCGGCATCCCGCGCAAGGTGAACACCCTGTGCGACCGCCTGCTGCTGATGGGCTATCTCGAGGAGCGCTACGACCTCGACGCCGACGAGGCCCGCCGGGTGATCGACGAGATCGAGGAGGACTTTGGCGCGCAGCAGGAGACGGCCGAGCCGAAACCCGGGAACGCCGTGAATGGCGTGATCGATACCGAACGCGCCGTTGCCAACGAGCTGACCCTGATCCGTCTGGAAGACAGCTACGAGGCGATGGAAAAACGCCTGGACCGGATCGAGCACGCCCTGGCGATCAACTACCGACAGTCGCAGCGCATCCTCGACGCCCTGGACTCGCTGGACAAGTTTTCGGGCTTCGACCACAAGGAGCTCGCCCGGCACTAGTGCCGGGGAAACCGCCATGCCGTCCGCACCGCCCACCGTAGCCAATGCCCTGACCGTCGATGTCGAAGACTATTTTCAGGTCTCGGCCCTGGCGCCGCATTTCCCGAGCCATTGCTGGGAGAGCCAGGAGTGCCGCGTGGAGTACAACCTCGAGCGGATCCTGGCGCTGTTCGATCATCACCGCGTGCGCGCGACCTTCTTTACCCTTGGCTGGATCGCCGAGCGCTATCCCCAGGCGGTGCGCCGAATCGTCGACGCCGGGCACGAGCTGGCCAGCCACGGTTACGGGCACCAGCGGGTGACCGAACTGGAGCCTCAGGCATTTCGCGCGGACATCGTCCGCGCCAAGGCCATCCTGGAAGACATCGCCGGTGTCGAGGTGCGCGGCTATCGCGCCCCCAGCTTCTCGATCGGCGAGGGCAACCTGTGGGCGCTCGACCTGCTGGCCGAAACGGGCCACACCTACAGCTCGAGCATCTATCCGGTCCAGCACGATCACTACGGCACGCCGACCGCGCCGCGTCACCCCTATCGCCCGCGGGGCCCCCAGGGCGTGCTGGAACTGCCCCCGGCCACCCTGCGCGTTGCTGGCCGCAATCTGCCGGCGGCCGGTGGCGGCTACTTTCGGCTGCTGCCCTATGCGGTCTCCCGCCAGGCGTTACGGAGGATCAATAACAAAGACGGTTTGTCCGGGGTGTTCTATTTCCACCCCTGGGAGATCGATCCCGGACAACCGCGTGTCCCCGGCGTGAGTGCCAGGACGCGTTTTCGTCACTACCTCAACCTCGGGCGTACGGAACGTCGACTGCAGCGGCTGCTGCAGGACTTCCGCTGGGGCCGCATGGACCAGGTCTTTGCCCACCTCCTCGCCACTCCGGCGCCGCCAACTCCGACGACAGCGAACAGCCATGCTCAAGTCCACTGACCAGCGACCCACGACTACGCGCGCGACCGCGTTGCGGGTCCAGGACCTCACGCCTGCCGATGTTGCCCGGTGGGATGCCTTTGTCGAGACCTGCCCGGTGGCGACGTTCTTCCATCGCGCGGGCTGGCAGACGGTCATCGAACAGGCCTTCGGGCACTCGACCCATTTCCTGTTTGCCGAAGGCCCGAACGGGATCGAGGGTGTCCTGCCCCTGGCGCGCGTGCGCAGCTTTCTGTTCGGCCATTCCCTGGTTTCGCTGCCGTTCTGTGTGTACGGCGGCATCGCCGCGCGCACCGAAGAGGCCTTCGTGGCCCTGGACAACCGGGCCCGGGAGCTCGCGCAGCAATACAAGGTGGATTATCTCGAGTACCGCCATATGGCGCCCTACCACCCGGACCGACCGACCAAGCACCTGTATGTGACCTTTCGCAAGGAGATGGCGAAAGAGGTCGAAGAGAACCTGGAGGCGATCCCGCGCAAACAGCGGCGCATGGTGCGCAAGGGCATCAAGGCCGGCCTGGTCAGCGAGATCGACCGGGACATCGAGCGATTCTTCCCGATCTATGCGGCCAACGTGCATCGCATGGGGACGCCCGTGTTCAGCCGGCGCTACTTCCGCATCCTGCGCACCGTGTTCGGCGACGACTGCCGGATCCTGACCGTCACCGACGCGGGGACCCCTGTGGCCAGCGTGCTCAACTTCTACTTCCGCGACCAGGTCCTGCCCTACTACGGCGGCGGCACGCCGCGCGCCCGCGAGGTGGCCGGGTATGACTTCATGTACTGGGAGGTGATGCGCCGGGCCTGCGAGTCGGGTCTGCGCCTCTTCGATTTTGGCCGCAGCAAGCGCGATACCGGGTCATTCAGCTTCAAGAAGAACTGGGGCTTCGAGCCCCAGCCCCTGTACTACGAATACGACCTGGTGCGTGCCCGGGCCATGCCCGACGTGAACCCGCTCAACCCGAAGTACCGCTACTTCATCCAGGCGTGGCAGCGACTGCCGCTGGCGGTGGCCAACCGGGTGGGGCCCTGGCTGTCCCGCAATCTCGGGTAGTGCTCGTGACCGTTATTCAACACCCCAGCACACCCGGGGACGGGTCGCACCGGGGCTTCCGTTTCGACCGCAGCAGCGGGTGAGCTTGCAATGGATGCCGTACTTTATCTGACCCATCGAATCCCGTGGCCGCCCAACAAGGGCGACAAGATTCGCTCGTACCATATCCTGCGCGATCTGACGCGGCGCTACCGGGTCTACCTGGGCACCTTTATCGACGACCCGGCCGACGCGGCCTACGTCAAAGAGCTGGAGCGCTGCTGCGCGGGCGTCTGCGTGCGCCCGCTCCCGCCGGGGCGCGCAAAATGGCGCGCCCTGCGCGGCCTGCTGACACAGGAGCCGCTGACCCTCCCCTGGTATCGCGATTCGGAACTGCAGCACTGGGTCGACCGGGTACTGGAGCAGCAGGAGATCTCGCGCGCGCTGGTGTTCTCCTCGGCCATGGCGCAATACCTCCCGCCCCGGGCCCGCCTGACGCGGGTGGTGGACTTCGTCGATGTCGACTCCGACAAGTGGACCCAGTACGCCGCCAGCAAGCCCTGGCCGATGAGCGCGATCTACCGCCGCGAAGGACGCCAGTTGTTGCGCTATGAACGACAGGTCGCGGCGCGCAGCGAGGCCAGCCTGTTCGTATCACCGGACGAAGCCGCGGCATTTCGGGCCCTGGCGCCGGAGAGTGCCGAGCGGGTGCATGCACTGAACAACGGCGTCGATGCGGCGTACTTCGACCCGCAGCACCTCCCGAAGAAAGGCCCCTATCCGGACCGGGTCCAGCCGATCGTGTTCAGCGGGGCCATGGACTACTGGCCGAACGTGGAGGCGGTGGTCTGGTTCGCGGAATCCGTCCTGCCACGCATTCGCCAGGTTCACCCAGATGTGCGTTTTTACATTGTCGGCAGCCGGCCCGCGCCGGAGGTCCGCGAACTGGAGCGCCAGCCGGGCGTCGAGGTCGTGGGACCAGTGGAAGACATGCGCCCCTGGGTCGGCGGTGCCGCGGTTTCGGTGGCGCCCCTGCGGATCGCGCGCGGAGTCCAGAACAAGGTGCTCGAGGCCATGGCGCTGGCGCGGCCGGTCGTGGCCTCCCCGCAGGCGCTCGAGGGGATCACCGCCGTACGCGATGACGAGGTGATCGAGGCCGAGACCGACCCCGAGGTGTTCGCCCGCGCGGTCCTGCAGTGCCTGGAACAGCCCGATCCCGAGATGGCCGCCCGCGCCCGCCGACGCATCACCACGGACTACGACTGGGGCCGCAACCTCGCGTGCCTGCACGACTATCTCGAGAGCGGGCTGGCGCACGAGGGCGAGGCGATCGTCTCCCGGGGGGATGCATGAGCACGCCGGCCACTGTGATGTCCCAGCCGCTGGTGCAACGGTGGTGGGCGCCCGTGCTGGCACTGGCCGCCCTGATTGCGACCACGCTGGTTGTGTTCGCGCCCACATTCGTCTCGATGGTGGATACCTGGGCGCGTTCGGATACCTTCGCGCATGGATTCCTGGTCGTACCGATCGTCCTGTTTCTGGTCTATCTCAAGCGTGACGAGCTGGCGGCTGTATCGCCGCGCCCCTATCCCCTGGCGCTGGTCCCGATCGTGCTGCTGGGGCTCGCCTGGGTCATGGGCGAGCTGGTGGATGTCATCTCGGTGCGCCAGTTCGCCGCAACCCTGATGATCCCCTTCCTGGTGTGGCTGGTCATGGGCACCACAGTCGTGCGCGTCCTGCAGTTCCCGCTGGCCTACCTGCTGTTCGCCGTCCCGCTGGGCGAATTCCTGGTGCCTCCGCTGATGGACTTCACCGCGGAGTTCACCGTCGCGGCGGTTCAACTGTCCGGGATACCGATCTACCGCGACGGCCTGCACTTCGAACTGCCGACCGGACGCTGGTCGGTGATCGAGGCCTGCAGCGGTGTGCGCTATCTGATTGCGTCGGTCGCGCTGGGGACGCTGTACGCCTATCTGATGTACCGCAGCCTCTGGCGGCGGCTGGCCTTTGTCGGTGTCGCGATCATCGTGCCGATCATCGCCAATGGCCTGCGCGCCTACATGATCGTGATGATCGGACACCTGAGCGACATGGAGTATGCCGCGGGCGTCGACCACCTGATCTACGGGTGGGTCTTCTTCGGTGTCGTGATCTTTCTGATGTTCTGGATCGGGGCCTTCTGGCGCGAGGATGGGGCAGCCGGGGAGCCCGCCCGCCGAGTCCCGGCACGAGCCCAGCAAACCGGGGCCATGGGCTTTGCTCATATGGCCGTGATCGCCGCGCTGGTGGTCACACTGGGTCCCGTCTATGCCCACTGGATGGACACCCGGGATCTCGGCCCGATACAGGGCCTGGGCACCGGACCGATCGTTCCTTCCGGCTGGACCGCCGTGCCCGCTCGGGAGCGGCCCGGCTGGCAGCCCGGCTACCAGTTCATGCGTGCGGAGCGCGGGGGCTGGGTCGTAAACGATTCACAGGTGGAGGTCGGCATGCACGTAGGCTTCTACCGCGAACAGGCGCGCCACGGAAACATGCTCGGCTGGCACAACACGCTGGCGGGCCGGGAGCGGGCCGAATGGAGCCAGGCCCGGCGCGGCCAGGCGGAGGTCGCGGGCTATCCCGATCCGCAGCGGGTCCTGCTGCGCGGGCGCCAGCAGCAGATGGTGGCCTGGCAGTGGTACTGGGCGAACGGGCATCTCACCACCCGGCCCTTCGAGGTCAAGGCCCGCGAGGCCATTAGCCGACTGCTGGGCGGGCGCGACGACGCCGCGCTGATCGTAATCTACGCCGAATACCACGACGAACCGCAGCAGGCCGAGGATGCGATACGCGCCTATGTGGAGGCCGCGATGCCGCAGGTGCTGGAACGGCTGCAGGACGTGAACCAGCGATGAGCGCCCTGGCATCCAAGGGGAGTGCCGCCGACCCGCGCCCATGCGTGGCCCATGTCATCCATCGCCTGGATGTCGGCGGCATGGAGAACGGACTGGTCAACCTGCTCAACCACATGCCCGCCGAGCGCTACCGGCACGCGATCATCTGCATGACCGACTACACGCGGTTCAGCGAGCGCCTGCAGCGGGAGGACATCAGCCTGCATGCCCTGCACAAGCGCGAGGGCAAGGACCTGGGCGTACACCGGCGCCTGTGGCGGCTGCTGCGCGAACTGCGCCCCGCGATCGTCCACACCCGCAATCTGGCAACACTGGAGGGGCAGGTCACCGCCGCCCTGGCCGGCGTGCGCGCCCGGGTACATGGCGAGCACGGCTGGGACATCGCCGACCTCGATGGCTCCCGCGACAAGCATCGTTACATGCGACGGTTGGTGCGCCCCCTGGTCGGCCGGTACATCGCCCTGTCGCGCCATCAGATGGACTACCTGCAGCAACGGGTTGGTGTCGGAACCAAGCGGCTGACGCACATCTGTAACGGGGTGGATACCGGGCGATTCCACCCGCGCGAGGGCACCCGCACAGGCCCCTGGCCCCCGGGCTTTGCCGGCCCGGAGGACATCGTGATCGGGAGCGTGATGCGGATGCAGGCAGTGAAGGCCCCGCTGGACCTGGTAGAGGCATTCATTGCCCTGCGCGAAAACACCCCGGTGCCCTTCGACCGTCTTCGCCTGGTGATCGTGGGAGACGGCCCGCTGAGGGAACAGGCCCGCCAGCGCCTGGAGGCCGCCGGAGTCGCGCAACAGGCATGGCTGCCGGGGGCCCGCGAGGACATCCCGCAGTGCCTGCGGGCGATGGACCTCTTTGTCCTCCCCTCTCTGGCCGAGGGGATCTGCAACACCATCCTCGAGGCCATGGCCTCCGGGCTTCCGGTGATCGCGACCGACGTTGGCGGCAATCCTGACCTGGTGACCCCCGGAAACACGGGGGCCCTGGTCCCCGCAGGGGCGCCGGCCGCCCTCGCCGAGGCCATCCGTGATGCGCTCGCCAGTCCGGATACCCGCAAGCGCATGGGACAGGCGGCCCGCATTCGCGCCGAGGCCGCATTCAGCATGGACGCCATGGTGGCCGGCTACCTCGGGGTCTACGACAGCCTGCTGGACAGGGCCAACGCCCGAACCCCCTCGGTTCGGGCAAGGGGCCGCCGGCGACAACACGAAACGATGGGGCGCTGACATGTGCGGTATCGCCGGTATTTTCGATCTGCACGGGCGGCGCCCGATTGACCGCGCCTGTCTGGAGGGCATGAATGCCAGCCAGTTCCACCGGGGCCCGGACGAAGGCGGTATCCACCTGGAGCCCGGGGTCGGGCTGGCGCATCGCCGCCTGTCGATCATCGACCTTGCCAGTGGCCAGCAGCCACTGTTCAACGAGGATGGAAGCGTCGTCGTCACCTACAACGGCGAGATCTACAACTTCCCGGAGTTGACCCATGAACTCCAGCGGGCGGGCCATCGCTTTCGTACCCACTGCGATACGGAAGTCATCGTGCACGCCTGGGAGGAATGGGGCGAGGACTGCGTCCAGCGCTTTCGCGGGATGTTCGCTTTCGCCCTCTGGGACCGCCACACCCAGACCCTGTTTCTGGCCCGCGATCGCCTGGGCATCAAGCCGCTTTACTACAGCACGCTGCCGGATGGCCAGCTGATCTTTGGCTCCGAACTCAAGGTCCTGCTGGCCCATCCCGGGCAGACACGCGAGCTCGACCCCTGCGCGGTAGAGGAATACTTCGCGTATGGCTATGTGCCCGAGCCGCGCAGCATTCTGGGCGGCGTCCACAAGCTTCCACCGGGGCATACGCTGACCGTACGGCGCAACCAGCGCTCCGCCGCCAGCCCGCGTGCGTACTGGGATGTCCCCTTTGCGACAACCGCCCCCATCGGCATGTCGGAGGCGGCGGAGGAGTTGACCGAACGCCTGCGCGAGGCCGTGCGCATCCGCATGGTGGCCGAGGTGCCGCTGGGCGCCTTCCTGTCGGGGGGCGTGGATTCCAGCGCCGTGGTGGCGATGATGGCCGGGCTCTCCACCGAGCCCGTGCGCACCTGTTCCATCGGCTTTGCCGACCCCGCCTATGACGAGTCGCGCTATGCCCGGGAGGTCGCCGAGCGTTACGCGACAGAGCATCACAACCGCGAGGTCGACCCCGATGACTTTGCCCTGCTGGGACGCCTGGGCGATCTCTACGATGAACCCTTTGCCGACAGCTCGGCCCTGCCGACCTACCGCGTCTGCGAGCAGGCCCGCCGACAGGTCGTGGTCGCGCTGTCCGGTGACGGGGGCGACGAAAACCTGGCGGGCTATCGCCGGTATCGGCACCACCTGGCCGAGGAACGCCTGCGCAACCCGCTGCCCCTGGGCCTGCGGCGGGTCCTGTTCGGCAGCCTGGCCCAGGTCTATCCCAAGGCGGACTGGGCGCCGCGCCCGCTGCGCGCCCGGGCGACCTTCCAGGCACTGGCGCGGGATGCGGTCGAGGGATACTTCCAGGGCGTGTCGGTGCTGCGCGACGAGCAGCGCAACTCTCTGTTCTCGCCCGCACTCCGCCGCGAGCTGCAGGGCTACGGGGCGGTCGAGGTGCTGCGCGCCCATGCCGGGCGGGCCCCGACCGATGACCCGCTCTCGCTGGTGCAGTACCTGGACCTCAAGACCTACCTCCCGGGCGACATCCTGACCAAGGTCGACCGCGCAAGCATGGCGCACTCGCTGGAGGTCCGCGTGCCGCTGCTGGATCACCCGCTGGTGGAGTGGGCCTCCACGCTCGCACCGGAACTGAAGCTGCGCGACGGCGAAGGCAAGGCGGTCCTGAAAAAGGCGATGGAACCCTACCTGCCCCACTCGATTCTCTATCGGCGCAAGCGGGGCTTCGCCGTACCCCTGGCCAACTGGTTCCGGGGGCCACTGCGCGAGGCGATGCACGAGCGGGTGCTGGGCGAGCAGATGCGTGATTCCGGCCTGTTCGACGAACGCACCCTCAAGCGTCTGGTCGACGAGCATGGCCGGGGCGCGCGCGATCACAGCGCGGCGTTGTGGTCACTGATGATGTTCCAGACCTTTCTGGACAAGGTACAACCGACCAGCCCGCGCAGCGGCTGCGTCCTGCCTGGAGCCTAGCCATGTATGGACGCCGCCCGGTTGCCGATGCCTCGCGAGCCACCCGCGCGATCCTCAGCAACCTCCTGGCCCGGGGCGCCCCCGGACTCTATGTCCGTCTGACCCACGAGACCGGCCGTGGCCGTGGCGCGGAGACGGCGGAATCCGTGGCGCAGTACTTCACCACCTGTTTCTTCGACTACTTCGATCAGCTGGGGGTCCCGCCCGAGGCGATCGAGGACGCCCTTCGCGACAAGCACCTGCTGGAGTACGGGCCCGGCGACGTGCCCGGCGTGGCGCTGCTAATGCTGGCCCATGGCGCGGCCCGGGTAACCTGCGTTGACCGCTTTGCGCTGTCGCAGCGCAGCCCCTTTCAGCTGGAGGTCCTGCAGTGCCTGCTGGACGGCCTGGGCCCCGAGGCCCACGAACGGGCGGCCGCGTGCTTCGAGCGCCCCGGCGATCCGGCCTCGGGGTTTCGCAGCGAGCGGCTGGAATACCGCGTGACCCGGGATGGGCTGTCGGGCCTGAACGCCGAGGTCGACCTGATCTATTCGCGCGCGGTGCTGGAACACGTCAATGACCTGGAAGCGACCTTTCGCGACATGGCGACGGCCCTGAAACCAGGGGCGCTGGCGGTCCATCAGGTGGACCTCAAGAGCCATGGCCTGCACCGCGAAAACCCGCTCGACTTTCTCACCTGGCCGGTGGGCCTGTGGCACTGGATGTATGCCGGCAAGGGTGTCCCGAACCGCTGGCGTCTGGACCGCTACCGGCAGGCAATCAAGCGTGCAGGACTCGTGGTTCGGCATCTCGAGTCCACGGCCGAGGCACTGGACGAGGATGTGGCTGCAGTGGCCCCTTATCTGGCCGAACCATTTCGCGGGCTCGACAAGGCCACGCTGCGCTGCCTGGGATTCTGGCTCGTGGTGACCCGCCCGGCGCCCGACGACGAAGCGAGGGCTGCAGCATGAAGATCCTCCACGTCCTCGACCATTCCATCCCGCTGCACAGCGGGTACACCTTCCGCACTGCGGCCATCCTGCGCGAGCAGCGCCGCAGGGGCTGGCAGACCTGCCACCTGACCAGCCCCAAGCATACCGGCGCGAACGCGGACGAGGAGACGATCGACGGCCTGCATTTCTACCGCACGGCCTACAACCCGAGCGCGATCCCGGGGATCGAGCAATGGGGGTTGATGCAGGCACTGACCCAGCGGCTGACCCGCGTCGCCTGCCAGGTCGCGCCCGACGTCATCCATGCGCACTCGCCCGCGCTGAATGCCCTGCCGGCCCTGCGTGCCGGTCGCCGGCTGGGCATCCCGGTGGTCTACGAGGTGCGGGCATTCTGGGAGGACGCCGCGGTCGACCATGGCACCGCCCGCGAATATGGCCTGCGCTACCGCCTGACGCGAGAGCTGGAGACCTATGCCCTTAAGCGCGTGGGACATGTCACCACCATCTGCGAGGGACTGCGCCGCGACATCATCGCGCGCGGCATCCCGGCCGAGCGGGTCACCGTGATCCCCAATGCGGTGGACGCGGATGACTTCCACCTGGGCGGCCAGCCCGATCCCGCCCTGAAGGCCGAACTGGGTCTGGGTGACGCCCGTGTGCTCGGCTTTCTCGGGTCTTTTTATGCCTACGAGGGACTGGATACCCTGCTCGAGGCCTTTCCGCTTATCCAGGCCCGGGCGCCCGACGTGCGCATCCTGCTGGTCGGGGGCGGCCCGCAAGCCGAGCGCCTGAAGGCCCAGGCCGAACGCCTCGGCATCCAGGACCGCGTCATCTTCACCGGGCGCGTCCCGCATCACCAGGTGCAGCGCTACTACGACCTGGTCGACCTGCTCGTGTATCCACGCCATTCGATGCGCCTGACCGACCTGGTCACGCCGCTGAAACCACTGGAGGCAATGGCCCAGGGGCGCCTGCTGGTGGCATCGGACGTGGGCGGGCACCGGGAGCTGATCCGGGATGGCGAGACCGGCTGGCTGTTCCCGGCCGACAACCCCGAGGCCCTGGCCGCCCGGGTGCTGGAGACGCTCGAGCACCCCGAACACTGGCCACGGGTGCGGGAGAACGGACGGCGTTTCGTGGAACAGGAGCGCACCTGGGCGGCGAGTGTCGCACGCTACCAGTCGGTCTACGACGGGCTGCGCGCCCGCCCGGAGGTGCTGCGTGCCGGATGACGGGCGCCCACGTCTGGTGGTCTACACGCGCGTGTACCCGAACGCGGCGCAACCCAATCTGGGACTGTTCGTGCGCGAGCGCATGCGCCGTGTCGCCGAACATCTCGACCTGGTCGTCGTGGCCCCGGCGCCCTGGTTCCCGTTCCAGAACTGGCTGGGGCGCCTGCGTCCGCACGCCCGACCACCGCTGCCGGCCTTCGAGCGGCAGGGGTCGATTCACGTCTACCACCCCCGTTTCCTGTGTATCCCGGGCCTGTTCAAGTGGACCGACGGCTTCTTTCAGGCGCTCGGCAGTCTGCGCCTGATGCGTCGGCTGCAGCGCGAGTTCGGCTTCGACGTAATCGATGCCCATTTCATCTATCCCGACGGGGTCGCCGCGCGCTGGCTGTCACGCTGGTTGAACCGCCCCTGCACCATCACCCTGCGCGGCAGCCTGAACCGTTTCCGCGACCGGCCGCTGCACCGGACGCAGATTCGCCGGGCACTGGAGGATGCGGCGCGGGTGTTCTCGGTGGCCGGCGCGCTGAGGGACGAGGCGCTGGACTGGGGCATCGAGCCCGACCATGTGCAGGTCGTGGGGAACGGGGCCGATCTCGACCGCTTCAAGCCTGAGGACCGGGCCGAGGCCCGGCAGCGCCTGGGCCTTCCCGCCGAGGGGCGGTTCCTGATCTCCGTCGGGGGGCTGTCCGAGCGCAAGGGCTTCCACCGGGTGATCGCGACCCTGCCGGAACTACTGCAACAGCACCCGGACCTGCATCTGGTGATTGCCGGAGGCGGCACCCCCGAAGGCAACAACGAAGCCGAACTGCGCCAGCAGGTCCAGTCGCTGGGGCTGCAGGACCGGGTATGGTTCCTCGGGCCCGTCGCGCCCGACGAGCTGCGGTTCGTGTACTCCGCGGGGGACTTGTTCGTACTGGCCACGCGCTTTGAAGGCTGGGCGAATGTCTTCCTGGAGGCCTCGGCCTGCGGGCTGCCCATTGTCACCACGGATGTGGGGGGCAACGCCGAGGTCGTCGCCTCGGAGCAGGTGGGGCTGATCGTCCCGTACGGGGATCATGACGCACTGCGCGCGGCGATCCACGAGGCCCTGGGTCGCGAGTGGGACCGCGCGGCGATCCTGGCCCATGCGCGGGCGAATGACTGGCGGGTGCGGATCCCCGAACTGGTCGCGGCCTTCGAGACGATCGCCGGGCCCGTCGGACATCGCCTGCCACGGCGCGCCTGAAGATGGGACTGTACACCTCGCTGGTCGCGCATGGCGCGTTTCCCGTGCACGAACGGCTGAAGGGGCACCCGACGGTGCCCCTGCGCAAGGCGCTGGAGGCGACCCAGTGGTGGGCACCCGAGGCACTGGAGAACCTGCAGCTGACCCGCCTGCAGCTCCTGCTCGAACGCGTGGCCCAACAGATACCGTTCTACCGCCAGTGGTTCGCCGACCAGGGCTGGTCACCCCGCGCACTGACGAGCCTTGCGGATCTTGAACGCCTACCGGTCATCGACAAGGCCGTGCTGCGCCAGGCAGGCCATGAGTGGCGAGCGGACGGAGCACAACACCTGGTCGCGCAACGTACCAGCGGTTCGACCGGCGAACCGCTGGCCTTCTGGCTGGGGCGCGAGCGCATTGCGATGGACATCGCCGCCAAGTGGCGCGCGACCCGCTGGTGGGGCGTCGACATTGGCGATCGCGAGCTGGTCCTGTGGGGCGCACCGAACGAGACCGACGTACAGAATCGCCTGCGGTCCTGGCGCGACCGCGTGCTGCGGTCGCGCCTGGTCCCGGCCCGCGACCTCGACCGGGCACGGGTCGATGCCATCATTGACCAGACTCGCGAGTTCCGCCCGCGCATGATCTTCGGCTATCCCTCCGTACTGGCACGGGTCTGCGCGCACGCGCGGGAACAGGGCCGGCGCTTGGATGATCTGGGTATTCGGGTGGCCTTTACCACGTCGGAGGTCCTGCGCCCGGAGTGGCGGGCGATCATCACCGACGTACTGGGCTGTGGGGTCGCGAACGAGTATGGCGGCCGGGATGCCGGCCTGATCGCACGCGAGTGCCCGCATGGCGGGCTGCACCTGACGGCCGAGGCGCTGATCGTCGAGATCCTGGACGATGCCGGGCGACCGCTTCCGGCCGGCGAGACCGGGCAGATCGTGGTGACCAACCTGATGGGCCCGGAGTATCCCTTCATCCGCTACCGCACCGGTGATCGTGGCGCGCTGGACCCGGCGCCCTGCCCATGCGGGCGCGGCCTGCCGCTGCTGCGGGAGATCGAGGGGCGGGCCAACGACGGCCTGATCGCGCTCGATGGCCGCTGGGTGCACGGCAGTCATTTCAACTACTGCCTGCGCGAGATCGCGGGCCTGCGCTCGTACAAGATCATCCAGCACGCGCCGGACCGGGTCGAGCTGTTGCTGGTCCTCGACGAGCCCCTGGCCGAGACCGTGGAGCAGCGCCTGCGGCGTGCCTTCACACAGGCCCTGGGGGAATCCTTGACGGTGGAAATCCGCCAAGTCGAGGCGATCGCCCCGGAAGCCGGCGGCAAGCACCGGCACGTGGTCTGCCGGGTTCAGTAACCGCCCGCCTGGGCGCGCGCTTCGGCTGGCATCTCGCTCGGCGGGGCGTGCAGCCAGAGATCCAGCATCATCAGCACCCACACCATGTCGCCGTAATAGGCCGCGTGTCCGTCGCGGTGCAGAGAAATCAGTTCGTCGATGAACTGCGGCCGCAGAAAGCCCTGCCCCTTGAGCCGCAGCAGGCTGTCATAGGCCAGTTCGCGCAGCGGCGCGTGGTCGTGCATCCACACCCCGAAGGGCAGGCCAAAGCCATGTTTCTTCTTGTCGATGATGGCGTCGGGCAGAAAGCCCTGCATCGCCTCCTTGTAGAAGTGGCGCAGCCGCTGCCCGCGCAGTTTCTGGTCGGACGGGATGCCCAGGGAGAACTCCACCACGTCGTCGTCCAGCATCGGAAAGACGACATCCACGCCGGCCAGCTCGCACATGCGGGTCACCTTGCGCAGATCGTTGTCGGCCAGGGTCTGCTGCCAGTCCAGGTACATCATGCGATTGAGCGGCGAGGCGTGTGCCGGCTGGTCGTGGATCTCGCGCATCAGATCCCACGGGGCCTGGGTATCCACCGCCGAGAGAAAGTCCGGCTCGAACATCGCCGTGGGCGAGAGGTGATACAGGTAGTTGTAGGTCTGCAGCCGATCGGGCAGCGGGATGCGCGCCTGCTCCACGTAGCGGCGCGCCTTGCTCAACCAGCCGGCCCCCTGCGGGATGCGGGTCGCCAGGGGTTCCAGCATGCCCTGGCGCAAGGGGCGCGGCAGGCGCTGCCAGTGCTCGAACAGGCCCTGCTTGGCATAGCGTGCGTTGCCGGCAAACAGCTCGTCGCCACCATCGCCGGCCAGCATCCGTGTCACGCCCGCCTGTGCCGCCATGCGTGCACAGAAATAGGCAGGCAGCGCCGAGGAGTTGCCAAAGGGCTCGTCGTAACTGCCGGCAATCAGGGGGACAGCGGCGACGACATCGTCCGGCGTCACGTAGTACTCGTTCGCCTGGGTCGCAAAGTGCCGGGCCGCGATGCGGGCGTACTCCATCTCGTCGTAACCCGGGGCATCGAAACCGATGCTGAAGGTCGGCGGCGGCTCGGGGGTCGTCTCGGCCAGGAGCCCGGCCACGGTCGAGCTGTCCAGCCCACCGCTGAGAAAGGCCCCCGGCTTCGGCGTCTCCCGCTGCTGCTTGACGGCATTGCGCAGCTGATCCCGCAGGGCCGTCCCCATCTCGGCGGCATCGCCCATGCGCGCCTCGCGGAAATGCGGGAGCCAGTAGGGCTTCACGCGGATTGTGTCCGCCTGACCGTCCAGGTAATGCGCGGCGCGCAGCTTCTCGACGCCCGCGAACACACTGACCGGTGCGGGCAGCATGTGAAAGAAGAGATAGTGATAAAGCCCCGAGGGGGTCGGATCGCGGCTCAGACCGGGATAGCGAACTACACTGCCGGCCGTTGTCCCGAAGGCCACCCCGCCCGGCACCGCCGCCCAGTGCAGCGAGGCCTGCCCCATGCGGTCCACGCCCGCGAGCAGGCGCGGCCGCTGCGGGTCCAGGATCGCCACCACGAAATCCCCCGCCACCTGGCTGAACAGGGCATCGCCGAAACGCCGGTAGGCGTCGAGCAAGGCATGGGCGGGCGACTGCTCCAGCGCCAGGCGCTGCAGGCCGCGCTCCCGCCACCGGGGGTGGCCGGCGATGGCCGCGATCAGCCCATCCGGGGCCTGGGCCACCCAGCCGCCCTGGACCAGACACCCGCCCCGGGGGCCATCGCAGCGCGCGCTGGACTCACCCGGGACCGAAGGGAGCCCCGCCTCCTGCAGGCCGAGGATATCGCCCGCCTCCCCCCTGGGCGCTCCAAACCATCCACATAGTCCCGCCATTGGCCTTCCTGTCGCCTGAAGCGGCGTTCAAGGAAACAGCAGCAAGTGCCCGCCTGTGATGGCTCCCGTGGGCATGCCGATATTCAAGTTTCCGCGTTTACCTTCCAGCAAACCAAAAATCCCGGCAAAAGGTAAAACTCAATGATGGAGGGACTGCCGACCACTTTAAAGTATTGATTATTTGGTACCCGCAAGGTCTCCAGTTGTCGGCCACAAACTTTCACAATAGGGCTTCTGGAAGTATGTGGAATGCGCCACCAGGGAACAGGAGATCTGCATCATGTCGACGCTCGAGCACATCAAGGCCTTGCTTGACAGCGCCCTCGGCCTGAACGGCCGCGCCCAGCACTTTGACCGCTCCACCCCCCTGCTGGGCGGGGTCCCCGAACTGGACTCCATGGCGGTGGTTTCCTTGATCAACGAGATGGAAGAACAGTTCGACATCGTGATCGATGACGATGACGTCAGTGCGGAGACCTTCGAGACCGTCGGCGCCCTGGTCGATTTCGTTGAACACAAGAATGGTGCCTAGATGGACGCCAGTTTCCTGCCGGGCTGCGCCGGACCGATCTTTTATGTCCTGCACCCGGCCGCCCGGGCCCCTGCCCGCGGGCGGGTCCTGTTCGTACCCCCGTTTGCCGAGGAGCTGAACAAGGCCCGGCGCATGGTGGCGCTGCAGGCCCGGCGCATGGCCCGCGAGGGGTACACCGTCCTGCTGCCGGACCTGTACGGCTGCGGCGACAGCGGTGGCGATTTTGGCGATGCGCGCTGGGAGATCTGGCTCGACGACCTCTCGCGCTGCCTGGATCACCTGGAGGCGGCATCCGACGGCCAGGGCCCCCTGATCCTCTGGGGACTGCGCGCGGGCGCCCTGCTGATCAGCGACCTTCTGGCCACACGCGCCCCGTCGGTGGCGGCGACCGTGTTGTGGCAACCGGTTACCAACGGCGAACAGCACCTGACGCAGTTCCTCCGCCTGCGCATGGCCGCCGCCATGATGGGCGGGGAGAAGGAAAGCACGGGGCAGTTGCGCGGCCGACTGGAGGCGGGAGAAGCCATCGAGGTCGCGGGCTATACCCTGGCGCCGGCACTGGCAGAGGCACTGGCAAAGGCCCGCCTGGCACCACCTCCACACGTGCCGGTGTACTGGTTCGAGGTCAGCGACAGCGAGGGCGCTGCTCTGTCCCCGGGGAGCACCCGGACGCTGGATGCGTGGCGCGAGCAGGGGGTGGAAGCTCACGCCTCCGTTGTCCTCGGCGAACCCTTCTGGAATGCGCCGGACATCCTCGAGGTCCCGGCCCTGCTGGAACACACCATGGATTGCCTGGAACACACGGTATCCCTGGGGCAGGCGGCGTGAACGAGCGCGCGGTCGTCTTCCGGCTGGACAGGGATGAGCTGCTCGGCATCCTTCACCCTGGCGCCGCCGGGGCCGCACGGGGCGTCCTGATCGCCGTGGGCGGTCCGCAGTATCGCGTCGGCAGTCATCGCCAGTTTCTGCTCCTGGCCCGCGACCTGGCGGCTCGGGGGATCCCGGTGTTCCGCTTCGATTTTCGCGGCATGGGCGACGCGTCCGGCGCCCAGCGCGATTACGAAGAGGTGCACGATGACCTGCGCGCGGCGATGGATACCTTCTCGGCCGAGGTGCCGGGAATGCGCGAGGTCGTGATCTGGGGTCTGTGCGGTGCGGCCTCCGCTGCCTTGTTCTATGCCTGGCGCGACCCCCGGGTGGCGGGCCTGGTGCTGGCCAACCCGTGGGTCCGCACCGACGAAGGCCTGGCCCGCGCCTACCTGAAGACCTACTACCTCCAGCGGCTTGTTTCGCGCGACTTCTGGTCAGGCGCCCTGAAGGGGCGTTTCAACCCCTGGGCCTCCCTGCGCTCCCTGGGACGGATGGTCGGCACGGTACTGGGCCGTGGTACCGGGGCATCCCCGGCTGCGACCGACGAGGGCCGCGTCGATGTTTCGTCTGCGCCCCTGCCGGACCGGATGGCCGAGGGCTGGTGCCGCTTTCGCGGGCCGATCCTGCTGGTCCTGAGCGGAGAGGACCTGACGGCCGCCGAGTTTCGGGATGTGGCCAGCCATGCACCGGCCTGGGACGGCTTGCTGCGACAGCCTCGCGTGACCCTGCGCGAACTGCCGGACGCGAACCACACCTTTTCCCGTCGCGAATGGCGCGACCAGGTTGCGACATGGACGCATGACTGGCTGCGCCAGGCGCCAGGGCCCAGCCCGGGATGATGCCGCCCATGGAAGCTTCCCTGGCGCACAACGTACTCCCGGCCGAGCCGGAGAGGCTCCCCCGCAAGCCACTGGTGTCGGTGATCATGCCGGCCTTCAACACGGCGGCCTACATTGCCGAATCCGTCGACAGCGTCCTGGATCAGGACTACCCCGGCATCGAACTCATCGTGGTGGACGACGGCTCGACCGACGGGACGGTCGAGATCCTGCGCGGGTATGGCGATCGTCTGACGCTGCTGACCCAGCAGAACCAGGGGGCGGCCGTAGCCCGCAATACCGGCATCGCGGCTGCCCAGGGCGACTTCATCGCCTTTATCGATTCCGACGATGTCTGGCTGCCCGGCAAGCTGACCGCCCAGGTGCTGTACATGCAGCAGCACCCGGAGATCGGCCTGGTGCACACGGATTTTCTGGCGTGGAAGCCCGATGCCAGCGGACAGTTCGCCCCGCCCCATACCCTGGCCGATCCCCCGGTTCCGGTGACCGAGGTGCCGGAGATTGTCCCAGAGGGTTCGGGCTGGGTGTACAACCAGCTGTTAATGGAATCCCTGCCGCATACGATCACGGTGATGATGCGGCGCGAGCTGGTGGAACAGGTCGGCCCGTTCGACCCGCAGCTCAAGCGCGGCCAGGACTATGACTACTGGATTCGAGCCTCGCGACTGACCGAGTACCGCCAGCTGGACCGGGTCACCGCCCTTTATCGCCTGCACGGGCGTGGCTGCATGACCCGATACCCGGACGTGAACTACGAGGTCGAAGTGGTCCAGCGGGCGCTGGGTCGCTGGGGTCTGGTGGGGCCCAATGGCGAAAAGACCCCCTGGCCCCGGGTCCGCGAGCGCCTGGGTGATGCCTGTTTCACCTTCGGCTACCACCATTACTGGGAGGGAGACCCACGGATCGCCCGGCGCGCGTTCTTTCAGGCCCTGGTGCGCCGACCGGGACGCATGAAGACCTGGGGGTATCTGGGGGCCAGTACGGTGAAGGCCCTGTTCGCCCGGAGCTAATCTCGGCGGTTTCGATAAACCGCGACACGGCCGATCGGCATCTTTCGCAGCCGCCTGGTGCGGTACTCCCGGTAGGCCACGCGCTCCAGAAATGGGGCCTCGTCCAGCAGCCTTCGCTGGGTCGGGTTCTGGTACACGACCAGCACGTCCCGCTCTCCGTCGGCCTGCAGGGCGCTCTCGAGGTTCGCGAGCACGCGCTCCATGATCGCGGCCTTGAAGGGATTGAACAGGTAGATCAGCAGGTCGCCCGGCGGCAACCCGAACGCGCCGGCGTCGCCACAGACGGTCTCGATCCGGTGCATGCAGCGCTCGGGGTGCCGGTAGATCCGCGCATTCGCGGCGGCGATCGCGTCCAGGCGGGAGTTGTATTCGACCCCGATGATCCGGCGAAACGGATGATGCGATGCGAGCAGCAGCGCCTTTCCCTTGCCCGACCCCAGATCAATGAACGCATAGCGCGCGGGGGCGATGCCCAGGGAGCGGATGATCCTGTGGAACAGACGCGGCGGGGCCCCCTCGTATCCCTCGTGCTCCTGCGGCAGACCCGCGTCGTCCCCGGCCTGGATGCCCGTATTGGTGCCATGCTTGCGGTCGAAGTCCGTCAGCCGGAACAGGACGTTCCGCGGGATGAGGGCCAGGGTGCGCCACCAGCCATGCCGGTGCAGGGAGGAGCGCAACTGAACCAGCGCATCCATCATCTCGCTGCCCTCGCAGTGGCAGGGCCTGAAAGCGCTGGGTTATTCACGCTTCGGCCGCCTGCAGCATATCGACGAGCACCTTGCGATCGACCTTGCCATTCGCGTTCAGCGGCAGTTCGTCCAGAAGATGGATCTCCCGCGGCACCATTACGGTGGGGAGCCGCTGCCTCAGTCGTTCACGAATCGCCTCCACGTCCAGGTGTTCGGCGACCACAAAGGCGATGATGCCGGAGGCTCCACTTGCGGTACGCGGCCAGCCGACCGCAACGGCCTGGTCGGTCGCCGCAGCCTCGCGCAGGGCCTGCTCGACTTCTCCCAGCTCGATGCGCACGCCGCCAATCTTGATCTGGTGATCGAAGCGTCCGAGGAACTGCAGGGGCTCTCCGGGATACGGGCGCCGCACGAGATCGCCCGTGCGGTAATACAGGGTGCTGTCGTCCCCGAGCCGGATGAATGCGGCCGCGGTGCGCTCCGGGTCCTTCCAGTACCCGGCGCTGACCTGCGGCCCGCTGATCAGGAGTTCGCCCTCGCCCCCTTCCGGCACCTCGTGAAAGGCCTCGTCGACCACAAGAACCCCGACCTGGTTGCCCGGATAGCCGATGGGGGCCATCCCGTGGGTGCACTCGGCAGGCGAACGCGCCGGGTCCCAACGGTAGAAACAGGCATCGACGGTGCACTCGGTCGGCCCGTAGGCATTGTCGATCGTGGCGTTGGGGGCGGCGGCCGCCATGATCCTGGCCAGTTCCGCCGACAGGGCCTCGCCGCCAAAGCGACACAGCCGCAGCTGGGGGAAACGGCCGGGGGCCCAGCCGTTGCGGCGACTCATGCCGTGGCCGGCCGACGGCGTGATGTCGATGACGGTCAGGGTCTTGTCGGCGATGTAGCGGTTGGGGTTGAACCACTCGCGGGCGGAGGGGCAGCAAAGACACGCCCCGTAGGCCCATCCCACGTACAGGTCGAACATCGAGGAGTCGAAGGTAATGTCGTAGAACTGCGAGAAACGATCGTTCTCGCTCAGCCCCAGAGGGTCATAGCGCTCCCGCGACATGGCGACGAACCGGGCCGCATTGCGATGACGCACGGCCACGCCCTTGGGTACACCGGTACTGCCCGAGGTGAAGAACAGACAGGCGAGATCGTCGGGATTGACCCGTGCCGGCGACCATCCCTCGGGGGGCGAGGCCGCGTCCAGGGCATAAAAGGCATGCCCGGGCCAGCGGGACTGAAAGGCATCGCAGTCCTCCCGGGTCGGCAGCCAGATCGCACAGTCGGAATGCTCCGGCCCCAGCCAGCCATCCAGCGACTGCATCCCCGTGGCATCCACGACCAAGGCCCCCAAGCCGGCCAGATCGACCATCCGCCGTGTTCGCTCGGGGGGGAAGGACGGGTTCAGGGGTACCAGCGTGTGCCCGGCCATCAGCACCCCCAGAAGGCCCTGGTACAGGATGCGCGAGCGCTGGGCCAGGACGCCGATCGTCCGCGGCCCGTCGGCGGGCAGGACGGCCTGCAGGCCCGAAGCCAGGCTGGCACTGGCGGCGTAGAGATCCCGGTAGCGGATCTCGCCCCCCTCCACATCCAGCGCCGGGCGGTCCGCGAACTGCCTAGCCGCGCGCAGGAAACCGGCGTGCAAACCGAACTCGTCCATGGCCATCCGACCACTCCTTGAAGTCACAAATGTACGGGATGGAGGCCGCTCCTGCTGGCGGCAGTTTTTACTTGAATACTGGCCGAAAGCTGGCTGTCCACCCTCTTCTGGGAGAATCCGGAAACCGGTTAAATCACGCAATCCCGACCGCGGGGGATTTACCTGATATTCCGGTTTGGACGGCCGCATGAGTTTTGTAATTAACGGACCATTCCGCCCCGTCAGGCCTCACTTTCCCGTTTCCACGAGGGTAAAAAAACGCTATACGTCATAGGGGTCCCGATGCTGAAAACCGGTTGATTACATGTTCAGAACCTTGCGCAAGTTGAACGCCCTTTTGCACCCCCGGGATCGCCGCAAGGTCGGGCTGCTGGTGATCCTGATGATCGTCGCGGCGTTCATGCAGACCGTGGGCGTCGCCTCGGTGATGCCGTTTCTCGCGGTGCTGTCCGATCCGGACATGGTTCACGGCCACGCGCTGTTAAACGAGGCGTACAACACCCTCGGTTTCGAGTCGACCGGAGAGTTTCTCTACTTTCTGGGGGTAGCCGCGTTTGTAATGTTCATGCTCGGGACGCTGCTGCAGGCGCTGACGCAGTGGTCGATCACGCGCTTCTCCCACATGCAGCAGTACGAACTGTCGCGCCGCCTGATGGCCGACTATCTGCGACGGCCCTACACCTTCTTCCTGCACCGCAATTCGGGCGACCTGGCCAAGACGATCCTGCAGGAGACCACGCACGCGATCAGTGGCGCGGTGATGCCGGCCATGCGCCTGGTCAGCCAGGGTCTGCTGGCGGTCTCGATCATCGCCCTGCTCATCCTGGTCGAGCCGTGGCTCGCGCTCATCGTGGCCCTGGGTCTGGGCAGCGTCTATGCGGCCATCTACATCGTGGCCCGGATCTGGCTGAACCGGATCGGGCAGGACCGGGTGGAGGCCAACCGCGAGCGCTTCACGGCGGCGGCCGAGGCCTTCGCGGGCGCCAAGGAGATCCGCCTGCTAGGACGCGAGCGCGACTACCTGGAACGCTACCGCCACCCGTCCAGGCGCTACGCCCGGCACCAGGCGAACGCGGTGCTCCTGCAGGACACCCCGCAGTACGCGATCGAGGCGATCGCCTTTGGTGGTGTACTGCTGCTCGTGCTGTACCTGATGGCCGGCGACGGGGGGCTCGCCCAGGCCCTCCCCCTGCTCGGCCTGTATGCGCTGGCGGGCAAGCAACTGATTCCCGCCTTCCAGAAGATCTTCCAGAACGTGGCCGCCCTGCGCTTCAATTTTGCGGCGGTCGACAACATCCTGAAGGATCTGGGTGATCGCGGCGGCGACGTCTTGCCCCCGCGCGGCGAGGCCTCTGCTGCACTGGCGCCGCAGCAGGCCATTCGGGTCGAGGGCGTGACCTATCGCTACCCCCAGCATGACCGCGTTGCGCTGGATCACCTCTCGCTGGAGATCCCGGCCCGCACGACCATCGGGCTGGTGGGCTCGTCCGGGGCCGGCAAGAGCACACTGGTGGACGTCCTGCTCGGGCTGCTGGAACCCGACGAGGGAGCGATTCTGGTCGACGGGCAGCCACTCACCGCAGCGAACGTGCGGCAGTGGCAGGCGGCACTCGGCTATGTCCCGCAGCACATCTTCCTGGCCGACCAGAGTGTCGCCGCCAATATCGCCCTGGGCGTACCGGAGGCCGAGATCGATCATGCCGCGGTGGAGCGGGCCGCGCGCCTGGCCAACCTGCACGACTTCGTGATGAACGACCTCCCGCACGGCTACGACACCCTGATCGGGGAACGCGGGACCCGCCTGTCCGGCGGACAGCGTCAGCGCATCGGCATTGCCCGGGCCCTCTACCGCGACCCGGCGGTGCTGTTCTTCGACGAGGCCACCAGCGCCCTGGACAACGCCACCGAACGCGCCGTGATGGACGCCATTCACAACCTGAGCGGCGACAAGACGATCATCCTGGTCGCGCACCGGCTGAGCACCGTCAAACCCTGCGATCAGATCTACGTGCTCGATAGCGGGCGTCTGGTCGACCAGGGCCGCTGGGAGATGCTGGTCGACGGCAGCACGCACTTCCAGCAGCTGGCGGCCGGGCACGCCTGACAGCGGACCCCTCGCGTCAGACGAGGATCTCCGCCGGCTCCGGGTGGCTGAGGAAACCCCTGGGGCTGGCCGTGTAGCCATAGGCCCCGGACTGGAAGACCACCACCAGATCGCCGATCTCCGCGCGAGGCAGTTCCATCTGCTGACCCAGGACGTCCAGCGGGGTGCACAGCGGCCCGACGACGTCCACGACTTCGGTTTCCGTCTCCCCCATGCGGTTGCCGATGGCGACCGGGTAGTTCTTGCGGATCACCTGGCCAAAGTTGCCCGAAGCCGCCAGGTGATGATGGAGCCCTCCATTGGTGACGAGGAATACCCGGCCGCGCGAGACCTTGCGGTCCAGTATCTCGGCGACGTAAACGCCCGCCTCCCCCACCAGATAGCGGCCCAGCTCGAGGATGATCTCGGCCTGCGGCATCCGCGCGCGAACCTCCGGCAGGCGTTTCTCGAGCTGCTCGGCGATGGGGCCCAGGGTCAGCGGTTGATCGCCCGGGAAATAGGGGATCCCGAAACCGCCCCCGATGTTCAGCGTCTCCACCGGCCCCGGGGCATGGTCGGCCAGGCGCAATGCCAGGTCGAGGGTCAGGCCCTGGGCCTCCACCAGCGACTCGGCGCGCAGATTCTGCGAGCCGGCAAAGATGTGAAACCCGCGAAAGTGCAGCCCCAGCTCGCCAATGCGCCCCAGCATCTCGGGCACGCACTCGGCATCCACGCCGAATACCTTGGGGCCGCCACTCATCTTCATGCCCGAGGTCTTCAGCTCGAAGTCGGGGTTCACACGCACCGCGACGCAGGGCGCCCTGCCGGTGCGCTCGGCAATCGCCGCGACCCGCGTCAGTTCGGTATCGGACTCGAGGTGGATGGTGATCCCCGCGGCTACCGCCATCTCCAGCTCGGCCGGGGACTTGCCCGGCCCGGCGAAGCTGATATCGGCCGCGGACACCCCGGCGTCCAGGGCAATCTGCAGTTCGCGCCCGGAGGCGACATCCAGGCCATCGACCAGCGAGGCCATATGCCCCACGACCGCCGGCATCGGGTTCGCCTTGATCGCGTAGTGGATCGACAGGTCCCGGGGCAGGGCCTGGCGCAGGGCCTGGACGCGGCGCGTCATGACCTGTCGGTCATAGACATAGAACGGGGTCCGGCCCGCGCGGCGGGCGATCTCGGTCAGGGGGATCCCGCCGATCAGCAGCGAGTGGTCGCGCACCTCGAAGGCCGCCATCGCCGCATGACGGGGGGCGGACGTCATGGATACCTCCCGGTTCATGACAGGGCGACCGCCTGGAACAGGCCCTCGAACTCGGCCGCCAGCGCCTTGCGGTCAATCTTGCCATTGCCATTGCGGGGCAGGGACTGCGACCGCAGCTCCAGGTGGCTGGGCACCATGAAGGCCGGCAAGCGCTCGCGCAGCAGCGCCATCAGCTGGTCATGGGTCACCGAGGGTTCGGCGGGCAGCGCGACCAGGACGACCGCCTGGCCCAGCTGCGGATGCGCGATACCCAGCGCCGCCCCCTCGGTCACCAGCCCCGTGGCATAGGCGACCTCCTCGATCTCCACCGGGCTCACCCGGTACCCCGAGGTCTTGATCATCTCGTCGCGCCGGCCGACGAAGTACAGATATCCGTCCTCGTCCATCCGCACCGTGTCCCCGGACCACACGGCCATCTCCTGGCCCGGCAGGCCTTCGGGTTGTCCCGGCGCGGGACGGAAGCGCTGGGCCGTGCGCGCGGCATCGTTCCAGTAGCCCATCGCGACCAGGGCCCCGCGATGGACCAGTTCCCCGGGCTCTCCGGGGGCGCAGCGGCTGCCGTCCTCGCGCACGACCATGACCTCGGCATTGGGTATGGCCCGCCCCATGGAGTCGGGGCGACGATCGACCTCCTCGGGCGGCAGATAGGTCGAACGGAAGGCCTCCGTGAGGCCGTACATCAGATAGACCTGGGTGCGCGGCAGGTGCGCCCGCAGGCGCTTCAGGGTCTTCAGGGGCATCGCGCCGCCCGAGTTCGTGATGTAGCGCAGGGATCGCCGCGCGGCCTCCGGCCACTCCATCTCGGCCAGCTGGATCCACAGCGGTGGCACCGCCGCCAGCCCGGTGATCCCGCCCTGCCCAACAGCCTTCAGAACGTCGCGGGGCAGGAGGTAATTGAGCAGGGTGGCATGGGCCCCGGTCAGGAACGCGGTGGTCAACTGACTGAAGCCGTAATCGAAGCTGAACGGCAGCACGCAGAGGATGCGGTCCTCCGCACGATTGTGCAGATAGTGCGCGACGCTTTGCGCACCGGCCACCAGGTTGCGGTGCGACAGCACCACGCCCTTGGGTCGCCCGGTGCTGCCGGAGGTGTAGAGGATCGCCGCCATGTCCGTGTCGATGACCCGATGGGCCGGCCTGCCCAGCCCGAAATCCGCCGCCGACTGCCAGGCCTCGAGCCGCGGCCCGCCCGATGTTTCGGCGTCAGGCGGTGTGTCCACGAACAGGATGGTGTCCAGTTCCGGACATTGCGCCAGGGCATCGCGCAGCGCGGCATAGCGCACTGCGGACGTGACCAGGATTCGCACCCGGCAGTCCTGAAGGATGTGCGCGACCTGCGAGGCCTTCAGCAGCGGGTTGACGGGGACCATCACCCCTCCCGCCCGCGAGGCCCCGAACATCGCATGGACCGCCTCCGGACATTTGTCCAGATACACCGCAACCCGGTCCTGTCGCTGAAGCCCGGTGGCGAGCAGCCGTCGGGCTGCGTTCTCGATGTCGCTGGCGGCCGCCTCGTATGACTGCGTGACCCCCCGATGGGTGATGGCCGAGGCCATTGGGTTTCGCTCGGCGCTGTGCAAAACGCCTTCGTGCAGCAGGGTGGTGTGACGCATGATCAGAACGGACTCCGTCAAGGTGGATTCGGCACGCAGCCGAGTACGAATCTTTTACAACCCCATACCCACTCGCTCGGTAAATAGGCTACTCTTCGAGTGGGCCGAACACTATCGCCGTTTTCATGTGTCGAAACTCGAATCGACACGCACGTACTGCTGTATAGCGGAATTCTCTGCGATGCGCGACTACCTGCTGTTTTTTATAATAATGGTGTTGATCCCGGTGATCCTGGCAAGGCCCTGGGTCGGCATCCCCGCCTGGTTCTGGGTCGGCCTGATGGCCCCGCATGGCCTCACCTGGTCGTTCATGCGCAGCTTCCCCGTAGCCGCCGTCATTGGCATGACAACGCTGGCCGCGCTGTTTCTGGCCAAGGATCGACGGCCGATGCCGATGACGCGCGAGATGGTGATGTTATGGGTGTTTCTCGGCTACATCACCATGACTTCGTATTTTGCGGTAAATTCCAGCGGTGCATGGGACTTCTGGCAGCACGTTTTTAAGATCCTCTTGATTACATTTATCACACCCATGCTGATATTCGGTCAGCTTCGCATCGTCTGGCTGTTATTAGTTATTACATTCTCCATCGCATTTTTCGGGTTCAAGGGCGGCCTGTTCACGCTGTCCACGGGCGGGCAGTACATGGTGCTGGGCCCTCCGGGCTCCTATCTGTCCGGGAACACGTACATCGGGCTGGCAATGGTGATGGTGCTGCCGCTGATCCTGATCAGCGCGCGGCTGTTCCGCGAGCGCTGGGTGGATCTCGAGATCCCGGGCCTGGAGCGCTTCTACCGGCCGATCAGCTGGGGCGTATACGGCGTGTTCTGGCTGACTGCCATCGCGATCCTCGCGACCTATTCCCGCGGGGCCCTGCTGGGGATCCTGGTGGTCGCGCCGTTCCTGTTCTGGCACATGCGCCACAAGCTGGCGATGGTGATGGCCGGCGTGCTGGTCTTCGGGGTGATTGGAGTGACCGCGCCGGATCGTCTTCTGGATCGCTGGGGCACGATCGAGACCTACGAGGAAGACCGTTCCGCCATGCAGCGCATCCAGGCGTGGGGCGTGAACTGGAACATGGCCACCGAGCGACCGCTTACCGGGATGGGCTTTCGCAACCACCACCTCGGCTATGACTGGTGGGTCGGCTACGCGAATTTCGAGGGGGACTGGCGCCACGTGCTGTCGCCGCACAGCATCTATTTCGGCCTGATGGGCGAACATGGCTTTGGTGGACTCGCCACCTTCCTGCTGCTGGTCGGCTTCACGTTCTTTTCGCTGAACCGGATCCGCAAGCGAGCCCGGCTCGAGACGGGGCAGATCTGGCTGGCGGAATACGCCTGGGCCATCCAGGTGGGGTTGCTCGGCTACCTGGCTGCCGGGGCCTTCCTCGACGTGATCTACTTCAACCTGCTGTTCGCGTTCATCGCCCTGGCCGTCATCATGCGCCGCGAACTGGAAGAAGCACCCCGCGTGGCCGAGGCGCCCGTGTCCGCACCAGTCCAGGCGAACACGTTCCCGACGCGAGCCGAGCCCGACAGCGCCGCCGGGGCGCCCGGCATCTCGCGCTAGGGAAACACGGATTCATGTACACGCACGCTCATGGGTAAGGTCGTCACCTTGGGCGCCTCCACGCTCCAGCCGTGGGCCGAGCGCCTTGCCCAGGCGGTCGCAGCCCATGTGCGACCGGACACCGGGCTCTGGGACCCCATCGAGCAGGCGCCGAGCCCCGCGGACCATTACGGCCAGACCAGTGCGACCCTGGCGCTGTACCTGCAGGGTGGCCCCGAGATGGAACAGTGGGGCTGGCCATTGCGGGCCTGGCTCACGCGCTGTGGCCGCCACGCCGGGCACGCACCGTTCAACCGCCTGTTGCTGCTGTTGTTGCGGGAACGGGTCATCGCGGGGGTACAACCTGTCACGCCCGCACTGGAAACGATGCTCGACGAGGCGCTGCAACGGTGCCATCCGAGTCGACACTATCCGTCGAATAACTGGACCCTGCTGGCCCAGCTTTGCCGTCTGGTTGAGGCCCGGCCCGGCCGCCCACGCGACCATGCGGCGGCTCGGCTGGCCGCATTGCTGGAACGCTGGACGACCGCCAGCGGCGGTTTTATCGACTATCCGGCCCGCCCGGGGCCACGGGGCGTGGCCACCCCGATGGCGTACCACCACAAGGCTTTGCTGATCGCCTCGATTGCGCTGTGTTACGCACCCACGCCCGCGCTGGCAACGCTCACCCAGCGCCTATATGGCTGGGTCGCGCTGACCTGGGACGGCGGAGAGTACGCGGGAGGTCTTGGCCGCAGCACCCACTCCCTGTTCGGCGACGCCTGCCTGGTGGGCAGCCTGGATCTGCTCGGGCTGGCCGGGGCACAGCAGACGGACGCCCCGGCCGGGCAGATGCTGCGTGGCGTGCTGGCGCGATGGGAGCGGCAACGCAGAGGCGACGGTCTGCTGGGTCTGACGCCCGCGGATCGTGCCTCCACACCCGGGAACCGTCCCGCGGGATGGGACAACTACATGCACCTGTCGGTCTACAACGCCTGGGCCGCTGCGGTCCTGGCATGGGCCGGCGACCGGCGGCGCCGCGAGGGGACGCCGGAGATCGTCGAGGATCTTCAATGGGCAGGAGGGCGGACCGGCGCCTGCCAGCAGGATCTGCAGGCGGGCGTACTGTGCGCCCGGGCCGGGCCGGACCTGTGTGCCCTGATCAGCACCCGCGGGCAGGCGCCACAGGCGTTCAGCCGCGACGTGGCCGAGCTGCGCTATGCCGGTGGTCAGCCCTTTCACATTCGCCACCGCGACCGGATCCTGTGCCCGCCGGCGGTACGGGTCGAGGCCGAAGCGCTGCTGCGCAACCCCGCCCTGGCCGGCTGGGTACCTTTGTTTCAGATCGGCGACCAACTCTGGGCGCTGGCCGATTTTCGCTCGGTGACGGTGGATACGCCGGGGGCCACCGTGCGGGTACGGCTGGAAGATGGCCACGCGGTCCCCGTACTTCGGGCAGCGGCCCGCACCCTCTGGAGGCGCGGCCTGGCCGCGCTGGACTGGCGCTGGTTCGGCGGGGCCGTCGGACGCGGGGAGGCCCTGCGGCGCCCGCGCTCGTCCGTCCTGTTCGGCCGCATCACGTTCTGGCTGGACCCCGCCGGGCCCACACTGCGCCAGGAGGTCGCGCTGGAATGCCGAGGCGAGGTCCCGGTCCACTACCTGAACCCGGGCGGCCATGCGCTGGTGGTCGACAACGGCCCGAGTGTGCGGCGCTTTCAGCAGCAGGATCCGGTGACCGGTCAGTGGACCGAAGTGCTCTTTCCCGCATCCGGACGCTCGATCGTCCAGATCCCCCTGCCCTCGACCATCCCCGGCCTGGGCTGCGCACTACCGCCGAAACCGCTGCCCCCGGGCCCCTATGCCCACCGACTGACGCTTGGCTGGAGCGACTGAATACCCGCCCCCGGAACGTGAGGGAGACGCGGGATTCAATCCGCGTCTCCTAGTCGCCTTCGGGCAAGCGCTGCAGGATGATCCCGCGGCGCAGGTCGGACCAGATCAGCACATCCGTCCCGGGCAGTGGGGTGACGCGATGCCAGTTCTCGTAGCGGTCAAACGGGCGATCGGCAAAGTCCACCTGCTGCCAGTTGTACATCAGCCGCCAGGGTTTGCCGCGGGGCGGATCGCCGATGTACATCTGCCGGGCATTGTTCTGCAGCAGGATGTAGTCCCCGGTCTTCGGGTGATAGGTCAGCCGGCTGCCGCCGGCAACATAGGCCTGTCCGGAGGCCCCGTGCCGCTGGAATCGGCCCTCGCGGTCGATGGTGGCCGTGGCCTCGGCGCCGCGGCGGTGGTTGCCGCCGTACTGGGTCATGCCCCCATAGATCAGCACCTCGCGATGCACCGGGTTGTAGAGCATGGTTCCGCCATACCCGGAGGACTGGGTGCGGCCCTCGGGGCCTCGATAATCCGGGTGATTCCGGGGATAGGTCCACGCCCGATCGCCATGCCCCCAGACACGGACCTGCCCCATCGTGTGGGCCTCGATGCCGTCACCCGGTATAAGGTCGTAGCTGGCGGAGCCCAGCGTATAGAGGACGAATTTCTCGATGTCGGGATGCCACACGGTCGAGTGATCGCCGACTGCATGCGCATTGCCCTGGCCGGCACCCAGGCCGACCTCCTCCCAGGCCGTCGGGTCGGTGTACGGGGCGCGCACCAGGCGGCCAATGTCGGAGCGGCGCGGCTCGCTCGGCGAGAAGTACAGGTAGCCATCACCGCCATCCATCAGGCGGTTGTACGGGCGCCGTTCGCCCCCGTCATAATCGAGCCCCGGCGGGGCCACGACGCCGGCCCAGGTCAGATCCGGCTCCAGCCAGGTCACCGAGCGGACGGAATTGTCGCGCATCAGGATATTGAACAGCCGCCCGGTCTCCGGATCGAAGATGTGGCGGTCGGTCCAGCCCACCCCGAAGGTGCCGCGCTTGTCCGGGTCATGCCACTGGGTGTTGTTCATGCGCGCCATGTCCGGGACTCCGTCCGGCAGCTGGGTCTCCACGCGGCGGAACTCGCCCGGTTCCAAGGTCTCGGCGATGTCGTACAGCTGTGAACGTCGCTCCGGCGCGGGTTCGCTCGCCGAGATCCAGAGGAACTCCGCTCGCCCATCGGCCGGTGGTGGCAACGTGACCCCCGTGCGCTCCTGCCCGAACGCGGACTGATGGCGGTGCAGCAGCGGGCCGGCCTGGTTGAGCCAGAGGATGACACCGTGGTCGTCTATCGGCACCGGCACGATCCCGCCATAACGATCAAAGGGCCAGCGCTGCCCCCCCCAATCGGCGGCCTTGCGCCATTCGTCCCGATCCGGATCGAGCTCCCACAACTCCCGCGCCCGCCCGGCCCGCAGCACCAAGTAGTTCCCCGTTTGCGGATCGTAGGTCAGGCTTCCGTTCATGATGCCGAACACGAACGGCGCATCGCCAAGATCGCGCACTGCGCCATTCGCATCGAGCAGGGAGACCTTGTTGCGCGACTTGTTGCCGCCGATGAACAGCATCTCGTCGCGCACGCGGTTGTACTGGGCCGAAGAGTGATAGCCATCGACCGCGACCTTGCCGTGTTCAGTCCAGCGACCATCGCGGAGGCCGTAAACCTGGTTCTCGCGGATGTAGATCAGCTGGTCCAGTGCGTCGTGCCACTCGATCGGATCGGTGTGCTCCCACCCCCCGCCGGGCCCGGGCAGACTGCGCGTCGCGAGTTCCCAGCGATCCTCCGCAATGGAATAGCGATGCAGAGTGCGCTGCGAGCGGCCGGCACTGATCTTGTAGTAATGGCCCCGCTCGGGGTCGAGCGCCACACCACCATAGACATGCGCGAAGGGGGGCGGGCCCTCGGCAGACAGATACCGCCACTCATGTTGATCCTCGCTATAGGTAATGAACACCGGCGTGGATCCTCGGTCACCAAACATGAAGGCCTGGCGTCGCTCGGGGTCCCAGTGAGCGCTGTCGTTCCAGGTATCCGGATCAATCGAGTAGGCGCGCAGAAAGTCATGATAGCGCTGGAACCCCTCGGGCAAACCGGCATCAAGGGGGGCCAGTTCCCCCGGCTGCAGGCTCGCCGCCATCCGCCCCAACGCGCTTTCACTGGCCGCTGCCTGGCTGGTCGCAAGCGCCAGCGCGAGGATGGCCGGCAACCAGACGGTGCTTCGACGCGCGAGCCGGCGCATCAGGCAGCCTTTCCGGTTGGGTGGGCAGCCGCCTGGTGGCGGTGAGGGTCGACCCCCAGCTCCTGAACCGCCTGGAGGAGCGGCATCACCTTGACGAAGGTCGGCGTGAGCGGGCGGATATGGCCCGTGCGCAGAGCCTCGAGGGTGTACCCGACGACCCGCTCCGGGCGCGTAAAGGCATTGAACAACGGCCGCGCCAGATGCGAAACCCTGCGGCTGAGACTCGCCCACTCGACCCGTGGCGGTGACCCCGTGGCCTTCTGGCTGTACGGGATATGCGCGGCGTGGGGATAACGGCTCCGGATCACCTCATCGTGGAACGCGCGCGTCGCGAACGACTGCCACGGCAGGCTCAGCAGGAACTCCAGCACGTCCGGGTCTGGATAGGGCAGGCAGACGGCCTGCTGCTGTCCGGCCATGGCGATCGGCAACAGGGCGATCTCGCGGCGGATCCGGTTCCAAAACAGGAACGACTTAACCGGGTCGGGCGCGCCGGCGTGCATGGCCAACTCGCGGATGATCGCATCATGAGCGACCTGCAGGCGCCAGCGGTCCTGAAACGGCCGCTTCAGAAACGATGTGTAACTGCCCGCCATCAGCACACGATTCGCCGCCCCTTCGAGATCACCGGCATCCAGGCACTCGGCCGTTCGCGGGTCGAAATAGTTGCCGTTGCTCAAGGCGTCACCGGCCAGGCCATCGAATACCGGGCCGTCCAGATGCGGCATCAACGCGAGGTACCAGCTGTTCTCGTCGGTGGAGTAGTGGTTCAGGCGGTTTTTCTGTCGCTCCGCGGCGATACAATCCTGGGGATTGTCGATCACCTGACATTCAATCCCCAGGTGCTGGGACAGCGCACACGCCACGCCACTCTCGTCCCCTCTCTTCGCCCGCAGGACCAGGGTTCGGGGTGGTGGGGTGTCCTGTTGCGCCAGCTCCAGACAGATATGGCGCGAGTCGCGGCCCCCGGACAGCGGCAGGCGCCCCACACCGCCAGCGGCACGCCGCTCGATCGCCCGCGCAAAGAGTTCCGCGAACCGTGTCCGCGCCTCGTGCGGGTCTCCGGGGAAAGCGGCCATCAGGGGGATGGCGGGGCGCTCGCCGGAGAGCACACCCTCACGCCACAGCAGGGTCTCCCCGGGCATCAGAACCTTCACGCCCGCCAGCGGAGTCTGGTCACCCACGAGATAACCCAGCGCCATGAAGACCGCGATGGCCTCGTCGTCAAAGGCGGGGGCCGACAAGCGCGCCGCGGCCTCCCGCAGGGAGTCGGCCACGATCAGGCGACGGCCCTCACGGGCATAGAACAACGGAATAAACCCGAGCCGATCGGCTGAGACGGACAGACTCGCCCCGTCGAATGACCAGCCCGCGACGAGCGTCGGGCCTCCGGCTACCCAGTCGAAGTCCAGGTGATGGGACGCCTGCCCCAGGCACTGGCGACCAATGACCTCTACGAAAGCCATCGCTTCCCCCGCCAGGGCCACGGGTGGTCCTGAATGCGGTCTCGCTGGTTCACATGCTTGTTGCGACATAGCGGCGCATGCGACGAATTGACAGCGAACTGGAACCCTTGCACGCGCTCATCGCCAGCATTGGCCAACCGCTCGTGCATCGGAACACGCTTGTTCCGCAGCCCTCGAAACAGCACCTCACCAGACAGAAAGCGGGCGGCCCCGTACAACCGCAGCACCCTCCGGGCGATGACCGGGACCGACGGACCATAGTGGTCGGCGACCGCCTGAAACTGTCCCCAGACATCGGAACGGAAAAAGTGCCCAACGATATGATTGGAACGATAGAGCGCGGATACCATCAACCCGAACACTTTACCCACGATACCCTCCCCAAACAAAAACAAACGCGCGACCGCACCCGGCCTCTTCGTTGCAAGAACGCCCTATTTGTCCCGCCTGATTGAGTGATCTCATTGCCCCTGAACAAACCTGATCCGGACATTTCAGCCTAGCAGCTTGAAACGGCGCCGAAAGGGCTTTCGCGTACCAAAAAAACCGTACCGACAATCGCAACGTGGCGATATATGCTAGGGAGACACTGATTAATGATCGCTTCCTGTCGAAATATGAAATCACAGCCAGAACCGGCCTCCAGGATCGATTTATCAAAACCGCATCGTCAAACTGCACTTGCGTCATGGCGTGCGTCGAAAGCCAGGGCGGCCATATCGGGTGATTGCCTGGGTCGCGAAGGGCGTAATAGGGGAAGCGTGTGGCCACCGTCAATGTTTATAGTCCGCGCAGCCTTTTAAAGGAGGCCCTGCACCTGGGGCTGGGCGATTACCAGTACTGGAAGGTCTTTTATATCGATCTCCCGCAACCCGCGGCCGAACTGCCCGAAGGTATCCGGGTCGAGCCGATCACCCCCGAGGACCTGGACGGCGTGGTGGATGAAGGGATGCTCCAGCGTCGGGAATTCGGCGGCGAAGGGGCCCAGGGGTTCGGCCTTTTTCGCGACGATGAGCTCGTGGCAGTGCAATGGTACTGGTGGGGGGCGCGTTACGAGGCCGAACGCCAGGGGCGCAGTTGGAGACTGCCCGAGGGGGCGGCGAAATCGACCGGGCTGTACACCCTGCCCCAGCATCGCGGGCAGGGGTATGCGGCCCTGCTGAAAAGGCAGACGGCCTACCTGATGTCGCAACGGGGCTTCACCCGCCTGTACAGCCGGATCTGGCACAGCCACAAGAGTTCGATCCGGGTGAGCGAAAAAACCGGCTGGCGGGTCGCCGGCTCCTATATCGAGATCTGCCCGTTCTCCCGGCGCATTCAACTTCGCCTGCCGGTATGACCGAAAGCCCCATGCCGCAGCGCGTCGCGGTGCTCTCCGACGGTTCGCCGCTTGCCCTGAAAGTGCTGTACTGCCTGCAGCGCATCGCCGCCGAGATCCACCTGCTGGAGCTCAAGTCCCCGGGGGCCGCCCGTCACTCCCGGTACCGCGATCGCTACCAGCGCATGCCCCTGCCGGACACCCAGCCGGAAACCCTGGAAGCCTTTGGCGACCACCTGCGCGACTACTGCACACAAAACCGGATCGACGGGATGGTCGGGGCCGACATCCTGGGGGCCGGCGTAGTCCACGCGCTTGCACCGCGCCTGCCGGGCGTGACGGCCTTTCCCTCCAGCAGCCTGGAGGTGCTGGGCATGCTGGACGACAAATGGACCTTTCAACGTTTCATGGAGACCCATGGAATCCCGTGTCCAAGGGCACTGCGCCTGGAAGGCCCCGAAGACCTGGAGCACCTGCAGGATGCCGGGATGGCGTTCCCAGTCGTGGTCAAACCGCTGTACGGCGAATCCAGCCATGGAATCCTTCAGGCGAAGCGGCTCGATGACATCGAGGCCCACCTGGAGAGAGGTGGACGCCATGCCCAATTCCCACTGGTGGTGCAGGAATATGTGCCCGGATTCGACGCGGACCTGAGCCTGTTGGCCCGGAATGGGGACGTGGTCTGCCATCTCCTGCAATCGCGCCGGAATCCCTGTTCACTGGAATTCTTCACCGACGAGCGGCTGCTGGAGATCGGTCGCCGGATCGTCCGGGCGGCGCACTATACCGGCGTGGCGAATATCGACCTGCGCGTGGACGAATCGACCGGGGAGGTTCGCGTACTCGAGTGCAATCCGCGCTTCTGGTACACCCTGCAGGCCTCGCTGTGGGCAGGGATCAATTTCGTCGAGGCGGGTTTTGCGCTCGCCGCGGGTGGCTCGGCTGTACAGCCCTCCCCCGTAGCCGGCGCCTACCACCTGCACAGCCACCTGATTAAACACCTGCTCTGGAAACCCGGCCAGTGGCGAGGAATCGCCCCGTACAACCTGCGCGGCCTGTGGCAGGCGATGAGCGACCCCCGACCTTTTCTAATGCGTTGACGGCGCATGCTGAACATGTCTGAGACGAATCAAATTTAATGGGCAAGGCGGAGCCAACCGACAAGACTTGAACATTCTGACTGGGCCCAGCGCACGCTGCCCGGACAGTTAATGGAGATAGCCCTGTGAACATAGATAAAACACGGATATTGGGTAGCGGATTCACCCGCCGGGAATACTCCTTGTACGGGTTTGAGAACCTTGGAAATCCCCAGCTGGCCATGCGCTACCTGTCATTTGAGGAGAATCACCGCCGTTACCACCCCTGCATCAATATTGGCTACGAGAAGCACCTCCTTGACGACAAGTGGATGACGCATCAGGTCCTTTCCGCGCTGGCGGTACCCGTGCCGCAGACCCTGGGGCTCTACCATCCGGTTGTAGGCCTAACTGCCAGCGGTGACCCATTGCGGAACCCAGAGGACCTGGGTGCGTTGCTGCGCGCTAGCGATGTAGCAGAACTGATCTTCAAGCCGCGCGGCGGATGGCGCGGGGACAGCATTATGAAAGCGACCATCCGGAGGCGGGCGGATGGCATGCAGGATGTTGAGTATGATGGTCGGACCGTACTGGTTACGGAATTTGCCGCCGGTCTCGCCGAAGATGTGTTCGACGTCCATACGAACCGCTATCCCGGCTGGATTATTCAAGAGTTCTTGCGGCAACACCCGTTTCTGGCTGAACTCAATCCCAGCAGCGTCAATACCTTGCGGATCGTGACCTTCATGGATACCGAAGGCAACGTCCACATACACCATTCCATTCTAAGGGTCGGTTGCGGCGACAACGCGACCGATAACTGGGACAAGGGTGGGCTGTCGATCCGGGTTGACCCCAGCACGGGGCAGCTTGGCAAGGGTGTTCGGAAGGCCGAGTTCGGGGGCGAATGGAGCGCGTCCCATCCAGAAACAGGAGCTCCGTTCGAAGGCCTTCGGATTCCCGAGTGGAATGCCACCCTGGAACTATGTGAACACGCGGCGCGGATATTCTCCGGGGCACGGTCGATTGGTTGGGATATCGCTCTGACTGTCGACGGACCGGTCATTGTGGAGGCTAATGCCGACTGGGGCCTCCCTTCCGTCCAGGTTCACGGAGATGGATATCTCTCCGACGCAATCCGCGACCAACTGAGGGCCTATGGGGCCGCCTTCCCCACGAGGTTGAGACCACTGCCGCTGGCAGTGCTACACCTGGTACGCAGACGATGGGGGCGTTCCCGAGGGCCACGCCTCCTTTCGTCTCTGCGCCGCAGCATCTCGCGTGGGAGCGGGAGACTTTGAACGGATTTGCTCGCGCCGCCGTAGGCATAGGCAAGGCACTATCGAGTGCCCACCCACCCTCTAACCGCCCACGTTCAGCAAGGGTGGCATCGTTATCAGTCGGAAGAACCGAGGCTACTTGCGCCCCACAAAGGACGTGTCAGTCGGTACTTGTTACCACCTCATGGCGCATACGTGTGGGCCTTGCGGAGGATATGGCTTTCAACGTCATTTCTTGATCAGCTCCCGATCTTGATCGGGCGGAAGAATGTTACCCACGAAAGATCTGCTCCATTTCCTGCTTGAACCCGCGCTGGTGCGCGACCTGAAGACTGGCCAGCCCATAGGTCGTATTGCCCTCGACGATCATTGGTCCCTCGGGAGTGATCGCGATATCCCAGCCAATCGTCTTGACCTTGGGCAGGCTGCGCTGGGCCTGCAGCGCGAGTGACTTGACGTCCTCCCACAACGGCAACCGGGTACCTTCGATGCGCCTGCCCGTGTCCGGATGCTCGGACACCGGCTGAATGACCGGCCAGGCAGGACTGCGCGAGGCATAGCCAACCGACATTCGACCACTATCAATGTCCACTGCCGCAACTACATTGCCAGTGGTCCCCAGCATGAAGTTGTCGATATCTCCCTCCCCTGCGGTCAGCTTGATCTCCGAACGAAAGACATGGGCCTCGCCATCCTTCATGTAGGTCACGATCCGCACACAGCCCACGGCCGTGGGCGACATCAGATGCCGGAGCCCGTGATGGATATGGATGCGTGACTGGGCGATGTAGGGGCTGCGCCTCTGGTTGGCGCGCTCCCTGATGTAATGGAACAGGCCGCTGAGCGGCGTGGCCCTACCGCAGTATTCCCAGCGATCGCCCCGCCGAGTGGCTAACAACGCCCCATCACCATACGAGCCGTCATCGGTCTTGATAAACAGGTCATCGTTGCAATCGCCAAGGCACTCCAGCCAGTGCTGGACAGTTGGCGTAACCGGCCCGGAAGTATCGAGACCATCAGCTCCCGGCATGGCTGCACTCGTCGGGATAATGGCCCGCAACGCCGGGGTGAGCAGACCATGGCGCTGGCAGTGTTCAGAAAACAGGCTCTTGTGGTTGAGGATGCGCCGGTACTGTTCAGCGCTACAAGCGCGGAAGCGGTCTCGATAGTGATCGTTGTCGATCACGTAGTCGTCCCACCGCGCGGGATCGACTGCTGCCAGGCGGAAGACGGAGTAATAGCGCGGACTGATTCCGTGCCAGAGGCGAGCCTTGAGGACACCGTGCAGCCGGGTCGTGACGCGCGGGGCGTCCGGGGTTGGTTGCGATACCGCCAGGTAGTAACGCCTGGCGCAGATATAGACCTCGCGCAAATGACGTTTCAGGGTCATTTCTTGATCACCTCCCGATTGCGCTCCGTGGGCCGGCCGGAACCGCCGCGGCGCAGGAAACGCTTCAGCGATTGCTTGAGGCCGAGCCGGGACAGAGCCGCGGAGACGGCGTCCGAACCCAGCGTGGTAGCGGCATGGGCAAGACCCAGGGCGAGCGGGCGCGGGCGACGCCGCAGGTAATAGACATCCGCACACAGCTGGTGGGCGGAGCCGAACAGGGCCTTGTGCGGACTGTCGCCCGGGGCGAAATCGAAATAGCGAAACCGACCCTCCTGGAACAGGGATTCCAGCATCAGCCATTGCAGTACCGTGCCCGGCGACAGGGCGGCCACCTTCGGGTGGTAGCCCAGGTAGGCGTAGAGCAGGGCCGAGTCGCGGGCCGGGCAATACAGATAGGCCACCGGCTCGTCATTCAGGAACAGGAGGTAGGCCCGCACCTGGTCGGCGGCGGCCAGCCGCGCGCTGCGCTCGGCGAACGCGTCATCGTCCGGGAGGCCGGCGTTCAGCAGGCGCTCCTGGTAGGTCAGCCGCGAGACCTCGCGCGCGAGGCTGCGAAAGGTCTCGATCTCCTCCGGTGTGCGATAGGTGCGCCAGTCGATCGTGCCCCCGGAGGCATCGGCGAACTTGCGCACCTTGCGCCGCATCGTCTGGCGGGACTTGGAGGAGAACTTCGCCTGATAACCCGCCCAGCCCATGTCGAGATCGATGTAGTGGCGCATGTACTGGCTGGGGACGTAGCGCAGATAGCCCGCCACCCACGACAGCCGCGGCAACGGCCCCTCGACGGGCTGCGAGCGGGCCAGGTGGCCATCGGCGACGGCATCCCCGGCGTACGGTGCCTGGGCCGCCGGGCGCTGCAGGAAATGGCGGTTGTCGACCGACATTCGCAGCGAGACGTCGCCCAGCGTGATCTCGCCGATGCGCAGGGCGAGACGGACCCGCTCGACCGGATAGCGGGCCACCGAATGTCCGGCCATTGGATGGTCGGCTTTCATCCCCAGAACACCCGCTGACTGGTCCAGTTCTCCAGGGCGCGCAGTGCCGCCTGGGCTGCGGGGACGGTGAGCATGGGCGTCGCCTCCCGAGGCGTGGGCGTGGCCAGCACGTCAGCCATGCAGGCCGGGGTGAATCCTGGTTCCGACCGCAGGAATCGGCACAGTCGCCCCAGGCGGCGGCGGGTCAGCGGATTGATGCCGGGTGTCGGCTGATCGTCCCGATAGCGCACGAACTCGAACGGGTGGGTCAGCACGACCACGTCGCTAAGCCCCTGGCGCCGGGCCTGGAACAGCAGCCTGCGCATCTCCGGCCAGGAGGTGCCGGTAATGGTGAGCGACTTCAGATGGGTCCGCGGCCCCCACTGGAAATCGGTGTAGGTGGTCACCGGGAACTCGAGTACCCCGTCGATCACATGGCAGCCGCCCCGCAACTGCAGCTCCGGCTCGGCCGGCGGATAGATCGCGAGCCCGATATTGGAGGCCCGGGGGAGCCCGGCCTGCCGCATGGCAGCGTAGACCTTCAGGTCGACCTTGAGCCCGCCGGTACGCAGCACGCTGGGGGCATCCAGCCCCCAGCGGCGGAACGTCGCCCTTCCCTGTTCGATCAGGTCGGCCAGTTCCTCGACGCTGCGCCGGGTGACATTGTCGTTCGGCGGGTCGGTTTGCAGCCGCTGAACCCAGTCCGGGTGTCCGAAGTACGTCCAGCAGGGGTGCAGGTGGAGCTGGATATCGTGCCCGCGGCCGGCGATCGCGTGGGCGATCTCGCCCATCGGCTCGTCGCCGAAATAAATCGTGTTCAGCGTCTCGACAAAGAAGGTGGCACGAATCGCATACCGGTCGAGGGTGTCCAGCAGATAACCAAGACCCTCCGAGCGCCCGTTACGATGGCAGTAGACCGACGGCGGCCCGACCGGTTGGTGGGTTTGCGGCTCGCGAAAGGCCCCGGCGATGCTGAACTCGGTATCAACGGTCAAATGGACGCGGGTCGTCATCGTGTTCGCACCTTCAGTGGGCTGAAGCCAGATTGCGCGCAAGCCGCAGGCCAAAGCGCAGAGGTGTTCGATCCCAGGGGGTAAAACGCGGGAGTTGCAGCGGATCCGTGTCGCGGCCGGCGGCACCGGCCATGGTTGATACGGCGGCGTCGAACCCACTGGCACGCACCATCTCGACATGCTCCGGCGCATAGTCCTTGCCGGGACGACCGTTGGGATAGGCAAACAGGCGCACGGGACGCCCCACCAGGGCCTCGAGTTCGGCCTTGCCCTCCGCAATTTCCTGCTGCGCGGTCTCCGCATCGGTCTCCGCCAGAATCGGGTGCAGGACCGTGTGCCCGCCGATCCCCATGCCGGCATCGGCCAGCTCGCGAACCTGGTCATCGGTCATCATCAGGTCGCCGGGGGGCATGATGTGGAAGCGCGCGCCCAACGCCTCGGCGCGACGGCTGCGTTCGGCCAGCGGCCGATATTTGAGGGCCCCGATCAGGGCGTGGATCGTGGCGCGGCGCTGCGCCATGGACTCCAGTGGACGCGTGCCCAGTCCCTCCGGGGCCAGGTCCACTGCCATGGAGGGAATCCGGCGAACCGTTTCGATCAGCATGTCGTTGAACATGCAGCCGCCATTCAGATAGCCGGTGGCGACAAAGAACGTTGCCGGCACCCCCTCCTCGCGCAGGATCGGCAACGCGATCTCCGCGTTGTCGGCATAACCATCGTCGAAGGTGACCGCTACGGCCCGGGCGGGGAGCCGGCCTTCCTGCAGGCGCTCGATGGCCTCGTCCAGCGGCAGCGGGTTCATCTCCCTTGCCAGCAGGCGCATCTGCCAGCGAAAGGTCTCGGCCACCGGGTCTTCCGGTCGCAGCGGGTCGGGGTCCGCCAGCACGCGGTGATAGGCGAGGATCGTCAGGCGTGCGCGCCGGCCTTGCGGCGACAGCATGGACAGCGGTACTCGCAGCATGCGCACGATCTCCTGAACCCGCTCGGGGCGTCGGTCGGGGGAGCGCGAACGTACCGGTCAGGATTTTCTTGCGTGATTCAGCCAGTCAGCCACGACGGCCACGATGCGTTCTGCGGCATTGCCGTCCCAGTACTCCGGGATGCGCCCCTGTTTGCCCCCATGGTCCATGACCTCGCGGAAAGACTCCATCAGTCGTTGCGGATCATTGCCTACTAAAATATTGGTACCTTCATCGATCGTGATCGGCCGTTCCGTGTTCTCGCGCAGGGTGATGCAGGGCACCCCGAGGGCGGTGGTCTCCTCCTGCATACCGCCGGAGTCGGTGAGCACGACACGGGCATCCTTCATCAGTCCCAGCATCTCCAGATAGCCGGCCGGCGGCAGCACGGCGATCGGTGCCTCGCGCAGCGCAGACTCCAGCCCGAAACCTTGCAGACGGGCCTGGGTGCGGGGGTGCAGCGGGAATACCAGCGGGAGCTCCCGGGCGATGGTCACCAGGCTGTCGACCAGACGCTCCATCACCGGTGCATGATCGACGTTGGAGGGGCGGTGCAGGGTCAGCACGCCGTAGGCCCCGCTGTCGGAAAACGTATCGGCCTCCATCCCGGCCGCCCGCAGGGTCTCCTGCCACGGTACGGCACGGTCCAGGTTGTACAGCTGGGTATCGATCATCACGTTGCCGACAAAGTGCACCCGATCGGGGGCGATACCCTCGCGCGCCAGGTTGTCGCGGGCGTGGCGTTCGGTGATGAACAGCAGATCCGAGATCTGGTCGGTGAGCACCCGGTTCACCTCCTCCGGCATGCTGCGATCGAAGCTGCGCAACCCCGCCTCCACGTGGATGACCCCGACCCCCTTCTTGGCCGCCACCAGGGCACAGGCAATCGTGGAGTTCACATCGCCCACCACGAGAATGGCGCGAGGCTGCACACGGTCCAGCACGCCCTCGAAACGCATCATCACCTCGGCCGTTTGCACGGCATGCGAGCAGGAACCCACCTCGAGGTTGATATCGGGATACGGGATTTGCAGATCGGTAAAGAAGCGCTCGTTCATCGCCGGGTCGTAATGCTGCCCCGTGTGCACAAGCTGCGCCGGTATCTCGGCTTGCTGCAGGGCCCGCATCACCGGGCCGATCTTCATGAAGTTGGGGCGCGCGCCCACCACGCACAGGATGTCGCATTGCGAATCTGTAGACATATAGAGATCCCGTCGACCCCCCGACACGCCGGTTTGGCTGGGGCATTAGCGCCCAATGTAGTTCGAATTGAGGGAAATGGGCATAGGACGAAAGGACGAAATTTGTGCAGATTTTTCATCATTGTCCCGCCATCCATGTTGTGCCTAAGCTCGCAATACCGTGGCTTCCCAGGCGCAAAAGGCACTGACCTGGTGAGACGCCCTGCCACTCAACTCGCTGCACGGAAGAGCCCTCACTCATGCATGCACTCCCCTCATCGGAAGAGATTCGCCTCGGGGTTATCGGACTGGGTTATGTCGGGCTGCCGCTGGCGGTCGAGTTCGGCCGGGTCTGGCCGACCCTGGGATTCGACATCCAGCCCGGCCGCATCCAGGACCTGAAGAACGGCATCGACCGCACCCGCGAGGTCGAGCCGGAAGATCTCGCTGCCGCGACGCAGCTGGACTACACCACGGAACTCGGGGCGCTGCGCGCGTGCAATGTGTTCGTGGTGACCGTGCCGACGCCGATCGATGCCCACCGCCGACCGGACCTGCGCCCCCTGCTCGGGGCCACCCATACCGTGGGCCAGGTGCTCAAGCGCGGTGACGTGGTGATCTACGAGTCGACGGTCTATCCGGGGGCGACGGAGGAAGACTGCGTCCCGATCCTGGAACGGGAATCCGGGCTGACCCACAACGAGGATTTCTTCACCGGCTACAGCCCCGAGCGGATCAACCCCGGGGACAAGGCGCATCGGGTCACCTCCATCAAGAAGGTCACCTCGGGCTCGCTACCGGAGGTGGCGGACTTCGTCGACGCCCTGTATGCGCGCGTCATCACCGCCGGTACGCACAAGGCCGAGAGCATCCGTGTCGCCGAGGCCGCCAAGGTGATCGAGAACACCCAGCGCGACGTGAACATCGCCCTGATCAACGAGCTGGCGCTGCTGTTCGAGCGCCTGGGCCTCGATACGGAAGCGGTCCTGCAGGCCGCCGGGACCAAATGGAACTTCCTGCCGTTCCGGCCCGGCCTGGTGGGCGGGCACTGCATCGGGGTGGACCCGTACTACCTGACCCACAAGGCCCAGGCCGTCGGGCACCACCCGGAGATGATCCTGGCCGGGCGCCGCGTGAATGACGCGATGGGGGCGCACATCGCGGACGCGACCATCCGGGCGCTGGTGCGCAAGGGGATCAATCCGGTGGGGGCGCGCATCCTGCTGATGGGCCTGACCTTCAAGGAAAACTGCCCGGACCTGCGCAATACGCGCGTGATGGACATCTACCATACGCTGAGCGGGTACAACACGGAGGTCGTCGTGTTTGATCCCTGGGTCGACCCGGAGGAGGCCGAGCACGAATACGGCATCACCCCGATCACCGCGCCTCCCGAGGCGGACTCGTTTGACGCCATCATCGTGGCGGTGCCCCACCAGGCGTTCCTGGACATGGGAGTGGAAGCGATCCGTGCACTCGCGCACCCGCAAGCGGTCCTGTTCGATGTGAAATCGGTCTTCCCTCGCGAGGCCAGCGACCTGCGCCTGTGACCGCGCGGGCCGCTACCGGGCTGCCGGCCCGACGCCTTCGCGCCGCCCCGGATTGGCCTCGTAGCCGCCCGCGTAGGCCCCGAATCGGGGCTGACTGCGATCGCGGTCGTTGTAGTCGCGACCCAGACCGGGAGGTAGAGGACTTTGGAACTCGGGCAAACCTTCGTACCCCGGCATCCCTTCCAGCGGGAACAGATCGAGCTCCGCAAGCGGCCCGCGCGGGCGCACCAGGTAGGCCGAAGCCCGTTCGAAGCCGGCCTCGTGGTTGATTTCCGTTTGCGCCGTGCGCGCGGCATCAATCGCGGGGTCGGCGAAGACCGCATTCCCGGCAATGACCTGTTCATAGCGCCGATCGCCGGGAACCAGTCGTATCCCGAACTCTCGTGCGACCACGGTGTTGTGGACGATCAGGACATCCTTCGGGATGTGGTTGTGCGGCTGCACGATCAGGGCACTGCCGGCATCGTTGAAAAACAGGTTGTTGTACAGGGCCAGACGGCCTTCGCCCTGAAAGAGGCGCTGGTGGGGGTTCTGGTAGAAGAGGTTGCCGTAGATCCAGTACCAGTCGTGCTGCCCGGGTCCTTCGGGCGGGAAGTGCCCTACCAGCAGGTTGGGCCGCGCGCGATGGCCGCTGCTCGCGCGCTCCGCCTTGCTGAACACATTGTGACGGATGATGGTGGCATGGGGTTCGGTCGGCATCCCCGCACGCGGGGCTCGCGGACGCTGGTGCTTGATCTGCATGTTGTAGCCCAGGGTACGGCCAATGAAGTTGTGCTCGATCAGGCCCGCGACAAACGGCCCCGTACCATCCGGCCGACCGAGATACATGCCGGTGCCGACATCGCGAATGTCGTTGTGGCGGATGGTCCAGTTCCAGGCGGCGGCACGGGTGGTGATGCCGCTGTTGCCCTGCGAACGGTCGTAGCCGCGTATGGTCAGGTGCTCCAGCGTGATGTCGTGGGCGTATTCACTGTCGTGCTCGACCACGACCCCGGCAATGTTGTGCCCGCCCCCCTCCAGGGTCAGGTGCCGGATCACCAGGTGCGCGGCATTGATCAGGCGAATGGTATTGCTGCCCGAACGACCGCGGAGGATGGCCGGGTCTCCAGAATCCGGGCCGGTGATCACGATTGGCCGCTCGGCCGTCCCGCTAACGCCTCGCAGCACCAGCGGCTCCGGGTATTCGCCCGGGGCGAGCTGAAGATGATCGCCAGGGCGCAGCTGGCGCACGGCACGGCGCAATCCCTCCGGGTCGGTCTGCAGCACGCGGGTCGCGGCTGCGGGGGCCTCGGACGCCCCGCCCGGTCGTGGCATGTCGGCGCCCGCCGTCATCATGGCCAGCAACATCACGCCCGCCAGCACCCATGTCCGGGACACAAGCGAGTGGAACATTGACCGCCCTGCCGTCATCACCGCACTCCCTGCCCGGGGCCTGCGAAACCAGCCCGCGCTCTGGCGATTGGAGGGGCCATACTCCGGTGTATGCCCCCTTGTCAGGTTAGACCATGTGCGAGCGCGGCAACCCATGACACGCAGACGCGAACCACTGGCCCTGTGGACCTGTGTCATCGGGGCGTGGCTGTCCCTGGGATTTGCCCTCTACCTGACGTTGCTGCCGTTCGAGTTCGGCGGGATGGGTCTGGAGGAGGCGTGGTCACTCTACCGCGACATGAGCCTGCAGGGACCCGGCGCCAGCGGGCGCGCCCAGTTCATGGCCAATGCCATGATGTTCATGCCGCTGGGCTTTTTCTGGATGGCCTGGCTCACCTATGGCCGCAGTCACCTTGTATGGCACCTGGGTGCCCTCGCGCTGGTCGCCCTTCTGGGGCTGGCGGCCACGGCAACGGTGGAGTTCCTGCAGATCTGGCTGCCCTATCGCTATCCGGCCGGGGCGGACATCGCGGGCAATTTCCTCGGTGCGGTGGTCGGGGCCCTGATGTGGTGGGGACTGCGCCGGCCGCTGCTGCGCTGGCGAGGCCAGCTCGCAGGCCCAAACCGTGTCACCGTGCCTGCCGTCCTGATCGCCTATGCGATCCTGTACGTCGCGATCGGCCTGGCCCCATTCGACCTGGTCCTGTCCACCGCCGAGTGGAGTCAGCGCCTCGACTCCGACACCTGGGGCCTGTGGGTCGCAGCCGGGGCCTGTACGTCCGGTCTTCGCTGTATCTCCGAGCTGGGCCTGACACTGGTAGCCAGTGTGCCCGTCGGGATCCTGCTCGCGTACGGACTCGGACGGCGCCCGTCCGCGAACGGGACCGTGCTGGTGACCCTGGCCGCGCTCCTGGCCATCCTGCTGGAGGCCCTGAATCTTGCCACGCTCTCGGGGATCGCGGAGGGCCGATCGGCCGTGCTGCGGGGCGCCGGATTTGCCACAGGCATGCTCCTGTACGAGTACCTCTCGCCGCCGCAGGTGATGCAGACCCTGCGGCGTGCCGCGATCCCGCTCCTGGTCGTTGCGACGCCACTCTACGGGGTCGCGCTGCTCGCCCTGAACCACGACCTGGGCCCCTACCAGTGGGACCGGGCGGCCATCTCGGCGCAATGGGCCCAGCTCAATCTCTGGCCGTTCTATTACCACTACTTCGTCGGCGAGACCGTGGCCCTGCGTAGTGCGGCACTGCATGTGGCCATGTACCTGCCGCTGGGCGCGCTGATATGGCTGGCGCAGATCCGGCGCCCGCTGCATCCGCGCCAGTTGCAGTGGCTGGCCGCCCTCGGCGGGCTGCTCGCGGCTCTGCTGATGGAAGGTGGCAAGCTGCTGGTCGTGGGGCTGCGGCCCGACCCGGCCAGCCTGGTCCTGGCCACATTGGCCGCCTGGGGCATGGCGACCGCGCTGCACTTCCTGACGCGCCTTGCTACCGAAGCCAGTACCACGAGCCACACCCGGGCCCGGCCACCCGGTTCGGCGCCAGTCACGGCCGAGCGGTCTACAGTCATCAGCGAACCATCCAGGCGGGAACACGAGCGTGACGAACTCCAGTTTTGAGCAGCGCTGGCGCCAGCGCTTTACCCAGCGGGGCAGCCAGTGCGACGACGACGCTGCAATCGCGGGCTGGACGCCCACCGGGCTGGCCAGCCGGGTGCGGCAGTTCCAGTCGCTCTGGCAGCAGGCCCGTCCCGAAGGGACGCGATGGCTCGATATCGGCTGCGGTGCCGGCACCTATACCCGGCTGCTGCAGGCCGAAGGGCGCAGCCCGATCGGGCTGGACTACTCCGCCCCGTCGTTGCACAAGGCGCGACAGCGCAGCCCCGCGTCGATCGACTGGCTGGCGGCGGATGTCCACCACCTGCCGTTCGCCGATGGCGAGTTCGATGGCGTGCTCTGTTTCGGGGTAATGCAGGCGCTGGCCGACTCACGCCCAGCACTCGCGGAGATGCATCGCGTGCTGCGCCCCGGCGGCGAGATCTGGGTGGATGCGCTGAACGCCAGGACCTGGCCCACCGTGCTGCAGGAACGCCGACGGGTCCGGGCCGGAAAGGCACCCCATTTGCGCTACGAGGCCACCGACTCGCTGCAGGCAGCCGCGCGGGCCGCCGGCCTGCAGCCTCTGGCGTGTTACTGGCTGCCCCTGGTTCCGGGCCGGCTGCACGGGCTCCAGGGCCCGGCCGAGAGCCGCTGGGCGAGGGCCCTTTGGCAGGCATCGCCGTGGATCGCGGAGCGGTTGTGTCACTCGTTCATCCTGCGTACACGCAAAGGGCAAATGTAAAAGGAGGTGACACTCCTTCATGCCACCGGGCGTGCCGGCATTGGCGAACGACCACAAGTGTCAGCGCCTTTTACAAATCACTTCTCAGAAAAGCCCACGCCGGACCCTTGGTATGAGAAAAAGCCTTCCAAACAGCCGATTACATCGTTGTTGATTTGGGGTATAGATATTGCTCTGTGTTTTGGTTGTCGCGGCGAATACGTGCGGCAATAAAAAATATCGCGACGGAATGCGAGGACCCGGGTAACCCGGACTAGTATCAAACCAGGAGTCTGGATTGTCCGCGTCTCCCTGGACGCGATACCGATCCAACCAACGCCCGGTCCCGAAAATTCTGGAGGGACACGATGGAACAAAACGACAACCAGGACTCAAGCCGGCGCCAGGAGGGGCTGGGTACACACGGCCACAATCGGCGGCGTCTGAGCCGGGCGATGCTCGGGGCCACCCCTCTGCTGATGACCCTGCATGCCTCGCCATTGAAGGCGGCCGGTGCGAACTGCATGCCCTCGGGCTGGGCGTCCGGCAATGTGTCGCGCCACGATGGTCCCCAGGACTGCGGCGGCCACTCCCCCGACTACTGGAGCGGGGGCTATGACCCGACGCATGCCAGTCTTTCGCGCAATGTAAGTGCCCAGGGCCGTGGCGGCGGTCAGCTGTTCAACAGCGCCTCCTTCCACAGCCATCCGGAATGGCGGCTGGCGGTGGAGTCCGGCGTCCTGTTCGACTCGAACTACGGCTTCCCGGGCGTGAGCCGGGGCTTCCAGGAAGAGGAGGGGGATCTCACCATGATCGGGGCCGTCTCCGCTTCGGTGTTCGTGCTGGATGTGCAGGGGGCCGCCGAACGCGAAGTGATCCGCTACGGGACCGCCGCACTGTTGAATGCCCGATACACCAACGGGTACCCGCTCTCCGAACGCCTGGTCCGGGACATCGTCACCGACACCCTGGAGCATGGCCACTACGAGACCGATGGCGGCGACCGCCTGTACCCCGAGCAGGTGTATCGGTTCCTGGAGAACACCATGGGCCTCCCGAGCTGGGGGTCCGCCTGAGCCATTCATTCCGTAATGGCCGCCGTAATGACCGGAACCCAGGGGGAACAATATGTCGCGCCGCAGGTGGCAACGGACTGACGGGCTGCAGCAGCGCACCCTGGGGCAGGAGTGCGTGGTGTTTCACCCCGGGGCCGGTACCACCCACCTGCTGACACCCGCGGCCGCCGCACTGATGGACGGTCTGGCCGAGGGCGCGGCGATGGACGAGGCCACCCTGGCTCGGCACCTGGGCCTGTCGGAGAAGGACGCGGTGGCCGAACTGGGGCGCTGGCTGTCCAACCTGCAAACGGCCGATCTGATCCGGGAACACCCCTGATGCGGATCGCAGATCTGGGACAGGCCCGGCTCCAGCGCAGCCTGACGGGCCGTGGCCTTTATCTGCGCACTGGCCCCTTCACCAGCCGCATCCAGAGCCCGATCGCCAGCGTGGTCCGGGGTATCGAGTCGCTGTACCGGGACTTCGAAGTAGCCGACCACTCGAGTTTCTACGACTTCCACTGCGAGCTGCGCGCGCCGCGTTCCCACCGCCGCTTCTATCGGCCCCAGGTCCTGTTTCTCGCCGACCGTCGCAGCGTCTTCAAGCCCCTGGCCTACCACCAGGCCTATCCGATGCTCGAATGGGGACTGAACTGGTGCATCGCCAACCAGGTGCCGCATCGACTGGTGCTGCACGCGGCCGCCCTGGAACGCGACGGGAAGGCCCTGATCCTGCCCGCGCCGCCGGGCTCCGGGAAAAGCACCCTCTGCGCAGCCCTGGCCCATCACGGATGGCGCCTGCTGACGGACGAGTCCGTACTGGTGGACCTGGCCTCCAGTGAGGTTTCCGGACCCGCGCGGCCGGTCAGCCTGAAAAACGACTCGATCCGCGTAATCCGCGATGCCTGCCCCTCGGCGGTTCTCAGCACACCGATCGCGGACACGCTGAAGGGCGCCGTGGCACACATGCGCCCGCCGACGGATGCCGTGCGCCGCAGTCACGAGACCGCCCGGCCCGGGTGGATCGTGTTCCCGCACTACCAGCCAGGAGCCTCTACCCAGCTGAAACCGCGCACGGCGGGTTCCGGGTTCATGCAGCTGATCGCCAATGCCTTCAATTACGCCGCCCTCGGTGCACGAGGCTTTCACAGCGCCGGACGACTGGTCGAACAGTCCGCATGCTTCGACTTTTCCTACAGCCGTCTGGACGAGGCTATAGAGCAGTTCAACAGGCTGGCCGATGGACGCTGACACCGCACTGCGCCTGGCCCTGGCACGGCCGGAGAGCATGGCCGAGCGCACGACGGCCGAATGGGCCCCGCTACTAGCGGCCGCGCGCGAGAGCGCCCTGCTGGGTACGCTCTGGCACCTCGCGGACGACGCGGGCCTGGCGGACGGCCTGCCGGAACCGGTGGCCAGCCACCTCTGGGGCGCCGCCCTGATCGCCGAGCACCGCTCGCAGGCCCTGGCCTGGGAACTGCGCCGCCTGGACAACGGGCTGCTCTCGCGGATGAGTCCGGGTGTCGCGCTGAAAGGGGCGGCCTACCTGGCCGCCGGGCTGCCGAATGCGCGTGGACGGCTGGCCAACGACATCGACCTGCTCTTTCCCCGCAGCGAGGTCGAACGCGCCGAGAAGCTCCTGTTCTTCGAGGGCTGGTCGGGCACGCATCACAATGTCTACGACCAGCGCTACTACCGCGAGTGGATGCACGAACTGCCTCCACTGGTGCACCAGCACCGGGGCACCACGCTGGACCTGCACCACAACATCCTGCCGGAGACCTTCCGCGGCCATCCCGATCCCGCCCGCCTGCGGCAGCAAAGCGAGGCGCTCCCGGAACCCTTCCGCTTCCGGATCCTGTGTCCGGCGCACCTGGTACTCCACGCAATCGTGCACCTGTTCTCGGAGACGGAATGGGACCGGGGCCTGCGCGACCTCTACGACATCCATGTGCTGCTCGGCCACTTCAGCGCCCGTGACGGCGACGCCTTCTGGGAGCATTTCGTTGCGGAGGCCGAGGCCCTGAACATTGCCTGGATGGCGGAACGCGCGCTGTGGACCACGAACCGACTACTGCTGACCGAGATCCCGGCCGAACCCGTGAAACGACTGGCCCGGGCGCGCGCGGGCATTGCCCTGCGGGGCCTTGGCCGCTGGGCGTTCGCGCACGGGCTGCATACACGCGCCGGCTCGATGACCCCCCGCCGCGATGCGGTCGCGCGGGGCATGCTGTTTCTGCGTGGGCACTGGCTCAAGATGCCGGCCGGCCTGCTGGCGCGACACCTGTTTCACAAGGCCTTCCTGGCCGAGAAACCGGAGACGGCCACAGCCCAGCCGCAGCCGGAACAGCACGGTTAGGGAAACACTGATCAATCGCCCGCCCGCGAGCGGTACTGTTCCAGCAGGGGACGAATGCGGTCCGAGGGGATGGCGTAGGTGATCCCGCTCGGATTGCGCACGGCCGCTTCCCGCCCGCCCTGGACATAGACCTGGTTGATCACCCCGATCACCTCGCCGGTGTCCTTGCGGTACAGGGGACTGCCGCTGTTGCCCGGGTAGGCCGTGGCATCCAGCTGGAAGACCATCGGCGGGGCATTGCGCAGGGCACGTATGCGGCTGTCATCCAGCTCCGCGGCACGGCGCGCCGGGATCGCCATCGGGGTCATCGCCGAGATGCCCGCGCGATGCGTGGCCGGGTACAGCCCCAGGATCATGCCGATGGGGTAGCCGGTGAACGCGACCTCTTCTCCGACCCGCACCCGACTGGAATTGCCGAGTTGCAGCGCGGGAAGGGAGGGTGCGGCGATGCGCAGCAGGACCAGGTCATCGCTCGCGGCGCGGGCCACGACCTCGGCATGATGGATCGTGTTGTCCCGACCCTGGCCACTGACCACCACCAGCCTTTCGCGGTTGCCCTGGTCCAGACTCCCGGGCAGGACATGATCGTTGGTGACCACCAGACGGCCATCGTCGATCACAAAGCCGGTCCCGAGGTACTGGGCGCGCGGGCTGCGGGTGGGCTGATAGGTCGCGATACTCACCACCGAGGCCTTCACCCGCTCGGCCGTATCGGGCAGCGGATCGGCGAGCGCGGGGCCCGGCCCAACTACCAGGGCGAGCAGCGCAAGCGGTATCGCCATCCACAACGGGGCCCGCGGGCGCCGGTAACGAACGGGCCATCGAAGGCCCCCAAGAAGGTGTCCCCATCCCCACATGCCGCGCCCTCCAGCCCTGTTGCCAACCCTCTAGAGAATAGCGCGCAGAGCACGGCCCGACGGGCCTTCCGGGCATGCAATAACTCAGCCGTGCGGCGGCAAGAAGGAGGGCCAGACTCAGCCCCGACTAGGCGGTCAGTCGAAGACGACGGTCTTGTTGCCGTGGGTGAGGACGCGGCCCTCGAGGTGATAACGCAGGCCGCGGGCGGGGGCCCAGCGTTCCACGTCGCGGCCCACACCACTGGGTCGTTCGGCGTGGGCCTTACCGGTTGCGGAAGGCTGATGCCGGCAAGCTGGAGTGGTCCGTCTGGTGCTGTCTCCCGTGCCAGGATTTCGATGGCACTGGCCCGGGGCGCCGGTGCCATAAGCGAAGCCAGGTCCGCACCGAGGATGTGCGCCCCGGCTTCCGCTTAGTCGAAGTCTTTGCGATCCAGCAGGCTGGCATGCTCCTCGAACAGACGATCACGATTGGCGGCATCCAGGTGCGTCTCCACAGGGAGCGTCCTTTACCGAGGAGGTCCCGTTCTCGGCAAGGATGAACGGGGTTGGCGGGTGTCGGAGCGCCAAGAGCGGTGCCACCACGGACGGAAAAAGTGATCCCGTTCAAAAGCGCTGAATAAGCCTTGGTTTTGTCGGTGCATTGACACATGGCACTACGAGTACCATTTGGAGCCCGAACCAATATGCCGCAACCCAAGCGGTGCTGAAACGACAACTGAAAGGGACTTCGAATGCAGTACCGTTATGCCCTGCCCGTGCTGTGCGCAGGTCTGCTCGCCGCGTGTAATCCCTTCGATGATGACAAGGTCCGCTTCCAGCCGGATGCCGGCGACGAGCGTACCTTCCAGGTGGTCCAGCTGGTCGAAGCCGACGTCGAGTCACCGTTCGGTAACCAGACTGAGCAGTTAACGACCGAGATGCTGGTGAGATACCGGGTCGAGGAAGGTGACGCCGGTCTGGTCATCCGCACGATCCCGCTCTACTTCATGGCCGGGGACGGCCGTGGCCCTCTGTTCAGTAGTGTTGAGGTGGGCTCCCGCGACCTGTCGGTGCTTGGGGACATCATGTCTGCAGGCTTCCTGGCGGATCTAGACCCCGAAGAAGGGCGAATGACCGGGTTCCGGGCCGCCGACGGTGAGCTCTGGGCCCAGTTCGAGGAGGAGCATCCCCATATCTCCGAGGTCATGGGTGATCTGGAGGAGCAGCTTGGGCAGCCCGGGCTCCTTACCGCCTTGCCGGCGGAGGAGGGTGCCGAACTCACCATGGACGGATGGGGCGAATGGCCTGAACTGGGCGTCACGGTTGCGGAGGTGTCCGACAGTCACGTCACCGTGTTGGTGGAGGCGGAGCGACAGGGTGACAGGGTCTTTGGCGTGATGGTGCTCGACCGGGAGACCGGATGGATGGAGCGCCTGTTCGCCGTGTCCGAGACGGACATGGAAGAGGACCGGTTCAGCGGACGTGTCAGGCAAAGCCTGGCCATGGTGCCGGAGGGCTGGGAGCATGACTTGCCAGGAATGTTTGACCTGGCCCGACACAATGCCGGCCTCGAGCCGGAGTTGGCAGAGCTATGGGAGCCTTATGGCGCTGCCACAGAGGACGCAGCGGCCAGTGCCGATGAAGTTTGGCCCTCCGATATCGGCGTGCTCGACCGCGACAACGGTCGCGAGCTTCAGCTGAAGCTCGAACACCTGATCAACCCGGAAAGCGTCCAGACGTTCGGTCAGATGCGGGTTTCCGGCCTGCGGTTGCTGGACAAGCACGGAGACGAGGTGGATCTGGCGGTTCATTCCTCGCCGCCGACGATGCAGTACGGGTTCGATGATTCTCGGCGAATGAGCACCGTGCATACCCTCCATCCGCTGGGCTGGCAGGATATGACCGACCGGCTTCAGGCGGTCGAGGCAATCCAGGCGGAGGCCGCCTGGCACCCGGTCACAGTACATGAAGTTGAAATAAGCCTTGATGACGAGGCCGAAACCCGCGAGGTCGAGACAGGCGGAGCGCGGTTCAAGGTGACGGCCCTGGATGCCGCCGGCGAGTACCGGGTGGACTACTGGGGTGGGCCGGGGCAGCTCTATCCCTGGTGGATCAGCCCGGCTCCGGGTGCAAGAGGAATGCTGCTGAGGACCGAGCCCGATGCCTTGCCAGAATGGTTCGGGTTCGAGGAGGCTGTGATGCTGGATTCGATACGCCATGAATACCAGCGGGTCAGCTTCCATCTCGCCTTCGACGAACCGCCGGAGCAGCTGACCTTGCCCGTTTACAGCCATGCGGATGAGCCGGCCTTCACCCGTTCGCTGCGTTACATGACCCGGGAGCAGCGCCTGGCAGACCTGGATGTCCCACCCCCCGGCTCCAGGCCTCTCTTCCACCAGACCGAAGAGGACTTCGGTTCGGCAGACGGGCGGCTGTCGGACCCGGGCGGTAAGCCGGTGCCTTTCGGAGAAGAAAGCAATCAGCTGCATGTGGTGCTCAGCGGCGATCAGCAGCTCCGTTGTCGGCTCACCGTGGAGAACGATGCGCAGGGTCAGGGACGCGCCCTGGTCTGGACGCCGGAGAGGAGCACCTGGTGGTCCGGTGATGAGGGCGTGCAGTTGCCGCACAGGCAGCGTTACATCCTGCGCACCGAAGATGGACATCACCAGTACTTCTACGACCTGGAGGTCGAGTCGAGGTTGCGTTGCCGCGGCGGCGACGAATGGGTGCCTGTCCGGCACGCTCTGGATGACCGCCCCTGGATGGTGGACCTGCGCGCGCTTCTTGGTGACGAGTTCGATGAGGATCTCGCCATGCGCACACTCCTCACCGATTACCGTTTCCTGGACGCCCAGGGGGAGGCCCTGGGGGTGTTGCCCAATGGCCGGGAAGAGCTGGCGGGCGGATTGGCAGAGGCCAGCCTGTCAGCCTACCTGGAGGAGGAGCATTACATCAGGGTGATGGGAGAGGCCGTGGGTGTCGAACAGCGCGTGGCCCGCGATGAAACCCTCGACCGTCGCTGGACCAGCGAGCTGCCGCCGCTTCCGTGAACAAGCAGGCGAAGGGAACCCTGATCATGAAACATGGCATCCAAACCCGGCTGGGCGCCGTCCTGCTTGCCGCCGTCCTTCTTGCCGGTGCCCCGTCCCTCGCCGTTGCCGATGACCAGCCCGCTGCTCAAAACGAGGGTCACCACCATGAGGCCGAGCGCCTGCCCCAGAGCCATTATCAGGCGAGAGACAGGGAGGGCAAGCACCAGCGTTTCCATGACAATGGCGTACTCGCCGAGGAGGGGCAGTACGAGGCGGACCAACGTGTAGGTGAGTGGCGAAGCTATAACGAAGACGGTGACAAGGTGGCCTTCCGGCTTTACGACCAGGGCCGTCTTGTGGTGGAGCGCCGTTATGACGATAGCGGTGAATTGACCCGTAAGGTGGAACCCTGGGATACGCCCCATGGCCCGGGCAGCCGCATTCGCCGGTTTAGCGAGCAGGAACTGGTGGAAGAGGTGATCGAGACCTACACCGGCAACTGGGCTTCGATCAGGCTGTTCGATGGCGAAGGAGCCGTTAAAACCCGGGGAGAGCGGCTGGACGGACAGCGGGTGGGGACCTGGCAGAAGCCGAAAGAAGGGGGCGTGTTGACCCGCCGCTACGACGATCAGGGGCATCGGCATGGCCAGTGGGTTCTCGAAAGCAAATCGGGCGAACGCCTGCAGTGGGGGGCCTACGATCGCGGTGTTTCGGTGGGCGAGTGGCGCTACAGAGACGGTTGGGCCCAGGAGCTTAGCGAGGGTCGGTTTGATGATGCGGGTAACCGGGTTGGTGAATGGCGGGTCTTGAACGAGCACGGTTACGTTCGGCGAAAAGAGTCCTATCGGGAGGGTCGCATTGAGGGTCGGCGGTATCACTTCCGTGACGATGGCAGCCTGGAGCGATATGCGGACTACTCGGGCGGCGAGCAGGTCGGGCCATACACCCACTTCGAACCGGGTGATCGCGATGGCCGTAAGGGCTACTGGTGATCATCCTGGCCGAAGGTCAGTGCTCAGTGGCAATAGCGACCGATGCTGTCGGAATTGAAACAGTCTTCTTTCGATCCATAATGCTATGAGCATTGAGCCGCATTTCGCCGAGCCGGCCGGCGGGGCTCTCTTTTGCAGCGCTTCAATTTGACTATACGCGGGGGCAAGTAGACCACCTTCATGGCCGGTTTACCTCGCGACCAAGGGCGGTTCTCATTTGCTGTTAAGGAGGTGCACCGGTTGATCGGTTCCGATGTGCCCCGGGCCGGGACACCCAGTTGCGTAACGAACCGACCCTGACGGCGGGCGCCGAGCAGATCGGGCGCTTTTGGGAGATGCGCCGCCAACGTTGAACGCGATCGCCGCACCCGCGAAGCGCCGCTGAATGCCGGCTGGGGGATCCTCTTGCTCTGGGAGTGCGGGCTCAAGGGCCGGACAGTCGAGCACGACCTTCAGTGGGTTGCCGGACTGGATACGGCTTGCCGGGCGCTATTGTGCATGACCAGCCTCCGCGCGGGACGCCGGCGACCATGCTTCCAGTGCCTCCGGCCCGGCTCCCTGATGAGCATGGTGCCAAGTTTTGCAGTGCTTCCGGGCCGTTTCGGTCGGTGGGAAGGCCCGCACGGCTTCCGGCCGCGCGCGAGGTTTCCACCCGGCGTCGCGCCGGGGGCGCTGCGGTGCAGAGGACGGCGTTGGGTCTGTTCAATCTTCGTGAACAAGCCGCTGGATTGAACAGCCGGATACCGGCACAGGAAGGGTCCGGCCGGCGGTCGTCAGTCGAAGACGACGGTCTTGTTGCCGTGGGTGAGGACGCGGCCCTCGAGGTGATAACGCAGGCCGCGCGCGAGGACCCAGCGTTCGACGTCGCGTCCCTTGCGGATCAGGTCCTGCACGCCGTCGTCGTGGCGGATGCGGGTGACGTCCTGCTCGATGATGGGGCCGGCGTCCAGCTCGTCGGTCACATAGTGGCAGGTCGCGCCGATCAGCTTGACCCCGCGGGCGAAGGCCTGGTGATAGGGGCGGGCGCCGACGAATGAGGGCAGGAAGCTGTGGTGGATGTTGAGGATGCGCTCGGGGTATTCCGCGCACAGTCCCGGCGGGAGGATCTGCATATAGCGGGCGAGCACGATGGTCTCCGGTGCCAGGGCCGCCAGGCGTTCCTGGAGCGCAGCGAAGGCGGCCTCGCGATCGACCTTCGGCACCGGGATGTGCTCGAACGGGATGCCGTGGCAGGTGGCCAGCGGCTCCAGGTCGCGGTGGTTGGAGAGGATCGCGGGGATCTCCATCGCCAGCTCACCCGCGCTCCAGCGCGCGAGCAGGTCACTCAGGCAATGCGGCTCGCGCGAGGCCAGCAGCACGACCCGTGGGCGCGTGTCGGCGTTGTTCAGCCACCAGTCCATGCGCAGCTCGGGTGCCAGGGAGGCCAGCCGCTGCTCGAGCAGGGCCTCGCCTTCGGCCGGCAGCGAGAATACCCAGCGCATGAAGAACCAGCCCGCCTCGTCGTCGGTGTGCTGCGCAGCCTCGGTGATCCAGCCATCGGTATCGGCAATGGCCGCCGCGATGCGCGAGACGATCCCGTGCTGGTCAGGACAGCGAATGCTGAGGCGAAAGCGGGGGCGTTCCATCATGCGTGTCTCGGGATCACGAAGGGTAGCGGGGTGCAGCGCCGAGCATAGCCGATCCGGCACTGGGACCCCATGCGGAAATCGCCACGGCGCGGCACGCCCCGCGATAACGGTCCCGGGTCAGGCGGATTCGCGGCGCAGGGCGGAGGGAATGGAGAAGGTGATGGTCTCCTCGCGACCGGACAGCTCGGAGACCGCCTCGACCCCCTGGGCACGCAGAAAGTCCAGCACCTCGTTGACCAGGACCTCGGGGGCGGAGGCGCCGGCGGTCACGCCGATACGCTGCTTGCCCTGAAGCCAGTCGGTGTCGATGTCCGACGCGCCGTCGACCAGATGGGACTCGATGCCGAGGCGGGCGCCGATTTCGGCCAGGCGATTGGAGTTCGAACTGTTCTTCGAGCCGACGACCAGCAGCAGGTCGCACTGTTTCGCCAGATCCTTCACGGCATCCTGGCGGTTCTGGGTCGCGTAGCAGATGTCCATCTTGCGCGGACCCTCGATCTTCGGGAAGCGCGCGGTCAGGGCGTCGATAATCTCGGCGGTGTCGTCCATCGACAGCGTGGTCTGGCTGACGAAGGCGAGGCGGTCGGGGTGGGCGACCTCGAGGCTGGCGACATCCTTGACGGTCTCGACCAGCATCATGCGCCCGCCCTGGGAGTCATCGAACTGGCCGAGCGTCCCCTCGACCTCGGGGTGGCCGGCGTGGCCGATCAGCACCACTTCTCGACCCTCGCGGGCATAGCGCGCCACCTCGAGGTGGACCTTGGTCACCAGCGGGCAGGTCGCGTCGAACACCGTCAGGCCGCGGTTTTCCGCCTCCTGCTGCACGCGCTTGGGCACGCCGTGGGCGGAGAAAATCACCACCTGGCCGTCAGGGACCTCGTCCAGCTCCTCGACGAACTTCACGCCGGCCCCTTCCAGGCGCCCGACCACGTGTCGGTTGTGCACCACCTCGTGACGGACATAGAGCGGGGCGCCGTAGATCTCCAGCGCGCGCTCGACGATCTCGATGGCGCGCTCGACCCCGGCGCAGAAACCGCGCGGATTGGCGAGCTGGACCTGCATACTCATGTTGGCTCCCGCGAACTACTGAGGTTCGCTAACCGATACCACGTCCACCTCGAAGGTGAACGACTGCCCGGCCAGGGGGTGGTTGAAGTCCACGGTGACGCTCTCGTCGCCGACCTCTTCGATGCGGCCCGGGACCGCATCCCCCGACGGGCTGGTGAATTCGTAAATGTAGTCTTTCTGCAGCGGCATGTCCGCCGGAAACTGTGAACGGGGCATCGTCTGCACCGCCGCATTGTCCCGCAACGGGAACATGGCCCCGGCCTCGATCGCAAATTCCCGGTGATCGCCGGGCTCCAGACCCACCAGCAGGTCCTCCAGCCCCGGCAGGATCTCGCCCGCCCCGACCTCGAGGCGGATGGTCTCCTCATCGGTGCCATCCACGACAAAGCCGCTGTCCAGGATCAGGCGGTAGTGCATCTCCACCGTCGCGCCCTTGGTTACCGTTGTCATGCCTTACCCCCGCGAATCCGTCGGCGAGCCGCTGTGGTCGCCTTCAATAAAAGTTGCCACGATCAGGGTGATCGCGCCGACGACGATGGCCATATCGGCCACATTGAACGCCGGCCAGTGATAACCGGCCCAGTGGAAATCGAGAAAATCAATCACCCGGCCATGGGCGATGCGATCGATCAGGTTGCCGACCGCGCCGCCCAGCACCAGCCCCAGGGCGGTGACCGACCAGCGCGCCTGGCGCGGCAGCCGTGCCAGCCACCAGAGGATCAGCAACCCGATCACGACCGCCACGCCGGACAGGAACCAGCGCCCCCAGTCCCCTGCACCGGCCAGGAAACTGAACGCAGCGCCCGGGTTATAGACCAGGGAGAGATTGAAAAACGAGGTCACCTCGACCGGCGCGTACAGGGTCAGGGCATTCTCCGCCCACCACTTGGTGACCTGGTCCAGCAGCGCAACCACGACCGCAATCAACAGCCCCGGTCGCAGACCCGATTGCGCCAGCCCCATCAGGCGAAGCGCCGGGTCTCGCCCGGGCCCTCCACATTGGTTACACAGCGCCCGCACAACTCGGGGTGGGCGTCATGCTGGCCGACGTCCGGCCGGCGGTGCCAGCAGCGTACGCACTTGGCGTGTTCGCTCTTGTGGACGACCACGCCAATCGCGGTGCCATCCTCCAGCTCGGCGGTATGCGCCCCCTCGGGGGCGGCTCCGTCCACCAGCCGGGCCTCGGAGGTGATCAGCACAAAGCGCAGTTCGTCCTCCAGACGCGCGAGGCGCCCATGGGCGGCGGAACCCGCCGGCAGGTAGACCTCGATCGCGGCATTCAGCGAGGCCCCGATGCCGTGCTCGTTGCGCGCAATCTCCAGCGCGCGGGCGACATGCGTGCGCACCTCGAGGATGCCGTCCCAGTCCGCGCTGGAGAACTCGGCACCCTCTGGCAACGGGGCGAGGCCCTCGTACCAGGTGGCGAACAGCACGCTGTCCGGACGCTCGCCCGGCAGCAGCTGCCAGATCTCCTCGGCGGTGAAGGTGAGGATCGGGGCGACCCAGCGGGTCAGGGCCTCGGCCACGTGGTACAGCGCGGTCTGCGCGGAGCGCCGCGCGCGCGAGTCCGCCTGCGTGGTGTACTGGCGGTCCTTGATCACGTCCAGGTAGAACGACCCCAGCTCCACCGAGCAGAAGTTGTGCACGCGCTGGTAGATCTGGTGGAACAGGTAGTCGTCGTAGGCCTTCGTCACCTGCTCCTGCACCTGCAGGGCCCGCGCCACAATCCAGCGATCCAGCGGCAGCAACTCGTCCAGCTCCAGCGCATGCTCGGCGGGATCGAAGCCGTTCAGGTTGCCCAGCAGGAAGCGCGTGGTGTTGCGGATACGGCGGTAGGCGTCGGCCGTGCGGTCGAGGATGTCCTTGGAGATCGCCATCTCGCCGGAGAAGTCGGTCGCGGCGACCCACAAGCGCAGGATGTCCGCGCCCAGGGTGGAGACGACCTCCTGCGGCGCGACCACATTGCCGCGCGACTTGGACATCTTCTCGCCCTTCTCGTCCACGGTGAAGCCGTGGGTGAGCACTGCCCGGTACGGGGCCTCGCCACGCATCGCGACACTGGTCAGCAGGCTCGACTGGAACCAGCCGCGGTGCTGATCCGAGCCCTCCAGGAACAGGTCCACCGGCAACCCGCCCAGTTCCGGGCGCTTCTCCACCACCGTGCTGTGCAGCACACCGGAGTCGAACCAGACATCCAGGGTGTCGTTCAGCTTGATGTAGTCATCGGCCTTGTCGCCCAGGAGCTCCTTCGGATCGAGCTGGAACCAGGCCTCGATACCCGCCTGTTCGATGCGCTGCGCCACCATCTCGATCAGTTCCGGGGTGTGCGGGTGGAGCCGTCCGGTCTCGCGGTGAACGAAAAACGGGATCGGCACACCCCAGTTGCGCTGGCGCGAGATGCACCAGTCCGGGCGGTTCACCACCATGCCGTGGATGCGGGCCTCGCCCCAGTTCGGCATCCATCGGGTCTCGGCGATCGCCTTCAGCGCGTCCGCGCGCAGCTCGGCGCGCTCCATGCTGATGAACCACTGCGGGGTGGCACGAAAGATGATCGGCGTCTTGTGCCGCCAGCAGTGCGGATAGCTGTGCTCGAACTTCACCGCCACGACCAGCGCGCCGTGCTCTTTCAGCACGTCAATCACATGGCCGTTCGCCTGGTGCACGTTCTCGCCGGCGAACAGCGGGGTATCCGGCAGGAAGCGGCCATCCGGACCGACCGGGTTGTGCACGGGCAGGCTGTACTTCAGGCCGACCGCGTAGTCCTCCTGGCCGTGTCCGGGGGCGGTGTGCACCGCGCCCGTACCCGTCTCGGTGGTTACGTGGTCACCCAGGATCAGCGGCACCTCGCGCTCCAGGAACGGGTGCTGCAGCATCAGGCCCTCCAGGGCCTGACCCTTGACCCGCGCGACCACGGCCCCCTCGCCCAGCGAGTAGCGCGCCAGGCAGTCCTCGACCAGGGCCTCGGCCAGCAACAGGCGCTCGTTGTCCAGCTGCACCAGCGCGTAGTCCAGCTCCGGGTGCAGGGCCACGGCCTGGTTGGCCGGCAGCGTCCAGGGCGTGGTGGTCCAGATGACCACGCTGATCGGGCCGCGCGAGTCCTTGGCCCCCTCGAAGCGGCGCAGGAAGTCGATGTCGTCGACCACGCGGAAGCGCACATCGATCGCCTGCGAGATCTTGTCCTCGTACTCCACCTCGGCCTCGGCCAGGGCCGAGCCGCAGTCCACGCACCAGTGCACCGGCTTCTCGCCCATCTGCACATGGCCGCGCTTGAAGATGCGACCCAGCGCGCGGACGGTGTCCGCCTCGACCTGGTAGTCCATCGTCAGGTAGGGATGGTCCCAGTCGCCCAGCACGCCGAGGCGCTGGAAGTCCGTGCTCTGGCCGTCGACCTGCTCCTGCGCATACTCGCGGCAGGCCTTGCGGAAGGTCGCGGCGTCCACGTCGCGGCCGGCCTTGCCCAGATTCTGCTCGACCTTCAGCTCGATCGGCAGGCCGTGGCAGTCCCAGCCCGGCACGTAGGGGGCGTCGAAGCCCGACAGGGTGCGGCTCTTGACGATAATGTCCTTGAGGACCTTGTTGACCGCGTGACCGACATGGATCGAACCGTTCGCATAGGGCGGGCCATCGGCCAGCACGAAGCGGGGGCGCCCGGCGCAGTGCTCGCGCAGACGGTGGTAGCGATCCTCCGCCTTCCACGCCTCCAGCCACTCCGGCTCGCGCTGGGCGAGGCCGGCGCGCATCGGAAAGGCGGTCTCGGGCAGGTTGAGGGTGTCCTTGTAGGGATTCGGCGGTGCCGGTTTGCGTGCCATGATGTTTTCCGGATCGGCCCTGCGGGCCGGTTTCAGTCGTGTTCGGAGAGTTGCGCGCGGGCGGTCTCGACATCGAGTGCGATCTGCGCGCACAGGGCGTCCAGCCCCTCGAAGCGCTGTTCGCCGCGGACCCGCGCGATCGGTTCGAAGCACACGGCCTCGCCGTAGAGGTCGGGGCTGCCCTCAAGCACATGCGCCTCCAGACGCTGCTCGGTGCCCGCCACCGTCGGACGCCAGCCAATATTGGCGACCGCCGGCAGGGCCTCGCCCGAGGCACGGCGCAGCAAGCCGGAGTAGACCCCGCGCAGCGCCAGAGGCCAGGGCCCCATGCGCAGGTTCGCGGTGGGGAAACCGATCGTGCGGCCGCGCTTGTCGCCATGTGCGACCCGCCCGTGCAACCGGTAGGGCCGCCCCAGCAGTTCGGCCATGTGCGCGAAGTCGCCGTCCAGCGCCGCCGCGCGTACCCGGGTGCTGCTGATCCGGCCCTCGGCATCCGCGACCGTCGGGGTGCCCTCGACACTGAAGCCGAGGCGCTCGCCCTCGCGGCGCAGCAGGGCCTGGTCCCCCTCGCGGCCGCGGCCGAAGCGAAAGTCGTCCCCAACGAGTACATGCTGCGCGCCGAGGCGCTGGTGCAGCACCTCCTCGATGAAGGCGGTCGCCGACAGGCCGGCCAGTTTCGCATCGAAGCGCAGGATCCAGACGGCCTCGAGCGCGGTATCCCCCAGCGTGATCAGGCGGTCGCGCAGGCGCTGCAGGCGCCCGGGCGGGTCCGGGGCCTCGGGCCGGCTGCCGAAGTACTCGCGCGGCAGCGGCTCGAAGGTCATCAGGACTGACGGCGCCTGGCGATCCTGCGCCGCCTCGAGCAGGCGCCCCAGAACAGCCTGATGGCCACGATGCAGACCATCAAAGTTGCCAATGGTCACCACCGCGCCATGCACGGCCGCTGCCGTGGAAGCCCTGCTGTCGGACGGCCCCAGGCCGCGAATCAGCCGCATCGCCCCGATCCCGAGCAAAACCGCAAGTATAACCCGCCAGGCAAAGTCCCGGCATCATTCGCTCGCCTCCCGTAACAGGAAGTGTCGGGGCCGAAGCCCTGCGGCCAGCAGCGTCAGGATCAGCGCGCCGGCCCCGGCGGTGATCAAGCCGGTCAGTGCGAACAGGCGCGTGCTCACCGTCCAGTCCGTCCACTGCCCGAATGATGGCGAGAGAACAGCCAGCACCAGGACCATCACCCCGAGCGCGACGGGCAGCCCCGCACGCAGACGCCTCAGCGCGGGCCCCGGCTGATAGATCCCCTCGCGGATCAACCCGCGATAGAGCAGACCCGCATTAATGTAGGCGGAGGCCGAGGTAGCCAGCGCCAGTCCGGCGTGCGCGCCCGGGATACCGGACAGGTACCAGGGCAGCACAAATGCACCGTTGAGGACGATGTTGGCGAGCATCGCGATGATCGCGATCTTCACCGGGGTCTTGGTGTCCTGGCGGGCGAAGAACCCCGGGGCGAGCACCTTGATCAGGATGAAGCCCGGCAGACCCAGCGCATACGCGGCCAGCGCCATCGCGGCCATGTAGGTGTCCCACTGGGTAAAGGCCTGATACTGGATCAAGGTGGCCAGGATCGGGACGGCGAGCACGATCAGGCCGACCATCGAGGGCAGGGCCACCAGCATCGCCAGGCGCAGCGCCCAGTCCAGCGTGCGCCCGAACGCGGCCGGATCGGCCTGGTTGTACTGCCGCGCCAGGCGCGGAAGGATCACGGTACCGATCGCGATGCCGAACAGCGCGAGCGGCAGCTCCACGAAGCGGTCGCCGAAATACAGCCAGGAGATCGACCCGGCCACCAGGAACGAGGCCACCAGGGTGTCCACCAGCAGGTTGATCTGCACGACCGAGGTCCCGAGGATGGCCGGCAGCATCAACTTGACGATGCGCCGCACCCCCTCGTGTGCACGACGGAAACGCGGCCGCGGCAACAGCCCCGCGCGCAAAAGGAACGGGATCTGGAAGGCGAGCTGCAAGGCACCCGCGATGAACACGCCCCAGGCCAGCGCGACGATCGGCTCCGCGAACATCGGCGCCAGCCACAGTGCGGCGACAATCAGCGCCAGGTTCAGGAACACCGGGGTAAAGGCGGGGACCGCGAAGCGCCCGATGCTGTTCAGGATCCCCGCAGCCATCGCGGTCAGCGATATAAACAGCAGGTAGGGGAAGGTGATGCGAAGCATCTGCCCGGCGAGATCCTGGCGCCCCTCTTCCTGCGTGGCGAGCCCCGGGGCGAACACCCAGATGAGCAGCGGCGCGGCCAGGATGCCGATCAGCGTGACCACCGAAACCACAGCCATCAGCGTGCCGGCGGTGTGATCCAGCAAGTCGCGCAGGGCCTCGCGACCGCGCTTCTCGCGAAACTCCGCGAACACCGGTACAAAGGCCTGGTTGAACGCGCCTTCCGCGAACAGCCGGCGCAGGAAGTTGGGGATGCGGAAGGCGACGAAGAAGGCGTCGGTCGCGGCCCCGGCGCCGAAGGTAACCGCCAGCACCATGTCGCGCAGATAGCCCATGATCCGCGAGATCATGGTCATGCCACTGACAACGGCGGTGGAGCGGAACAGGCGGTTCATCGCGGGCAGCGCGGGTCCATGCACAAAGGCCGGCAGTGTACTGCACATCGAATACGCCCGGCCGTGCGCAGCGTTCAAAAGGGCGTGCGCCGGCCCTGTTTGGGAGTTATTCGACGCCTCGCAATAACGGAAACGCAGACACAAAAAAGGCCGCCCGGAGGCGACCTTTCCTGGACGACCCGCGAGGGGTCGTCAGCCTTGGGAAGTGCGCCTTACAGGGCGGTCACTTCACCGGCGGCCAGGCCCTTGGCGGTTTCCTGGATTTCGAAGGAGACCTTCTGGCCTTCGGCCAGGGTCTTGAAACCCGAACCGCTGATCGCGGAGAAGTGCACAAACACGTCCTTGCCGCCATCATCGGGGGTGATGAAACCGAAACCCTTGCTCTCGTTGAACCACTTAACAACACCAGTATTCACAACTTGTAACCTCTTAAATGTAACTAACAAATGTGGTCGCGGGATGCTGCCAACAGATCAACGGGAGCACTGGTTCAGAAACTAGAAACTTCCTAGTGTTGCCGTTCATCCGCAGACCACGATCACGACTATACGCCTGCATTCCGGCAAAAGCCAACCACCCTCCGAGAAATTTACGTGACATTCAGGAGGTTCGGCTGGAATACCTCCTGCCAGGGAGACGCTGACTGAACCGCGCGCACGGCGTTGCGGCTACCTCAGTCCAGCTGCCGGATGTCCACAAAACTCCCGCGCGTCGTCTGGCGCAGGCGCGGCAGCACCGCCAGCACGGCCTCGGCGGCCTTCTCCGGCGTTGGCATGGTCTCGGTGCCACGCGCTGCCTTCAACCGCTGGAGCACCGGGAAGGCTTCGCGGTCGGCCTCATCGCATAGATAGTCCTGCATCGCGGTGTCGATCAGCCCGGGGGCCAGAGCGTTGATCGCGGTGTCCTCGGGAAACTCGTGGACGTACAACTGCATCATCATGTTCAGCGCGGCCTTGGACAGCGAGTAGCCGCTCCAGCCCGCGTGGCCCGACACCGAGGCCCCGGACGAGATTGCCACGATCTGCCCCACGCGCACGTTGCGACGCAGCAGGGCGTCCAGAATGATCTTGTTGGCGAACGTGTTCACATCCATCAGCAGGCGCAGCTCGTCCATCGAGGCGTCCTGCATGCGCTGCATATGGCCAAGCAGCCCGGCGTTCAGGATCACCAGATCCAGCTCGTCGACCCCTTCGAGCAGACGCTCCATCGCAGCGGCGGCGGCATCGAAATCGGACAGATCCGCTCGCTCGTCAGCCGCCACACCCGATTCCGGACATCCCCTGCGGCTCATCCCGCGCACGCTCGCGCCGCGCTGCATCAGGACACGCGTCAGGCCAAGACCAAAACCACTGGAATTACCGGTGATCAGGGCGGATCGAATGGGGTTGGTCTCGTTCATGCTCCCGTCTCCTCGAATACGCTGCAGGGCCGTCCCGTGTGGATGCCGACGGGACCGAAAACGGCCCGAAGATTACCAGCAGTATTCGGCCTCGACGAGGTTGCCGCGGCCAACGTGCCGCACGCGGGTGCAGAGCCGGTGCACGAGATTCAGGCCGCGGCCCCACAGCCGCTCGGCCCCCGCGCCCTCGATCGCGGCGCGAACGGCCTCGTGGTCGAAGCCCGCACCGCTGTCGCGGACGCGGATACGCATGCAGTGGGCATCGCCCTGCCGACGATAATGCAGCGAAATCCCGATCCGGCCACGCGGGCAGGCCAGGCCCTCGCTGCGGGCACGGTAATAGGCCTCGAAGCCCTCCACGGTGGTCTTCATCGAGGAATCCAGGCCCAGCACACCATGCTCGAACGCGTTGTTGCACAACTCCGCGATCACCGTATGCAGGGCTTCGGCGTGTTCGCCCAGATCCGGGAACCAGTGCCGCAACTGGTTCCGGGCCTCCTGGGTCAGGTCGGCCCGAGCGAGCTGTGGACCGCCGAGCTCGAGCGACCAGCGCAGGTTTCCGGTGTTCTCGGCACCCGTTGTGACCGGGCTGTCGAGCAGAACCTCCGAGGTACAAGGGATGCAGACGAGGGTCATGTCGTCATCCGGCGTGGTGCCCTCGGCATGCCGCTGCACGACACCCCAGACGGTGTCGTATATCGAATCGGCGCGCTGGCCGCAGCAGGCCCGGTCGAGGGCCTCGTCACCCAGCGCCTCGCCCGCGGCATTCACCGCCTCGATCACCCCGTCGCTGCTGGCGATGATGGTGTCGTCCGGCCCGACAGCATGTTCCTCCGGCAGCAGCCCGCGCTCCAGACGCGGCAGGATCCCGAGCGGCATGGCCTGAGAGGCCACGTGGCGCACCTCCCGAGCGGAACAAATACGCACATCCGGCATGCCTCCATTCCAGATGCGCGCCTGGCGTCCATCCGGGCTGAAGCCGATCAGCACCGCCCCCATGAACATGGTCGGCGGCAGAAAGGTATGCAGGGTGTGGTTCAGCTGATGGATCAGCTCGGCGTCTGCGGCGCCCTCCCGGGTCAGGGTGTGAAAGGTCTCGCTGACCGGATAGGCGCCGATCGCGGCCGACAGCCCGTGGCCGGTGAAATCCCCGAGCAGGACGCGCAGACTGCCCTCCGGGGTGTAGTCCGACAGCACGACGTCACCGCTGAAGGTGGCCGCGGACAGGTGGCCAACCCCCAGGCGCTCGTGCCCGCGATTGCGGCGTGTAATGGCCCGCGAGAACAGGCTTTCGGCGGTCTCCTCTTCCCAGGCCTGACGCGCCGAAGCGCGTAGCAGCTGGTCGTTGCGGCTTCGCAGGTCGGCCTGCAGATCGCGCAGGCGCTCCATGGCGTGGATCTTGGCCTTGAGTACGGAAAGATTGAGTGGCTTGGCAAGAAAGTCGTCGCCCCCGGCGGCGATGGCCCGCAGCAGCGTGTGCTCGTCGTCCAGGGCCGTCAGGAAGATGACCGGGACAAACCGCCCGTCGCAGTCGGCCTTGATGCGGCGAGTCGCCTCCAGGCCATCCATCTCCGGCATCATCACGTCCATCAAGATCAGATCCGGTGGATCGTCCCGACAGATCGCGATGGCCTCGAGGCCATTCTCCGCCTCTACGGTGGTATAGCCGCAGCCTTCCAGCATCATGTGCAGCAGACGGCGATTGTGCTTGTCATCATCGACAACCAGCACGCGGCCCTCGCCGCTGAGGGGATCTTCAGCCGCCTCCTGCCGCGAGAATGCGTCGGAGGCGTACGTCACTGGATGGTGAACAGGCGGCCGAAGTTTGCGATATCCAGCACCTTGCGCACGCCCTCGGACGGGCCGGCAATCGTTACTTCGGCAAACTCGCCCCCGGCGTGTTCGCGCAGCAGGAGCAGCATTCCAAGGGCGGAGCTGTCCATATATTCCGTCTGCGAAAGGTCGACTACGTAGCGAATACCCGTGCCGGGCGTATTGCGATAGGCCGCGCGGAATTCCTGATGGGACTCGAAATCGAAACGGCCGCGGACGCGAATGCGAACTTCCTTGCCGTCGGCGCTGGAGTGGGATTCGATACTCATGCGTTCCTCGCTGTTTGTTGTCGGGGAATGGGTCTTCGACGGTTCAGAACAGTTCCACCTCGCCGGCACTCAGCCCCTCCTGGCTGACCGCGCGGTGATGCGTATTCTGCCGCTCCTCGCGCCACGCCCGCACCCGCCCGGCCATCGCATGGGCATCGTCGGTAGCATGCGCCTCCTGCAGGATGCCCTGCAGCTCGTGCAGGTGAGCGAGGGCATCCTCGGCCGTGCCGAGGGACTGCCGGGCGATATCCTCGAACTGCAGTGAGCGCACGGCGGTGGCCACCGCCTGGTGCATGCGCTCGCTGAGTTCCGCCTCTTCCTGCATGCGCATGTCCAGTTCGTCGGTGGCGCGCTGCACGTAGCCGAACAGCTCCTGGATGCGCTCCTTCTCCTCCAGGCTCTGGTTCATGTCGCGCGAGGCCATGTCGTGCACGGTGCCCGTGACCTTGGCGATCGCCTCACGGGCGGCATCGATCTGGCCGCGAATGTCCTCGTGGAAGGTCGCCGAACGCTGCGACAGGGCGCGCACCTCGTCGGCGACGACGGAAAACCCGCGCCCGGCCTCGCCGGCCCGCGCCGCCTCGATGCTGGCATTCAGCGCGAGCAGATTGGTCTGGCCGGCGATCGCCCCGGCCGAGTCGAGCAGCTTGAACACCCCGTCCATGTGCTGGCCCATGTCTTCCATGTGGTGCGCACTCTCGACACTCTGGCGCGAGATCTCCACCAGGGTGTCAATGAACATCTGCAGGGTCTCGTCGGAGCGCCGCGTAAGCTCCGCGATGATCTGGGTCTGGCTCATGCCTTCGTCGCCACCTTCCGCCTGCAGGTTGCTGTTCATCAGCTGCATCTGGCGCTCGGTGATCTGGTGCATGCTGGCAAAACTGTCGTTGAGGTCCCCGACCGCATCCGCGATCAGTCCCTTTTGTCGCGTCAGTTCTTCTTCCAGCTGCCCGAGCTCGAACTGCATGGCCTGATCGAGCTCCTCCGAGAATTCGGCGCCCCCGGTCACGCGGGGAGCATGGGAGTCAGTCCCCGATGGTTCACCGGAAGTCGCGGCCTCGCGCAGGCCAAAGCCAACGACGAGGAGCCCAGCCAGCACCAGGGGCAGCACCATCAGCGCGGCCTGGCCAGGATGTCCGCTGGCCGCGATCGCGAGGGCCAGAAGGAACAATACGCCGACCAGGGCCAACGCCAGCCCCCGCAGCGTGCCACTACGCACAATCCAGTCCTTGAGAGTTTGCATGACGACCTCCTGTTCAGATGCCCGTTCGGGCGGATTCGCGGTGGTCGCGGATCAGGGCGGCGGCGATACGGTTCAGTGGCAATACCTGCACGGCTGCATCCCGCTTCACGGCCTCCCCGGGCATGCCCCAGACGAGGCTGGTGGCCTCGTCCTGGGCAACGGTGTGGGCGCCCGCCTCGCGCAGGGCCAGCAGACCCTCGGCGCCATCATCCCCCATTCCGGTCAGCAGGGCGGCGACCACGTTGGCCCCCGCCTGTTCGGCGGCCGAGCGGAACAGCACATCCACACTCGGCCGGTGCCGGTTGACCGGCGCCGAGGTGTCGAGGCGGCAGACATAGCGGGCACCGTCGCGAGCAAGGCGCAGATGGTAGTCGGTGCCCGGGGCGACATAGGCGTGACCGGACATCACGACATCGCCATCGGCGGCCTCCTTCACGCTGAGCGCGGTGTTGCGGTCCATGCGCTCGGCGAAGGCCTTGCTGAAGCCCGCCGGGATATGCTGGGTAATCAGGATGCCGGGGGCGTCCGGCGGCAGCGCGGTCAGGACCTCGCGCAGGGCCTCGGTGCCCCCGGTAGAGGCCCCCAGCACGATGACCCGATCCGTGGTCTTCAGGCGACCGCCCACGGCGGCCAGCCGCTGCGGGGCTGGCGTGGCGGCACTGCGGGCCTGCAGGCGCATCCGCGCGGCCGCGCGCACCTTCTCGGCCAGCACGTCGCTGTAGGCCTGCAGCTCGTGCGACACATCGACCTTCGGCTTGGTGACAAAGTCCACCGCGCCAATCTCCAGCGCCTCCAGGGTCACCTCGGCCCCGGCCTCGGTCAGCGAGGAGACCATCACCACCGGCATCGGGCGCAAGCGCATCAGGTTGCGCAGGAAGGTGATGCCATCCATCTTCGGCATCTCCACGTCCAGGGTCAGCACGTCCGGTTCCAGCTGCTTGATCTTCTCGCGGGCATCATAGGGGTCAGTCGCGGCACCCACGACCTCGATCCCGTCCTGCGCGCCGAGGATCTCGGTCAGCAGCTTGCGGATCAGGGCCGAGTCATCGACGACCAGGACGCGAACGGGCTTGGCGGTGGCGGGCATCTAGAACAGCTCCACGTCGCCCCGCAGGGGATCGTCCTGCAGCCGGCGGCGGTAGTCCTGCTCGCGCTCGAGCAGGGTGTTGTTGTGCAGGGACACGAGCTTCTTGATGCGCACGCGCCCGGTGGCGGGGAAGAACACGACCTTGCGCGGCCAGTGTCCGCCGACGTCCTCGGCGACCAGGTCCAGGTTCTCCTCGCGCAGGAAGCGGCGCAGGAAGGTGATGTTGCCGGCGCCGACATCGGTCATCCCGGCCATTACGCGGCCGCCGCCGAACATCTTTACGCGCAGGTCGGTTCGCTCCGCGCCCAGCTTCAGCAGTTCGTTGATCAGGAACTCCATCGCATGGGTGCCGTAGCGCGTGGCATTGGAGACCGCCGGTCCCCAACCGCTGTCACGGGCGCCGTCCGGCAGCATGAAGTGGTTCATGCCGCCAACGCCGGCCGTGGGCGACCACACGCAGGCGGACACGCAGGAGCCCAGCACCGTGGTGATCAGTTCGGTCGGCGAGACCGATACGTAGCACTCCCCCGGCAGCAGCTTCGCGGCCGGGCAGGCGTGCACCCGGTCCCAGTAGCGGTTGATGTGCGCGAAGGCCCCATCGTGCAGCTGCGGCAGGGCGGACATCAGGCCGCTCTCCGGTACAGCGTCTGCTCCAGCAGCCGGAAGTCCTCGGTCACGCGGAACAGCGACTCGGAATGCCCGATGAACAGGTAGCCCTCCGGGCGCAGCAGGCGCGCAAAGCGTTCCACCAGCTGCTTCTGCGTCGGCTTGTCGAAATAGATCAGCGTGTTGCGGCAGAAGATCACGTCCAGCGGGCCCTTCATGGGCCACGGGTCGAACAGGTTCAGCTGGCGGAAGTTCAGCATGGCGCGCAGCTCGTCGCGGATCTTGACCCGGCCCTCGTTGGCGCCGGTCCCGCGCAGCAGCCAGCGCTTCTGGCGCGCCTGCGGGATGCCGGTGACGCGCTTGGCGTCATACACCCCGGCATCGGCATGGGCGACCACGCGCGAGTCGATATCGGTGGCGAGGATGCGCACATCCTCCGGCGACGGCAGGGCCTCGGCCAGCGTCATCGCGATGGAGTAGGGCTCCTCGCCGGTGGAGCATCCGGCCGACCAGACCTTAAGCGGGCCGGTCGGGTTAGCCCGCCGGAGCTCCTCCAGCACCGGACCGCCCAGCATCTCGAAGTGGTGCGGTTCGCGGAAGAACGCGGTCAGGTTGGTCGTCAGCGCATTGATGAACTCCTCCAGCTCGCCCTCGTCGCCGCCCTCGACCCGGTCCAGGTAGGTGTCGAAGGCATCCAGGCCGAGCACGCGCAGCCGCCGCGAGAGCCGGCTGAAGACCAGCTCCTTCTTGCTCTCGTTGAGCATGATCCCGGTGCGTTCCTGCGTCAGGCGCGCCACGCGCCGGAAGTCGCGTTCGCTCAGGCGATCGGAGGCGGCCATCTAGCATCGAGCCCCCATCCTCAGAACTCCTCCCATTCTTCGGAGGCCTCCTGGCGCGACGGGGCCGGGGTCGGGCGCTTGCTGCCGGCGTTGCCACTGGCAGAGGCCGGCCGCTTCAGCGCAGAGGCGCCGCTCTGGGCGCGGGCGCCCGCCGGGGCCGAACGGGCACTCGGTTGCCTCATAGCCTGCCCGGCGGCCGCGGCCTGCTCGCCCTTGAAGAAGCTCATCAGGTCCAGCAGCTCGCGCGACTGGTCGTCCAGCGATTCGCTGGCGGCCGCGGCCTCCTCGACCAGGGCGGCGTTCTGCTGGGTGACCTCGTCGAGCTGGGTCACGGCCTTGTTGATCTCGTCGAGGCCGGTGGACTGCTCCTCGCTGGCCGCGGCGATCTCGGCGATGATGTCGGAAACCTTCTTCACCGAGTCGACGATGTCCTCCAGGGCCTTGCCGGAGTTGTCGACCAGCTTGCTGCCCTCGCCGATGCGCTCCACCGAGTCGTTGATCAGGGTCTTGATCTCCTTGGCGGCCTGAGCGCTGCGCTGCGCCAGGTTGCGTACCTCGGTGGCGACCACCGCGAAGCCGCGGCCCTGTTCGCCGGCCCGCGCCGCCTCGACCGCCGCGTTCAGTGCCAGCAGGTTGGTCTGGAACGCGATCTCGTCGATCACGCCGATGATGTCGGCGATCTTCTTCGAGGACTGGTTGATCTCGCCCATCGCGGTCACGGCCTTGTCGACCACCTCGCCGCCTTCCTGGGCCTTGTCGCGGGCGGCGCTGGCGAGCTGATTGGCTTGCTTTGCGTTGTCCGCGTTGGACTTGACCGTGGAGGTCATCTCTTCCATTGACGAGGCGGTCTCCTCCAGCGAGGAGGCCTGTTCCTCGGTGCGCTGGGACAGGTCGGTATTGCCCTGGGCGATCTCGGCCGAGGCCGAGCGCACGTTGCCGGCGCCCTCGAGGATCTGCCCGACCAGCTGGTCGAGGTTCTCCAGCGAGGTGTGGATGGCGTCGCGGAACTCGGCGAATTCGCCCCGGAACTCGCCTTGCATGCGCACGCTCAGATCGCCCTCGGCCATGGCCTGCATCACCCGCGAGCCCTCGCGCACCGGCGGGACGACGGCGTCGAGCAGCTCGTTCAGGCTCTCGGCGATACTTTGGGTGAATCCGCTGTAGCGCTCGGTCTCCAGGCGTTCGCCCAGATTGCCGCTCGCCGCGTCGCGGATCAGGGCATCGATCTCGGCCTCGGCGGTCCGCATCTCCGTGACATCCCGCCACTCCAGCATGTTGCCGGCATAATTGCCTTCGTCGTCGATGATCGCGGTCGCGTTAATCCAGAAGCGCAGGTCGCCCAGGCTGATTTCGGTTTCGTACGGCAGCCTGGACGGGTCCTTAAGGATCGAATGCTGATGCGACGGAACCGAGTGAAACTGGTCGATGGACTGACCGACCAGGTTGTGGGGGTTGAAGCCCGGGAAGGCCTGGGTGAAGGCCGCAAGATGCTTCTGGAACATGGCCGTCAGCGATGTGTTGGCGAAGGTGATGGTCATGTTCTCGTCGCACATCATGAGCGGGGTGGTCGCGCCATCAATCGCGGCCTTGAAGCGTGCGCGCTCGCGCTCCAGCGTGTTGACCTCGGTGATGTCCTGCCACTCGACCATGTTGCCGATAATCTGACCGCTGTCGTCCGTGACGCCGGAGGCCAGCAGCCTGAACTCGATGCCGCCGACCTCGATCTCCGCGGTGTAAGGCAGCATGGCGGGGTTGCTCAGGATCACGCGCTGGTGCGACGGATCCTTGTGGAACTGGTCGATGGACTGGCCGATCAGGTTTTCCGGATCGAAGTTCGGAAATACCCGGCGGATTGCATCGCGCCGCTCGCGCAGGAAGGACAGCACGGACGGGTTGGCATAGATGATGTTCATGTCCGCGTCGCACATCATCACGGCCATCTTCGAGCCTTCGCAGGCGGCCTGCATGAAGCGGTTGTCCATCAGTTCGTCCGGGGCAGTGCCGGCAACGTTCGGTTTCGGATTGGCGGCCATTGCTGTGTCCTCGCTTGGCGTGTTCGTCTGTCGCGCAGCCGGTTTCCGGCGGCGCGTGGATTGGCGTGTCTTCTGTGTCGGAACCGGTTCCGGGCCGGGTTCGGGCGCGGCAGTCGCGACCTCGGTGGCGCTGTCGTCGGGACTCGCGTCGGACGCTGAGGCAGCGGTGTCCATCCAGCCCAGCGGGTCGGTGCCCAGCTTGTTGCGCTTGCGTGTGGTCATGGTCCGTTCTCCCCGGCTCAGGCGTGTGCCGCCGGTGGGCGGGTCGTCGGTTGTGCCCCGGCCGCGACCAGGTCGGCGGCCAGCTGCTGGAAATCCCTGGCCGCGCGATGGCGCGGCTGGTACTCGAAGATCGTCTGCCCGAAGCTCGGGCTCTCGGCCAGCACCACCGTTTCGCGGATGGTGGTGGGCAGCAGGGCAGCGGCGAAGTGTTCGCGTATGCGCTCGCGCACCTCGCGGGCGTGACGGCGCTGCTCGACAAAGCGCGACAGCACGATCCACTTGGTGCGCGCCCGGCCCAGGCGCTGTTCGATGCCCTGCAGGATGCGCATCAGCCGCGACAGCCCGTTCAGGGCCAGAAAGTCTCCGGCGACCGGGATCAGCATCTCGTCGGCGGCGATGATCGCATTCACCCCCAGCAACCCGGCCGAGGGCGGGCAGTCGATCAATACGAAATCGAACGGTTCCGGCAAATCGTCGAGCGCACGCTTGAGGCGCCAGCCCCGCTGGGCCCCTCCCGCGTTCAGGTTTTCCACCTCCTGCAGCTGCGCCCCGGCGGCGACGATCTGCAGGCCGTTGCCGGCCTCGCTGAAAGCGTCCGCCAGGCGCGCCCCGCCGTGCAGGACGCGGTCCAGCCCGGCGGGGTCCTCCAGGCCGAAGGCCATGGACAGGTGACCCTGCGGATCGGCGTCGATCGCCAGCACGCGATACCCGGCCAGCGCCAGGGCATGCGACAGGTTCAGGGTCACGGTCGTCTTGCCGACCCCGCCCTTCTGGTTGATCACCGCGATCGTCCGCATCGTCCTTGTCGGGCCGGCCTCAGGCCGTAGCCCCCGCTTCGATGGCATCGGCGCTGGCGATCAGGCCGGCGCCGAGCAGGGTGTCGATATCCAGCATCAGGATCATCTTTTCGTCCAGCGTCGCCAGGCCACGCACGAAGTCGACTCCGATACGGGTGTTGAAGTCCGGCGCCGGCTGCAGGTCCTCGGCGCCGACGTTGTAGACCTCGGAGACGGCGTCGACCACCACCCCCATCACGCGCTCGCGGTCCTCGTTGATCGCGCGCAGCATGATCACCACGGTGGTGGGACCGTAGTCCAGCGGTTCCATGCCGAAACGCAGGCGCAGGTCGATGATCGGAACGATCATTCCGCGCACGTTGATCACGCCACGGATGTAGTCGGGCGTGTTCGGCAGGGGTGTGGGGCGTTCCCAGCCCTTGATCTCCTGCACCCGCAGGATGTCCACGCCGTATTCCTCCTCGGCGAGGATGAAGGTCAGGTACTGGTCTTCGCCGGCCGTGGCCGGGTCGTGGATGGACTGGGTTGCGTCGTTCGCCATGATGCTTGGCTCCTTTTAGGTCAGGCCGCGCGGGTATCGCGCCTGGCGGCCATTCGCGCGATGCCCGCCGCATCCAGAATCAGGGCGACCTGACCATCCCCGAGGATGGTGGCGCCAGCGGTACCGGGGACCTTGCGGAAGTTGGTTTCCAGTGTCTTGATCACGACCTGCTGCTGGCCGAGCAGGTCATCCACCCGCAAGGCCACGCGCTGGTCGTCGGCCTCGGCTACCACCAGCAGGGCCGGGTCCGGCAGCGGGCTGGGCTCGGCGCGCCCGAACAGGGCGGCCAGGTCCACGATCGGGATGTACTCGTCGCGCAGTCGGTAGAGCGGCAGCTTGCCGAAGGCCTGCTGCACGCTGCCGGCCTGCGTCTGCAGCGACTCGACAATCGCGATCAGGGGGATCACGAAGGTCTCCTCGCCCACCTTCAGTAGCTGGCCGTCCATGATTGAGAGCGTCAGCGGCAGGCGGATGGTCAGGCGCGAGCCCTTACCGGGTTGAGACTCCAGCTCCACGTTGCCGCCGAGCCCGCGGATGTTCTTGCGGACCACGTCCATGCCAACGCCGCGCCCGGAGAGGTCGCTCACCTGGTCGGCGGTGGACAGCCCGGGCTCGAAGATCAGCTGCAGGACCTCGTGGCGTTCCAGGTGCTGATTCGGGCCGACCAGGCCGGCATCGCGCGCCTTGGCGAGGATGCGTTCGGCATCCATGCCCTTGCCATCGTCGCGGATCTCGATGATCACGTTGCCGCCGCGATGGTAGGCCTCCAGCGTGACCTGGCCGGTCTCCGGCTTCCCGGCCGCGCGACGGGCCTCGGGCAGCTCGATGCCGTGGTCCACCGCATTGCGCACCAGGTGGACCAGCGGGTCGCCCAGGTGCTCCATCACGGTCTTGTCGATCTCGGTGTATTCACCCTTGAGCGTCAGCTCGATCTGCTTGCCGAGCTTGCCGGAGATGTCGTGCACCAGCCGCGGAAAGCGATTGAAGATCTGCGCGATCGGCACCATGCGGATGCCCATCACGCTCTCCTGCAACTCGCGGGTGTTGCGCTCCAGGTCGGCCAGGCCGGTGCGCAGGCGTTCGATCTGTGCCTCCACCTGCGACGGGTCGTCCTCCAGCTGCTCGCTGATATCGGTCAGCATGGACTGGGTGATCACCAGTTCGCCGACCATGTCGATCAGGGCGTCGATCTTGCCGGTATTGACGCGCATGGAGCTGGACTCGGCCCCCCGACTGGCGGCGGGCTGACGGGCGCCACCTTCGGCGGGCTCTCGCTCCCCGGTTGAGCTTTCCTCCACAACCGGCACGTCCTGGCCGCTGGGCGCGGAGGGGGATGGCAGCGGCTCAATGCTCAGGTCGCACTCATCCTCGACCCACTCGAAGACCTCGCGCAGCTGATCCTCGGTCGCGTCACCCTCCAATTCCATGGTCCAGGCAAGGTAGCAGTCCTCCGGGTCGAAGCCGGCGGCGGTATCCGGCAGATCACCGGTCTCGCAGGTCACCCGCAGCTCGCCGAGCTCCTCCAGCACCTCGAACATACGCAGCGGGTCATTGCCGGTGCGCATCAGGTCGCGGTGCGGCCGGAAGTGGATACGCCAGCCCGAGCCGGCGCGCGACTCCCCACCGGCACTCCCGGGTGCCGGCTCGGCCGATGACGGCTCGCCCAGATGGGCCTCGATCAGGGTGCGCACCTCGGCCACCTCGGCCGGGTCCGCCTCGCCGCCGTCGCGCGCGGCCTCCAGCTGCGCGCGCAGGATGTCCACCGCGCGCAAAAGCAGGTTGACCGTGTCACGGTCGGCGGCCTGTTCGCCATTACGCAGGCGGTCGAGCAGGGTCTCCACGCCATGGGTGAATTCGGAGATCGCGGCAAAGCCGAAGGTCCCGGCCCCGCCCTTGATGGAGTGCGCGGAACGAAAGATGGTATTCAACGTCTCCGGATCGCCACCGCCCTCGAGCGCCAGCAGCTCGGTCTCCATGCGCTCCAGCCCCTCGAAGCTCTCCTCGAGAAAGGCGTCGACGAACTGGGCCATGTCGATGGACATGACTAGCGCAGCACCCGGTTCACGGTGTTCATCAGCTGGTCCGGGTCGAACGGCTTGACCAGCCAGCCAGTCGCGCCGGCCGCCTTGCCTTCCTGCTTCTTCTCCGGGCCGGCCTCGGTAGTCAGCACCAGGATCGGGGTGAACTTGTAGTCGCCGAGCTTGCGCAGCTCGCGCGTCATCTGCAGGCCGTCCATACCCGGCATGTTCACGTCGGTGATCACGAGATCCGCCTTCTGGCCCTGGGCCTTGCTCAGCCCATCATTGCCGTCGCGGCCTTCGGTGACCTCGTGGCCCGCCTGCTTGAGCGTGAATGCGACCATCTGGCGCATCGAGGCCGAGTCGTCCACCACCAGTACCTTCGCCATACGTTATGTCCTCAAATCGGGTCGTGAGTGGCAGGCGCGGCCTGCATCCGGGCATGCAGTTCAGCCAGACCCAGTGCGGCCAGCGCCTGTTCAAGGGTGTTGTTGCAGGACTCGTAGACCAGGGCCTGACCCTGGTGGCGAGCGGCCTGTTCTGCCATCAGCAGCATCTGGGCGCCCGCAGCGTCGACATCCCGCACACCCGCTGCCTCCAGCGCGACCGGCTGGCCTGCCTCGATCGCCCCTCGCAGGCTCTCCCAGCATTCGCCCACCGTGTCGATGCGCAGCCTTTCCGGCAGCAGAACCTTGTTCATGTGCAGTACCCTTTGTGAGTGACGAAGCGACGGATCCCCATGCTCCGGACTCTTTTGTACAGGATCTGTACAAGAAAATACAGGGTCCCTGTAGAATACTTGTACGGCCTCCGAGTCGAAAACTTGAGAACCCGTTCTCAACAATCTGCTGGCAGCGTGGGGCCGCGCGGGCCTCTGCACGATTACCCGGATATTTTGCCGGGCACGCCGAAAGGCGAATGGGGATGGCGGTGAACACCCTTTTTCGGCGCGTGCTCGCGCTCCGCGGGTCGAACCAGGGTCGGGACCAGGCGACGCGCTGGCTGGCGCGCATGCCGGACAACTGCCAACCGCTCTGGGTGGGCAGCCATCCACCAGAAGGCGTGCCCCGTACCCGGCCGGCCCAGGCCGGCCACTGGCTGGGCCACGAGTGTGATGCAGTGGTGTTCGAGGCCACCACACCCCTTCCCGGTGATGCCCTTGCGATCGCCGCCGGGCTCCTGCGCGGTGGTGGGATTCTGCTGTTGCTGGTGGACGAACCCGGCCACGGGGCCTGGTCCAGGCGCTGGCGCACAGCGCTGCGGGCGCCACTGGTGGAATGGGTCCAGGAAGGACCGGATCGCTGGCCACTCCCGCGTAGCGAGAGAACACCCTTTGAGTGGACGCCGGACCAGCAGGCGGCCCGCAGACTGCTGGATGCACTGGTACCCGGCGAATGCGGCGTCCTGACCGCAGCCCGCGGCCGCGGCAAATCGACCCTGCTGGGGGACTGGATGGCCGGATCCTCTCCGACCCCCACGCCCAGGGGCATGGCCCTGACAGCCCCGACCGAGGCGGCTGTCCAGGCGGTACACAAGGCCATACAAGCGCACCTGGGCCGTGTCCCCGAAGAGCTGCGCTACCACGCCCCTGCCGCGCTGGAGGCGGCGGCCGCCCAATCGGAAACCCTGGTGGTGGACGAGGCCGCCGCACTCCCGGTCGACCACCTCCTGCGGCTGGCACGGCGGGGGCAACGACTGGTGCTGGCGACTACGACGGGTGGCTTCGAGGGGAGCGGGCAGGGCTTTCGGCTGCGCGCCTTGCCCGCGCTGGAACAGGCGGGTCTTCGCATGCGCCACGCGCGCCTGGAGACGCCAGTGCGCTGGGAACCCGGCGACCCGCTGGAGCGCTGGATCGATAACCTGTTCCTGTTGGGGGCCCGCAGTGCCGCGCCAGAGCCGCAGGCGGTGCGATGGCACTGGAGCCATGCATCCGAGCTGGCGACGCAGCCCGGGCGACTGGAGGCCGTGGCCGGCCTGCTGGCCGATGCGCACTACCGCACCCGGCCCTCGGATCTGCAGCGCTGGCTGGACGAAGCCGCCATCCACCTGCTGACGCTCGAGGGCATCCGCGACGGGGCCCTGTTCGGCGTGGTGCTGGTGGGCGTGGAACCGGGACTGGACGCCAGCATGGCCGAAGCGGTCTGGGCAGGAGAGCGCCGACCCCAGGGGCATTTTCTGCCCTGCGTGCTGGCAGCCCAGGGGGCGTTCGACCTGGCCCGGCACCCGGTCTGGCGCATCCAGCGCATCGCGGTGCATCCGCACTGGCAGGGTCGCGGGCTGGGACAGCGGCTGCTGCACCAGATCACCGAACGCGCTCGGGCCGAGGGTATCGGCATGGTCGGGGCCAGCTTTGGCCTGGATTCCGGCCTGCTCGGGCTGTGGAAACGCGGGGGCTTCGACCTGCTACGTGCCGGCCTGCGCCCGGATCCCTACAGCGGCCGCCCAGGGGGTGTAGTCCTGAAGGCGGTCGATGACGCGCTCGCCGGGCCGATACGATGCCTGGCAGCCGCACAGGCCCGGGACTGGCCCGCATGGCGGGATCGTCTGTGGCCCTGGCACGAAACGGCCCTGGCACGGGCGCTGGAAGCCCTTTTTCCGGAGGCCGGACCTGATCCGGCGATGACAAAGGACTTGGCGGAGCTCAAGGCCTTCGCCGAGCGCGCCCGGCCACTGGAATGGGTACTCCCGGCCCTGGTCCGCCAGCTACGCGCGCAGCCGCCGACCGATACAGAAGGAACCGTGCTGGCCACCGCCCTGGAGCCACCGATCGACTGGGACGACCTGGCTGTCCGTCTGGGGGTCTCCGGACGCCGCGGCGTGGTACGGCGTTTGCGTCAGGCCGCGCAGGCCTGGCGCACCCGGGTCGAGTCCGGGGGGCAGCCCCCGGGCTGATCCAGCCGTCATCAGAGCCGGAACTGGGCCAGCGCCTGCTGGATCTCGCGCTCGACCTGCTTGAGCTCGTCGGAGGCCGCGCTGACCCGATCGGCGGTGTTGGCAGACTGATCGGCCCCGTCGGAGATCTGCACGATGTTGCGGTTGATGTCCTCGACCACGGTGCTCTGCTGACGCGCGGCAACCGCGATCTGATCGGTCATCTCCACGATCGTGGTCACCGACTGGCGGATCTGCTGCAGGGCGCCGTTCACCTCGGCGGTGTGCTCCATGGTGGTCTCGGCCTCTTCCTGGCCGTGCTGCATCGCCTTCACCGCAGAACCTGTGGCGGTCTGCAGACGCGAGATCATGCTCTCGATCTCGTCGGTCGACTCCTGCGTGCGGGTCGCCAGCTTGCGTACCTCGTCGGCCACCACGGCAAACCCGCGGCCATGTTCCCCAGCACGGGCGGCCTCGATCGCCGCGTTGAGGGCCAGCAGGTTGGTCTGCTCCGCCACGCCGCGGATGACTTCAAGGATGGTGCCGATCTGCTTCGAGTCTTCACCCAGCTTGGCCACGGTGCCGGCGGCCTGCTCGACCGTGCCCAGCAGGGAGGACATGGACTCGATGTTCTTCTCCATCACGTCGGCGCCGTTGTTCACCGCACCGCTGGCCTCCTGTCCGGCCTGGGAGGTGGCGTCGGTATTACGCGCGATCTCCTCGGCGCTGCTTTGCAGCTCGTTGATCGCCGTGGCGACGCGCTCGGTCTCGTCGCGCTGACGCGAGACCACCTCGCGGGCCTGATAGGCCTCCTGATTCAGGTTCTCGGTCGCACGGTTCAGGGTCTCGGTACCGCTACGGGCGTTGCCAATCGCCTGCGCAATCTTGTCGGTAAAGCGGTTGAACGCACGCCCCAGCTGGGCCGTCTCCATCAGACCGTTTTCGTCCAGACGGCGGCTGAGGTCGCCATCGCCGTCGGCGATCTCTTCCAGCGCCTCGGTCGAGTGAGCCAGCGCACGGCGCACCACCAGGATGATGAAGACCGCGCCGACCACTCCCAGGATCACGCCGATCAGCGCCAGGACGCCCTGCGTCACCTGGGTATTGCGCATGGTCGCGGTCAGCTCGGCGGCGGACACTTCAGCACGGCCGGTGATGCGCTCGGACAACTGCTGCAGTTCATTACGTGCCTCGAAGATCACCGGGCCGACCTCGGTACGGATCAGGAAGGCGTCCTGCAGGGCCTCCTCGCTGCCGTGGATGCGAACGATGTCCTGGATCGCGCTATCCAGCTCGTTCAGGAGCCCTTCGAAGTCCTCGACCGCGATCTGCTGCTCGAAATCGAGCTCGTCGTACTGTTCCAGCAACCGCGCCAGCACGTCGTGTGTCTGGCCAAGGTACAGACGCAGGTTCTGCTCGAAGGAGTCATCACGAAACGCGATGAAACCGCGCAGGTTCGAGGTGATCTGCAGAAGGTTGGTGCGCAGGCTGTAGAAATCGCCGAGACGCTCGAACGAGCGCTGGAAGCGTGCCCGCGCCATCTCCTCGTCGATCATGGTGCTGGTCAACTGGGTCATCTGCATGGTCGCCGGGTTGGCGCGCGAGTTGGCGACACCCTGGGCCGGCATGTTCTGGGCCACGTCCTCGGCCACCTCGATCAGGCGCTCACGGTGCGCGGCGAAGCCGTCAATGTTCGCGCGCACCTGTTCCGCGGAGGCAGTCAGATCATCCGAGCCCTGCACGACCGGATCGTTGACCAGGGCATCCATGGCGACGTCCAGCTCGTCCATCGCATTCAGCCAGGCGTCGCGGTGTTCGTCCTCCTCGCTCATCAGGTAGAAGCCTAGGAAGGCGGCGCTCTCCTGCAACAGCTGCTCCACGTCGTTGACGCGTGCCACCGCCGGATAGTCGGACTGGGTCAGTTCAGCCACGCCCTGTCCACCCACATTCAGGGCACGCAGTGCCAGCAGCGAATTGATGATCAGGATCGCGACGACCAGCCCGAAGCCGGCGATCAGCAGCCCCCGAATGGAGAGTTTGTCCAGCATGGTGTTGACTCCTTCCTCAGCGCCTTCTGCCGGGCGCATGCCATCACGTGCAAACGGATCATTCCGCTGCCTGTAGAGACGATTCATCCCCTGTTACGGCCGCCTTCCCCTGAAGTTGAGCCCTGGCCGTTTTGAGAATCACATCACACCGAATGACGCGGAAAGAGTCAGGGTGATTCCAGCGCCTCCCAGCGCTCGTAAGCCACCGCCAGGTCTCGTTCGACCTGTTCGAGCCGGGCCTGCAACTCGCGCACGCGCTCCCCATCGCGCAATACCTCTGGATCCGACAGGGCCTCGGCCAGCGACTGGTGCTCGTTTTCCAGCGCCTCGATCTGGCCTGGCAGGGCCTCCAGCTCGCGAGCCTCCTTGTAGGAGAGTTTGCGGGCGCGGGGCGGCGGTTCCGCGACCGCGGACGTCGGCTCGGAGCGGGCCTCGGGTGCGGCGGGCGCCTCCTGGGCCCCGGTATCCGCTTCGCGCGTGAGCAGGCGTTGCGTGACGCGTGCGGGCAGGTCCGACCAACCGCCGACGAATTCCTCGGCCGTGCCATCGCCGGGCAGCACCAGCGTGCTGGTCGCAACGTTGTCGAGGAACGCGCGGTCGTGGCTGACCACGATCACCGTGCCGGTGTACTCGATCAGAAGCTGTTCCAGCAGCTCGAGGGTCTCGACATCCAGGTCGTTGGTGGGCTCGTCGAGTACCAGCAAATTGGCCGGGCGCAGAAACAGCTTGGCCAGCAGCAACCGGTTGCGCTCGCCACCGGACAGGGCCGATACGGGCTGGCGCGCGCGTTCCGGCGGGAACAGGAAATCCCCGAGATAGCTCAGCACATGTCGGGTCTCGCCATTCACGGTGACGCGGTCACGGCCCTCGCCGACCGCATCCTGCACGGTGGTCGTCTCGTCGAGACGCGCCCGTGCCTGGTCGAAATAGGCGATCTCGAGCTGGGTGCCCAGCTTGACCGTTCCGGAAAGTGGCTCCACCTGGCCCAGCAGCCCGCGCAGCAGCGTGGTCTTGCCGGCGCCATTGGGGCCGATGATGCCCAGGGCGTCGCCACGCTGGAGCAGCAGGTTCACGTCGCGCACCACCGGCGTGTCGCCGTAGCCGAAGTCCGCATGCTCCGCCTCGATCACCAAACGGCCGGAACGCTGCTCGGGGGACAGCTGCATGCGTACCTGCCCCCCCAGCTCGCGTCGTTCGGCGCGCTTCTTGCGCAGGGCCTGCAGGGCGCGCACCCGCCCCTCGTTGCGGGTACGCCGGGCCTTGATGCCCTGGCGGATCCAGGTCTCCTCCTGCGCCAGCTTGCGATCGAACTCGGCGCGCTGACGCGCCTCGACCTCCAGGCGCTCGGCCTGGCGCGTGCGGAAGGCCTCGATCGAGGGCGGGTGTTCGTACACCTGGCCACGATCCAGCTCCAGGATGCGAGTGGCGACCTGTTCCATGAACTGGCGGTCATGGCTGATGAACACCACCGTGAGCCCGCTCCCGCGCAGGAACTCCTCCAGCCAGCGGATCGCAGCCACATCCAGGTGGTTGGTCGGCTCGTCCAGCAGCAACAGCTGCGGCTCGCGCACCAGCTCGCGCGCCAGCCAGACGCGGCGCTTGAGCCCGCCGGAGAGCGCAGCGAATCCGGCCTCGGGGTTGAGCTCCAGGCGCGAAAGCGTCGTTTCGACCCGGTTTTGCAGGCTCCAGCCGTCGATCGCCTCCAGCCGGGCCTGGACTGGGCCCATCTTCTCCAGGGCCTCGGCGTCACCACTGGCGGCGGCCTGGCTCAGGTGATGGAAACGCTCCAGCAGTTGCCCGGCCTCGCCCAGCCCCTCGGCGACCACATCGAACACCGTGCCCTCGACCCCGGGCGGCAGCTCCTGGGTCAGGTATGCGGTCGCCAGGCCGTCCTGGCGGACCACCTCGCCCGAGTCCGGCTGGATTGCACCCGCAATCACCTTGAGCAAGGTCGACTTGCCCTCGCCGTTACGCCCGGCTACCGCCACGCGTTCGCCGGGCTCCAGGCTCAGATTCAGGCCATCCAGCAACGGCGCCATGCCATAGGCCAGGTGGATATCGCGCAGGGTCAGCAGAGCCATCGGAATCTAGGGAAACACTGATTCATGTACACGCTCGCTGCTTCGTCGCTTTTGCGTGCGAACAAGGCGCGGTGACCGCCGTGCAGTCATTCTGCACAAGGGAGCCGCAACGCCGTGCGCGCGCCCGTTTTTGATAACAACGGGCGGCCGAGCCCCTTCGTTTATTGAGTTGTGGGGTTGGTACCCCAGGTTCCCCGATCCTGCGTTGCGCCGCTTGCGGGTAGAACCACTACCCGCTGCGCGACGCGCCTTGTCTCGGAAAACCTGGGGTACCAACGCGAGTGTGTACATGAATCAGTGTTTCCCTAAAGGAATCCAGTTGAAGAACCCGGCAAGCGCCGAGCGAGAAGGGTTTCAGGGGCAGACGCGCCGCATCGACACGTGATCAGACGGTAGCGTTCTTGACCACCAGCACCGGGCAGTCAGCACCGCCAATCACGCGCTCGGACACCGAACCCATCAGCAGACGCTTGAGGCCGGTACGTCCGTGGCTGCCCACGACGATCAGGTCGCGATTGTCGCGCCGCGCCACGTCAATCAGGGTGACCTCGGCGCGGCCTTCCTCGAAGGTCGCGTCCGCCTGAAGGCCCTGCTCCCGGGCCTCGCCCTGCAGGCGCTGGATCGCATCGACGCCCTCCTGGCGGCGTTCGTCACTCTGGCCGGGCACGGCGACCGAGGCGATGGTGATCGGCAGCTGACAATAGCCGGCCAGTTCGATCGCCGCACGCGCCGCCTGATCGCCCAGTTCGGAGCCATCGGTGCCGACCAGCAGCCCCCGGTGCGGCGCCTGCGCGCCACGCGGAACGACCATGACGTTACACGGCGCCGTGCCCACCACCTTGCGCGTCGCGTCGCCGACCATCAGACGCGCGAGATCGTTGCGGTCGCGGCGCCCGATCACGATCAGGCCGGCCTTGTACTCCTCGGCGATCTTGACGATCTCCTGATGCCGGTCCACTCCGTGGCGCAGGATGGGCAGGGCATCGAGGCCCTGCTCGCGCGCCTTTTTCTCGAGCACGTCCAGGTCGCCCTGCGCGGTCACGCTCGCATCGTGGCTACGCCGGGGCGACAGTGCGTCGTGCTGCGTATCGGTAGGAATGATACGCGCGAGGATGAGCCGGGCCCCGCAACGCTGGGCCAGATCCAGGCCGACAGCCTCGGCCGACTCGCTGAACTCGGAGCCGTCAGTCGCGAGCACGATCGTCTCGAAACGGCAAAGCGGGGCATCGGACATGGGGCGTCTCCCTGACAGTTTTCGACCAGCATAACCGACCGGCCGGCGCACGACAGCCAACGTCTCGCGAAAGGTCCGAACGGCCCGCTTTTTGCGTCCAACCGCCCGGGATGAAATAATCGCGCGCTTTCAAGGGGAAGCACCGGCGACGCCTCCCACGCCACTGGCCACCGGCCAGGGCCACTCGCCAGCCCCCTCAGCCCCGGCTCTGCACCGTCCGGTGCGGGTCTTCAGGATACGAAATCGATACATGGAAAACCTTACGCTGACCACCGAGATGATCGTGGTGCTCGCGCTACTGGCGTTCACCATCTTCCTGTTTGTGACGGAGGTCATCCGTGTGGACCTGGCTGCCATCTCGGTGATGGTGCTGCTCGGCCTGCTGACGCTGGTGCCCGGGCTCGGGCTGCTGGTCGCGCAGGACGAACTGTTCAGCGGTTTTGCCTCCAATGCGGTGATCGCGATCATCGCGGTGATGATCATCGGCGCCGGTCTCGACAAGACCGGCGTGATGCACAAGGTGGCCGCCTTCATCATGCGCGTGGGCGGCACCACCGAGAAGAGCATCATCCCGACGGTCTCCGGCACCGTCGGCGTCATCTCGAGCTTCATGCAGAACATCGGCGCCGCCGCGCTGTTCATGCCGGTGATGAGCCGGATCTCCAGCCGCCTCGGGATCCCGCTGTCGCGCCTGCTGATGCCGATGGGCTTCGCCGCGATCGTCGGCGGCACCATCACCCTGGTCGGTTCCAGCCCGCTGATCCTGCTGAATGACCTGCTGCCGTCGAACATGGAGCCCTTCCAGCTGTTCGACGTCACCCCGATCGGCCTCGCGCTGCTGGCCACTACCATCGTCTACTTCGTGGTGCTGGGCCGTTTCGTACTGCCTTCGGTCAAGTCCAAGTCCGCGCAGCGCGAGAGTGCACAGGAGTATTTCCAGCGGGTATACGGCCTGTCCTACGAGATCCACGAAGTATTCGTTCCCGAGAAGGACCCGCTGGTGGGCCGCACCGTGGCCGAGATCGAACGCGAGACCGGGATCGCCATCGTCGGCACCTACGTGCGCGACGAGCTGCGCATGGCCCCCTGGACCGGCTACGAGATCCAGGCCAACTCGCACCTGGCGGTGCTCGCCAGCCCCGCGCGCATGGAAAAGCTGTGCGAGGGCACGCGCAAGCGCCCCACCACGCGCCTGGACGTGTTTGCGAACGCGCTGGACACCAGCCGCTCGGGGGTCGCCGAGGTCGCCATCGCGCCTGGCTCCAACCTCGCCGGCAAGACCGTGACCGAACTGGCCATGCGCCAGACCTACGGCCTGTCGGTGATGCGCATCCAGCGCGGCAGCGAGACCTTCGGCGAGGGCCTGCGTGACATCCCGCTGGAGATCGGCGACATCCTGGTTGTGCACTGCACCTGGGAGTCGCTGGCGCGCCTGGACAAGGATCGCGACTTTGTCGTGATTACCTCCGACTACCCGCGCGAGGAGCTGCGCCCCTCCAAGGTCCCGCATGCGCTGTTCTTCCTGGCGCTGACGGTGGGCTTGATCCTGTTCACCGACCTGATGCTGTCGGTCGCGCTGCTGACCGGCGCGCTGGGCATGATCCTGACCGGCGTGATCAGCCTCGACGACGCCTATCGCTCGGTGAGCTGGAAGACGGTGTTCCTGCTGGCCTCACTAATACCGCTGGGGATGGCGGTGGAGAACACGGGCACCGCCGCGTGGATTGCGCAGAACACGCTGGAACTGCTGGGGACCGTCCCGCCCTGGGTGCTGCAGGCGACGATCTTCGCGCTGGCCACGTTCTTTACGCTGGTCATGTCCAATGTCGGTGCGACCGTGCTGCTGGTGCCGCTGGCGATCAACTTCGCGATCGCCGCCCAGGCCGCGGGGATGGACGCCGACCCGCGCGTGTTCGCGCTGACCGTGGCGATCGCCACCTCGAATTCCTTCCTGATCCCGACCCACCAGGTGAACGCCCTGATCATGGGCCCCGGCGGCTACCGGGTGAAGGACTACATGAAGGCCGGCGGCATCATGACGCTGCTGTTCGGTATCGTGGCCATGCTGATGCTCAATCTCATTTTCTAAACTCGTCCGTACACTATTCGTCGCAAGAAGCTATGCAAGGAGAAACCCCATGTCGCAAAAACATCCCGTGATCGCGGTCACCGGCTCCTCGGGAGCCGGCACCTCCACCGTGAAGCGCTCGTTCGAGTCGATCTTCCGCCGCGAGCAGATCAACCCGGTCGTCATCGAGGGCGACAGCTTCCATCGCTATGACCGCAAGGCGATGAAGGAGGCCATGCAGAAGGCCGCCGACGAAGGCAATCAGCACTTCTCCCATTTCGGCCCCGAGGCCAACCTGTTCGATCGCATCGAGGATCTGTTCAAGACCTACGGCGAGACCGGCCAGGGCCAGAAGCGCTACTACCTGCACTCCGACGAGGAAGCCGCCGCTCACAACGAGCGTCTCGGCACCAACCTCGGCCCGGGCGAGTTCACCCCCTGGGAAGAGATCCAGCCGGGCACCGATCTGATGTTCTACGAAGGCCTGCACGGCCTGGTCGTGAACGGTGAAGTAAATGCCGCGCAGCACGTGGACCTGGGCATCGGCGTGGTGCCGATCGTAAACCTCGAGTGGATCCAGAAGATCTTCCGCGACAATGCCGAGCGTGGTTATTCCGCCGAGGCGATTGTGGACACGATCCTGCGCCGCATGCCGGATTACGTGAACTACATCACCCCGCAGTTTGGCCACACCGACATCAACTTCCAGCGCGTGCCGACGGTGGACACCTCCAACCCGTTCATCGCCCGGGACATCCCCACCCCCGACGAGAGCATGGTGGTCATCCGCTTCAGGGAGCCGAAGAAGTTCGGTGTGGACTTCCCCTACCTGCTGAACATGCTGCCCGACTCCTTCATGTCCCGGCCGAACACCATCGTGGTGCCCGGCGGCAAGATGAGCTTCGCGATGGAGGTCATCCTCGCGCCGATCATCCACGACATGCTGTCGCGTCGCGGCTGAGCGCAAGCGCTCCGGAAGTTCCCCTAGCCCCGCTCCGGCGGGGCTTTTTTGTGGCGACAGGTGTTTGGGCTAGCATTCCGGCGATCCCACCTGGACTCATGGAGTTGCCGTGTTCGGACTGTTCGGGCCACGCCCTGCGCAACAGATGGAACGCTTTCGCAGCCGCTATACCGGCCGCTCGCTGATCGTGCACCAGGGCTTCGAGGGCGACTGGCTGGAGGAACTGCTGAAGCAGCCCGGCGGCGGCGGGCACTTCCGTATCGACAGCCGCCGTCTGCCGACGCGGCGCCCCACGCCGATCGAGTGGCTGGTACAGACCCATGTGCTGCCCCTGGCGCTGCCCCAGCCGCTTTACCTGGACATCCGCGAGGATGCGATCCTCGCGCGGCACCTGATGCGGGGCGAACGGGCGGTCCACCCCTCCGAGATCGCCTGGTTCCTGGAGGAGCTGGACACCCGCCACCATGCCCGCCTGGAGTTCACAGAAAACGACCAGATGACCATCCGGCGCGGCATCCCCGAAACCGACAACGAGGCCCTCAGCATGCTGGAACAGCTAGGGAAGCACTGATCAATGTACACACTCGCGTTGGTACCCCAGGTTTTCCGAGACAAGGCGCGCCGTGCAGCGGGTAGTGGTTCTACCCGCAAGCGGCGCAACGCAGGATCGGGGAACCTGGGGTGCCAACCCCGAAGGGGCTCGGCCGCTTTTGCATGCGCACGGCGTTGCGGCTCCCTTGTGCAGAATGACTGCACGGCAGTCACCGCGCCTTGTTCGCACGCAAAAGCGACTCGAGCGCGAGCGTGTACATTGATCAGTGTTTCCCTGGGGCTGTAATGGAGTCCTGAACGTTGATGGAACGCTTTGTCAGTACCGCCGCCAGCGGCAATGATCCGCGCACCCTCGCCGCCGAACTGATCCAGGGGCTGGGCACGCTGCCGCCCCGGGATCCGGAGACCGTGCGCGTGGGCTTTATCTACGTGTCGGATGCGCTGAGCCGCAATGTTCGCCTGGTCATGGACACGCTGCGCAAGGCACTAGGGGTGGACCATTTCGTCGGCGGCATGGGCATGGCCGTGATCGGGCCAGAACGGGAATTCTACGAAGACCCGGCGATTACCCTGATGATCGGCGACCTGCCGACCGGTTCCGCGCGCGTGATTCAGCGTCCGGTCCACAGCCTGGACGAGCTGAAGCAGGCCCTGGACGGTTTCCTCGACCCCGCCACCCCGGGCCGGTTGCTGCTGAACGCCGATCCACGCACGGAGGGTGTCGAGGCCGTGCTGACCGAGATCGGCGACCAGACCGCCTGGTTCGCCACCGGCGGCATACACTCCGGCGAGAATGGGGCCGGGCAGATCGCCGATGGCGTGGTCGCCTCGGGCATCACCGGGCTCGCGCTGCGCGACGATGTCGCGATCGCCGCACGCCACAGCCAGGGCTGCACCCCGCTGCCCGGCCAGCACGAGCTGACCGAGACCTGGCGCAACATCATCGTGCAGCTGGATGGTCAGCGAGCACTGCCGGCATTCAAGGGCATCATCGGCGACGTCCTGTCGCGCGACCTGGAGCGGGCGCTGGGCTACATCCTGGTCGGCTTCCCGATCGCCGGCTCGGACACCGGCGACTACCGGGTCCGCAATATCATCGGCGTGGACCTCGATCAGCAGGTGCTCGCGGTCGGCGAACTACTGGAGCCCGGGCAGAAGATCCTGTTCGTACGCCGCGACGGCCAGGCCGCTCGCGACGACCTCGAGCGCATGCTGGAGCAGATTCGCGCCCAGGCCCCGAACGGGATCCGCGGGGCGATCTATGTATCCTGCATCGGACGCGGGCGCCACCAGTTCGGCCAGGAGGGCGCGGAACTGGCAATCGTGCAGCAGGGTCTGGGGGATGTACCCCTGATCGGCTTTTTCGCCAATGGCGAGATCTTCGCCAACCGCCTGTACGGCTACACCGGGGTCCTTACCCTATTCACCTGAACCAAGGGACTGGCATGCAATACCGCAAACTGGGACGCACCGATATCGAGGTCAGCCTGATCGGCCTGGGCACCATGACCTGGGGCGAGCAGAACACCGAGGCCGAGGCACACGAGCAGCTGGACTACGCGCTCGACCAGGGCGTGAACCTGATCGATGCGGCCGAGATGTACCCGGTCCCGCCGCGCGAGGAGACTCAGGGGCTGACCGAGACCTACATCGGCAACTGGCTGGCGAAGCGCGGCAACCGCGACCGCGTGGTGCTGGCCAGCAAGGTCGCCGGCCCCGGGATGATCGACTACCTCCGCGGTGGCCCGCAGCTGAACCGCGAACACATCGAGCAGGCCCTGAACGACAGCCTCCGGCGCCTGCAGACCGACTACCTGGACCTCTACCAGGTCCACTGGCCGGCGCGCGCCACCAACTTCTTTGGCCAGCTCGGCTACGTTCACAAGCCGGACGAGAGCGCGACCTCGATCGAAGAGACCGCGGCGGCGCTGAAGGCCGTGGTCGAGAGCGGCCGCGTGCGCGCCATCGGCATCTCCAACGAGACCCCGTGGGGGTTCATGGAGTGGATACGCGCCCATGACCGCGGCCTGTCCGAGCGCATCGTCTCCATCCAGAACCCCTACAACCTGCTCAACCGCAGCTTCGAGGCGGGGCTGGCGGAGATGGCCATCCGCGAGGACGCCGGCCTGCTGGCCTATTCGCCGCTGGCCTTCGGCATGCTCTCCGGCAAGTACCTGGACGGGGCAAAGCCCGCGGGGGCGCGCCTGACGCTGTTCGAGCGCTTCCAGCGCTACAGCAACGAATCCGGCCTGGCCGCGACCGCGGAGTACGCGCGCCTGGCCCGCGAACACGGCCTGACCCCGTCACAGCTGGCGCTGGCCTTCATCAACCAGCAGCCCTTCGTGACCAGCAACCTGATCGGGGCAACCACGATGGAGCAGCTGCGCGAGAACATCGCCACCGTCAACATCACCCTGTCCGATGCCGTGCTGGAGGCCATCGAGGCCATCCACGCCCGCTATACCTACCCCTGTCCGTAGGACCACCGCCGGTGCACCTGATCGATACGCATGTCCACCTGGACCTGGACGCGTTCGATCCGGATCGCCCGGCGGTGCTGGACCGCGCCCGCGCCGCCGGGGTTCAGGAACTCGTCCTGCCCGGCGTCACCCGCGCACGCTGGCCGGACCTCGACGCCTTGTTCCGCCAGCACGCGGGTCTGCATGTCGCCTACGGCCTGCACCCGATCTTTCTGCAGGCGCATGCGGACGCGGACCTTGACGCCCTGGAGGCCTGGCTGGATACGCACCCGGAGACCATCGCGGTCGGCGAGATCGGGCTCGATGGCTATCAAGAGGGGCTCGACTGGGACCGCCAGTGGCGCTTCTACACGCGGCAGCTGGCCATCGCGCGGGAGCGCGACCTGCCGGTGATCATCCACAGCCGGCGCGCGCTGGACGCAGTGCTGAAAGGCCTGCGCCAGCAGCCCGGCGTGACCGGGATCCTGCATGCCTTTATCGGCTCGCCGCAGCAGGCCCGACAAGCGGCGGATCTCGGCTGCTGTCTGGGCATCGGCGGGCCGGTGACCTACGAACGGGCGAAACGACTGCACCGCGTGGTGCGCGAGGCCCCGCTGGAGGCGCTGGTCGTGGAGACCGATGCCCCGGACCAGCCACTGGCCGGGCACCAGGGCGAGCGCAACGAACCGATGATGACCGCCGAGGTGAACCGCCATCTGGCCCGCCTGCGGGACATCGACCCGGCCGAGATGGCTATAATCACGTCACAAAATGCACGCCGGGTCCTCCGGCTCCCGAACGACCCGGATCCATGAGCACGCCCCACAATCCCTACAGCGAACGCACCGACCTCCTGCTGGGTCCCGACGTCACCGCCGGCCTGCGCGACCGGCATGTATTCATCGCCGGGCTGGGCGGGGTCGGGAGTTTTGCCGCCGAGGCGATCGCACGCGCCGGGGTCGGACGCATGACGCTGGTGGATCACGATGTGGTCGCCGCCTCCAACCTGAACCGCCAGCTGGTCGCACTGCGCTCCACCGTGGACCAGCCCAAGACCGCGGTGATGGAGGCACGCATCCGCGATATCGACCCGGAGATCGAACTGAACATCCAGCGCGAGTTCCTGCGTCCGGACAGCATTGCCGACCTGGTGCCGGAAGACGCCGACTTCGTGCTCGACGCAATCGACTCCATCGCCTGCAAGGCGGCGCTGGTCGCCGGGGCCCAGCGCCGCGGCCAGGCGGTGATCTCGAGCATGGGGGCCGGCGGGCGCATCGACCCCACGGCCGTACGGGTCGGCCCGCTGGAGTCCACCCGCGTCTGCCCGCTGGCGCGGCAGATGCGCAAGAACCTGCGCCGCATGGACGCGCGGCTCGACTACCCCGTGGTGTTCTCGATCGAGCAGCCGCGCAAGGGCACCGAACACCGGCCGGTCGAGGGCGGCCGGCCACGCTCGGTCAACGGCACGATCTCCTACCTGCCCGCGATCTTCGGCCTGACCGCCGCCGGCCACGTGATCCAGACCCTGATCGCCCGCGCCTGACTCGCCCAGCCCCGTCATTGCGAGGCGCAAAGCGCCGCGGCAATCGCCGAGGAGCTCCCCCAGCGGTCCTGCTATTCGTCGAACACGGCCTCGATGCGGGCCTGGATGTGCTGGTCGGCGTCGGGGCCGTACTGCGTGCCGGCCGGGTCGAAGCGGTCGCAGAAGGCGTAGGCGAACTTCAGGTCCTTCACGCCCAGGGCGCCGAACAGGCGCGCCTCGAAGGAATGATCGTCCGGCGTCTGGATCAGCGTGGGCCAGCCATCCGCCCCCGGCGCCAGCGCGGGCCCGAAGAACACGACGCCCGGCAGGTTCTTCAGCCGCAGGGCACAGGTGCCCTCGGTCACCCCGGCCATCGGCAGGAAATCGATGGTGCGCGACAGGCGCTGCTTGCGGTTGAAGGCGATGTCGATCTCGCCGCCGGCCGCACGGATTGCCGGTGCCTCGGCCTCGAACGCCAGGGTCTCCAGCCCAGCCGCCCGCCAGGCATCCAGGTCCTGCGCGCCATGGCGACTGGGCAAAAACAGGTAGGCGGGCTTTGTGATCGCCCGAATCGCCTCCAGCAGGGATTCGGAATACGCCGGGGCGTTGACCAGCACGCCCCCCAGCTCGCGGTCGTCGATCAGCCAGACGGTCGGGTCCGAGGCGCCCACGCGGTAGATGCTGCGGTCACGCAATTCGACCAGCGGGGCACTGATCAGCGGTTCACTGCCCATGCGGCTCCTCCGACGGCGATTTCGCGGGACGCGGCTCGATCTCGGCCATGGTGGTCTCGATCCATTCTTCGGCTTCGCTTAGTACCTCGACGGGCTTGCGCCCGGCGGTCTCGACTGGCGGGCCGACCACCACCTCGATGGTGCCGGGGTAGCGCCGGAGGCCCTTTTTCGGCCAGAAGCTCCCGCTGTTCAGCGCCACCGGCAGCACCGGGTATCCGGTGCGTGCCGCCAGTATTGCGCCGCCCTGGCGGTAGCGCCCGTGCTCGCCCGGTGCCACGCGCGTCCCCTCGGGAAAGACGATCACCCAGCGGCCCTGGTCCAGGCGCTGCTGACCCTCCGCGACCAGGTTCTCCAGCGCCTGACGCCCGGCCTCGCGGTCGATCGGGACCGGGTCCAGCATGGACAGGGTCCAGCCGAACAGGGGGATGCGCATCAGCTCGCGCTTGAGCACCCAGGTCTGCATCGGAAAGATCGCCACATAGGCGACCGTCTCCCACGCGGACTGGTGCTTGGAGAGCACCACATGCGGCCGCGAGGGGTCGATGTGCTCGGCACCGCGCACCCGGTAGTCCAGCCCGCAGGTGATGCGCAGCCACCAGACGTTGAAGCGCCCCCACTGGGTCAGGACGCGATAGCGCGCCGGGCGCGTAAGCGGCCAGATCAGCGGCGGGACCAGCAGGCCGAACACCAGCGTGGAGCCGATAAACCCCAGTTGGAACAGGAGGCCACGGATCAGGGGGAGCATGCGGCGGCGCTATCCCGTGGCCAGGCGGCCGATGTCGGCCACGGTCTCGAACGCGCGGCGCAGTTCGCGCAGCAGCGCCAGGCGGTTGCGCCGCTCGGCGGCATCCTCGGCCATCACCATCACCTGGTCGAAGAAGGTATCGACACGATCACGCAGGCCCGCCAGCTCGCCCAGTGCGTGCAGGTAGTCGCCATCGGCCACCGCCTGCTCGACGCCGGGACGCACCGCCTGCAGACCCTGGTAGAGCTGGCGCTCCTCGTCCAGCGCCAGGGCCTCGGGGTCGAGGTCGGCCTCGGCCTCCTCGCCGGCCTTGCGCAGCAGGTTGTGGATGCGCTTGTTCGCCGCGGCCAGGGCCTCGGCCTCCGGGCGCTCGCGGAACAGGCTGACCGCGCGCACGCGGCGGACGAAGTCCAGCGGGGTATCGGGCACGACCGCGGCCACCGCCTCGATGGTCTCGTGCGCCTGGCCCTGCTCCAGCAGGTAGCCGCGCAGGCGCTCCAGGATGTACTCGCGCACCGGTTCCACCGCCTGGTCGGCCTCCGGCACCCGTTCGCGGATCGGCTCGGCCGCGGCTTGCAGCAGCGGGGTCAGGGCCAGCGGCAGTTCGCGCTCGACCAGGATGCGCACCAGCCCCAGCGCGGCGCGGCGCAGGGCGAACGGGTCCTTGGTACCGGTGGGCTGCTTGCCGATCGCGAAGATCCCGACCAGCGTATCCAGCCGATCCGCCAGCGCCAGTGCCTGGGCCAGCGGGACATCCGGCAGCTCGGAGCCGGACTGGCGCGGCCAGTAGTGCTGTTCGATCGCGGCCGCGACCGCTTCGTCCTCGCGGTCGTGCAGGGCGTAGTAGCGGCCCATCGTGCCCTGCAGCTCGGTGAACTCGAACACCATCTGAGTCACGAGATCGCACTTGGCCAGGCGCGCGGCGCGCGCGGCCAGCCCGGCATCCAGCCCCATCAGGCCGGCCAGGCGCTGCATCAGGGCCTCCAGACGCACGGACTTGTCGCGCAGCGTGCCCAAGCGCTTCTCGAATACCACCGAGTCCAGCGCGTCCAGCCGCTCCTCCAGGCGCTTCTTGCGGTCCTGCTGCCAGAAGAATTCGGCATCGGCGAAGCGCGGGCGCAGGACGCGCTCGTTGCCGTCGCGCACCGCGTGCGGGTCGCGCGACTCGATGTTGCTGATCACGATGAAGTGCGGCTGCATGCGCCCGGCCTCGTCGACCACCGGGAAGTATTTCTGGTTGTCCTGCATGGTAGAGATCAGCGCCTCCTGCGGGACATCCAGGAAACGCGGATCGAAACCGCCGGTCAGGGCCACCGGCCACTCCACCAGCGCGGTCACCTCGTCCAGCAGGTCGGCATCGACCAGTGCGCGCCCGCCCAGGGCCTTGGCCTGCTCGTGCACCTGCGCCAGGATGTTCTCGCGCCGCGCCTCGAACGACGGCTCGACAAAGCCAGGGCTGCGCAGCCGCTCGGCGTAGTCGTTGCCGCGCTTCAGCTCCAGCGCACCGGGCTGGTGGAAGCGGTGACCATGCGTGGCCCGCCCGGCGGTCTGCTCCAGCACCGTCATCTCCAGCACCTCGGTCCCGTGCAGGACGACCAGCCAGTGCGCGGGGCGCACGAACTCGGTGCGGCTGCTGCCCCAGCGCATGCGCTTGGGCGTGGGCAGGGCCTCCAGCGCGGCCTCCAACATCTCCGGCAGCAGCTCGCCGAGGGCGCGGCCCGGCTGCATCTGGCGGAAGACCAGGTATTCGCCCTTGTCGGTGGTCTCGCGTTCCAGGCGCTCGACCTCCACTCCGCAGGAGCGGGCAAAGCCCAGCACCGCCTTGGTCGGCTCGCCGGCGGCGTCGAAGGCGGCGGCCACGGCCGGGCCGCGGCGCTCCTGGAGCTGGTCGGGCTGGCGCGCGGGCACATCGGGGAACAGCACGGCCAGCCGCCGCGGGGTGGCGAAGGCCTCGGGCGCGCCCGGTTCCAGCCCGGCCTCGCGCAGGCGGGTGGCCAGGCCCTGGGCCAGGGCGTCACGCAGGCGGGGCAGGGCGGTGGGGGGCAGCTCCTCGGTGCCCAGTTCGATCAGGAGTTCGCGGGCTTCAGCCATGTCGGGTCCAGTTCGGGTCCATCAGGGCCGCGCGGTCGGGCGCACGGTCCGGAAAAGGGTTCAGGCGGCGTCGGGCTTGTTCGCGTCGTCGTCGGCGCATAGCGGGAAGCCCAGGGCCTCGCGCGACTCGTAGTACTTCTGGGCGACGTTTCGCGACAGCTCGCGCACGCGCAGGATGTAGCGCTGGCGCTCGGTGACCGAGATCGCGCCGCGGGCATCCAGCAGGTTGAAGCTGTGGGAGGCGCGCAGCATCTGCTCGTAGGCCGGCAGCGGCAGGCCCAGCTCGATCATGCGGTCGCTCTCGTTTGCGTGCTGGTCGAAGGCGGCGAACAGGGCATCGCGATCGGCATGCTCGAAGTTGTAGGTGGACTGCTCCACCTCGTTCTGGTGATAGACGTCGCCATAGGTCACCGGGCGGCCGTCGGGCCCGACGGTCCAGACCAGATCGAATACGCTCTCCACCCCCTGCAGGTACATCGCCAGGCGTTCCAGCCCGTAGGTGATCTCGCCGGAGACCGGGTGGCAGTCCAGCCCGCCGACCTGCTGGAAGTAGGTGAACTGGGTGACCTCCATGCCGTTCAGCCAGACCTCCCAGCCCAGGCCCCAGGCGCCGAGGGTCGGGGACTCCCAGTTGTCCTCGACGAAGCGCACATCATGGGTGAGCGTGTCGAAGCCCAGGGCCTCCAGGGAGCCCAGGTAGAGATCCTGGATGTCCGGCGGCGACGGCTTCAGCAACACCTGGAACTGGTAGTAGTGCTGCAGGCGGTTGGGGTTGTCGCCATAGCGACCGTCGGTGGGACGGCGGCTGGGCTGCACATAGGCCGCGCGCCACGGCTCCGGCCCGATCGAACGCAGGAAGGTCGCCGGATGGAAGGTACCGGCCCCCATCTCCATGTCGTAGGGCTGCAGGACCACGCAACCGTGGTCGTTCCAGTAGTCCTGCAACCGGCGAATCAGGTCCTGGAAGGTGGGGCTGCTGCTGGACGGGGTGCGTTCGTGCGCCATGCGGGATCCCGGGTCAGGGCAAAGCGGACAGTATATCGGCCGGGCTCCGGCTGCGGCCACCGCTGAAGGCAGTGCAAGCGTCTTGCATGTGGCGGAGGCACGCCCATACTGAGGGCCTGACCCTGTTCGGGAGGGATGTCCTGAGCGACCCCCGCGCCAACTCCGAGGCCACGATCTCGCCCGAAAACGGCCGGCGCTACCGTGCCACGCGCCGGGTAACGGTCGTGGGCGCGGTGGTGAATGCCTTTCTTGCCCTGGCACAGCTGCTGAGCGGATGGCTGCTGAACTCGCAGGCGCTGATCGCCGACGGCGTGCACACCCTGTCGGACCTGATCACCGATGGTGTGGTGCTGTTCGCCGCTGGCAAGGCCGCGGCCTCGCCCGATCATGACCACCCCTACGGACACGGGCGTATCGAGACCCTGGCCACCGTAGTCGTCGGAGTGTTCCTCGCACTGGCCGGCCTCGGGATCGCCTGGGCCGCCGGACAGCGGCTGATGGATACCAACGCCGCGACCCCAGGGCCGGCCCCGGCCGCGCTCGCCTTTGCGGTGCTGACGCTGGTGGCCAAGGAGGGGCTCTATCAGTACACCCACCGTGTGGCGAAACGGATCGGCTCGCGGATGCTGGATGCGAACGCCTGGCATCACCGCACGGATGCGATCTCCTCGCTGTTCGTGCTGGTCGGGGTCGGGGCCGCGGTGGCGGGCTTCCCGTGGGCGGATGCCCTGGCGGCGCTGATCGTTGCCCTGTTCATCCTGCATATCGCCGGGCGCCTGATCGTGCGCAGCGCGGCCGAACTGATTGACACGGCACTGGATCCGGAGGAGGTCGCGCGCATCCACCGCACGATCATGGAAGTGCCCGGGGTGAAGGATGCGCACATGCTGCGCACGCGGCGGCATGGGAGCGACGTGGTCGCCGATGTGCATATCCAGGTCGCCCCGATGATTTCGGTTTCCGAGGGACACCGGATTGCCGATGCGGTGTACGGGGCCGTCACCCAGCGCCACGAGCGGCTGCGCGATTTTACGGTCCATGTGGACCCGGAAAACGACCAAGATCAGGCTCGAAGCTCGAACCTGCCCCTGCGTCCGGAGATCGCCGAAGCGGTGCGCGAGGCCTGGGCCGACACCCCGGAACTGGATCGCCTGGAGCAGCTTTCCATGCACTATCTGAACGGGCGCATCCACCTGACCCTGACGCTGCGCCTTGACGGGGCATGCACGCCCGCGGACCTGAACGCGCGGGGCGAGGGCCTGTCACAGTCGCTGCAGGGCCATCCGCGCCTGAAGGACCGGCTGGGTGAGGTGAAGATCCTCTATCGCCCATGCACCACTGGCGTGCAACAAAAGACTTGATGCACTACTGTGGTGCCGATGGCGCACGGATATTGTGCAGCCCGCCGCGTGGTACGGGCCTGATGAGTCCTGAACGACCGTCACAGGGCCAATCGATCGAACTGGCATGATGCCTGCATAGAACCGATTCAACGCCGGCCGGGCTCGAATCGGCGCGGCGAACCCAAAGACCAAGAGCAAACCTAAGGAGACTCCCATGTCCGCAGCCGACGTGCTGAAGCAGATCCAGGAAAAGGAAGTCCGCTTTGTCGACTTCCGCTTCACCGACTCCAAGGGCAAGGAACAGCATGTAACCGTTCCAGCCCATGACCTCGACGAAGAGTCGTTCGAGGAAGGCAAGATGTTCGACGGGTCGTCGATCTCCGGCTGGAAGGGCATCAACGAGTCCGACATGATCCTGATGCCGGATGCGGAGTCCGCGGTCATCGATCCGTTCTTCGAGGACATGACCATGAACATCCGCTGCGACGTGGTCGAGCCGGCCACCATGCAGGGCTACGACCGCTGCCCGCGCTCCCTGGCGCGCCGTGCCGAGGCCTATCTGCAGAGCACCGGCATTGCCGACACCGCGCTGTTCGGGCCGGAAAATGAATTCTTCGTGTTCGACGATGTGAAATGGGGCTCGGACCTCTCCGGCTCCTACTGCCGCGTGGACTCCTCCGAGGCCTCCTGGAATTCCGAGCGCGTCTACGAAGACGGCAACATCGGGCACCGCCCGGGCGTGAAGGGTGGCTACTTCCCGGTGCCGCCGGTCGACAGCCTGCACGACATCCGCTCGACCATGTGCGAAGTGATGACCGAGATGGGCCTCGTTACCGAGGTGCACCACCACGAGGTGGCCACCGCCGGCCAGTGCGAGATCGGTGTCGGCCCCGCAACGCTGACGCAGAAGGCCGACGAGGTGCAGGTACTGAAGTACGTGGTGCAGAACGTGGCCCACATGCACGGCAAGACCGCGACCTTCATGCCCAAGCCGATCGTCGGCGACAACGGTTCCGGCATGCACGTGCACCAGTCGCTGTCCAAGGACGGCAAGAACCTGTTCTCCGGTGACCTGTACGGCGGCCTGTCCGAGACCGCGCTGTACTACATCGGCGGCATCATCAAGCACGCCCGCTCGCTGAACGCCTTCACCAACCCGTCCACCAACAGCTACAAGCGTCTGGTGCCGGGCTTCGAGGCGCCGGTGATGCTGGCCTACTCCGCGCGCAACCGCTCCGCGTCGCTGCGCATCCCGTTCGTGATGAGCCCGAAGGCCCGCCGCATCGAGCTGCGTTTCCCGGACTCCACCGCCAACCCGTACCTGGCGTTTGCCGCGATGCTGATGGCCGGCCTGGACGGCATCCAGAACAAGATCCACCCGGGCGACGCGATGGACAAGAACCTCTACGACCTGCCGCCGGAAGAGGAAAAGGGCATCCCGCAGGTCTGCCATTCGCTGGACCAGGCGCTGGAAGCCCTGAACCAGGACCGCGAATACCTGACCCAGGGTGGCGTGTTCACCGACGACATGATCGATGCCTACATCGACCTGAAGATGGAAGAAGTCACGCGCATGCGCATGACCACCCATCCGGTCGAATTCGACATGTACTACAGCCTGTAAGGCATCCGCATCTGGCCCCTCGGGGCCAGATGCACCGGCCGCCGCGACCTTCGGGTCCGGCGGCTTTTTTTGTGCTCGGAACCTGGCTCGACCGGGTGTCAGCGATAGGGGTTGGGCTGGCCCTCGGGGGCCGGGTGGAAACGCTTGTAGGCCCAGTTGTACTGCTCGGGGCAGCGCCGGACCAGGGCCTCCACATGGGCGTTGATCGCGGCAGCGGCGCGGGCGAAGTCGCGGTCGGCAACCTCCGGCCCGGCCTCGATCTCGTGATAGCGAAACCCGCGCCCCTTCGGCAGGCGCTCGGCGAACAAGAACACGACATGGTCCTCGCGCCCACGCAGCAGGCGCGGCAGCAGGGTCATGGTCAGCGCCGGGTGGCCGAAGAACGGCGCATGCGTACCCGAGGCGCCCTTCGGGCTCTGATCCGGCAGGATGCCGATGATCTCGCCGCGATCACGTGACTGCTGCAGCACGCGCAGCCCGGAGCGGTCGGCCGGGGCCAGGGTCGCGCCGGTGGAGGCGCGGGCGTCGCGCACCCAGCGGTCGATCTCGGGGGTCTTGAACGGGCTGTACAGGGTGGCCATCGGCCCGTGGCAGGCGGCCTGCAGCCCGGCGAACTCCCAGGAACCCAGATGCGGGGCACACAGGAACAGCGCCCGCCCGCCCTCGCGTTCGCGCAGGCGGGCGTAGCGGGGCGGCTCGACCGCCAGTCGCTCGAGGGTTTGCGGCGTAGCCTGCCAGAGCCAGGGGGACTCGGTCAGTGCCCGGCCCATCGCCATCAGCGATCCACGCCCGACCCGGCGGCGCCAGGCGGTGTCCTTGTCCGGGAAACAGAGTTCGAGGTTGCGGCGGGTGATGCGGGCGGAGCGCGTCGGCCAGTACCAGGCCAGCGCGCCGAGCAACCCGCCCAGCGCATGATTTACGCGCAGAGGGAGGCGGGCGAGCAGGCGCAGACCGCCGGCGATCAACCGGTCACGCAGATGCCGGCGTTCGGCCATGATCGCGGGATTCGGGTGGATCGGCCGGGGTCCGAGGCGGGATGCCGCCCTCGGTCATCAGCGGCTTCAGGGTTGTGCGCAGGTTGCGGAACAACCGCGGGTGCTGGGCCTCCTCCTGCGCGAGCAGCTGCTTCATGTGTTCGCGCTGGGTGGGCATCGCGAAGCAGGCCGGGCAGTTGTCCAGGATCACCGGCAGCCCGGCGGCCTCGGCGAAATCGCGGGTCTGGCGTTCGCGCACATAGACCAGCGGGCGGATCACCCGCAGGTCGCCTGCGTCGATCGCGTAGTGGGCCTTCATCGTACGCAGCTGGCCACCGTGGAAGGCACTCATCATGAAGCTCTCGGCCAGGTCATCCAGGTGCTGGCCCAGCGCCAGCACGTTGTAGCCGTGTTCGCGCGCGGTGCGATACATCAGGCCGCGTTTCATTCGCGAGCAGAAGGAGCAGAACGAGTCGTTGTCCATGTGCTCGCCGGCCAGCTCCGCGATTGGCTCGGAGACGAAGTGATACGGGATGCCGTAACCACCGAGATAGTCCATCAGCCGCTGTGGCTCGAAGCCCTCGATCTCCGGATTGATCGTGACCGCGCCGACCTCGAAGCGCACGGGCGCCCGCCGCGCCAGGCCATGCAGCAGCCACAGCAACGTCAGCGAATCCTTGCCACCGGACAGCCCGACCAGGATCCGGTCGCCCTCGCGGATCATGTCGAAGTCCGCGATGGCGCGGCCGGCCAGGCGGCGGATGGAGGTGGGGACGGCGGGCGTTTCCATGGCCCGCAACATAGGGCGGCGAGGCCCGCTTCGCAAGCGCCGCCATACCCGCAGCGGTTGCCGGATGGCGCCCATTGTCGGTGCAGCCATGCGCCGTTATGCACCCGGTGGAGGCAAGAAGCCCCGGCGCCCAGCGCCGGACGCGGGCCACACGCATGGCACCGCGCTTGCATACGGGTTGGACAGGCGCTTCAACGGTGGGGGACCGGTATGCACGATCGCAAGAGCTTGAGCCTGGCCGCCGAGCTGCGCCGGAACCTGCGCGCAGAGTTCCCGGCGGTGGCGCGGCTGTCGGTCACCAACCCCGACTTCATGGAGGCCATCCTGGACTACGCCTCACGCTCGCAGTCGAGCGCCGCCCAGGCCGCCGCGCTCTCGCTGCGCAGCGAATTGCAGCGTTCGGGGCACCTGGCACCGCCGGAAGCTGGGCCGGACTCGTCGGAACGCCACGTGGAGCCGCAACGGCGCCGGGTCTATCGGGGGCAGATCATCGACGAATAGACGGACTGCGGACTTTCCCTGCGCGAACGTTTTGGCGACACTCGGGGCCCGCAATCTAGGAAACACTGATCAATGGACACCCTTTACCCGGAGATCGAACCGCACAGCACAGGAAGGCTCGCGGTCGGTGACGGCCACGAGCTCTACTTTGAAGAATGCGGCACACCCGACGGGATTCCGGTCGTGTTTCTGCATGGCGGGCCGGGCTCGGGCTGCGAGCCGTGGCATCGGCGCTTCTACGACCCGCAGCGCTACCGCATCGTGCTGTTCGACCAGCGCGGCTGCGGGCGCTCGACGCCTCACGCGAGTCTGGAGGCCAACACCACCTGGCATGCAGTGGCCGATATCGAGCGCCTGCGCGAGCACCTGGGCATCGAGCGCTGGGCGGTGTTCGGTGGTTCCTGGGGCTCGACGCTGGGGCTGGCCTACGCACAGACCCATCCCGATCGCGTGCTGGGACTGATCCTGCGCGGGGTATTCCTGTGCCGGCCGCGGGACATCCAGTGGTTCTACCAGTCGGGGGCCGACCGCCTGTTTCCCGAGGCCTGGGCGCACTACCTACGGCCGATTCCAGCGGAGGAGCGCGACGACCTGGTCGGGGCCTACTACCGTCGGCTGACCGACCCGGATCCGGAGATCCGGCACACCGCGGCTCGCGCCTGGTCAGGCTGGGAAGGACACACCTCCTGCCTGATCCCGAACGATGACGTGATCGCGCATTTCGACGATCCGGAGGTGGCCGTAAGCCTGGCGCGGCTGGAGTGCCACTACTTCATGCACGACACCTTCCTGGAACCGGACCAGCTGCTGCGGGACGCACCACGCCTGCGCGACATACCGGGCTGGATCGTGCACGGACGCTACGACGTGGTGTGTCCGGTGGAGCAAGCGGTGGAACTGCATCGGGTCTGGCCGCAGGCGCGCATGGCGATCATCGCGGACGCCGGGCACTCGGCGGCCGAGCCAGGCATCGTGCGCAAGCTGATCGCGGCGACCGACACCCTGGCCGATGATCTCGAGGGGCAGGTCTCGGGCGGGACCGGGGCTGCCTCGACGTGATCGCGCTGATCCAGCGGGTGACCGAGGCCGCGGTGAACATCGGCGGCGAGCGCGCCGGTGCGATCGGGCCAGGGCTGCTGGCGCTGGTCGCGGTGCAGCCCGATGACAGCGAAGCGGCGGCCAGGCGGCTGCTGGAGCGGCTGCTCGGCTACCGCGTATTCGCGGATGCCGAAGGCCGCATGAACCTGAGCCTTCAGGATACCGGCGGGGGGCTCTTGCTAGTGCCGCAGTTCACGCTGGCCGCGGATACGCGCAAGGGGATGCGCCCAAGCTTTACCAGCGCCGCGAGCCCGGAGCACGGCCAGGCGCTGTTCGACTATCTGGCGAAGCAGGCGCAGGCATCGCATCCGCAAGTCGCTAGCGGGTGCTTTGGCGCAGACATGCAAGTCAGCCTGGTGAACGACGGCCCAGTGACCTTCTGGCTGGAGACGCGCGGCTGAGGAGGCCTGACCGAGGGCCCAAACAAAAGACCCGGCGCAAAGGCCGGGTCCTCGACATCACCAGTCTGGAGACCGGATCAGGCGGCGCGACGCAGGAACGGACGCTGGCCGGACTGCACGGCACGACGGATGAAGTCGGCGCGGCCGGCATCGCGACCATTCAGGTTGTCGGCGCACTGGGACGGCTCGTAGGCAGCCGCGGACAGCATCACCTCGAGCTCGCAGAGGTCGACCTTGGGCTCGGTCAGCTCTTCGGGGGTCACGTTCAGCTTGCGGCCGACGTTCCAGAACATGCGCGGGTTCCAGAGCTTGGTCTGGATACGCGGGGACTGAAACAGGGTGACGCAGCGGTTGTTGAGCTCTTGCTGATCCATGGGATACTCCTGATCGTACGGTTATTCGAGCGCGGCCGAATCTAGCCGACCCGCCCGGCGAATACAAGCGTTTCCTGATAGAAACTCCGGGAGTACCGCGTGCAAGGGGCTATTCCACGGTCACCGATTTCGCCAGATTGCGCGGCTGATCAACGTCCGTGCCCTTGAGCACCGCCGTATGGTAGGCCAGCAACTGCAACGGCACGGTCAGCAGGATCGGCGCCAGCCAGGGGCTCAGCGGCTCGCTCTGCGGCAGGCCGATCCAGATGTCCTCCGGGGCCAGGGTACGCGCCGCACTGGACTCGCCAATCACGATCAGCTGCCCGCCCCGGGCGCGCACCTCCTGGAGGTTGCTGGAGAGTTTTTCCAGCTGCGCGTCGTCGGGGGCCACGGCGACTACCGGCATCTCGGTGTCCACGAGCGCGAGCGGTCCGTGCTTCAGCTCGCCCGAGGGATACGCCTCGGCATGGATGTAGGAGATCTCCTTCAGCTTGAGCGCGCCCTCCAGGGCGATCGGGAAGTGCGCCCCGCGCCCGAGGAACAGGGCGTGGTGCCGCTCCATCAGATCCTCGGCGACGCGCGCAATCGGGTTGTCCAGGGCCAGGATGCGCGCCACCTGATCGGGGAGGCTGCGCAGGGCCGTCACCGCAGCGACGCGTTCCTCGGCGGTCATACGGGCGGCCGTAGCGGTCTGGCCCAGCAGGAGTACGAGGGTGGCGAGGGCGGCCAGCTGGGTCGTGAACGCCTTGGTCGAGGCGACGCCGATCTCGGGTCCGGCATGGGTCATCAGGACCAGATCGGCAGCCCGCGCCATGGTGCTCTCGGGGACATTGCAAATGGCCAGACGGGCCAGGAACGGCTCGTCCTGGGACTGGCGCAGCACCGCGAGGGTATCGGCGGTCTCCCCCGACTGGGAGATCACCACCAGCAGCGTGGCCGGGGCCAGCACGTGACGGCGATACCGGTATTCGCTTGCCACATCGACGCGGGCGGGCAGGCCCAGGTGCTCCTCGATCCAGTGGGCGGCCACCATTCCGGCGTGATAGCTGGTGCCGCAGGCCACGATTTGCACGGCGCTGACCTCGGCCAGGCGCTCGCTGGTACCGGGCCCGAGGATGTTTTCCAGGACGGCGTCCTCGCCCAGACGGCCGGACAGGGTCTCCGCCAGTGCGTGCGGTTGCTCGTAGATCTCCTTGAGCATGAAGTGGCGATACTCGCCACGATCGGCAACGCTTGCCTGGCAGCGGGTCTCGCGGACACTGCGCTCGACCGCCTGGCCGTGCAGGTCCTGGACCTCCACGCCCTTGCGCGTCAGGCGGGCGATATCTCCGTCCTCGAGGTCGACGAATCGCTGGGTCACCGGCAGCAGGGCCTGGACGTCCGAGGCGGCAAAGAACTCGCCGATTCCGAGCCCGAGGATCAGGGGGCTTCCGAAACGCGCGACGATCAGCTCGTCGGGATAGTCGGCAAAGACCGCCGCGATGGCATAGGCCCCTTCAAGGTCGGCACAGGCGCGGCGCATGGACTCGAGGGGCGAGGCCCCGTCGACCAGGGCCTGCTCGATCCGGTGGGCAATGACCTCGCTGTCGGTTGCCGACACGCAGTGCCAGCCGGCAGCGGCCAGCTCGTCTCGCAGCCGGGCATGGTTTTCGATAATGCCGTTATGGACGATGGCGACCCGGCCGTCACGGGAACGGTGGGGGTGGGCATTCACCTCGGTGGGCGGCCCGTGGGTGGCCCAGCGCGTATGGGCGATTCCCACCGGCCCTTGCAGGCCGGCCGCGTCGATCTGTTCCTCCAGGGTGGCCACCTTGCCGACCGCACGGACGTCGCGTAACGCGCGGTCCTCGATGACGGCTATACCGGCGGAGTCGTACCCGCGGTATTCCAGTCGATGCAGACCCTCGACGAAGATCGGGACCAGGTTGCGCTCACCAATACCTGCCAGCAGACCGCACATGCAAACTCCTTATGTCGAGTCGGACTTTTGTGTCTAGTCGGACTTCTTCTTGGGGCGCGGCCAGTCCTGGATAACGCGCGGGCGTGCACGGGTCAGCGCCAGCGCACGCGGGTCGACATCGTCGGACAAGGTCGAGCCCGCCCCCACCGTCGCGTCATCGCCGATGCGGATGGGCGCCACCAGGGCCGTGTTGGAGCCGATGAACGCTCGCTCGCCGATCTCGGTGCGATGCTTGTTGGCACCATCATAGTTGCAGGTAATCGTCCCTGCGCCCAGATTGGCGCCGGCCCCGACGCTGGCATCCCCGACGTAGGTCAGGTGGTTCGCCTTCGCGCCCGGACCCAGCGTGGAGTTCTTGATCTCGACAAAGTTGCCGACGCGGGCACCGGGGCCGAGCTCGGTCCCCGGGCGCAGACGGGCGAACGGCCCAACATTGGCCCCCTCGCCGATCCTTACACCTTCCAGGACACTGTGTGCCGCGACCTGCGTGCCGGATCCAATCTCGCAATCGCGCAACACGCAGCCGGGGCCAATATAGACATCGTCCGCCAGCGTCACCGTGCCCTCGATCACGACGTTCACGTCGATCGAACAGTCGTGTCCGAATTTCAGGACGCCGCGCACATCCAGGCGGTCGGGGTCCGCCACTGCGAGACCATCCCGCATCATCCGGGAGCACTGCTCCGCCTGGTGCAGGCGCTCCTGGACGGCCAGCTGCTCGCGGTCGTTCACACCCAGCACGGCGACGGGATCGGAACTGCGCACGACATCGATCACCCGTCCTTGACCTCGTGCCACGGCCACAATGTCGGTCAGATACCACTCGCGCGGCCCTGCCGGATCGGGCTCGCAGGAAGCTAGCCAACCACGCAAGTCCCCGGCCGGTGCGGCGAGCACGCCGGTATTGATCAGGTCGACCGCACGTTCCCCGCTGGTGGCCTCCTTGTGCTCGACGATCCGCTCCAGCTGGCCCGCGGCATCGAGGATCAGGCGACCGTATCCGGTGGGGTCGGGAACCTGAGCGGCCAGGACGGTTACGCCAGTGCCGCGAGCACAGGCCTCCAGGTCCGCGACCGGGATCCGCGGGACGTCCCCATAGGTCACCAGGACACGCGCATGGTCTGGGATGTGCTGCAGGGCCTGATAAACCGCATGCCCGGTCCCCCGCGGCTCGCCCTGGTCGATCCAGTCAAGTGCGGGGACGTGCTCGGCAAATGCGGCTCGCACACGTTCCTGTTCGTGGCTCACCACGACGTGGAGCGCGTCGGCTTCCAGCGGCGCCACGCGTTGGAGGACATGGTCCAGCAGGGGGCGTCCGGCTAGAGATTGCAGGACCTTGGGGAGGCGCGACCGCATGCGCGTCCCCTTGCCGGCCGCGAGGACCGCGATATGAAGGGGTGTCGTCTCAGGCATGGGTGCAATCATAAAGGGCCAACCGAATCGGTTGGCCCTTGGGGTCGGTCATTCGTCGCAGTTTGCCGGATTATTTCCGGCGCAACTTCTGGATCATCTGCAGGCGGGCGGCGGCCTCCACGAGTTCCGCCTGCGCCTTGGCGTAGTCGAAATCGGCCTTGGAGTTCTCCAGGGCCTCCTCCGCACGTTTCTTCGCCTCCAGCGCCTCGGCCTCGTCCAGATCCTTGGCCCGCACCGCCGTATCCGCCAGGACCGTCACATGATACGGCTGGACCTCGAGGATACCGCCCGAGACGAACACCGGCTGCGGATCGGCGCCTTCCTTTTCCAGGATGCGCAGCTCGCCCGGGTTCAGGCGCGCCAGCATCTGGGTGTGGCCCGCATAGACACCGACCTCGCCACCCTCGGCCGGGGCCGCGATCATCAGCGCGGTCCCGGAGTAGATGGACTCCTCGGCACTGACCACATCCACGTGCATCGTCATGGGCATGTTGCTCACTCCTTAGCCGAGCTTCTCGGCCTTCTCGACGGCTTCCTCGATGGTGCCGACCATGTAGAAGGCCTGTTCGGGCAGATGGTCATACTCGCCAGCCACGATGGCCTTGAACGCGCGGATGGTGTCCTTCAGAGACACGTACTTGCCCGGCGCCCCGGTGAACACCTCGGCCACGAAGAACGGCTGCGACAGGTAGCGCTGGATCTTTCGCGCACGGGCCACGACCAGCTTGTCGTCTTCCGACAGCTCGTCCATGCCGAGGATCGCGATGATGTCCTTCAGCTCCTTGTAACGCTGCAGAGTGTTCTGCACCGCACGGGCGGTGTCGTAGTGTTCCTGCCCGATGATCTGCGGGTCCAGCTGGCGCGAGGTCGAGTCCAGCGGATCCACGGCCGGGTAGATGCCCAGCTCGGCGATCTGGCGCGAGAGCACGACGGTCGCATCCAGGTGCGCAAAGGTCGTGGCCGGCGACGGGTCGGTCAAGTCATCCGCCGGCACGTAGACCGCCTGGATGGAGGTGATCGAGCCCTTCTTGGTCGAGGTGATGCGCTCCTGCAGCACACCCATCTCTTCCGCCAGGGTCGGCTGGTAGCCCACCGCGGACGGCATACGCCCCAGCAGCGCGGAGACCTCGGTCCCGGCCAGGGTGTAACGGTAGATGTTGTCGATGAACATCAGCACGTCGCGGCCTTCGTCACGGAAGAACTCGGCCATCGTCAGGCCGGTCAGCGCGACACGCAGGCGGTTACCCGGCGGCTCGTTCATCTGGCCGTAGACCAGGGCCACCTTGTCGAGGACGTTGGAGTCCTTCATCTCGTGGTAGAAGTCGTTCCCTTCACGGGTACGCTCGCCCACACCGGCGAACACGGAGTAACCGGAATGCTCGATCGCGATGTTGCGGATCAGCTCCATCATGTTCACGGTCTTGCCCACGCCGGCACCGCCGAACAGGCCGACCTTGCCGCCCTTCGCGAACGGGCACAGGAGATCGATCACCTTGATTCCGGTTTCCAGCAGCTCGGTGGAGCCCGCCTGCTCGTCGAAGGTCGGGGCGGCACGGTGGATCGACCAGGTTTCCTGGGCCTCCACGTCGCCGGCGTTGTCCACCGGGCGGCCGAGCACGTCCATCACGCGGCCCAGGGTCCCCTTGCCGACCGGCACGGAGATCGGCTTGCCGGTCGCGGTGACCGGGGTCTGACGCTTCACACCCTCTGTGGTCCCCATGGCGATCGTGCGCACGACGCCGTCACCCAGCTGCTGCTGGACTTCCAGGGTCAGGCCGTTTTCCAGGGTCAGGGCGTCGTAGACCTTGGGCACTTCGCCGTGGGGGAACTCCACGTCCACGACGGCGCCGATGATTTCGACAATTTTTCCGGAACTCATTTGTTCATCCTCGTAAGTCGTAATTCGTGCCGGCGGGCGCTAGACCGCAGCCGCGCCGCTGACGATCTCGGAGATCTCCTGGGTGATCGCGGCCTGGCGCGCCTTGTTGTAGACGAGCTGCAGGTCCTTGATCATCGTGCCGGCGTTGTCGGAGGCCGACTTCATCGCGACCATGCGCGCGGCCATTTCGCAGGCCACGTTCTCGACCACCGCCTGGTAGATCAGCGACTCGACATAGCGCTCGAGCAGGGTATCCATCACCGGAACCGTATCGGGCTCGTAGATGTAGTCCCAGTGATGCTTCAGAGACTCGTCCTTGCTCGGCGCGGTCGGCAGAAGCTGGGTCGCCTCCGGCTGCTGGGTCATCGTGTTGACGAACTTGTTCTCCAGCAGCACGACGCGGTCGACCTTGCCATCGCGGAAGTTGTCCAGCACCACCTTGATGGAGCCAATCAGGTCCGTGATGTGCGGGCGATCACCCAGATCGCGCGCCTCGGCCACGATGTTGCCACCCAGGCGCTTGAAGAACTGCAGCGCCTTGTTGCCGACGACGCACAGGTCCACCTCAACGCCCTCTTCGCGGTAACGCCGCATCTCGCCGACGGCCTTCTTGAACAGGTTGGTGTTCAACCCGCCGCATAGGCCACGATCGGTCGAGACGATGATCAGCGCCACACGCTTCACTTCGCGCTCGACCATGAACGGATGCTTGTACTCCGCGTTGGCCATCGCGACGTGACCGATCACGTCGTGGATCTTCTGGGCGTAAGGCCGGGACTCTTCCATACGGTCCTGGGCCTTGCGCATCTTGGACGCTGCGACCATCTCCATGGCCTTGGTGATCTTCTGAGTATTCTGGATACTCTTGATCTGCGTCCGGATCTCCTTAGTGCCCGCCATTGCGTGCTCCCGTTACCAGCTGTGCTTGGCCTTGAACTCTTCCAGGGCCTTCTTCAGCTTTTCCTGGATGGAGTCGTTGTAGTCGCCAGAGCTGTTGATTTCGTCCAGGAGCTCCTTCTGCGAGGAACGCGCGTAGGCCATCAGTTCCTTTTCGAAGCTCACGACCTTGTCCGCCTCGACGTCATCGAGGTAGCCCTCGTTGGCGGCGTACAGCGAGAACGCCATCTCGCCGATGGACATCGGCTGGTACTGGCCCTGCTTCATCAGTTCGGTGACGCGCTTGCCGCGGTCAAGCTGCTTGCGGGTCAGCTCGTCGAGATCGGAGGCGAACTGCGAGAACGCCGCCAGTTCACGGTACTGCGCCAGCGCCAGACGCACACCACCACCAAGCTTCTTGATGATCTTGGTCTGCGCGGCCCCACCGACTCGGGAGACCGACAGACCAGCGTTGATCGCCGGGCGGATGCCCGAGTTGAACAGGTCGGTCTCGAGGAAGATCTGGCCGTCGGTGATCGAGATCACGTTGGTCGGCACGAACGCGGACACGTCGCCCGCCTGGGTCTCGATGATCGGCAGCGCGGTCAGCGAGCCGGTCTGGCCCTTCACTTCGCCGTTGGTCATCTGCTCGACGTAGTCGGCGTTCACGCGGGAGGCGCGCTCCAGCAGGCGCGAGTGCAGATAGAAGACGTCACCCGGATAGGCTTCGCGGCCGGGCGGACGACGCAGTAGCAGCGACACCTGACGGTAGGCCCAGGCCTGCTTGGTCAGATCGTCGTAGACGATCAGGGCGTCTTCACCACGGTCGCGGAAGTACTCGCCCATCGCGCAGCCGGCGTACGGGGCGATGAACTGCATCGCGGCCGACTCGGAGGCGTTGGCGGCCACAATGATGGTGTTATCCATCGCACCGGCCTCTTCCAGCTTGGCCACCACAGAGGCAACCGACGAGGCCTTCTGACCCACGGCGACGTAGATACACTTAACGCCGGAGTCCTTCTGGTTGATGATCGCGTCGATCGCCACCGCGGTCTTACCGGTCTGGCGGTCACCGATGATCAGCTCGCGCTGGCCACGGCCCACGGGGACCATCGCGTCGATCGCCTTGATGCCGGACTGCAGCGGCTGGTCAACCGACTGCCGGTCGATAACACCGGGGGCAATCTTCTCGATCGGGCTGGAGACTCCGGTTTCCACCGGACCCTTGCCGTCGATCGGGCGGCCGAGGGAGTCGACCACGCGGCCCAGCAGGCCCTCGCCCACCGGCACCTCAAGGATGCGACCGGTGCACTTGGCGGTATCGCCTTCTTTAATGTGCTTGTAGTCACCCAGGATCACGACGCCGACAGAGTCACGCTCGAGGTTGAGCGCCATGCCGAAGGTGTCGCCGGGGAACTCGATCATTTCGCCCTGCATGACATCGCCAAGGCCGTGCACGCGAGCGATACCGTCGGTCAGGCTGACCACGGAGCCCTCGTTGGCGGCCTCGGAGGAGGCATCGAATTTCTCGATGCGCTGTTTGATCAGATCACTGATCTCGGAGGGATTCAGTTGCATGTTAAATATCCTCTTAGCGACTCAAATTGGCAGCCAGGCGGTTCAGCTGGCCTCGCACGGAGCCGTCGATTACCAGGTCGCCGGCGCGGATGATGGCCCCGCCGAGCAGGGAGCTGTCGACTGAACACTCGAGATCGACTTCGCAGCCCAGGCCTTTGGCCAGGGCATCGTGGATCTCTTTCTCCTGCGCCTGCGTGAGCTTGCGGAAGGCGATTACGTCGGCGTGGACGCGCTTTTCGGCCTCGGCCTTCATCGCGGAGAACGCGTCGTAGACGGCGGGCAGCGCGGGTAGGCGACCATTTTCGGCCAGCAGCCGAACCAGGTTGCCGGCCTCGGGGCCGACCTTGTCGCCGGCCACGTCCAGCACGAGCTGCGCGCGATCGGCACGCGGGAGCCGCGGGTTGGAGAGGAGACTGTGCATCTGCGAGTCGGCGGCGATGGCCGCCAGCAACTCGAGCTGCTCGGCCCAGCCAGCGAGATCGTTTTTCTCCTGGGCCCGCTCGAAAGCGGCGCGGGCGTAGGGTCGGGCGACCGAAATCAGGTCTGACATAACGTCTCCTTAGAGCTTGGCCGCGAGCTTCTTCAGCAGATCGCCGTGGGCCTTGGCATCGATCTCCTTGGCCAGGATCTGCTCGGCACCGGCAACCGCCAGCTGGGAGACCTGCTTGCGCAGTTCTTCCTTCGCACGGTTGATCTCCTGCTCAATCTCGGAGTGCGCCTGTTCCTTAATACGCTCGCCTTCCTCGCGCGCGGTGGTCTTGCTTTCCTCGACCAGCTCTGTCGCACGCTTCTGCGCAGAGGCCATGATCTCGTTGGCCTGCTGCTTGGCCTCCTTGATCACCGCGGTCGCGCGCTCCTGGGCGAGCTCCTGTTCCTTTTCGCCACGCTCGGCGGCGGCCAGGCCGTCCGCAATCTTCTTGCGGCGCTCTTCCAGGGCGGCGGACATGGGCGGCCAAACGTAGCGCATCGTGAACCACACGAATACGGCAAACGCCAGGAGCTGGCCGATGATGGTCAGATTGATATTCATCCTGCTACCTCAGGTTGACGAGTGGAGGGGACCTCGGGACTCGCTCAGCCTTGTTAACCCAGGGCGAACAGAACGTACAGGCCGATACCCACGCCGATCATCGGCACGGCGTCGGTCAGACCCATCACGATAAAGAACTGAGTACGCAGCATCGGGATCAGTTCCGGCTGACGCGCGGCGCCTTCCAGGAAGCGACCACCCAGGGTACCCACGCCGATGGCGGCGCCGACAGCGGCCAGACCCAGAAGCAGAGAGCCAGCCAGGACGATCAGAGCGTTAGCCATTTCCATTTTTGTATCTCCAGTCGAGTGTTGAAACGGTCAGTTTGAAGGTGAATCGAATCAGTGGTCTTCGCTGTACGCCATGTCCAGATAGACGACGGTCAGCACCATGAAGATGAAGGCCTGCAGCGGCACCACGAGAATGTGGAAGATCGCCCAGCCGACATGCAGCACACCACCGGCCAGACCCAGGATCAGGCCCGCGGAGTACATAACGCCGATCAGGATGAAGATCATCTCCGCCGCGTACAGGTTGCCGAACAGTCGCAGGGCGAGCGATGCGGGCTTGGCCAGCAGGTTGATGAACTCCAGCGCGAAGTTGATCACCCAGAAGATCGGCTTCAGGAACACGATGTTGGTCTGGAACGGGATGCCCGTCAGTTCCTTGATAAAGCCCACCGGGCCCTTGATCTTCAGCGAGTAGTAGATGATCAGGACGAACACGCCCAGCGCCAGACCCGCGGTCACGTTGATGTCCGTGGTCGGCACGATCTTGAAGTAGGGGATACCCAGCAGATAGGCGATGTGCGGCAGCAGATCCACCGGCACCAGGTCCATCAGGTTGAGCAGGAAGATCCAGACAAAGATGGTCAGCGCGAGTGGTGCGACCATGTCGTTCTTGTGCTTGAACGAGCCACGGACGTTGTCGTTAACAAAGTCCATCGTCATTTCGACAAAGTTCTGCCAGCCACCCGGGACGCCAGCGGTGACCTTCTTGGCGGCAGCGCGAAACGTGAGGATAAACAGGAGGCCAAGACCAATCGACCACAGCATGGAGTCGACATGGATCGCCCAGAAGCCCATTTCGGCGGCCTGGGTGCTGGTCGTGGCGAAGCTCAACCCGTTCTCGGGGTGGAGCCCAAAGGTGAGGTTCGTGAGATGGTGAGCAATGTGCTCTTCCATCGTGGGCAGTTCGCTTTCTGAAGCCATGCAGTTATCTCGTCATTGCTTGATCAGAAACCCGGTGCAGCCACCAGAGCGGGGCCAGATGCACCAGGAGGAAGATGCCGAACAAAGCCAGCAAGTTCGGCTCGTCCAGGTAAGCGAACGCCACCCCGAATGCCACCGCGATGATTACGAGTCGTCCCAGCTCGGCGCCCATCATTCGCGCCGTGAGCGAGCCCACCTGATCAGAGCGGTAGGCTCGAAACACAACGACCGCGGCCACGGCATTGCCGAGGGTCGCGGTCAAGCCGCCGACCATGGCCGAGATCGCCACGATCGGGGGGAACAGGGCCAGTAGTAGGCCCGACAGTATCAGCGTTAGGGCGAGCTGCAGACCGATCGATTGTAAGGCGTGTCTGAAGCGTCGCGGTGTCATTCAGCGGATGGGCACACCCACCCCTCTCCCAAAAAGTGCGCGCATTATAAGAGCACCCTTCTATTAGGTCAAACCGTTATGGGGTGGCCAAAGGGGCGTGGGGAGAGGCTTTGGGCGAGGCAGACGGGCTTTTTACTGGATGTGTTCGAGGATGCCGTCGAGCTCGTCGAGGCTGTTGTATTCGATGACCAGTCGGCCCTTGCCCTGGCGGTTGTAGCGGACCTGGACGGGGGCCCCGAGGCGATCAGACAGGCGGCTTTCGAGTTGCCGGACCTCTGGCGAGGGGCCGGCCTCCTTGCGCGGCTCCGGCTGCGCCGAGAGGACCTTCTTGACCAGTTGCTCGGTGGCGCGGACGGTCATGTCACGCTTGACGACCGTCGCGGCAACCCCCGGCTGGTCGTCCAGCGGCAGGGCCAGCAGAGAGCGGGCATGGCCCATCTCCAGCCGGCCCTCGTTCACATGTTCCTTGACCACGTCGTGCAACTCCAGCAGACGCAGCAGGTTGGTGACGGAGGTGCGCGAACGGCCGACCGCATCCGCCGCCGCCTGATGGGTCATCTCGAATTCGTCGATCAGGCGCCGGATGGCCTGCGCCTCTTCCAGCGGGTTCAGGTCCTCGCGCTGGATGTTCTCGATCAGCGACATCGCGGCCGCGGCCTGATCGGGGATGTCGCGCACCACCGCCGGCACGCTCTCCAGCCCCGCAATTTGGGCGGCTCGCCAGCGGCGTTCGCCAGCAATCAGTTCGAAGCCGCCCTCGACCCGGCGCACGACAACCGGCTGAACAATGCCCTGGGCACGAATCGACTCGGCCAGCTCCGCGAGCGCGGGCTCGGACATGTGCACGCGCGGCTGATACTGACCGCGGCGGATCTGTTCGATCGGCAGCTGCGCCAGGGAGTCACTCTCGTTGCCGCCGCTTTGTGCCCCCGACAGGAGGGCATCGAGCCCGCGGCCCAGTCCACGTTTTGCCATCGTTTCAGTCCTGCTCGTGTATGCGGGATCAGCGGCGCAGCATCTCGCCGGCCAGCGCGAGGTAGGCCACCGCCCCGCGCGAGGAGGCATCATACAACAAGGCCGGCTGACCAAAGCTGGGGGCCTCGGCCAGGCGGATGTTGCGCGGGATCACAGTCCGGAACACGCGTTCGCCGAAGTGCCCGGTGAGCTGGTCGGAGACGTCACCGGACAGCCGGTTGCGCGGGTCAAACATTGTGCGCAGCAACCCGGCGATGCGCAGCTGCGGGTTGGGCCCCTTCTGGATGCTCTCGATCGTGCGCATCAGCGCGGTCAGGCCCTCGAGCGCGTAGTACTCGCACTGCATCGGGATCACGACCCCGTCGGCGGCCACCAGCCCGTTGACCGTCAACAGGTTCAGCGACGGCGGGCAGTCGATCAGGATGTGGTCGTAGTCGGCGGCCACCGGGCCCAGGGCGTCGCGCAGCCGATATTCGCGTCGCTCCTGATCCATCAGGCGCACCTCGGCCACGGTCAGGTCCCCGTTCGCCGGCACCAGATCGAAACCGCCCTCCACACGGTGAGCGGCCTCCGGAACCGTGGCCTGGCCCAGCAGCACCTCGCAGGAGGTCGGGTCGTCGGCGTGCTTGTCCACGCCGGAACCGGTGGTGGCATTCCCCTGTGGGTCCAGGTCCACGACCAGCACGCGCTTGCCCAGCCGGGCGAGCGAGGCGGCGAGATTCACGCAGGTCGTGGTCTTGCCCACCCCGCCCTTCTGATTGGTGATGGCCAGCGTATCGGTCACGTCTCGGCTCTCTCGATAATGGCGATGTGCCGCTGGGCGGCCTCGCCGGGAATGGTAACCGGGTCCACAGCCCGGTACGACCACGGGGCGGGCAGCGGCGCGTCCGCCACCGAGCGCTGCCCGAGCATGGCCAGCACCCGCCCGCCCGTGGCCACCTGCGGTGCGACGCGCGCGACCATGTCCGCCGGTGCCTTGAATGCCCGCGCCAGGACCGTGGTGTAGGGCGCGGCGGGTCCGAAATCCTCGATCCGCATATGCACGGCCTCGACCCGGGTCAGCCCGGCCAGCCCGATCACGTTGCGCAGGAAGCGGATGCGCTTGGCCGCGCTGTCCAGCAGGCAGAAATCGCGCTCGCGCTCGCAGGCAGCCAGTATGAAGCCCGGCAGGCCGGCGCCCGTCCCGACATCCAGGATGCGGTCCCCGTGAAGATACGGGCGCAGGGTCAGGCTGTCGAGGATGTGCCGGGGGATCCACTGCGCGGGGTCGCGCACGGCGGTCAGATTGTGCACCCGGTTCCAGCGCCCGAGCTGCTCGAGATAGATCGCCAGGGCCTCGATGGCGGCTGCGTCCAGCGCCCACTCGTCGGCGACGGCGCCCAGGGCCGCCCGCCAGTCGTTACTCGCCACTGGCGCGCTGCTTCAGGTGAACAGCCAGAGCCGAAAGCGCGGCCGGGGTCACGCCCGGGATGCGCTGGGCCTGACCCAGCGTGTGCGGACGGAATTCGGCGAGTTTCTGGCGGATCTCGTTGGACAGACCATGCACCCGCGCGTAGTCGAGGTTGTCCGGCAGCGCCGTCTGATCGGCCTTCGCCTGGCGCGCGACCTCGGCCTGCTGGCGTTCGATGTACCCGGCGTATCTGGCCTGAATCTCGGCCTGCTCGCGCACGTCCGGCGTGCAGCCCGCATCCAGTTCCGGGAGTGCCTGCATCAGGGCGTCATAGTCGGCCTCCGGTCGGCGCAGCAGGTCGAGCAGTGTGGCATCCGGCTCCGGGGCCTTGCCGAGGAGCTCGACTAGGGCCGGGCGGCTGCGCTGATCCCGGTCCGGTCGCGTCTGTGCAAGCCTGCTCATTTCCGACTCGATCGCGGCGGCGCGGCGCTCGAACCGTGCCCAGCGGGCATCGTCGACCAGGCCATGTTCGCGCCCGACCGGGGTCAGGCGCAGATCCGCGTTGTCCTCGCGCAACAGCAGCCGGTACTCGGCGCGCGACGTGAACATGCGGTAGGGCTCCTGCGTGCCGCGGGTGACCAGGTCGTCGATCAGCACACCGATATAGGCCTCGGAACGCTGCGGGATCCAGGGTTCGGCGTCCCGGGTCAGGCGGGCGGCATTCAGTCCGGCGACCAGGCCCTGGGCGGCGGCCTCTTCGTATCCGGTGGTGCCGTTGATCTGCCCGGCGAAGAACAGATTGGCCACCTCCCGCGTGGCCAGCGATGGGCGCAGGCCGCGCGGGTCGAAGTAGTCGTACTCGATCGCGTAGCCCGGACGGGTAATGCGCGCGTGCTCGAAGCCCTCGATGCTCTGCACCAGCGGCACCTGGATCGCATAGGGCAGGGAGGTGGAGATGCCGTTTGGGTAGAGCTCGTGGGTGGTCAGCCCCTCCGGCTCGACGAAGACCTGGTGGCTGGTCTTGTCGGCAAAGCGCACGACCTTGTCCTCGATCGAGGGGCAGTACCGCGGTCCGGTGCTGTCGATCTGGCCGGAATACATCGGCGCCTGATCGAGGTTCGCCCGGATCAGGTCATGGGTCCGCTCGCTCGTGCGCGCGATATGACAGGGGCGCTGAGCCGGGTGATCGGCCGTGGAGCCGGTGAACGAGAATACCGGGCGCGGGTCGTCGCCCGGCTGCACCTCGAGGCGCGCGAAGTCGACGCTCCGCCCGTCGATGCGCGGCGGGGTGCCGGTCTTCAGGCGCCCGACCGCAAAGGCCATCTCGCGCAGGCGCGCGGCCAGGCACACGCTCGGCGGATCGCCCGCGCGCCCGCCCGGCTGCTGGGTCAGCCCGGTATGCATCTGGCCGTTGAGGAAGGTCCCCACCGTCAGCACGACGGCGCGGGCCTGGAACGCAAGGCCCGCCTCGGTGACCACACCGGTCACGCGATCGCCCTCCATGGTGATGTCGGCCACCGGCTGCTGGAAGATCTGCAGATTCGGTTCGGCCTCCACGAACTGGCGGATGGCCTGGCGGTAGAGCTGCCGGTCGGACTGGGCGCGGGTCGCGCGCACCGCCGGACCCTTGCGCCTATTGAGGATGCGGAAATGGATGCCGGCGGCATCCGCCGCGCGCGCCATCACGCCCCCCAGGGCATCGATCTCCTTGACCAGGTGGCCCTTGCCAATGCCGCCGATCGCCGGATTGCAGCTCATCTGGCCAATGGTCTCGATGTTATGGGTCAGCAGCAGCGTGCGCGCACCCGCGCGTGCCGCGGCCAGAGCGGCCTCGGTGCCGGCGTGTCCGCCGCCAATCACGATGACATCAAATTCTTCTGCCATGACCTCTTGAAACCCGGCCGCTGGGCGGCCCGAAAAAGTAAAATCAGCAGTTTAGCAGGAGTGGCGGTGGCGTCGAAGCGGCCGCATGGGGATCCATGTTTCCCTACGCCATCACTTGCCGATGCAGAAACCGGCGAAGATCTCGCCGAGCAGGGCCTCGTGGTCCTGGCGACCCAGCAGGGCGTCCAGCGCCGCCTCGGCCAGGCGCAGCTCCTCGGCGATCAGGTCGGGCGCAGCGCTGGCCTCAATGCGGCCCAGATGCAGCGCCGCCAGGCGCAGGCCATCGAGGTGGCGCGCACGCACGCTGAAGCGCTGCTGCCCGCCCTCGCTGGCACCCAGCCGCTCGACGATGGCCTGCTTGAGTTCATCAATGCCCGCACCGGTGCGCGCCGAGATGACGATCCCCTCTGTAGATCGGGAATCCGCGACGCAATCCTGCTTGTTCCAGACCGTGAGCCGCGGGATCTCGGGCGGGGCCTCCAGCTCGGGGACGGCCTCCGGCCGGGTCAGATCCCGAAGGTCCAGGATCAGGTCGGCCCCGGTCGCAGCCTCGCGGGCGCGCTGCATCCCGATCTTTTCCACAGGGTCGTCGCTGGCGTGCAGCCCGGCGGTGTCGATCAGTTCCACCGGGATCCCGTGGATGGCGATCGGCGAGCGCAGTACGTCCCGGGTGGTCCCGGGGCGGTCGGTGACGATCGCCACCTCGCTCTCGGCCAGTCGATTCATCAGGCTGGACTTGCCGACATTGGGGGCACCGACCAGGGCCAGACGCAGGCCCTGGGCGAAATAGCGGGCCGGGCGCAGGCGCTCGAGGAGCGCGAGGATGGTCGTGTGCAGGACCTCCGCCCGCCGGGCGATGTCCGGGGCGGCCTCGGATTCGAGGTCAGTCTCGCCGAAGTCGATCTCGGCCTCGATGACCACGCGCATGTCGCGGATGGCCCGGGAGACCGGCTCCAGCTCCGCGGCCAGCGCCCCGTCGAGGCTGGAGCGGGCCAGGCGCGCGGCCTGGGCCGTCTGGGCATGGATCAGATCGGCGACGGCCTCGGCCTGCGCGAGGTCGAGGCGGCCGTTCAGAAAGGCCTGTTCGGTGAATTCGCCCGGCCGCGCGCGGCGCGCACCGAGGCCGACCGCCGCCGCGACGAGCGCCTCCAGGAGCACCGGGCTGCCGTGGCCTTGCAGTTCGACCACGTCTTCACCGGTATACGAATGGGGCGCGGGGAAATAGAGGATCAGGCCATCGTCGATGGTCTCGCCGCTGGCCGGATCAGTGAGGCGGCCGTAATGAGCTTGGCGTGGTCGCAGGCGGTCGCGCCCGGTCAGGCGCCGTGCGATCACCAGCGACTGGGGGCCCGACAGACGGACCACGCCAATGCCGCCGACCCCCGGCGGGGTGGCGACCGCGACGATGGTATCCGCCACGGTCACGGCCCGGTCAGCTCTTCTGCTTGTCCGGGTCCTCGCCGCCCTCGATCTTGCGCGTGATGTACCACTGCTGGGCGATGGAGAACAGGTTGTTGGTGAACCAGTACAGCACCAGGCCCGCCGGGAAGAAGGCGAAGAAGATCGTGAACACGAATGGCAGCGCCATGAAGATCTTCTGCTGCACCGGGTCCATCGGCGGCGGGTTCAGCTTGTACTGCACGAACATGGACACGCCCATCAGGATCGGCAGGATGAAGTACGGATCACGCGAGGACAGATCCTGGATCCACAGCCACCACGGGGCCTGACGCAGTTCCACGCTCTCCAGCAGCACCCAGTACAGGGCGATGAACACCGGGATCTGCACCAGGATCGGGAGACAGCCACCCAGCGGGTTGATCTTCTCCTTCTTGTACAACTCCATCAGCGCCTGGTTCATGCGCTGCTTGTCGTCCTTGTAGCGTTCCTTCAGGGCCTGCAGCTTGGGCGCAACCTTGCGCATGCGCGCCATCGAGCGATAGCTGGTGGCGGACAGCTTGAAGAACGCGAGCTTGATCAGGATGGTGAGCAGCACGATCGACCAGCCCCAGTTGCCGACGACGCTGTGGATCAGATCCAGCAGCCAGAACAGCGGCTTGGCCAGGAAGGTGAACATCCCGTAGTCGACGGTCAGTTCCAGGCCCTGGGCGATCTGGGAAAGCTCGTCCTGGAGCTTCGGTCCAACCCACAGTCGGGTCTGGAGCTGCCCGCTCTCGCCCGGGCGCACGGTCAGGGGCTCGGCCGAGTGCAGGCCGATCAGGTATTCCTCGCCAACCTCGCCAGGCACGGCGCGGGCATACAGCGCGTTCACCTCGTCATCGCCCGGGACCCAGGCAGAGACGAAATAGTGCTGGATCATCGCGACCCAGCCGCCATGCAGGCGTTGCTGGATGGGGTCGTCGGCGAGCGACTCGAAACGCTCCCGCTGGTAACTGCCGTCGAAATACGCGGCCCCCGTGAACGTATACAACCACCAGGACTCGCGGTCCGGGGTCGGCCCGTGGCGCAACTGTCGATACTGGCGCCCACTCCAGGTGGAATCGCCCTGGTTGCGGACCTCGTAACCCACCTCGATCAGATGAGTCCCGCGGGTAAAGGTGTAGGTCTTGATGACCTCGATCTCGCCATCGTCCGAGACCCAGCGCATCGGGACCTGAAGGGTATCGTCGCCCTCGGCCATCTCGAAGTGGTCGCCGTCAACCTCGAAATTGGCGTGGTGCGAGGGGGCCCGCCCCTCCATCGCGCGGTCGTTGACGCGGTCGTGCGTCAGGCCACTCTGAGCCACGTAGCCGCGCACGCGGTGGTCAAACAGGCGAACCGGAACCAGCGGGTCATCCTGCAGATCGCGCGGATACTGCAGCAGGTCTGCGCGCAGGATGGTGCCGCCACGGGTGTCGATCAGCAGCTCGTGCTTGTCGGTGCGGACGGTGAACTGGCGACGATCCGGCTCCTGGATCGGGCTGATCTCGGACACATCCGCGGCGGCGGCACGTGGATCGTCCTCGTCCTCGAACTGGGGCGCGTCGGGGACATCCTCCGGGCGGGCATCGGGATCCTCCGCCTCTTGCTCGGCCGTTTCCGGCTGGGCAGGGGTGCCGTAGTCCTGGTTCCAGGCCTGCCACATCAGGAACAGGACAAAGGCCAGGCTGAGCCACAAAAGGGGACGCAAGTTATCCATGAGCGCGACTATTTCCGGGATCGATGCGAGTGGGCGGACAGATGGGGTTCCGGCACGGGGTCATAGCCCCCGGGGGACCACGGGTGGCAACGCAGAATGCGCCGCAGTCCGAGCCAGAAGCCGCGTGCGACGCCGTGTTTTTCCACCGCCTCGACGGTGTAGGCCGAGCACGTCGGGTAATGCCGGCAATGCGGCGCCATGAACGGGGAGATGCCGTACTGATAGGCCCGAATCGGCAACAGGGCAATCTTGCGTACAAGGGTCATTGCAGGCGATCCAGCAGCGTTTCCATCTCCGAGCGCAGGGCCCGTCGGTCACAGGTGCCCGCAGCGGCGCGGGCCAGGACAATCAGGTCCACAGGTGGCAGCGCCGCGCGGCGTTGGCGGAAGGCCTCGCGCGCGATGCGCTTGACCCGGTTGCGATCCGTGGCGTTGCGCACATGGCGCTTGGCGATCGCGAGCCCCAACCGGGGCTCGCCGCCGCCCTCGCGGGCACGGTACAGCAGCGTCAAATAGCGGCCACGGATCGGACGCGCGTCGGCGAAGACGTGCCGGTAATCAGCACCGACCAGCAAACGCGCCTGGCGCGGGAAGCCCTGCGCCCCGGCGGTCATGATGGCCAGCCGGACAGCGCGATCAGTTGGTCGGGCAGAGACGCTTGCGGCCTTTGGCGCGACGGGCGTTCAGGACCTTGCGACCGCCACGGGTGGCCATGCGGGCACGGAAGCCGTGGGTACGGGCGCGGACAAGCCGACTCGGTTGAAAGGTGCGCTTCATGACGAATCTCGGACAATGGGATAAAGGGCGGAGAAAACTACCGTCAACCGTGCGCGAAGTCAATCAGCGAGCGAGACTTGGCTAGCGCACGGGGTCACCATCGGCGTAGACTCAGGGGCCCCCGAACCCTCGTGATCCCGGAGACCCGCGTGTGACTGCCAATACCCTGTGGACAGCCTGTCTGGATCGCCTGCAGGGTCGTGTGAGTGAGCAGCAGCTGAATACCTGGCTGCGACCCCTGCACGCCGAGGAGGAAGCCGGGGCCTTGCGCCTGCTGGCACCCAACCAGTTTGTCTTCGAACATGTCCGCGACCATCTCCTGAGTTCCATCGAAGAGGCCGTCAGCGAACTGCGCCCCGGCACCGAAGAGACCGATAGGCAACGCGTTCGCCTGGGGATCGGGGGGACGGAGTGGACCGCCGCGGAGCCCGAAGGCTCCGCACCTTCACGGGCACCCGCGAGCGCGCCAGCGCGGCGAGCAGCGGTCCCCAAGGGGCCGGTCAGCAACCTGAACCCGGCCTTCACCTTCGACACCTTCGTCGAGGGCAAATCGAATCAACTGGCGCGCGCGGCCAGTCTGCAGGTGGCCGAGAACCCGGGGGTCGCGTACAACCCGCTGTTCATCTATGGCGGCGTAGGCCTGGGCAAGACCCATCTTATGCACGCGATCGGCAACAGCATCCTGAGCCGGCTGCCGGAAGGCCGGATCATCTACCTGCACTCCGAGCGCTTCGTCGCCGACATGATCAAGGCGCTGCAGCACAACGCGATCGACGACTTCAAGCAGCACTATCGCACGGCCGATGCCCTCCTGATCGACGACATCCAGTTCTTTGCGAACAAGGAACGTTCCCAGGAAGAATTTTTTCATACATTCAACGCGTTGCTTGAAGGTCAGCAGCAGATCATCCTGACCTCGGACCGTTATCCGAAGGAGGTCGAGGGGCTTGAGGAACGGCTGAAATCACGTTTTGGCTGGGGCCTGACCATCGCCATCGAACCCCCGGAGCTGGAGACGCGCGTGGCCATCCTGCAGCGCAAGGCGGAACAGGCCGGGATCGAGTTGCCAACCGAGGTCGCCTTTTTCATGGGCAAGCGCATCCGGTCCAACATCCGGGAGCTGGAGGGGTCGCTTCGCCGGGTCATCGCGAACGCGCATTTCACCGGCAAACCGATCACCCTGGACTTCGCCAAAGAGGCGCTGCGCGACCTGCTCGCCGTCCAGAACAAGCTGATCACCTTGGAGAACATCCAGAAGACCGTGGCCGATTACTACCGCATCAAGGTGGCGGATCTGCTCTCCACTCGCCGCAGCCGCTCGGTGGCTCGACCGCGCCAGATGGCGATGGCACTCGCGAAGGAACTCACGCAGCACAGCCTGCCGGAGATCGGCCAGGCCTTCGGCGGACGGGACCATACGACGGTCATTCATGCCTGTCGCAAGATCGTCGAGTTGCGCGAGGCGGATGCGAGCCTGGATGAAGACTATGCAAATCTGCTGCGGACCCTGAGCAGCTGACGCTGACGCACATCCCTGCAGGTTGACCGAACAAGCTGTGGATAAGATGGGGGGAAGTCGTGCGCAGTCAGCGTAAATTTTTGGTGCCTGATTTCATCCACAGGATAGACACAGGCGATACAGAGGTTTGAAAGCCGTTTTTTGAATAATAAAAGTCGACAAATCAATTGGTTAAAGGTTTTCCGCACAGGGAGAAGCGGACCTTATTATCATCAGTTTTAAATTACTTAAACCCAATTACAGGACACCGCCATGGAACTCTCTTTCCAGCGCGAAGCGATGACTGACGCCCTGCAACGGATTGTCGGGGCGGCCGAGAAACGTTTGACGATGCCGATCCTCGGCAACGTGCGCTTGCGACCGGATGAACGGGGCGGCATTCGCATGGATACCACCGACCTGGAACTGGCCTGGCAAGGTGAGGCGACGGGAACCATCCCCGGCGAGTGCGACGTGACAGTATCGGTACGCAAGCTGCTGGATGTGGTAAAGGCGGCACCGGAAGACAGCGAGATCCGGGCGACGATCGATGGAGAACGGATGTCCGTGGGGTTCGCTGGCTCGCGTTTCAGTCTGGCCACGTTGCCGGGTGCGGATTTCCCCGACTGGGAGAGCAAGAGCTCGGAGTGGACCCTGGACATCCCGCAGAACCGGCTGCGTCGGTTGCTTGAGGCGACGATGTTTTCGATGGCGCAGCAGGACGTTCGCTATTACCTTCAGGGATTGCTGTTGGTAGCCAGTGGTCACAGCCTGCGCGCGGTGGCAACCGACGGGCATCGACTGGCACTGGCCGAGGCCGAGCTTGACCAGGCGATCGATGGACGGATCGAGAAGATCGTGCCGCGCAAGACGATCGCGGAGCTGCGCCGCAACCTGTCGGACGACGATGTACCAGTTCGCGTCGGGTTCAGTGAGGATCAGGTGCTGTTCGATCTTGGGAATGCGGTGCTGCGCAGCAAGGTGATCGAAGGGCGGTTCCCGGATTACGAGCGCGTGATTCCAGCGGACCTTCCGGCGACCCTGACGGTGGAACGCGAGCGTCTCAAGCAGGCACTGGCACGCGTATCCATCGTCGCGTCGGACAAGTACCGCGGGGTGCGGATGACGCTTGGCGATCAGGGCTGTCAGGTCATGACCCACAACGCGGATCGTGAAGAGGCCCAGGAGTCAGTCGAAGCCGAGTATCAGGGCCCGCCGATGGAGATCGGATTCAACCTCGGATACCTGGTCGATGTCCTCAATGCCATTGAAACCGATCAGGTCCGGATCGGGCTGCGGGACGGGAACTCCTCGATCCTGGTGCAGGCCGATCCTACGGGTGGCGCGCGTTACGTCGTGATGCCGATGCGCCTGTAGTCGCGACCGGGCGAACAGACGCCGTGCTGGAAGCCCTGTGGTGGAGGGGGGTGCGAAATCTCTCGGAGCAGACGTTCGAGCCGGGCAAAGGTATCAACCGGCTCGTGGGTCCAAATGGCGCAGGCAAGACGTCGGTGCTGGAGGCCTGTCATGTGCTTGCCGCGGGACGATCGTTCCGGACGCCGCAGCTTCGTCGGGTCGTTCGGTCAGGCGAGAAGGGCCTGTGGATCGGGGGGCGGGTGCGTGACCTGCGTGGAGGTGAGCATCGCCTGGGCGTGAGCTGGGAAGGCACACGGCGGTCGCGGGTCGACGGGCGATGGATGGAAGGGCATGCCAGCGTTGCGGAGTGGCTGCCGGTCCGGGTGCTGCATGCGGGATCCTTTGAGCTGCTCACGGGATCGCCGGAGGAACGGCGCCGTTTGCTCGATTGGGGTTGCTTTCATTCCGTTCAGGGGTATCGGTGGCACTGGCAGCAATGGAGGCGGGCGCACGAGCAACGCAACGCCGCTTTGCGCAAGGGCGATCGTCGTGCGGCGCGAGAATTTGAACGCCCGCTAGTCGCCGCCGGTGAGATCATCACGCAGGCGCGACAGGCCTATATCGATCGCTGGGAGAGCAGCACTGCGGAGGCGGCGCGGGCCTTCGGATTTTCGCAGCGCCTGGAAGGCTTCCAGGTGCACCTTCGTGTTGGCTGGGAACGGGATCGTCCGCTCTCGGACGCAATTGCACGCAGCCGGGCCTCGGACGAAGAGAGGGGCTTCGGACAGGTCGGGCCGCAACGCGCAGACATCGACCTCCGCTTTGATGGTCGGGTGGCGGCGGAGGCGTCGCGGGGTGAACAAAAAAGGCTGATCACGGCGTTGACCGGCGGGCAGGCCAGGATGCTCGAACGTGAGGCCGGTAGGGCACCGGTCGTGCTACTGGATGATGTGGTTTCGGAACTGGATGTGGATGCGGTGGAAGGGTTGATGTGCGGCCTCCAGAACTTCGGGTGGCAGGTACTGGTCACCGCAGTCGAGTCGCGTATCCCCGGGCTGGAGGGTGGGCGATCCACGCGATTGTTTCACGTGGAACATGGTGTGGTGACCCCGGACTGAGCCGCGCCCCGGCCCCCGCCTTTGCGTTATACTGCAGTGTCTGTTACCCGCCGGATGCCGTAATCCATGTCCGAATCTGAACCGCTCGACCCCGAAACCTACGATTCTTCCCAGATCCGTGTGCTCAAGGGCCTGGATGCCGTGCGCAAGCGCCCTGGCATGTACATCGGGGATACCGATGACGGGACCGGTCTCCACCACATGGTGTTCGAGGTCGTCGATAACTCGATTGACGAGGCCCTTGCCGGCCATTGCGACACCATCGAGGTCACGATCCACGAAGACAACGCGGTGTCGGTCTCGGATAACGGGCGCGGTATCCCGGTGGATATCCATGAGGAAGAGGGCACGTCCGCCGCAGAAGTGATCCTGACGGTCCTCCACGCCGGCGGTAAGTTCGATAACAACTCCTACAAGGTGTCCGGGGGCCTGCACGGCGTCGGGGTATCGGTCGTGAATGCCCTGTCGGAAGAGCTCCGATTGGAGATCCATCGTGCCGGCCAGCGTCACGAGCAGATCTATCATCTCGGTGTACCTGATGCCCCATTGGCGGTCGCAGGCCCCACCGATCGGACTGGCACCAGGATCTGGTTCCGCCCCAGTGACGAAATCTTCACCGACATCGAATTCCACTACGAGATCCTCGCCAAACGCCTTCGCGAGCTCTCATTCCTGAATTCCGGTGTCCGGATTACCCTGCGCGACCAACGCGACAACCGCGAAGAGACCTTCCTGTTCGAGGGCGGTATTCGTGCGTTTGTCGAGCACCTGAATCAGAAGAAGACGGCGTTGCATCCCACCGTGATCTACGCGAACCAGACACGCGAGGATGACTACGTCGTCGAGGTCGCGCTGCAGTGGAACGACTCCTATCAGGAGAACATCTTCTGCTACACCAATAACATTCCGCAGCGCGATGGCGGCACCCATATGGCCGGTTTCCGCGCGGCGCTCACGCGTACGGTCAATCAGTACCTGGAGAAAGAGGGGCTGATCAAGAAGGCCAAGGTCGCCACCGCCGGGGATGATATGCGTGAGGGCTTGACCGCTGTACTCTCGGTCAAGGTCCCGGACCCGAAGTTTTCATCCCAGACCAAGGACAAGCTGGTCTCCTCAGAGGTCAAGCCGATCGTCGAGAGCGTCTTGTCCGATGCACTGACCAACTTCCTGCTGGAGAACCCTCCCGAGGCCAAGGCGATCACCGACAAGGTTCTCGAGGCGGCGCGTGCGCGCGAGGCGGCTCGCAAGGCGCGCGAGGTGACGCGCCGCAAGGGTGCGCTGGACATCGCCGGCTTGCCCGGCAAGCTGGCCGATTGCCAGGAAAAGGATCCGGCGCATTCGGAACTCTACCTGGTGGAGGGCGACTCAGCGGGCGGTTCTGCCAAACAGGGACGGGATCGGCATTTCCAGGCGATCCTGCCGTTGAAGGGGAAGATCCTAAATGTCGAGCGAGCACGCTTTGATCGCATGCTCGGATCCGCCGAGGTCGGGACCCTGATTACGGCGCTGGGTTGCGGGATCGGGAAGGACGAATACGATCCGGACAAGCTGCGCTACCACCGCATCATCATCATGACCGACGCGGACGTGGACGGATCGCACATCCGCACCCTGCTGCTGACTTTCTTCTTCCGTCAGATGCCCGAGCTGATCGAGCGTGGCCACGTCTATATCGCGCAGCCGCCGCTATACAAGATCAAGCGCGGCAAGCGCGAGCAATACGTCCGCGACGAAGCCGAGATGGGCGAAATCGTGGTCTCGCTTGCCCTGGACGGCGCCGCGCTGCATCCGGGTCCGGACGCCCCGCCCGTCACGGGCGAGGCCTTCGAAGAACTGGTGAAGGGCTACCAGAAGGCCGCCCGCGCGGTCGAGCGGCTCGGACGTCTGTACGACTCGCGCATCCTCTGGGCCATGCTCGAGGCCGACGCGATTCCCGAGCCGCGCAGCGTCACCAACCCAGAAGTTCAAGCCTGGTTCTCGCGCATCCTGGAGTCTATCTCCAGTGATCGCGCCGGTGCTACCCGCTACAGCCTGGGTCCGGTTAACAATGTCGACGGTCACGCCCAGCTGAGCCTGGATCGTCTCGAGCACGGCGCCGCGTTGTCGCAGTACATCACCGACGATACGCTCGCCTCGCGCGATTTCCAGACGATCCTGGACCTCTCTGCCCGCCTCAATGCCCTGCTTGAGTCTGGTGCCTACATCAAGCGAGGCGAACGCGTTCACCGCATCCAGGGCTTTTCCGAGGCCATGGAATGGCTGCTCCAGGAGGGCCGCCGGGGCCTGGCCACCCAGCGTTACAAGGGCCTGGGCGAGATGAATCCGGATCAGCTCTGGGAAACGACGATGAATCCCGAAACCCGTCGCCTGCTCCAGGTCCGGGTAGAGGATGCGATCCGCGCGGACGAAATCTTCACCACCCTGATGGGGGATCAGGTCGAACCGCGCCGGGACTTCATCGAAAGCCGAGCTCTGAGCGCGGAGAACGTTGACGTCTGATCCCGGATGGCGATCTTCGTCATCGTCACGATCGCCGGGCTCGTGGGTCTGACTCTGGGCATTGCGCGCTTGTACTCCCATCTGGCCGTCCAGGAACGCCAAGTGGTCGGCACCTGGGATCAACTGGAGCGCCTTCTTGTGCAGCGCAACGGCCACTTGCAGAAGGTCTGCATCCAAGCTGACAGCGGACCACCGGCCGTCCAGGATCTGCACCGATCCTTGCAGCGTCAGGAGACGGCTCGTCGCCGGGGCGACCTGACCACCGTCGCCGAAGCGGAGCGCGAAATCCGCGCCCTGTGGGACTCGATATACCAACAACCTATTGATATTAATAGAGAAAGTTTGGACGAGTCGACGCGACGGGTCGTCGCTCTGGATCAGGCCATTCGCGACACCCTGATTCGCTATAACGCCGCCCTGCAGACGTATCGGCACACCTGCCGCTCGCCCTTCTACGCACCGCTCGCCTGGCTCGCCGGAATGGGCCGTTACACACCCTTGCAACCCCCATCCTCCGATCCGGACAATCCTGCCTAGCCTTTCCAGCACCCTCCAGCGACCGGTTCGATGGAGTCTCGCAACGGCGGAACACCCTCCCGGGCCTGTGGTCCGAATGGCATAATTCCCGTCCTACTCGAATCTGGAGTCCACGTGACCAACCCTCTGCTGCAAACGGATCGCCTGCCCGCGTTTCGATCCATCGTCCCGGCACACGTTCTCCCCGCTATCGACACCGTCCTTCAGGAGAATCGCGACGGGATCGAACAGCTCGTCGCCCAGGCTGGCGACGCCCCGACCTGGGACGGACTTGTGGCGCCTTTGCAGCACCTGGATGCCCGTCTCTCTCAGGTATGGGCACCGGTCGGACATCTTAATGCGGTGATGAACAGTCCGGAGCTGCGCCAGGCATACAATGCCTGCCTGCCCAAGTTGTCCGAGTTTGGGAGCTGGGTGTCGCAGCATCAGGGGCTGTATGCCGCCTTTCGCCGCCTGGCCGATGGCCCGGAATACCCCCAGCTCGCGCCCGAGCGACGCAAGGTAATTGATGACGCCCTGCGTGATTTCCACCTCAGTGGTGTCGATCTCCCCGAGGATGCGCGCGCCCGCTTGCGGGAAATCGATGCCCGTCTGTCCGCACTCACGGCGCGATTCGAGGAGAACGTCCTCGATGCGACCCAGTCCTGGACCTGGCAGACCGACAATCAGGACGAACTTGTCGGCATACCCGCAGCAGAACAGGCCATGTTGGCCCAGAACGCCCGCGCCCACGAGCAGACCGGTTACGTCGTCACACTGGATTTCCCAAGCTATTTCGCGGTGATGAGCCATGCTGACAACCGCCAGCTTCGCCGCCGCGTCTACGAGGCCTTCGCGACCCGCGCATCTGACCAGGGCCCCGATGAAGGTCGCTTCGACAACAGCGAGGTCATGGTCGAAATCCTCCAGCTGCGGGAGGAGAAGGCGCGCATCACGGGATTTGCGCACTACGCGGAGCGCTCACTGGCGACCAAGATGGCCGAGAACGCCGGTCAGGTCGATACCTTTCTGCAGGACCTCGCCCAGCGGGCACGTCCCCGGGCCGAACAGGATCTGGACGGGCTGCGTGCCTTCGCCCGCGATGAGCTCGGGCTCGACTCCCTGGAAGCCTGGGATATGGCCTATGCCGCCGAGAAGATGCGTGAGCGGCGTCTTGGACTGAGCCAGGAAATGCTGAAGCCCTATTTCCCCGCCAGCCAGGCGGTGGAAGGCCTGTTTCGCCTGGTCGAGCGCCTGTTCGGCGTGCATTTCGAGGCCGACCCGACTGTCGAAAGCTGGCATGACGACGTTCGCTACTATCGAGTCGTTGACGCGAACGGCGTCGAACGTGCGGGTTTCTACTTTGATCTCTACGCCCGCAAGAACAAGCGAGGCGGTGCCTGGATGGATGTCTGCCGCCAGCGTTTTGTCTCGGCAGAGGCCCAGCAGGTCCCGGTCGCCTTCATGACCTGCAACTCCACCCCGCCCGTGGATGGCAAGCCTGCGCTGTTTACCCACGACGAGGTGATCACCCTGTTCCACGAGTTCGGCCATGGCCTCCACCACATGCTCACACGCGTGAACGAGCCCGAGATCGCCGGGATCAATGGCGTCGAGTGGGACGCCGTCGAACTGCCAAGCCAGTTCATGGAGAACTGGTGCTGGGAGCGCGAGGCCCTGGATCTGTTCGCCCTTCATTACGAGACCGGCGAGCCCATGCCGGATGACCTCTATCAGCGCCTCGTCGATACCCGCCACTTCCATGCCGCGCTGCAGCTCCTGCGACAGGTCGAGTTCTCCCTGTTCGATATGCGCCTGCACGCGGGGCCGGCACCCGACAGCGCCCAGGCCATCCTCGACCTCCTGGAGACGGTGCGTGACGAGGTCGCGGTGGTCCGTCCGCCGGCGTTCAACCGCTTCCCCCATGGCTTTGCCCATATCTTTGCCGGAGGCTATGCGGCGGGTTACTACAGCTACAAGTGGGCGGAGGTCCTGTCCGCCGATGCCTTTGCACGATTCGAGGAAGAGGGTCTGTTCTCGCCCGAGGTCGGTGCAGCCTATCTGCGCGAGATCCTGGAGGTCGGAGCCTCTCGTCCAGCCGCCGACTCCTTCCGGGCCTTCCGCGGTCGTGACCCCGAGATCGACGCCCTGCTGCGGCACAGCGGACTGGAGAACGCCGCGTGAAGATCGCCAGCTGGAACGTCAACTCCCTGAAGGTCCGCCTGCCCCAGGTCCTCGACTGGCTGGGTAGCTCGCGCACGGACATCCTCGCCTTGCAGGAAACCAAGCTAACCGACGAGAACTTCCCGGTCAGTGCGATCCAGGATGCCGGTTACGAGGTGGTCTACTCCGGCCAGAAGACCTACAACGGCGTGGCCATCCTCTCGCGTACACAGGCAACGGACGTCGTCACTGATCCGCCGGGGCTGGAGGACGCCCAGCGCCGCATCCTGGCGGCCACGATCGGCGATATCCGTATCGTGAACCTCTATGTGGTGAACGGCGAAAATGTCGGGACCGAAAAGTACGCCTACAAGCTCGACTGGCTGGCACGCATGCGCGCCTGGCTGGCCGCCGAGATCGAGACCTACCCGAACCTCGTGGTGCTGGGCGATTTCAACATCGCCCCGGAAGACCGCGACGTGCACGACCCCGAGGCCTGGCACGAGCGTATCCTGTGCTCGACCCCGGAACGGGAGGCCCTGGCGGCCCTCACGGACCTTGGTCTCGCGGACACCTTCCGAGCGTTCGAGCAGCCGGAAGAGGAATTCTCCTGGTTCGATTACCGCGCCGCTTCCTTCCGGCGCAACCGCGGCCTTCGGATTGACCTGGTCCTCGCCAGCCCCGCACTGCAAAAACGCCTGACCGCTGCCGGGATCGACCGCGAGCCCCGCGGCTGGGAACGGCCCTCCGACCACGCCCCCGTCTGGGCCGAATTCAGCGACTAGGCCCGGCCGACGGCCGCGCCCTGGGAGACACCTTTGAAATACAGGGACCTGCGTGACTTCATCGACGGGCTAGAGGCCCGCGGCGAGCTCAAGCGCATCACCACCGAGATCGACCCGAACCTCGAGATGACCGAGATCGCCGATCGTGTCCTGCGCGCCGGCGGACCCGCGTTGCTGTTCGAGAACCCCAAGGGTTCCGATATCCCGGTCCTGGCTAACCTGTTCGGCACGCCGGAACGGGTGGCCATGGGCATGGGCGAGGACTCGGTCGAGGCCCTGCGCGAGGTCGGCCGGCTGCTGGCCTTTCTCAAGCAGCCGGACCCGCCCAAGGGCCTGAAGGCGGCCTGGGAACAGCTGCCTGTGTTTCGCAAGGTGCTCGACATGGCGCCCAAGAAGACGCGCGGGGCCGCCTGCCAGCGCCATGTGATCGAAGGCGACGACGTGGACCTGTCCACCCTGCCGGTGCAGACCTGCTGGCCGGGGGATGCCGGGCCGCTGATCACCTGGGGCCTGGTCGTGACCCGCGGGCCGGAGAAGTCGCGGCAGAACCTCGGCATCTACCGTCAGCAGGTGATCGGCCGCAACCGTGTGATCATGCGCTGGCTGTCGCATCGCGGGGGCGCGCTGGACTACCGGGAATGGTGCCAGGCCCATCCAGGTGAGCCGTTCCCCATTGCGGTGGCCCTGGGGGCCGATCCTGCGACCATCCTCGGCGCGGTCACGCCCGTGCCGGATACGCTGTCGGAATACGCCTTTGCCGGGCTGCTGCGCGGCAGCCGCACGGAGGTCACCCGCTGCATCGGCTCCGATCTCGAGGTCCCGGCATCCGCCGAGTTCGTGCTGGAGGGCCATATCCACCCCGGCGAAACCGCGCCCGAGGGCCCGTTCGGCGATCACACGGGGTACTACAACGAGGTGGACGAGTTCCCGGTGTTCACCATCGACCGTATCACCCACCGTGAACAGCCGATCTATCACTCCACCTATACCGGGCGTCCGCCCGATGAACCGGCGGTCCTGGGGGTTGCCCTGAACGAGGTCTTCATCCCGATCCTGCAGAAGCAGTTTCCGGAGATTGTGGACTTCTACCTGCCGCCTGAGGGTTGCTCCTACCGTATGGCGGTGGTTTCCATGCGCAAGCAGTACCCGGGCCACGCGAAGCGCGTGATGATGGGGGTGTGGTCGTTCCTGCGCCAGTTCATGTATACAAAATTCGTGATCGTCGTCGATGATGACGTGAACACGCGCGAGTGGAACGATGTAATCTGGGCGATTACCACGCGCATGGACCCTGCGCGTGACACGACGCTGGTGGAGAACACGCCGATCGACTACCTGGATTTTGCCTCACCCGTCTCGGGGCTGGGCTCCAAGATGGGTATGGACGCGACCTCCAAGTGGCCGGGCGAGACCGATCGCGAGTGGGGCCGACCGATCACCATGGATCCGGCCGTACGTGAGCGGGTGGATGCCCTCTGGGACGAGCTGGGGCTGTAGCCGTCGCCACAGCCCCGCCCGGCCCCTAGTTGCCCAGGTGTGCGCCGTCCTCGGGTAGCCGCACCCAGGCCGCGATGTCGGCGCCCATGGCCCGTACCGTGCGACCCATCACCGCGCAGCTGCCCTTGAACCCGCCGAATGCCCCGCCGCCAGACACCCGGCGTGAGGTGAAGTCAGCCACCGCCTCGCCGTTCTCGTACAGCGTGCCCTCGGCCTCCGCCAGGGACCGGTGTCCGGACCAGGCGCTGCCGTCATTGCGGGCCTGGGTGATCTCCACCACCAGTACCTTTCCAGCATCCCCGGGGCTCACGTCCGCGCCGGATTCCACGCGGACATCATGGCGAGCCCCGAACTCCTGCACGAAGCCGGGGAAGCGCTCCTCCAGCTCGCATTCGCGGCGAATGGCTTCGGACACCGTTGCATCGTCGCTGTAGGCGAACCGCTCCGGGACCGCGACGATCACCTCCGGATCGGTGACCTCGGCAGCGGCTTCGGCCCCTGCATCGGTCGTCGTGTCACGGGTTTCGTTGGCTGCACATCCGCCCAGAACCATCACCCCGACGGCGGCCAGTGCGGCTGTCCATTTTTCTCCTTGCATTCCTTTCTCCCTGCCTGTGATTGGCGCCCCCGAGTCTGCCCCATCCCGTCCATGGAATGCACCCCGGGACCGCTACATGCGGCTTCCGGGGTTGCTTGCGTTCGCCCGGACCGTGGAGACAATAGGCCCCCTTGTTGGACCAGCAGCGGGAGCAGCGCATGGCCTTTGACGTGATCATCCAGCCCAGCGGGCAGCAACTCGAGGTCGAAGACGACGAGACCGTACTCGAGGCCGCGTTGCGCCAGGGGTTTGCGTTTCCCTATGGCTGCCGTAACGGCGCCTGCGGATCCTGCAAGGGGCGCGTCCTCGCGGGCGAAGTGGACCACGGGCCGAAAAAGCCGCCGGGCATTACCGAGGCCGAACTGGCCGATGGCTGGGCCCTGTTCTGCCAGGCGGTCCCGGTGGATGACCTGGAGATCGAGGTGCGCGAGATCGGCGCGGCCAAGGATATCGTCGTGAAGACGCTGCCCTGTCGTGTCGCGCAGCTGAACCGCCTGGCCGACGATGTCATGGAGCTGCGTCTTCAGCTCCCCGCAACCGAGCGCATGCAGTTCCTCGCCGGACAGTACCTGGATGTCCTGCTCAAGGGCGGCGGGCGCCGTAGCTACTCGCTGGCCAATGCCCCGCATGACGACGAACAGCTGGTCCTGCATGTGCGCAACCTGGAGGGTGGGCGCTTCTCGAAGATGGTGTTCGAGGAGATGCAGCCCAAGGCGCTGTTACGGATCGAGGGGCCGCTCGGCACGTTCTTTGTCGACGAGGAATCGGAGCGGCCGCGCCTGTTCGTTGGTGGTGGCACGGGCTTCGGCCCGCTCAAGGGGATGCTGGACCATCTGGCGGTCGAGGGCTTCGACCGCCCGCACCACCTGTTCTGGGGCGCGCGCAGTGCAGAAGGGATTTACGCCCCCGATTGGCTCGGCCGCATGAGCGCCGAACACGGTGAGCATTTTCGTTTTACGCCGGTGCTCTCCGATGTGCCGGCGGACACGGCGGGCGGGTTCCCGGCTGTCGCGGGCTGGCCACACGATGCGGTACTGGCCGAATACCCCGACCTGTCCGGCTTCGATGTCTACATGGCCGGTCCGCCGGCGATGATCGAGGCGGCGACCAATGCCTTCCTCGCCGCGGGCCTGCCGACCGAACAGCTCTACTACGACAGCTTCGAGCCGGCCGCGCCCCACGAATAGGGGCGCGCGACCCCGCTGATCAGCTGGTCGCGAGTTGCGCGGCCAGGCGGTGCACCGCCTGCTGCATCGCGGCGTCAGTCGGGTCCTCTGCGACCTCTACGGCGGCCTTGAACCCCAGCTCGTGGGCGATCTCGCCGATCCGTTCGGAACCCACCACCAGCGGTGTCTTGCGCAGCCACATGCGCCCGAGCTTGCCGACCATCTCGTAGAGATTGCGCAGCCCCTCGCCACTGGTGATCGTGATGATGTCGATCTGGTCGCGCGAGAACGCATACATCAGCGCGCCGGTATCGCCCTCCGGGCGCCCGCGCCGATAGGCCTCGGCAAAGGTGACCTCCGCGCCGCGCGACTTCAGCGTATCGCCGAGGTATTCGCGCCCGCCGTCGCCGCGAAAGATCACCACGCGCTGGCCGGCCACGTCCTGCATCGCCGGCTGTTCCAGCAACGCCTCGCTGTCGAAGCGCCGCGGCGGGGCGATATCCACGTTCAGCCCGAAGCCCTTCAGCTCCTTCGCGGTGCGGTTGCCGATGGCTGCGATTCGCGTCCCTTCGGGCCAGGTGCGGTCGGCCAGCGCCAGGTTCAGCACCCGCTGCACCGCGTTCGGGCTGATAAAGACCGCAATATCGAAATTATCCAGCTGATTCAGTACCGCGCGCAGGTCGGTCGGGTCGCTGGGCGCCAGGATCTCCAGCACCGGAAAGCGGATCACCTCGGCGCCATCGCCAGCCAGCAAGGTGCAGAACTCCTCTGCCTGCGCCGCCGGCCGCGTGACCAGGATCCCGCAGCCGTTCAGGGGGCCGTCCGCGGTGGGCTTCATGATATCCAGCTCGGCCATTTTCAGGATCCTTTCGTGGAGGCTGCGTTCTCGGCGTGGGCGGCGGCCAGCAGCTCGCCAGCCCCCAGTTCCAGCAGTTGTTCGGCCAGCTGTACCCCGAGGGCCTCCGCGTCGCCGCGCGGCCCTTCCACCTGCCGTCGCAGGAGCTGGCTGCCATCGACGGCGCCGACCAGACCGTCCAGGCGGAGCCGGTCGCCGTCCAGGGTTGCGTGGGCGGCCAGAGGGACCTGGCAGCCGCCCTCCAGGCGGCGATTGAACGCGCGTTCTGCACGCACGCGGTCGGAGGTGTCGCGGTCGTTCAGGGGTGCGATCAGCGCCGCGATCTCCGGGTCGTTCTCGCGGCACTCGATGGCGATTGCCCCCTGGCCCACCGCCGGCAGGCTGACAGCCGGTTCCAGCCGGGCGCGGATGCGCTCGTCGAACCCAAGGCGCTTCAGTCCGGCCGCCGCCAGCAGGATCGCGTCGTACTCGCCGGCATCCAGCTTGCCCAGCCGGGTGTTCACGTTGCCGCGCAGATCGGTGATCTTCAGGTCCGGCCGCCGTGCCCGCAGCTGGCACTGCCGGCGCAGGCTGGACGAACCCACGCGCGCGCCCTGGGGCAGCTCGTCGACATGGGCATAGGTGTTGGAGACGAACGCATCCAGCGGATCTTCCCGGTCGAGGATCACCGGTAGCACCAGGTCCGTCGGCAGCTCCATGGGCACGTCCTTGACCGAATGGACCGCGATGTCCGCACGATCCTCCAGCATTGCGACCTCCAGCTCCTTCACGAACAGCCCCTTGCCGCCGATACGGGCCAGCGGGGAGTCGAGCACGCGATCGCCCTGGGTCGTCATGCCGACCAGTTCCACCGGAAGATCCGGGTGCAGGCCCCGCAGGCGCGCGGCGACATGTTCCGCCTGCCACATGGCGAGCGGGCTTTTTCGAGTGGCGATACGCAGGGGTTTCATGCGGGGTCCGGCGGCTGGAGAATAAAGCGCCGTAGTATAACGGTTTCGGCGCAGTGGCCCGAACCCTCCCGGATCGCGGGGCTACCGGGTTCCGTTATGGGAGATCGCCGCGCAGGAAGGCCCGTACCTGCGGCAGCTGGCGGCGGCTGACGGCGACCGGATCGAGCTGACCATGAAACAGCAGGCGGTGATCGGCCGGGCCGCGCGTCTCCAGCCCCCGGATCGCCGTGCGTACCACCAGACAGCCGCGGCGCACGCACAGGAGGGCATCGCCGAACCGGGATTCCAGTTCGTGCAGTCGCGTATCCACAAACCCCTCGAGCTGTTCACCGCGCGCAATCACATAGCCGTCTTCGGCCGTGAAGTAGGCGATACGGTCCAGGGCCACGCGTTCCTCGCGCCGCCCGATGGTCAGGCGAACCGTCCGTGGAGCGGGTGCCGAAGAGCCGGCCTTGTGCCGGGCCGCGCGCTCCAGGGCCTGGGTCAGGCGCTCGCCGCGCACGGGCTTGAGCACGTAGTCGCGCACGCCGGCCTCGAAGGCGTCCAGGCTGAACTGCTCGTGTGCGGTGACCAGGATCACCATCAGGTCGGGTCGCCGGGCGCCGATCTCGGCGGCCAGCTCCATGCCCGACTCACCGGGCATCTCGACATCCAGCAGCACCAGATCGGGTGCCTCGCGGGTGATGGCGTCGCGTGCGCTGATCGCCTCGGCCGCCTGGCCAATCACCTGATGTCCGGCGTCGTTGACCATCCCGGCCAGGCGCTGACGCGCAATCGGTTCGTCGTCCACGATCAGGACGCGCAAGGCTTCACTCGACATGTTGATTCCCCCGTTCCAGTGGCAGGCGAATGCGGACTTCGAACTCGCGCTTCCGGGCCACGGTTTCGAAGCGACACCGATCACCAAACGCATGGTGCAGGCGCAGGCGCACGGCCTCGCTGGCGGTGCCGGTCCCCTCGCTGTGCGCGTCCGGGTCGACACTGTTGGTCAATGACAGCATCACTGTCCCGGAGTCGAGCCGACAGCGAACGCGCACAAAGCCGGGACCCCGGGCCGGTCCGATCCCGTGCTGAATCGCGTTTTCCGCCAGCGGCTGCAGGATCAGGGTGGGCACGCTGACGTCCAGACCGGCCTGGTCCGGACAGTCCCATTCCACCTCCAGGCGCTCGCCAAAACGCGTCTGCTCGATATTCAGGAAAGCTCGCACCAGCTCCAGCTCCGCGCGCAGGGACTGGCGATCCGCGGTCGCGAAGGTGGCGCGAAAGAGATCGGCCAGATCCAGCGTGATCTGCTCCGCGCGCGCGGGTTCGCTGCGGCACAGCCCGGCAATGGTGTTCATGCTGTTGTAGAGAAAGTGCGGCCGCAGCCGCGCGCGCATCGCCTGCTCGCGGGCGCGGGAGACGGCCCGGGTCTCGCGCTGCCAGGCCGCCTGCAGGTAGAGGTAATGCATCGCCACCAGGCTCAGGATCGTGGCCACCGCGATCGCCGGCCAGCGCCAGGCCGGATCGGCCAGCTGCAGGCCCTCGGCCCCCAGAAAGACCGCCGCCGTGTTGGCGATCGGCACCAGCGGGGGCAGGACGATCTGGCCCCACAAGGGCAGGCGCACCAGCAGCCGCTTGCCGGCGCACAGGATCAGCAGGCTGGTCAGCGCGACCCAGAAGATGAACAGCGCATGCAGGGCGAGCCCCGGCACCCAGTCCTGCCCGCCTCCGCGCAGCAGAGTTACGGCCAGGGCCAGCAGTACCGCGACCATCAGCACGCGCAACAGCGTCTCGGCGCTGCAGAAATCCGGCAGCGGCGATTGTTTCGCCAGTTCGGTGGTCTCGTCGTCCGGCGCAGGTGCCTTCACGACCCGTCTCCCCTCCGGGTGCCGTCCATCCTTGTATTTGGTCGGGGGACACTGTGCCGCGTCTCCCTTATACTTCCGTGTCTTTCCAACCCGGTTCAGGGTGCACCATGACGCAGGATTCCGCACGCGACAAGCCACAGGCCCCGGCCCCCGAGGGCGAGGCCAAGCTCTGGGGCGGCCGTTTCTCCGAACCCACCGATGCCTTTGTCGAACGCTTTACCGCCTCGGTCGAGTTCGACCAGCGCCTGTACCGGGAGGATATCCAGGGATCGCAGGCGCATGCGCGCATGCTGGCCAAGGTCGGCGTGCTGACCGACGCCGAGGCCGAACAGATCCTGCAGGGGCTGGACGCCATCCGCGACGAGATCGCCGCCGGCAAGTTCGACTGGCAGATCGGCCGCGAAGATGTGCACATGAACATCGAGGCGCGGCTGATCGAGCGGATCGGTGATGTCGGCAAGAAGCTGCACACCGGCCGTTCGCGCAACGACCAGGTGGCGACCGACATCCGCCTGTGGCTGCGCGCCGCCATCGACGACATCCTGAGCCTTGTCCGGGCCTACCAGCGCGGGCTGGTGGATCTGGCCGAGCGCGAGGCCGAGACGGTGATGCCCGGCTTTACCCATCTGCAGACCGCGCAGCCGGTCACCTTCGGGCACCACATGCTGGCCTGGTACGAGATGCTGGAGCGCGATGCCCAGCGCCTGGTCGACTGCCGCGCGCGGGTCAATGTCCTCCCGCTGGGCGCGGCCGCGCTGGCCGGGACACCGTATCCGCTGGATCGCGAGTACACCGCCGAGCTGCTGGGCTTTGACGGGGTGACGCGCAACTCGCTGGACGCGGTCTCGGATCGCGACTTCGCGATTGAGTTCACCGCCGCCGCGGCGACGCTGATGATGCACCTGTCGCGCCAGGCCGAGGAGCTGATCCTCTGGACCAGTGCGCAGTTCGCGTTCATCGACCTGCCGGATCGCTACTGCACCGGCTCGTCGATCATGCCGCAGAAGAAGAACCCGGACGTGCCCGAGCTGGTGCGTGGCAAGACCGGCCGGGTCTATGGCCACCTGATGTCCTTGCTGACCCTGATGAAGGGCCAGCCGCTCGCCTACAACAAGGACAATCAGGAGGACAAGGAACCGCTGTTCGACACCGTGGATACCTTGCTCGGCTCGCTGCGCGCGTTTGCCGACATGGTGCCCAACCTGGAGGTGCGTGCGGAGAACACCCTGGCCGCCACGCGCAAGGGCTTTGCCACGGCAACGGATCTTGCCGACTACCTGGTCGGGCGGGGTGTGGCCTTCCGTGATGCCCACGAGGTCGTGGGTCGTGCGGTACGGGTGGCGCAGGATCGTGGGGTCGATCTGGCGGAACTGCCGCTGGCCGACCTGCAGGCCATCAGCGACGCGGTGGGCGACGATGTTTACACGGTGCTGACGCCGGAGGGGTCGGCCGCTGCTCGCAACCTGACCGGCGGCACCGCCCCGGAGCAGGTCCGGCGCCAGGTCGCGGTCGCCCGCGAGCACCTTGCGGGCACGATGGGCTGAGACACGATCGAGGTGGTGCGAAGGCGCACCACCTGATTTACCAGGATCGTCAGTAGGCCAGCGTCGAGTCGATCACTTCCCACATCACGTTACCGTGCACCACCTCGTAGCCGAGCAGGACCTGGCCATGGGCATCGTCGCCCTCGAAGTTCGCCAGTACCCAGCGGTGGTTCAGCACGTGGATGCCGTCGGGCCGGAACGCAAAGCCCTCGTCACCCTCCGCCTCGTGCGGGATCAGCTCCGGATGTTCCATCAGATCTGCACGCAGGCGCTCCTCGGCGCGTGCCATGCCGCGGCGTTGCAGGTCCTGGATGTGCGCGTTCGTCAGGCCCAGTTCGACCGGGCGCGGAATCTCGTGCCGGGTGTATTCCTGTAGCTGCACCTGCGTCTGGTACAGCTCGCGCTGGGCCTCGGTCACATCCTGCTCCAGCCCGGTGGCACGGGCGATGTAGATGGCGAGGATGATGACGAAAAACAGCATGAAGCCCAGCCAGGCCAGGCGCTCGCTGTTCTTCAGGCCACCCTGATTCTTGTTGTCCTGTTCTTCGGTCACGAGTCTCCTCCCGGGAAAGGGGCACACCATATGAAAGCCGTGCCCGCGTGACGGAACACCCGGGCTGTGTGGGCCCAAAGGTGCAAAATCGAAACGTCGCGCATCATAACGCCTGAAGCCGCGATCTGCCGAGGTATCGATGTCCCGCGCCGAAGCCCCAGCGCCCAGCACACCCGAACTGCAATGGGTGAACCGCTTTGCGAGTCTGCCGGAGGCCTTTTATGACCGTCCGGCGCCGGCCCCGTTCCCGGATGCCACGTGCCTGGCGACCAGCGCCGAGATGTGCCGGCGCCTGGGGCTGGCCGCGACCGACCTGGCCCGCCAGCCCTGGCTGGGGGCCTGCACCGAAGGACACCCGATGGAGGGCCCCGACCCGCTGGCCAGTGTCTATGCCGGGCACCAGTTCGGCGTCTTTGTCCCGCAGTTGGGGGACGGACGCGCAAAGCTGCTGGGCGAGGTTCGAACCACCTCCGGTGAGCACTGGGAACTGCAGGTGAAAGGGGCTGGCCGCACGCGCTATTCGCGCGGCGCCGACGGCCGCGCGGTACTGCGTTCCTCGATCCGCGAGTACCTGATCTCCGAGGCGATGGCCGCACTGGGCGTGCCGACCACCCGCGCGGTGGCCCTGTTCGGCTCCAGCCTGCAGGTCCTGCGCGAGCGCGTGGAACCGGGGGCGATCGTGCTGCGCGCGGCACCCAGCTTCCTGCGCTTCGGGCACTTCGAGTATTTCCACTACAGCGGCTACAGCGAACGCCTGCGCGAACTGATCGACTATGCGCTGGCGCACGACTATCCCGAGCTGGCGGACGCCGACGACCCGGTGGCCGCGATGCTCGAACAGGTGATCGCGAACACCGCCGAGATGATCGCCGACTGGCAGGCCGTCGGGTTTTGCCACGGGGTGATGAATACCGACAACATGAGCCTGCTGGGGCTGACCATCGACTATGGCCCGTTCGCGTTCCTGGATGCCTACGACCCGGGCTACATCTGCAACCACACCGACCAGGGCGGCCGCTACGCCTTCGACCAGCAGCCGGCGATCGCGCAGTGGAACCTGATCCGTCTGGCCGAGACCCTGGTAATCCATTTCCAGGACGCCACCCGCGAAGCCGCGATCGAGCGGGCCAAGGCACTTCTGGTGGACTTCATGCCCCGGTTCGAGCAGGCCTGGCTGACGCGCATGCGCGGGAAGCTGGGGCTGGTGGAGGAACGCGAAGGGGATCTGGAGCTGATCCACGACCTGCTGGCACGCATGGCCGCGGAGGGTGTCGACTACACGCGCTTCTTCCGCCAGCTGCCGGATCTGGAGCAGCCCGAGATCCGCGAACAGCTCGAGGCCGAGCTGGAGGACGCGACCGCCTGGCGCGGATGGTGGTCGCGCTATCAGGCGCGCCTGGAGACGGAGGCCCGCCCGTTCGAGGCACGCCGGGCGGCGATGAACGCGGTCAATCCGAAGTACATCCTGCGCAACCACCTGGCGCAGGCCGCGATCGAGCAGGCCGAGGCGGGCGATACCTCCGAGCTGCTGCGGCTGCAGGCCATTCTTGAGCGTCCGTTCGACGAGCAGCCCGAGCACGAGGCCTACGCGGACCTGCCGCCCGCCTGGGCCGCCGGCATCCAGCTGAGCTGCTCCTCCTGACGGTGCCCTGATCGGCCTTTGCGCTACGGCCCCTGGGAGGGCTTAGTTGACCGCGCCCTCGGGTGGCAGCTTCTCCTTCATCGAGTCGGACAGTGGCACGTCGTGCACGACCAGCACCGGCAGGCGGGCGTTGCGCACCAGCCATTCGGTCGCGGACCCGGAGAGCATGCTGGCGATCTGGCTGCGACCGCGCGTGCCCATCACGATCATGTCCGCACCCCATTCCTCGGCATGGCGGGAGATCTCCTCCGGCGCACTGCCCACGGCGATGGCGACCTCGTCATCTGCCTCCGCCCACTCCTGCAACTGCGACCGGATTTTTTCTTCCGCCGAATGGCGCATTTCCTTTGCATTCAGGGGCGACGACCCCGCACCACTGAACGCACCAGCGGAACTGGGCCCTGCCACGTCCGACGGCTTCATCACATAGAGCAGCCGCTTCTTCGCCCCCGGACAGTGCTGGCGTGCAACGGCCAGGGCCGCGGCAGAGGCGGGCGAGAAGTCGACGGCGATGATGACGCGCTGCAGCATGAAGATCCCCAATTGAACGCATGGAAGAGCCCCGGCAAAGGCTTGAGCGGGGCGGCAAACTTCAGGACGGGCTTATGAAGTGCTAGACTTTGTCGCCTTTCCTGGCGGTTTCAGTCTGTACCGGCATTGAACCGCTTGCAACCGCGCCATCCACTGGTGGCAACCGGGCCCGGCTACTTCGCACAAGTCTCTGGTACCTGTTCGTTCACCCGTTGATCCCGACGCATGTCGGCTTCGGCGCGCATGGGTATTGGGGACCATATCGTGCAGCAGACCCTACAAGACTTCCTCTCCCGCCAGCGCAAGATCTGGTTGTTCAATGTGCGCGCGGACCTGATCGCCGGGATCGTGGTCGCGCTGGCCCTGATCCCCGAGGCGATCGCGTTCTCGATCATCGCCGGGGTCGACCCGAGCGTGGGCCTGTACGCCTCGTTCACCATGGCGGTGGTGATCGCCTTCGCCGGAGGGCGCCCCGGGATGATCTCGGCCGCGACCGGGGCCATGGCCCTGCTGATGGTGACACTCATCGCCGAGCACGGACTGCAGTACCTGCTGGCCGCGACCATCCTGACCGGGATCATCCAGATCCTGTTCGCCTGGGCCAAGCTCGCGCGCTACATGATGTTCATCCCGCGCACGGTGCTGGTCGGCTTCGTGAATGCGCTGGCGATCCTGATCTTCCTGTCGCAGGTGCCCTACCTGGTGGATGGCGACACCACCATGTGGGCGCTGGTCACGGCCGGCCTGATCATCCTCTATGGCCTGCCGATGATCCCGGGCTATCCGAAGCTGCTGCCGCCGCCGCTCGTCGCGATCGTGGTGCTCAGCGTCCTGGTCTACTTCATGGGCCTGCCGACGCTGGAGGTCGGCGACATGGGCGAGCTGCCGGACGGCCTGCCGGTGTTCCTGTTCCCGGACATCCCGCTGAACTGGGAGACGCTGCAGATCATCTTCCCGACCGCCTTCGCGCTGGCGATCGTCGGCCTGCTGGAGTCGCTGCTGACCGCCTCCATCCTCGACGACCTGACCGACACGCCCTCCGGCAAGAACCGCGAGGCCCAGGGCCAGGGCATCGCCAATGTCGTCACCGGCTGCTTCGGCGGTATGGCGGGCTGCGCGATGATTGGCCAGTCGGTGATCAACATCAAATCCGGGGGGCTGGGGCGGCTGTCCACGCTGTCGGCGGGGATCTTCTTGCTGATCTTCATCGTGTTTCTCGGCGACCTGGTCTCGATGATCCCGATGGCCGCGCTGGTCGCGGTGATGATCATGGTCTCCATCGCCACCTTCGACTGGGGCTCGCTGACCACCCTGCACAAGCTGCCGCGCACCGACGCCACCGTGCTGATCGTGACCGTCGGCACCACCGTGATCACCCACGACCTGTCGCTGGGCGTATTCGCCGGCGTGCTGCTCTCGGCGATCTTCTTCGCGCGCAAGATGGTCAAGGCCGTCGAAGTCACCAGTGCGCTGTCGGAGGACGGCCGGACTCGCATCTACACCGTGCGCGGCCAGCTGTTCTTCGTCGCCGTGGACAAGTTCATCGACAGCTTCGACTACCGCGAGGGCATCCACCACATCGAGATCGACCTGACGCGCGCCTCGCTATGGGACAGCTCGGCGGTGGCTGCCATCGACAAGGTCGTCGGCAAGTTCCGCCGCAACGGCATGGAGGTCGAAGTCAGGACGCCGCGTGGCGAGAGCGGCGAACTCCACGACAAGCTCGCGCAACACGACAAGGGCGCCGACCTGGGGCCGGGCGGGCACTAATGCCGCCACCGTCATTGCGAGGAGTGCAGCGACGAAGCAACCTCCCTCCGAAACCCTCGGACCCCGACACTGCGCAAGCTTCGGGAGGTTGCCGCGGCCCCTGCGGGGCCTCGCAATGACGGTGCCCGTGGCGGCGCCGGGGGATGGGAGAGATTGGACCTCTTGTCCAGGCATGGCAGGCTAGGCGGATGATGAATCTTCGCCGGCCGGCGCCTCCGGCCGACCCCCGGGTCGAGCAGGAGCGGATTCGGCGTGCGCTGCTCTGGCCGATGCTGGGGGCCGCCGTCCTGATCGTGATCCACGCCCTGCACGACCTGCTGGGCGGGGACTGGTCGCGGCTGGGTATTCTGCCGCGCGACGCGGTCGGGGCGCTGGGCATCATCACCTCGCCGTTGATCCACGGCTCCTGGGGTCACCTGCTCGCCAATGTGCCGACCTTGTGGGTGCTCGGCATGCTCACGCTCTACGGCTTTCCGCGTGCCACGCGCGTTGCAGTCCCGCTGATCTGGCTGATGGGGGGGCTGGGTGTCTGGCTGTTCGCCCGCGAGGGGCTGCACATTGGCGCCTCGGGCCTGACCCACGGGCTGATGTTCTTTGCCGTGGTGATCGGGATCCGCCGGCGCGATGCGCTGTCCATCGCGGTGGCCATCATCATCCTGTTCCTCTACGGCAGCATGCTCTGGGGTGTCTTCCCCAGCGGCCCCAAGGTCTCGTTCGAAGCGCACCTGTTCGGCGCGGTCGTGGGTGCGGTCTGTGGCTGGTTCCTCTATCGTCGAGATCCGTTCCCGGTGTATCGGCGGCACGACTGGGAGGACGACGACCCCACCGACCCCGAGACCCTGCGCAAGATCGAACAGGGGCGGCTCGACGAGATCGAGCCGAAGGAACCGCCGGAGGGGCCTGGGCGGCGCGATTAGCCGGGCACCCTTTCTGGATGCCGTTCGTCGCGCTCGGTGCATCCCGCGACGTAGCGGCTACGGTCCATCTTCACGGCACCGTCATTGCGAGGAGGCGAAGCCGACGAAGCAATCTCCCTCAGGAAGCACCGCATTGCCAGCGTTCGGAGGTTGCCACGTCGGCTTCGCCTCCTCGCAATGACGGCTCAGGGTCCGGCGTGGTGGCGCTCTAGCGCCCGAAGGTCATGCGCATGCCGGCCATCAGGGTCAGGCCGGGGGCCGGCTCGTAATAGCGGCGGTTGCCGTCGTTGATGCGGATGTTGTCGACGTTGTCCGCGTCCAGCAGGTTGTTCGCGGCCACGAAGGCCTCGACATGGGCGTTGCCATCCTGCCAGTGGCGGCCCGCGCGCAGGTTCAGCGTGGTCTGTCCGCCCACCCGTTCGTCGTTGGCGTCGTTCACGTAGCGCCCGCCTGTGTACAGCGCATCGATGGTGAAAAAGTATGGCCCCTGGCGCCAGTCGGCCTCCACGAACAGCTGCTCGCGCGGCAGCCCGGGCAGGCGGTTGCCGTCGCGCCGTTCGCCCTGCTGGTCCACGAAATCCCGATAGCGGAAATCGTTCAGGCTGAGCGCGCTGGACAGCGTCCACTGCTCCGTCGCGGACCAGTCGACCGCCAGTTCGAAGCCGCTGCGCGCGGTTCGGCCAGCGTTGGTGTAGAACGTGCGACCGTCCACGTTGGGCTCTTCGAACGGGGCGATCTCGTCGCGCACGCGGGTCGCGTAGACCGAGGCATCCCAGGCCAGGCGACCGGTCTCGCGGCGGATCCCGACCTCGATGCTGCGTGCCCGCTGAGGGTCGAGATCGGCGTTGAATCCGCCCCCGCCCTCGGGATTCGCGAACTCGGTGAAGGTCGGGGTCTCGAAGTTGGTGGCTACGTTCACGTAGGCCCGGTAGTCCGGCTGGAAGTGCCAGATCAGCCCCGCCATCGCGCTGGTCTCGCGGAAGGTCCGCGCATCCGAGCGATCCGGTTCGCCCACCCGGTCGGAGAAGTGGTCATCGATGGACATGCGGATGCGGTCGTGGCGCGCGCCGAGCACCATGTTCCAGTCCGACCCCAGCGCGGTGTCGGTCTGCACGAAAACCCCGCGCGAGCGGGCGCGCTCGCGCTGGTCCAGCGCCAGATCCCCAACGACTTCGTCTTCGTCACAGTCCAGCTGCCCTGGTGCGAAAGTACCAGACGTACAGCGCCGGGTGCGATCGTCACGCTGTTCCTCCAGGTCGATCCCGGTCAGCACCCGGGTCGGGCCGATGTCCTGTTCGTACTGGGCGTTGAGCCCGTAGAAGTCGCGCTCGTAGGCTACCCGCGAGTCGCCGGGAAATGGCAGTTGCTGCGCGTAGTCGCGCTGGGTCCAGAAACCACCCAGGCGCAGCTCGCCGGGGCCGAGCGACTGCTCCCACTGCAGCCCCGTTGTGAGCTGCTCGGCTTCCTGGGTGCTGTCGAGGGCCGTGGCCAGCGGGGCGGCCGCGCGCCGGTTCTGGCGCATCTCCTCGCGCGTGAGCCCGCCGGGGTCGTCGGTGCGCGGGGCATCGAGGTAACGCAGGTGAAAATTCAGCGTCCCCGCCTCCAGCTCCGAGGCGGTGTGCAGGCGCAGGTAGCGCTTCTCGGCGGTGGACTGGTCGCGGTAGCCGTCGATGGCGAAGTCGTGTGCCGTCAGGGAGTAGCGATGGGTCCCGTGATCCTGCTCGGCGATGGCCTCGGCGCGGCGATAGCCGTAGCTGCCCAGCATGACTCCGCCGCCAAAGCCACGCGCGTCGCGCCCGTCGCGGGTGCGCGCCGAGATCACGCCTCCGGAGGCATTGCCGTACAGCGCGGCGCTGGGCCCGCGCAGGACCTCGATGTCGCGCAGGTTCAGCAGGTCGATGGCGTCCACCTGCGATTGGCCGTCCGGGGTGGTCTCGGGGATGCCATCCTGCAGGATGCGCAGCCCGCGTACCCCGAACGGCGCGCGCGAGCCGAAACCGCGGATGGAGATGCGCGCGTCCTGCGCAAAGTTGTAGCGGTTCTGGGCGAACAGCCCTGGTACGCGATTCAGCGACTCGTCCAGCTGCAGGCCCTGACGCCCCTCGGTGGCCTGGCGCTCGTCCACCCGTGATACCGCCGCCGGCAGGTCCGCCAGCGGCGTGGCCAGCCTGGGCGCGGTCACCGTGATCTCGACCGGGTCGAGCACGGGTACGTCGTCCTCGGCGATGGCCGTCGGAGCGGCCAGGCCCAGCACCGGCAGGGACAGCGGCAGCAGAGCGACCGGTCCCCTGAGGCTCCGGGTCTGCCCGTCTGCCGGTCGCCTGGGCATCGCGCGTTAGTCCCGGAGGATCAGCTGCTGGGTCAGGAGCTCGCCATGATCGAGGAAGGCGTCGTACAGCGCCCGGCTGCGTTCCGCCAGCGCCTCGTCGTCGCCCCAGGACCCTGGGCGGTCGAAGACCTCGCCCGTACGGTAGCCATTGGCCACGGCCATCATGAAGGCCGCGACGGACCGGGTGGTCACGGTCGGGTCGGTCACCGACCCATCCTCGTAGGCCAGGCGTGTGGGGACGATGGTGGACTCGAGCTGGTATTCGAGCGCGCCCTCGAGCAGGCGGTCAATCGCCGCACCCAGTTCGCCTTCCAGCTCCGGCGCCCGCTCGCTCAGCAGCTTTGCGGTCCCCTCGCGTTCGCGCAGCAGGGAAAAGCCGCCGGTGACCTGGTGGACGAACCGCCATTGCGCGGCGACGTCGACGTGGTCGGAGGCCGCACGGGCCTCGCCGTCCTCGAACGCGATGTGTGCGGGCAGGCCCCAGTCGCGGATCGGCCCGTCTTCGGACACGATGGCGCGGGTGATGGACGCAGTGCGGTCCGCCAGCGTCTCGGCGCGCCCCTGATCGTCCGCATCCCCGAACAGGTAGAGCGTCTCGTAGACCCCCTTGAGGCCACGCAGCAGCGCCCCGACCTGATCCACCGACCACTCCGCGCCCTGGTCGCGGACAAACATCCCGGCATCATCATCCCAGGCCGCGTCGGCGGTGTCCGCCATGGCCCGGGCGATCTCGACCATGTCGTCGCGCGAGTGGCCCAGCCAGCCCGCGAGGGTCTCATGCTCCAGCTGCCCCATGTCGTCCTCGCCACCCGGCTTGTGCTGGCGCACCCAGGCGTATGCGGGGCCGTGCAGGGCGTCGAGGCCGAAGGCGAGGGCATCGGTGCCCGAGTCATTCGCCGCTGCCACCTCGCCGTCGGCGTAGCGTTCGTTGACCAGGTGGTCCGCCAGCGCCGACATCAGCGGTGCCGGGTTGTGGGTGATCTCGTCGTACAGGCCCAGGTGTTCGAAGCGACCCCCGCTGTGATGCATATGGTAGAGATACGCGGCATCGGCATAGGCCGCCGGAGCAGCCTCGTCGTCACTGCCGGACTGTGCGCGGATGCGCCCTTCATCTACCAGCTTGCCGTGCACCGTATCCAGCAGGCCGAGCCAGGTCTCGCCGATCTCCCGCATCGGGCCATCGGCGAGTTCCGGACGGTAGTCGTCATGCCCCAACTCACTGTCGCGCATCAGGCGGCCCTTGACCGTCAGTGCCCCCAGCGTCATGAACGCATCATCGGCGGTCATCCCGTCGGCATGCACCAGCACGCGGTCCTCGCCATCGAGCCCGTGAGCAATTCCGAGCGGAGCGGCCTGTGCTGTCGTGGCCAGTGTCACAGCGATGGCCGCTGTCAGCGGTGCAAAGGCTGCCTTCATGGTCTTGTATCCCCTTCTCGCGAATGTTCCGGCCCGAACTGTATGGACCAAACCCTACTGAAACTCCTGACTCCGCACACGGGTAGCGGTTCAATCGGAGGGGGTCTCGGGCCTCCCGCGTGCGTTAACAAAACTTCATACGAGTGCAACGGGTTCGTCATCCGCTCCGCGTAGCGTGGGTGCGCCATTCGTGCAAGACAGGAGCAACCCGACATGCAAGATTTGAAGCCTTCCGCTCGTCTGGCCCCCTTGGTGCTGGCCATCAGTGCTGCATTCAGCGGTGGTACCGCCATGGCTGGGCAGGCGATCGATGCCGATGATGTCGATGCCGGCGAAGTCGCGCTCTCCGACGACGTCCTGACGGTCTATCTGCATGACCATGGTGATTCGATCGCCGCTCGTTTCACCGAGGATACCGGCATCGACGTGCAGATCGTCGACATGAGTGGCGGCGAGATCCTCGCCCGCATCGAGGCCGAGCGCGTGAACCCTCAGTGGGATGTGGTCTACGTGATGGGTCACGGCAGTGTCCATCGGCTCCACGAGGACGGCATCCTCCTGAAGGACGACTGGCAGCCCGAGGCCGTCAGCGACTATACCGAGCAGGCCCAGAAGATCTACGAGCGTCACCCCGATGCCTCGTGGTGGCCGGTCACCATCAGTGCCCCGGCCCTTCTCGCGTACAACCCGAGCTGCGAGGGGACCGAGGACATCACCGGCTGGGACGCCCTGCGCGATCCACAGTTCGAGGGCCGCATCGGGATGCCCAACCCGAACATCTCCGGCCCGGCCTATCCCTACGTGGCCTCGTTCTTCGAGGATGACATGGATGCCGGCTACGAATTCTGGCAGGACGTCTTCGACAACGGTGTGCGGATGTACCGCTCCAACAGCCCGGTGGCCGAGGCCCTGATGACCGGCGAGCTTTGCGTGGCCGGTCTGGAAGAGCCCAACACCTACGGCGAGGTGGAGAAGGGCGAGGACATTGGCATCGTATACCCGGAAGAGGGTGTGCCGGGCGCGGCCCGTGGCGTTGGCATCTCCGCCGACACGAGCGTTAGGGACGACGCCCGTGCCTTCGTCGAGTGGCTGCTTTCCGCCGAGACGCAGGACTACCTGACCGAGATCGAGCATCGCAACAAGTTCTTCCAGCCGGTGAATCGCAACGCCTCGCCGAACGAACTGCTGCCGCCGAACGATTTCCTGGACGGGGAAACTCCGTACGTCTTCAGCGACTACGTCTGGATGGGCGAGGTAGAAGCCGAGATCAAGCGCTGGTTCGCTGACCAGGTGATGTAACCCGGCCCCTCCACTGCCGGATGCAGTAATGGGGCTCTGCTGGGACACGGCAGGGCCCCTTCTTCTTGTAGCGACCCGGGCGTGGCTCCATACGCCCAAGGAAATCCGATGACCTCAGTCCCCGTGCGTTCGATCGCCCCGACACCGTCGCCGCTTGCCCGTCTGATGGGCCGCCTGCCGGCCAGTGATTCCCTGGTGGTCTGGCTGGTGACCGGGGCGCTGCTGATTCTGGTCGCCCTGCCGCTGACCGCGATGCTGTTGCACCTGGCGTTCCCGCGCCTCTATCTCGGCGATTTCACCCTCGGGGATTTTCAGCTCTTCCGGGATCTCTGGGAACGCCGGCTCTGGCGTACTTCGGTGACCAACTCCCTGTTGCTGGCGACCGGGACCATGGTGCTCGGGACTATCATCGGCGCCGGTCTCGCCTGGATCCGCCACAACTACCGCTTCCCCACCGCCAGCCTGATCGATTTCGCCGCCTGGTTCGTGCTGGTGATGCCGTCGTTCATCATCGCCCAGGGCTGGGTGCTGTTTTCGCGCAGCAGTGGCACGGCCGCCCAGCTCGGCATGCACTGGGTGAACGACTTCGTGTTCTCCCTGCCGGGGCTGATCACGGTGATGGCGCTGACCAACTTTCCGCTCGCCTATCTGGCGACCAGCGCGGCCCTGCAATGGGATGTCTCGCGCTATGAACAGGCAGCGCGGCTGTGCGGCGCGAACGCTGTCCAGACCCTGTGGCGGGTGCGTCTGCCACTGCTGATTCCGGCCTTCGCCTCCGCCGCGATCCTGGTATTCGTCGACAGCATCGGCGACTTCGGGTTGCCGGCGGCCTTTCTCTCGGTATTCAGCTTTCCGCTGATCCCTTACAACATTCGGGCGGAGGTCGCGACGGTTCCCGTATCCTTCGAAGGTGCTGCTGTACTGTCCTTCGTGCTGGTGAGCCTGGTCGGGGCGGCCATTGCCCTGCAGATCCGGGTGCTCCGCAACGGCGGTCGCGACTTTCTGACCGCGGCCGCGGCGCCGCGCAACCGCCCGAAGCCGAGACTGTGGCCGCTGCTGACTGCAATCAACCTGGTATTCCTGACGCTGGCCATCTTTGCACCGCTGGGAACCAGCCTCTCGGTCTCGTTCATGGACCGCTACAGCCAGGGCCTGACCCTGGGCAATCTAACGCTGAACAACTACATCGACGTCCTGTCCGAGGGATCCTCCCTGCTGCCGGCGCTGCGGAATTCCTTCTTCATCGCCTTCACGGCCGCGGGCATCTCGATGGTGGTCGGTTTTCTCGCCGCTTACCTGCTGGCCTTCAGCAGCAACCGCATGAAGCAGTTCATCGACGTCGCCTCCACGGTTACGCTGGCGGTGCCGGGGATCGTCCTGGCGGTGGGCTACATCTTCATGTGGAATCAGCGCTGGCTGGCCGATCTCGGGATCCAGGTCTACGGCAGTCCCTGGGCGATCATCCTGTGTTCGGCCGCGGCCTCGGTCCCGATCGCCGTACGCATCGTGCTCGGTGCGATGTCGCAGACGCCGGGGTCGTTCATGGCCAGCGCCGCCTTGCAGGGCGCCGGGCTGTTCACGCGCCTGCGCAGCATCCTGATGCCCATGGTCCTGGCCGGCCTCCTCTCGGCCACGCTGGCGGTGTTCGCGACCAGCGTCTTCGACCTGGCGATCACCATCATGCTGCAGCCCCCGGGCTACCCGACCATTCCGGTGATCATCGACGAAGCCTTCCGCACCGTGGAGTACGGCTGGGCCACCGCCGCCACCGTGATCGTCTGCAGCCTGACCGCCCTGATTATCGTCGCCGCCCGCTGGGCCGTGCGACGCGCCTTCCCGTCCTTTTTCCTTGTCAGCGAGGACCACGCGAAATGAACCAAGACAGCGTAGACGTCAGTATCCGCGGCCTGACCCGCCGCTACCAGGACAGCATCGCGCTGGACTCGGTGGACCTGGATATCGCCTCCGGCGAGGTGATCGCCGTGCTTGGTGCCTCGGGCTGCGGCAAGTCCACCCTGCTGCGGCTGCTGGCAGGTCTCGATACCCCCAGCGAGGGCACGATCACGATCGGCGGTCACCAGGTCAACGGGCCCGGCTTCCATATCCCGCCGGAGCGGCGGCCGGTGAACATGGTCTTCCAGGACTTCGCGTTATGGCCGCACATGAACGTGCGCAAGATCATCGAGTTCGGGATGCGTCACCGGCGCATTCCCCGTGCGGAATGGAACACGCGGCTACGGGACCTGCTCGCGCTGCTGGAGCTTGGCGGGCTGGAAGATCGGCTCCCGCGCCAGCTATCCGGGGGGCAGCAGCAGCGGGTCGCCATCGCGCGGGCCCTGGCCACGCGGCCCCGGCTGCTGCTACTCGACGAGCCGCTGTCCAACCTCGATTCGCAGCTGCGCCTGCAGATGCGCGACGAACTCGCGGCCCTGTTGCGCCGGATCGGTACCACCGCGCTGTATGTGACCCATGACCTCCACGAGGCCATGACCCTGGGCCACCGGCTGGTGGTCATGCGCGACGGCCGCATCGAGCAGAGCGGGACTTCGGGCGAGATCTTCCGCAATCCGGGGAGCCCCTGGGTTGCTGGTCTGGTCGGTTTCTCCAACCGGATTCCCGTGGTCGTGGAAGACGTGAACGGCGGGCGGGTCCGCGTGCGCAGCGGCAGCCATCTGCTCGAGGCCAGCAGCGGCGAGGCGTTAAAAGTCGGTGACGAGGCACTCCTGCTGGCCCAGCCTCAGGCGCTAACCCTGACCACTGGCGATGGGGCCAATCGGCTGCGGGCCCGCGTCCAGAGCTGCCACTTCGAGGGCACTGGCTGGCGCCTGCGCTGTCAGAGCGAGGCCGCGCCCTTGACCGTTCATACAGAAAATCCTTTTGACGAAGGCAAGGTGGTGACTATCGAGGTTCCGGCGGATAGCGCGCGCGCCTATTCCCGAACGGCGGCCTGATTCCGCTTTCCCGGAACCCTTGACGGCGTTTGGCAAGCGCCGTGAACAGGCTCGCCTGTCCCACTATCAAGGTGTCGCCATTGTTCAGCCCCGTGGGCCATCCAATCTTCCACTCGCCAGCGGAGTGGTTTCGACAAGCGCACAAAAAAGGCCACCGGACGGGATGTCCGGTGGCCGAAGGCCCCCGAGGAGGCTACGGGGAGATCAGAAGTTGTACTGCATGCGGGCGAGGAAGATGTTCGGGCTGTCATCACGGAAGGCACCGTTCGACAGACTGTCCACCGCGTCGCTGTCCTTCACGTCCACCATCACGTAGTTGGCCATGAAGCGCAGGTTGGAACTGACGTAGTAGTTCAGGCCCAGCGTGAAGTTGTTCTGCTCGCCGCCCAGGATGTCGGCATCGCCGAGGTCCACCGAGCTGTAGCGCGCGGCGATCTCCCAGGCACCGGAGGGGCGCTGCGGATCAATGGTCCGGAAGCCGGTGGGTCGGTAGCCGCGGGTCTCGCCGGTCAGGACGTAGCCGGCCTGGACATGCCAGCCGTTGAAGGTGAGGTCGGAGCCCGAATCGCGATCCACCTCGGCCTGCAGGTACTCGGCACTGGCATGGAACGGGCCGCTGAGGAAACCGAACTCCAGCCCGGCCTTGGTGGTGGAGCGCGCGTCCAGCGAGCTCGTATCGATCAGGCGGGTGCCTTCGGTCGGACGCGACTCCGGGCGATCCCGGAAGCGCACGCTGCCTTCGCGCGCGTTGCTGGAGAAGGCCTCGTGAGAGAGCGAGGCGCCGAGATGGATCGTCTGGTCACCCCGGATCGGGTTGAACGTGACACGGCCGGCCATGCCCAGGGGGGCGTCGCCATCGGGATCACCCTCGATGGAGTGGGAGTAGCCCATCACCGAGAAGTGGTAGTTGTCGCCGGACTGGCCGTAACCCAGGCCGATGCGGCGGGAATCCGTGAAGACCTGCGAGGATGCGCGCTCGATGAAGGTCATGCGATTGGAGCTGGTCAGCTGCTCCATGCCCTGGGGCACCTTGAACTGACCGAACTGCCAGGTGCCGGCATCAGTGTCGTAGGTGACCTTCAGGTCGTTGTAGCTGATGCTTCCACCGGAGAAATCGAACTCCAGCTGGTAGCCCCAGTTCCCGATGAGAGAACCGCTGCCGCCCAGGCGTGCCCGACGCACAAGAAAACCGTCCTGGAAGGCCTCGTCTTCAAGGTTGTCGGTGTCGTGGAAGGCGGCATCGAGGTGCAGGCGTCCGCGCGGATCGAATGTCAGATCGGCCGAGGCCGGGGCGCTGATCGCGATCCCCAGCCCAAGGATCAGCGAAGTATTTACGGTGTATCTGACGGCTTTCATGTACTCCCTCCTGTAATCGAAAGCTTGTTCGGATATTCCGGACCGGTAGCCGAAGACCGGCGCCGGGCAGGAGGGATGCCACCCTAGTGGTGGGGTATGGCAGGGCGGTTACATGCGGGCTTCGATTTGGTGACATCCGGCCAGGGGGGGCGCGCGGCTCATTTGTCACGGTCTTGTCATGCGGAAGCCACGTGAGCGCAACGTGGGGCAGGCAGGGTAGCGCCTCGAATCGCCGGACCCTGATGGTCGGCACACCGCCCCCTCGTGACCTGCATGGAGAGACCATGAAAAAGACTGCACTTGCATTGACGATGAGCCTGACCCTCGGTGTCTCGGCCTCCGCTCAGGCTGACCCCTGTCCCGACACTCTGCGCTTTGCCGATACCGGCATCGAGGGTATGGAAGAGATGGTTCGCACCTTTGGCCCGTTCGGCGAGGCCCTGGGCGATGCCGTGGGATCCAGGATCGAGTTCTTCCCGGTTAGTGACCGCACCGCCGCGGTCAATGCACTGCAGTTCGACCAGGTCGACATCATCCTGGCCGGCCCGTCCGAGTACGCGGTGATGCGCTCACGTCAGGATGTGCAGTTGATGGTCGGTCTCGAGCGCGCCGAGTACGGCACCGCCTTCGTGGTCCATGCCGACAGCGATATCCATTCGCTGGAAGACCTGCGCGGCAAGGACATCGCGCTGAAAGATGCGGGATCGACCACCGGCCACATCGTGCCGTCCTGGATGCTGGTGAATGCGGGTCTGGACCTTGATCGTGACGTGAACACACACCTGCTGGATGGCGCGCGCTTCGAGGCCCTGATCAACCGCGACGTGGATGCCATGGGATCCGGTGTGCGTGATGTTGCGCGTCTGAAGGAGCGCGACCCGAATGGCGACTACCGCGTCATTGCCGAGAGCGACACCATGCCCCGCGATGCCTTTGTCGCCCGCGGCGGCCTCGACCAGGCCTGTGTGGCCCATGTCAACGAGCAGATCATGGCCGATGCCGAAAATCTGATGGAGGCCATACTCGGGCCGGGTCGTCGTGACAAGTACACCAATGCCCGCTTCGTCAATGACCTCACCGAAGAGGAATTCGACCTCATCACCGAGGCCTATGATCTCGTTGGCATTCGCCTGAACTAAGCCCCGGCAGCAACATTTGCAGCAGGAGACCCGGTGCCCTTGGGCATCGGGTCCTCGCTCCGTGGAGTGATGTGATGAACCCCATTGTAGTCAAGGATCTGCACAAGCACTTTGGCTCGATCCATGTATTGCGCGGTCTCGATTTCGAGGTCGCCCCCGGAGAAGGTACCGTCCTTCTCGGGGCGAACGGCTGCGGCAAGTCGACCCTGATGCGCTGCCTGATTGGCCTCGAGCGGCCGGATGCCGGCACCGCCGAGGTCGCTGGCATCGACATCGCCACCGCTGGCCGACGCCGTTTGCGGGAAGTACGCCGCTCCGTCGGGATGGTTTTCCAGCGGTTCAACCTGGTCGCCAATCTGTCGGTCCTGCAGAACGTCCTGTTCGGTGCGCTGGGACGCCAGCCACTGGGCGTGATGGCACTGGCCTCCCCCTGGGCACCGCAGGAAGAGCGCGACCGCGCGATGCACTGCCTGCACCGAGTAGGGCTCGCCGATCGGGCCGGCCAGCGTGCCGACACGCTCTCCGGCGGCCAGCAGCAGCGAGTAGCCATTGCACGCATGCTGATGCAGGCCCCGCGATTGGTCCTGGCGGACGAACCCGTCGCCAGCCTCGACCCGAGATCCGGGCGCGAGGTGATGGACCTGCTCTGGGAGATCGTGCGGGAAGAGGGCATGACCGTGGTATGCACCCTGCATCAGCTGGACCTTGCTCGTGAGTACGGCGACCGCCTGCTTGGCATGAAGGCCGGCAAGATCCAGCTCCAGGGGCGTATCTCCGATTTCGATACCGGCAGCCTCGAATCGCTTTACCACGGCGAGGTCCGGGTGGATGGTGACCCGCGGGAGGAAGTGCCTCTCGCAACCGCTGCCTCTGCCTCCTGACGCGCCCAGACCTTTCACGGAACCAACCCAATGCATCCAGTCGATCAACGAGTGGCGGCGCTTGCGCCCGCCCGATTCACCTCGCCCTCGGTCTTTACCTGGGTGATTCTTGTAGGTTTCGCTGCCTTCTTCATACAGGGCTTTCTGTCCGTTGATGTCACCCTGGCCCGTCTGGCTCAGGGATTCGGCAATCTCGGGGGATTCTTCGCTCAGGCCTGGCCGCCCGAGACCAGCCGGCTGGAGCCGATTGCCTGGTCCATGCTGGAAACCCTGAACATGGCCATTGTGGGCGTGACGGTCGGCGTAATCCTGAGCGTGCCGATGGCCCTGCTGTGCGCCTCGAACACCGCCCCCAATCGCCTGGTGCGGACCCTCAGCCGGACCATCGTGGCCACCATGCGCACCATCCCCGATCTGATCTGGGCGCTGATCTTCGTGGTTGCGGTGGGGCTTGGGCCGCTGGCCGGAATCCTGGCCATCATCATGGACACCATCGGTTTTTGCGCACGCTTCTTCTCCGAACGTATCGAGGAGGTCTCGAAGGGGCCATCCGAGGCCCTGGCCTCCACCGGCGGGGGCCGGCTCTCGGTGATCTTCGGGGCCATCCTCCCCGAGTCGACGGCCTCGATGACCGCCACCAGCCTGTACGGGGTCGAAAAGGCGATCCGCTCGGCCGTGGTGCTGGGGCTGGTCGGGGCCGGCGGCATCGGGGTCGAACTGTCCACCGCAATGCGCATGTTCCAGTTCGATCAGGCGTTGACGATCATCCTGGTGATCCTGGTCGTCGTCATTGGTTTCGAACAGATCTCCTCAGCAATCCGTCGTCGAGTGATCTAGACGGTCAGGGACTGTGTCGATATGAGAAGGGTGAGCACGGCGCAGAAAAAACCCCGCCGGTCGAGGGACCGGCGGGGTCTGGGTCGCCTGGGGTAACTTTTGCCGACGGCTTACCCGGTTGCCTCCTTCAGACGGATCAGCTTGAGCTCGTGGAACAGCCCCATCATCAGGCTGACGCACATGAACAGCAGCACGATCACGAAGGGCAGGCCGGCGCTGACGGCACCGGCCTGCAGGGCCTGCAGCGCGGCCGCGCCACCCACCGCCAGCAGCACACCGGCGATCACGCCCTCGACCGTGGCCCAGAACAGGCGCTGGGACTGCGGGGCGTCGGTCTTGCCGCCGGAGGTGATCGAGTCGATCACCAGCGAGCCGGAGTCTGACGAGGTGATGAAGAAAACCAGGACCAGGGTGATTGCCAGCAGTGAGGTGATCGTGGTCAGCGGCAGGTGCTCGAGCATCTGGAACAGCGCCAGCGAGGAGTCACTGATGCCGTCGGCCAGTGCACCGACCCCGTCGCGGGCCTGATCCAGGCCGGTCCCGCCAAAGGCACTCATCCAGATCACGGTCACGGCCGTTGGCACCAGCAGCACCGCGGTCACGAACTGGCGTACCGTGCGCCCGCGCGAGACCCGTGCGATGAACATGCCGACAAACGGCGACCAGGAGATCCACCAGGCCCAGAAGAAGATCGTCCACTCGTGATAGAAGGTCTGGTCGTCACGACCCACAGGGTTGCTGAGCGGCCACATGTACTGGGCGTAGGCGCTCAGCGTGATGCCGGTATTGGAGAGGAAGGCGATAAAGCCGCCGAACAGGGCCACGAACAGTAGCAGTACCACCGCCAGCGTCAGGTTGATGTTGCTGAGCACGCGCACCCCGCCATGGATGCCGCGCATGATCGACAACAGGGCAATTACCGTGACGCCGATGATGATCGCGACCTGGGTGTTCAGGCCGGCTTCGATGCCGAACACCGACTCCAGCCCCGATGCCGCCTGCTGCGCCCCAAGACCCAGGGAGGTGGCCAGGCCGAACAGGGTGGCCAGTACCGCCAGGGTGTCGATCACATGCCCGAGCGGGCCCCAGATCCGCTCGCCGAAGATCGGGTAGAACGCGGAGCGAATGGTCAGCGGCAGGCCCTTGTTAAAGGCAAAGAACGCCAGCGCCAGGCCTACCACGGCATAGATCGCCCATGGGTGCAGGCCCCAGTGATACATCGTCGCACCCAGGGCCGCGTGCTTCGCTTCCTCGGTGCCGCCCTCGATGCCCAAAGGCGTCCCGAACCACTCGGTGAAGTAGCCTACCGGTTCGGCCACGGCCCAGAACATCAGGCCGATGCCCATGCCGGCGGCGAACAGCATCGAGAACCAGGACAGCACGCTGAAGTCCGGCTTCGCATCCTGGCCGCCAATCCGGATGCTCCCGACCGGCAGCAGGATCAGGGCCAGACAGAACAGCACGAACAGGTTGCCGGCCGACAAGAACAGCCAGTCAAAGGTCTCGCCGATCCAGGCACGCGTGGCGCCCAGGCCCTCGTCGGCCTGTTCCGGGAACATCAGGGACAGGATCACGAACGCGAGGATCAGCAGGGCGCTGACGGCGAATACCGGGTTGTGCAGATCCAGCCCCAGCGGGTTGATGTTCTGTTCCCCGATCTCGTGATCGGTCTCGTAACGGGCCTCGAGCTCCTCGATCTCCCGTTTCGGGTCTTGTGCGTTGTCGCTCACGCTCACCTCCTTGGTGTGATTGGGGGACGCTGGTCCAGACGTTCTCCGGTCCATCGCCTGGAACTGTCTGACCGCCAGGGCGGTAGTCTTCGATTGAGACCGCGTCTCCCGAGGTACGAGTCGTTTCGTTCTGGCATCCGGCCGTCGGAATCCGAAACGAAAAATTCGGGACCTTCATGGCTGACTTCCATTGCTCACCCGCTAGCGGGTGAGCAACAAACGTGCGCGGCGGATTGGCTTCTAGAAGCTGTAGTGCATGCCGACCATGAACACGTTGTTGCTTCCATCCTCGGGAAAGTCAGCCCCGGCCCGGCCGGTGTCTCGGGCCCTTGATGCCGGTACCGCACCGGTTGCTTCTTCTTCGTAGTAGTACTCGGCAAACAGGGACAGCCCGTCCATCCAGTTGAACGCGTAGCCCAGGTGGAAGACGTCTCCGCCGTAGTTGTCGACGTTGGCGTAGGTTCCGTGGAATATATGTTGCCCCACGGCGTAGGCGGCGTAGATGTTCGCGGCGACGTCGCCGTCGTCCCCGAAGGCCCCGGCGTCCTGGTCGCTTTCAATGTATTCGACCTTGGCACCCATCGACCATGGGCCCATGCTGTGCATCGCGGACACCCCCCAGATCCGAGTGTTCTGCTCGCCATTGGCATCATCGACCCCGACGGAAAGAGTCGTGTCGCCGAAGGCGTACGAACCGGTCACCTGGTAGCGATCATCTGGAGAGCCCGATGCATCGTCGTAGCCGCCGTTCGCGCTGTAGGAGGCCGCGAACGAGAAGCCGTTGAAGTCCGGAGAGTAGTACATGAGGCTGTTGCTCTCACGGAAGGTCGTATAGGTCGCGAAGCCGCTCTGGTAGGAGTAGAACATGTCCACCGGGAAGGCGATCGCGTTGTAATACGGCAGCCAATCGCGGCCATACGCCACGGTACCGAATGCGCCGTCGAGCCCGACCTTGCCGATGCGGACGTCCTCGTCTTCGCCACTGAAGGGGTCCTGTACTCGGCCGTTGGCCAGGTCGAGCGGGATTTCCAGCTGCGCAAACGCGTTCAGGCTTTCATTGATCTCATAGTTGGCGTTGAAGCCGATGCGTGAATAGGCATCCCGGAAGCCGTCATAGCTGTCCTCGCCATCCGGGTCCGCCGTTTCGTACTGCAGTCTCAGTGAACCGTAGAAATCGAACTCGACGCCCCCTGCACCCTCCTGTTCTGCGGGGCTGACCGCTGGCGCCAGAAGAAGCGCCGTGGCAACGGCCCCGGCCAGTGGAGTGAGATTCCACGAAATGTTGTTTTTCATTATTCGTTCCTTTTGGCAGTTCGATCCTGGAATCCGAAAGAGAAACAGGCCCCTGTACCCCCGGGGGACCGATGGCGAGCTCCCGAGGAACCGCCACAACCGTTTCTGTCGCGTATGGCTAACGAGAGGCCCGTTTTGTTGCCCAGAGACCGGATCCTGGTGACCTCGGCTAGCCGGAAACCCCATTAATAGAACGCGCTCGCCGCTTTCGCCACCAAAGGACAAGTTGCAACTCCATTATTTTTGTACAAAACTATATGGCATTTGCCATACTGAGTCCGACTGTGATGTCAGCTGTTTCTGCCCAGAACGAACCTCATCGCCCCGCGACGGAAGGGGAACCGGATCTGTCGCGTTCCGTGATCCGTCAGCTGCGCGTGATCATCCGCGCCCTGCAGGGGCATTCGCGGGCAGTGGAGCGTGCCTGCGGGATCAGTGCCTCGCAGTTGTGGGCCCTGTGGGAGCTGCAGCGCACGCCCGGGCTGAATGTCAGCGACCTTTCGCGCCGGCTGTCGGTGCATGCCTCGACCACCTCGAACCTGCTGGACAAGCTGGAATACAGCGGGCTCGTCGAGCGCCGCCGCCCGGAGAAGGACCAGCGCATCGTGCGGCTGTATGTCACGCCCAAGGGGGAGGCGCTCCTGTCCGACGCCCCGGCAGCCCCCCAGGGCGAGTTGAACCGCGCGTTGCACGCTCTCCCGCCCGAGCGGCTGGCGGATCTGGACGAAGGGCTTACCCTCCTGGTCGAGGCGATGAACACCACCGAGCCTCGTGCCGGTCTGCAGCCGTTCGAGGTGAAAACCTGAGCGGCGTGGCCGCCAGGTAACGCGCCATGCGCTCCCTCCTGCCCGCCAGCCTGCTGCTTCTGCTGCTGCCGCTGGTTGTACTGGCCGAGCCCCGATTCGACGACCCGCCCACGGACTCGCGTGATGGCGGTCTAACCCTCGAATGGAACGCCGAGGGGCCCGTCGAACTCGAACAGGCGAGCGGTCCGGACTTCGACGACGCCCGCGTGATCTATCGCGGTGGCGACACCAGCAGCGTAGTCAGCGGCCTCCCGGACGGCGAATATCGCTTTCGCCTGCGGGCCGATGGCGCGGACGACTGGGCCGACGAGGCCCGGATCGATGTGGCGCACCACAGCCTGGCCCGCGCGTTCGGCTTCTTCGCGCTGGGAGGCGTCGTCTTTCTGGTCCTGATCGTGGCCATCCTGCGCGGTCGCCCGCGCGACTGAATTCACCTGCCCCGCCCCGTCGATCCGCGTGTACCGCGACCGGGGCCGGCGGCCCTATCGGAGAACACGATGCACGAACTCAAGATCAACATGCAGCGCCTGCAGCAGGACATTACCGAGCTGGGGCAGATTGGACGCGATGCCGACCGTGGCTTGCACCGCCGGGCGTTCAGCGAGGGCGACCGCGCGGGGCGCGAGTGGTTTCGCGGCCGCCTGGAGGCCGCGGGCCTCGACGTCTGGCAGGATGGCGCCGCCAACCTGCACGGTCGCCTGGACTACGACGGCAAGCGCCCGGTGGTCGCCATGGGCTCGCATCTCGATACCGTCCCCGGTGGTGGCCCGCTGGATGGTGCCCTGGGGGTGCTGATCGGGCTGGAGGTGCTGCGCACGGCCAAGGAACATGAGGTCGACTTGCAGTACCCGCTGGAGGTCATCGACTTCACTGACGAGGAGGGCCGCTTCGGCGGCATGTTCGGCTCCCAGGCGATGGCCGGAAAGCTGACCCCGGAGAGCATCAGCCATGCCCGTGACCTCGAGGGCATCACCCTGGTCGAGGCGATGGCCAACTGGGGCCTGAATGCCGACGACGCCCTGAGCGCGCGACGCGACCCGCACACCCTGCATGCCTTCATCGAGACCCATATCGAGCAGGGCCCGGTGCTGGATCGCCGCGGCCTGAGCGTGGGCGTGGTCGAGGCCATCACCGGCCTGTTCAAGTGGGAGGTGCGCCTGAAGGGCCAGCCGAACCATGCGGGCACCACGCCGATGGACATGCGCATCGACGCCTTCCAGGGGCTGGCCGAATTCGGCGGCGAGATCAATCGCCTGCTGGAGGAGCACGGCAGCCCGAACTCGCGCGCGACTATCGGCCGCGTGGAGCTCTCGCCGGGCGCGGCGAACACCGTGCCGGGCATGGCGACTTTCTCCTTCGAGGTGCGCGATACCGACGAGAAGGTATTGACCGCGCTGGCCCACGCGGCCCGCCGCACGCTGTCCAGCCTCGCGCGCCGGCGTGACCTGATGTTCGAGTTCGACGTGCTCTCGGAGATCGATCCGGTGCGCTGCGACACGGGCATCGTGCAGACCATCGAGGCGACCGCCGAACGCATGGGGCTGGAGTACCTGACCATGCCCAGCGGCGCTGCGCACGACACCCAGAGCATGAGTGCAATCACGCGTACCGGCATGATCTTCGTACCGAGCCTGCAGGGGCGTAGCCATTCCGCGGCGGAATGGACAAACTGGGAGGACATCGAGACCGGCGCCAACCTGACGCTGCAAAGCGCCCTGGCCCTGGCCGCCCGTTCGTGAGCATCCCCGATCACCGCGACCCAAGGACCGCCCGGCATGGCCAATAACGACAACGTCTCCCAGCTCACTGACTACGACTCTCTGGACCCGCTGCGCGAGCAGTACCAGGAGAGCCTGATCACGACCCCGGTGCTGCGTCAGGAACTGCGCGAGCACCACGTCGCTCTGCTGTGCATTGACCTGCAGTACCTGGATGCCGCGCGCGGTCATGGGGTGTTCGCCGACTCGGTGCAGTCCGGCGTGCCGCCCGAGGCACAGGAGTACTACTTCAACCGCCTGGAGCAGACGGTGCTGCCGAACGTGCGCCGGCTGCAGGATGCATTCCGCGAGCAGGGGCTGGAGGTCATCCACACGCGTATCCGTTCGCTGACCCACGACGGGCGCGACCGCAGCCCGGGCCACAAGCGCCTGAACCTGCATGCCGCGCCCGGCTCCAAGGATGCGGAGTTCGTCGAGCAGGTCGCACCGGTGGGCGACGAGATCGTGCTGGACAAGACCGCCAGCGGCGTCTTCAATTCGACCAACCTGCACTACATCCTGCGCAACCTGAACATCTCGGCACTGTTCATCGTGGGTGTGTATTCGAACGAGTGCGTATCCACGGCCGTGCGCGATGCCTGTGACCTGGGTTTCTATGTCACGCTGATGGACGACGCTACCGCGACGGTGACCCCGGAGATGCAGAAGGCGACGATCACCACCATCAAGGATCGCTACGCCCGCGTGATGACCACCGACGAGGCGATCCGCGAGATCAAGAAGGTGAAGGAGGCCTCGTGACCGGCCTCGACGACCCGATCCTCCCGAGTTCCATCGCCTGGGGGCTGCTGATCGCGTTCAGCATCCTCTGGGTGGCGCTCGGCTGGTGGCTGGGTCGTCACAACAAGACCGCCGAGGACCACATGCTGGCCGGGCGCAACGTCGGGCTGGCGCTGGCCACCGCGACCGCGATGGCCACCTGGGTGACGGCCAACACCACGATGACCGCCCCGCAGCTGGCGTTGCAGCTGGGCGTCTGGGGCATGCTCGGGTATTCCCTGGGGGCGCTGGGCCTGATCCTGTTCGCGCCGCTGGCTCGTCGCATCCGCGAGCTGATGCCGCGCGGCTTCACCTCCGGGGACTTCATCCGGCTGCGCTTCGGCACCTTTACCTGGCGGGTATTCCTGGTGGTCTCGCTGATCTACGCCTTCGGCTGGCTTGTGTCGATGGCGATGGCCGGCGGGGTGCTGATCAATGCCCTGGCCGGGATCGACTATCGCGTGGGCATGACCGTGATCCTCACGGTCTGCGTGATCTACACCCTGCTGGGCGGTCTGCGCGCGGTTATCGGTACGGACTTCATCCAGACCATCATCATCATCGCGGGTGCGGCGTTCATCGCCTGGCTGACCATCGACAAGGTTGGGTTCGAGGCGATCCATTTCAACCTGATGGAAGAGCGCCCGGAACTGCTGAGTCTGCTGTTCCCGGCCGCAATCATGTTCCTGTTCAACAACCTGCTGTTCGGGGTCGGCGAGATCTTCCACTCCAACGTCTGGTGGTCGCGCGCCTTCGCGTTTGGCCGCAACGTCGGCTTTCGTGCCTACCTGCTGGGCGGGCTGCTGTGGCTGCCGATCCCGATCGTCGCCGGCTTCATCGCCCTGGCCACGCCGGCGCTGGGCATCAACGTGCCCGCCGCGGACATGGTCGGGCCGCTGGTCGCGGCCGAGGTCCTCGGCCTGACCGGCGCGATCGTGGTCTTCATCGTCGTCTTCGCCGCCTTGGCCTCGAGCCTCGACTCGCTGCTGGCGGCCACCTCGGACCTGGTCACCCGCGATATCTACCGCGGCCATATCCGCCCGCAGGCCAGCGAGCAGAGCCAGTTCCGCGCGACCAAGGTGATCGTTGTGCTGCTGGGTCTGCTGACCTGGCTGGCCGCGAGCTATCGCGGCTCGCTGCCGATCATCGGCTCGCTGGCCGAACTGCTGTACTTTACGGGGGCCTTCGTGGCCTCGGCGATCTGGCCGATCGTCGCCGGGCTGTACTGGCGGCGGGCGAACCCTCAGGGCGCGGCCTGGTCGATGATACTGGGGTCGGGCATTGGGCTGGCCAGCTATTTCCTGATCGGCTTCTATGTCGCGGCACTGGTGGGCGCGGCCGTCTCCCTGGCCGTGATGGTGCTGAGTACCTGGCTGGCGCCGCGGCCGTTCGACTGGGGTCGCCTGTCCCGCGACGCCGCGGCCGAGGAGGTCCGGACCGCATGATGATCTCGTCGACTGCCTTGTCCGTGATCGTTGTGGTTGCCACGCTGGTCGCCACCCTGACCCCGATCCTGCTGCTGGCCCTGTTCATTCGCGACTGGAAAAAAGGATGCCTCTGGTGAACTACACCGAAGATCCCCTGCACGTGCTCCACCCGAAAGACGGCGCCGCCGGCACCGACCGCCCGAAGGCGCTCCTTGAGGCCGTGGAGGAAGACCCGGACCCGCTCCTGAAGCTGGCGGCCGCGCATGTGGTTTCCAGTCAGCAGTTCTCGCGCGATGAACTGCTGCAGCTGTTCCGTCTGGCGGCGCAGTACGAGACCACTCCGGCGCTGATGCACCTGCCGCTGGCCGGCAAGATTCTGATCAGTGCGTTCTACGAGCCGTCCACGCGCACGCGGCTGTCCTTCGAGAGCGCCTGGCACCGGCTTGGCGGGGCGGTGATGTCGATCACCGACCCCAAGAGCACCGGCATCGCCAAGGGCGAGTCGCTGGCGGACATCGCCGAGATGTTCAACAACTACGGCGACGTGCTGGTGCTGCGCTCCTCGGATGGCGAGGCGGCGCACAACATGCTGGAGAACCTGCGCATCCCGCTGGTCAACGCGGGCAACGGGATCGACGAGCATCCGACCCAGGCGCTGGCGGACGTCTACACCCTGGCCAAGTGGCGACCGGAGCTGTTCACCGGCCCGGTGGCGCCGGAGGACCGCATCAAGGTCGGTATCATCGGGGTGCCCTCGCGCATGCGCACGGTGCGTTCGCTGCTGCGCCTGCTAAGCCTGTTCCCGGAGGCAATCGAAGAGGTCGTGATCATCTCGCGCGAGGACGAGAACTTTGACCCGGGTCAGCGCGAGGAGCTGGAAGAGGCCGGCCTGAAGCTGCGCGTGGTGCACGAACTGGACCCGCTGCTGCCGGAGCTGGACGTCGTCTACATCAACGCCATTGCCTGGGTGGGGGATACGTTCGAGTCCATGGGCGAGGGCCTGAAGCTGGATCGCAACTCCCCGCTCAAGAAGGGCGCGGTCATCCTGCACCCGCTGGCACGCGGTGACGAGCTGTCCACGGACCTCGACGACACCCCGCACAACTGGTACTTCGCCCAGGCCCGCGGGGCCGTGTTCGTGCGCATGGCGCTGCTGACCACGGTGGTCCGCCGGATCAGCGCGGTCATGGATACCCCGGAAGACTGAGCCAAAGTCGAACTTGAACCGCGAGCGGCGTGGCGCGCCGTAAACCGCGCCCCGCTCGCACCCACGGAATCGAACCAAGGAGACATGCCATGTGTGGCATCGCCGGAATCTTTCACGCCGACCCCAACCGCAAGGTGGACCCGCAGACCCTGGTCAACATGGCCGCGATCCAGTATCACCGCGGCCCCGACGGCTTCGGCTACAAGACGCTGGACGACCGCGGCGTGGGCTTCTCCCATGCCCGCCTGTCGATCATCGACCTGGACGAAAACCGCGGCCGCCAGCCGTTCTGTATGACCGACGGATCGATCATGACCGCGGTCAACGGCGAGCTGTACGACTACAAGCGCATCCGTACCGACCTGACCTCGCGCGGCGTGCAGTTCCGCACCAAGAGCGACTCCGAGATGGTCATGCACCTGTACCGGCGCGAGGGGCTGGAGGATGCGATCAAGCACTTCCGCGGCGAGTTCGCGATCTCGCTGTATGACCGCGAGCATGATCGCCTGGTGCTGATCCGCGACCGCTTCGGCATCAAGCCGCTGTATTTCACCGAGGCCAATGGCAGCTTCGTGTTCGGCTCCGAGCTGAAGGTGCTGTTCGCCAATCCCGACGTCCCGCGCCAGTTTGCCGATGACGGCCTGTACCACCAGCTGATGCAGACCATGGTCCCGGGCACCACTGCGTTCGAGGGCATCCACCAAGTGAAGCCCGGCCACATGGTCATCGTCGAACGGGCCCACGGCAAGCTGAAGGTGCGCCAGGAGAAGTACTGGGACATGGACTTCCCGCTGGCCTCCGAGCGCCCGCCGGAGGAGGATGCCGACGAGAACTACTGGATCGAGGGCGTGCGGGAACAGTTGATGGAGGCCGTCCAGCTGCGCCTGGAGGCCGACGTGCCGGTCGCCTGCTACCTCTCCGGCGGGATCGACTCCTGCATCACCCTGGGCCTGGCCTCGGCCAGCCAGCAGTCGCCGGTCAAGGCCTTCACCATCGGCTTCGACAACGACGACTACGACGAAACGGCGATTGCCCGCGAGATGGCCGAGAGCGTCGGCGCCGACCAGGACATCCTGAAGCTGAATGCGGATCACCTCTACGACAACTTCGAAGAGGCCCTGTGGCACGCCGAGCGCACCATCTACAACACGCTGGGGGTGGCCAAGCTGTTGATGAGCCGGCACGTGAACGAGGCGGGCTACAAGGTGGTGGTGACCGGCGAGGGCTCGGACGAGCTGTTCGGTGGCTACCCGGCCTTCCGCCGCGACATGTTCCTGCACGGCCTGGACACCCTGCCGGAGGCTGACCGCGCCGCCTGGCAGCAGATGCTGAACGAGTCCAACGAGCTGTTCTCCGGCGCGATGCTGGCCGAGGACGAGGTCGACGACCCCGAGTTCACGAAGATGATGGGCTTTACGCCGTCCTGTCTGCAGCCCTGGCTGGCGGCAGCCGAGCACGTGCCCGGCCTGCTGGCGCCGGAGCGCCGCGAACGCATGCAGGACTACCAGCCCGGCAAGGCGATCGCCAACGCCCTGGACGACGACATGCTGGATGGCCGGCATCCGCTGGACAAGGCCCAGTACGTCTGGATCAAGACCATGCTGGAGGGCCAGATCCTGACCTGGGGTGGCGACCGCATGGACATGGCCAACTCCATGGAGGCGCGCCCGCCGTTTCTCGACCACCACCTGGCCGAGTTCTGCGCCCACCTGCCGCCGACCCTGCGCATCAAGGGCCGCACCGAGAAGTACGTGCTGCGCGAATCGATGAAGGGCCTGCTCCCGAAGGTGCTCTACGAGCGCGAGAAGTTCGCGTTTATGGCCCCGCCGGCGCACACCGACCCGGTCAAGTGGGCAGCGATGAAGGCCCTGGCCGACCGCTACCTGTCGCCGGAGAAGGTGGCCGAGGCGGGTCTGCTGGACCCGGAAGGCGTGCGCCGCGTGTTCGAGATCCACGAGGACGAGACCACCCCGGCAGCCACCCAGGTCCAGCTGGACGCGGTGATCAACCACATGATCGGGGTGCAGGTCCTGCACGAGAAGTTCGTCGCCACTGACATCCCGGCGCTGGCTCGCCAGAAGGCCGACGAGTTCGGCTGGCGGCCGTAAACCCGGGTTACGGACGGCCAGGAACTGCCTCGCAAGAGGGGACCGGGTGGTCCGGTGCTCAATCCCAGCTGTTGCGGGCGTCCTGGTAAAAGCCGGGGTCGTCGCTGGTGGCGCCCTGCAGGGTGCAGACCGCCGCCGCGAACGCCAGCGCGCGTTCGAGGGTGGTCGGCCAGCCCCAGTCCTGTCGCATGCCGAGCAGGACGACACTGGCAAAGGCATCGCCGGCCCCGACCGCATCGCGCAGCTCGGGTACCGGCGGGGCCGGGGCCGCAAAGCGCTCGCCGTTGACGGTACGAATGATCGCCCCGCCGGCCCCGGCGGTGACGACCAGGGCCTGACGGATGCCCGCCTGCTCGAGCAGGGCGGTCTCCGCCTCGTCGTCCGCAGCCCCGGGGACCAGGGTGGCCAGCTCGTCCTGGTTCAGCTTCACCACGTCGGCGTCCCGTATCAGGTCCAGCGTCGTGTCTCGCGTATACCAGGGGTCGCGCAGGTTCACGTCCACGAAGCGGTGCCCGGCGCGTTCGCGCAGGCGTGCCAGCAGGTCGTGATTCCCCCGGCGCAGGGCCAGTGTGCCGTGGTAGAGCAGTGGCGTGGAGGCGGGCAGCGCATCGGCCCAGGCTGCGGGTACGTCGTCGTAGGCCTGGTCCGGCACGATGGTGTAGCTGGGCTCGCCGCGGGCGAGTTCGACCCGGACTTCGCCGGTCGGGGCTTCGGGGTGCCGATACAGCCCGCGGGCGTCCATGCCGATCGCATCCATGCGGGCCTGCACCGCGGCGCCCGCCGGGTCGTTGCCTATGCCGCCGACGAAACAGACCGGCTCCCCGAGCTGATGCAGGTTCCAGGCGACATTGAACGGCGCTCCGCCCAGGACGCGCTGTCCATCGGGAAAGACATCGAACAGGACCTCGCCAAAGATCAGCTGGGGGGATGGCTCGGCAATCACAACGGCCTCCTATCAGGGAAATTCTCCCGGGGGATCAGGAAGGGTGTGGCTCGCGGTCGGCCCGCTCCACGCGATCGCGCCCGAGCTTCTTCGCCTGTAGCAGGGCGTGATCCGCGGCGTCGAAGATGGCCGCGGTGGACTGTCCGGCCGCGATCGGGCACATGCCCGCCGAAATGGTCACGCGCAGCCGCGTCTTGCCGGCCCGTACGATCAGGCGATCCACGGCCTCGCGGATCGAATCGGCACGGCGCTGGCAGGTGTCCGGGTCGGAGGTGAGGATCATCACGAATTCCTCGCCCCCGTAGCGCGCAACGAAGTCCTCGCTGCGCACGCCCTCGGCCAGGATCTCTGCGACGGCCTTCAGCACCTTGTCGCCGGCACTGTGGCCGTATTCGTCGTTGATCGCCTTGAAGCGGTCGATGTCCCAGACCAGCAGGCAGGCCGGTTGCTCCGCCCCCAGGTCCTCCCGCAGGCCATCAAGGTAGCGCTCGAAAGCCGTGCGATTGGGCAGCCCGGTCAGGCTGTCGCGGTAGGCCTCCGCCCGCGCCTGATCCAGCCGCTTGCGCAGGGCACTGACCTGCGACTCCAGCGTACGGCCCTTCGCTCGCAGCAGGCGGTTGCGCTCCAGGGCCTCGAGCAGATCGTTCTCCTGCTGATTGCGAAAGGCCGCCACATGTTCGACCACGCGATCCAGACCCCGGCTGATCTCCTGGCGCAGGGTGGCGATGTCCTCCAGGTCGTCCATGCGGCCCTTCATGGCCCGGACATTGTCCGAGATGCCATCGTGCAGGGTGGCAACCGAGGCGCGTGTACGTTCGCTGCGTTTCTCGTCTTCCGACAGGGCCGAGTCGACGTCTTCCAGGCGATGCCAGATCTCGCCCACGACGTCCGACAGCTCGTCGCGCTCGTGCATGGCGCGCTCGCACTTGTCGTGCAGCACCCGGAAGAGCTGAGAAAGCGTTCGTTCGATCTCCGAGCGGTCGCGCCGTTCGGTCGCGCGATGCAGGTCATCCAGGCCGGGGTCCAGGAAATCGAACCCGTTCAGTCCGCGGCGCACGACCTCGAGCACAGCGCTGGCCAGGTCCTCGTGGTGATCGGAGCTGCGGACCGCGTCGGCCAGCTGTGCACCCAGCCGATCCATCCAGGCAGAGTCGGGCGGGCTGGACTCCACCGCGCGGGACAGGTCCTGAACCGCGCCATCCAGTGCCGGCACGCGGGCGCTGACCACCGCCAGTGCCCTCAGGGCCACCCGCCTCAGTGCATCCTGCTGGACCTGCTCGCGCTCCAGGCGGCGCTCGAGGTCGATGATGGTCCTGCGCATCTCGCTGGCGGACATGGGGCTCCCGAAAGGGCTGTGGGGTCTGGACGTGCCGGGATCATTTAACCGCGTCCGCGACGCGGACGCCAGCGATGGGACTCAGGCGGTGTGGCGGGTTCCGTGCAGCGACTGGGCGGCTGGCAGCTCGATCTCGATACCGACCGGGAGGTGGTCGGACAGGGCCACGTTGTACACGCGCATGTCGCTGACATGCAGGTCCGGGGTCAGCAGGATGTGGTCGAACACGAGGCGCGGATCCCAGGAGGGGTAGGTGGCCGGGCAGCTGATCGGCTCCAGCAGCCCGGTACGGGCGACCAAACGCCGGATCTCCAGGCTGTCCTGCTGGCAGTTGAGATCCCCCATCACCACGGCGTGGCGTTCCGACTGGATCCGTTCGGCGACGTAGTCCAGCTGGGCCTGGCGTGCGCGCCGGCCGAGTGCCAGGTGCAGCAGAAACAGCACCAGCTCCTCGCCATTTTCCATTGCGTAACGGGCCTCGATGGCCCCGCGCCCCGGCAGCGGCCCGGGCAGGCGGTGCATCTCGACCCGTTCCGGCTCCAGCCGCGAAAACAAGGCCAGCGAGTGTTTGGCGAACTGGCCGAGATTGCGGTTGATGCGATTGTAGGTATGCGGGAAGCGGGCCTTTTCCGACAGATAGGAGGCCAGGTCCACGAAGTTCGAGCGCAGGCTGCCACCGTCCAGCTCCTGGACGCCGACGATGTCGAAGTCGGAGATGAAACGCGCCACGCGATCCAGGTTGCCGATCCGCCCCTTATAGGGAAGGACGTGCTTCCAGGAGTTGGTCAGATAGTGGTGCAGGCGCGACGAGGGGATGCCCACCTGGGCATTGAAACTCAACAGGCGCAGGCGCTGCGCGCCCTGGTCGTGCTGATAGGTCAGTCCGCGTACCTCCGGCGAGGCCGGTTGTGCGCGAACGGGTTCGGCATGCTTGCCGCTGGCCGTGGCCGTCATACTGCTTTGTTCCCCAGAGAACGGCGGAAGGTCCGCCCGGATACTACCTAGAATGGACAGACCAACTCGCCCAAACGTTCCGTCAGCTTCAGGTTTTCGCTGTAGTCGACCGGGCAGTCGATGATGGTGACACCGGGGGTGGCGAGGGCCTCGCGCAGGGCGGCCTCCAGGCTGTCGCCCGGGCCGATGCGCACACCGCTGGCGCCGAACGAGTGCGCCAGCTGGACAAAATCCGGGTTGCCGAAATCGACGAAGGCCTTGCGCCCGTACTCGCGCACCTGCTTCCACTCGATCAGGCCGTACGCATTATCGTTCCAGATCAGCACGACAAAGCTCTGGTTCAGGCGCACCGCCGTTTCCAGTTCCTGCACATTCATCAGGAAGCCGGCGTCTCCGGTGACCGCGATGACCTGGCGTTCGGGGTAGAGCGCCGCCGCCGCGATCGCTCCCGGCAGGGCGATGCCCATGCTGGCGAACCCGTTCGAGATCAGGCAGGTGTTGGGGAGCTCGCAGCGGAACATGCGCGCCATCCAGAGCTTGTGCGCCCCGACATCGGTAATCACCACGGCGTCGAGCTCGGCCGCGGTGCGAAGGTCCCAGATCAACTTCTGCGGCTTCAGCGGGAACTGGGTGTCCTCGCGATGCTCGTTCATGTCGTCGATCAGGTTCTGGCGCAGCGGGCGCAGGATGGTCTCCTCGCGCGGGTCCACGAGATCCGTGAGGCGGGCGAGGCAGGTATTTAGGTCGCCGATCACCTCGGATGAGACATTGTAGTGGCCATCGACCTCGGCCGGGGCGGAGTCGATGTGGATCAGCGTGCGGTCGCCGGTCGGGTGCCAGAGCCTGGGTGGATATTCCACCAGGTCGTAGCCGATACAGACGATGACGTCGGCCTTGTGAAAGCCGAAATTGACGAAATCCTGGCTTTGCAGGCCCACCGAGCCCAGGGCCAGCGGGTGGCGGAACGGCAACACGCCCTTGGCCATGAAGGTGTTCGCGACCGGGATATTAAGCGCGGAGGCCAGCTGCGAAAGGGCTCCGCTGGCTCCCGAGCGGATGACGCCGTTGCCCGCCAGGATCAGCGGATGCTGGGCCTCGTTGAGCAACTTCGCCGCGGCCTCCAGGGAGGCCTCGGCCGGCACCGCCTCGGGTCCGGCATGGACCGGGAGTGGCGGGTTGGGGCATGGCAGGGCGGCCACGTTTTCCGGAAGTTCAATGAAGCTGGCGCCGGGCTTGCCGCCCTCGGCCCACTTGAAGGCTTTGCGGACAACCTCCGGCAGTATCTCGGGCTCGACCACGCTGGAGCTGTACTTGGTGATCGGCTGGAACAGGCCCTTCAGGTCAAGGACCTGGTGCGACTCCTTGTGCAGCCGGTGAGTGCTGGCCTGGCCCGCGATCGCGACCAGCGGGGCGTGATCCATGTTGGCATCGGCGACACCGGTGATCAGGTTGGTCGCCCCCGGGCCAAGGGTCGCCAGGCAGACCCCGGCACGGCCGGACAGGCGACCATGGACGTCGGCCATGAAGGCCGCGCCCTGCTCGTGGCGCGTAGTGATGAACTCGATCGGGGAATCGGCCAGGGCGTCGAGAACGGCCATGTTCTCTTCGCCCGGCAGGCCGAACACGCGCTCGACCTGTTCCTGTTCCAGGCATTCGACCAGTCGCTGGGCCGTAGTGACGGTTGTGCTCACGCGTTACGCCACCCGACGCTGGACCCTGGACACGGGCGGGGTCAGCCCCGGGCCCGTTCGATCAGGAAATCGGCGACGTCGAGCATCTCCTCGTGGCTGCGCGTCATGCTGGCCGAGACCACGGCCTCGCCGTCGATGACCAGGGTGGGCACACCCTCGACGCCGTACTCCTGAACGTCCTGGCCGGCCTCGGTGACCTTGCGGCGGATCTCCTCGGAGCGCATCACCTCGCGGAACTCGTCGGCGTCGAGGCCGCGCTGGTTGATAAAGCGCAGGATGGCGCTTTCCGAGCGCAGCTCGCGCCCCTGGTCATGGATGGCGTCGTAGAACGGTTGATGGACCTCGTTCAGCACTTCCAGCTTCTGTGCGGTGTAGAAGACGCGCGCATGCAGGGCCCAGACATCGTTCATCGGCGCGGGCAGATAGACGAACTCGACATCGTCATCCAGCCCCTTCTGCCACTCCTGCACATAGGGCTCGAACGAGTAGCAGTGCGGGCAGCCATACCAGAAGACCTCGACCACCTGGATCTTGCCATCCTCCAGGCCGGTGTCGACCGGCGGCTGGATGGTGCGGAAGTTCTGACCATCCCGGTATTCGCGGGCCAGGCTGGTGCCGGTTGCCAGCAGCAATCCGGCACCGCCCATGGCACCCAGGAAATCACGACGCCTCATTTACAGCTCTCCGTAGGAATGCAGCCCGGACAGGAACATATTCACGCCCAGGAAGGTGAAGGTGGTCACGAACAGACCGATGATGGCCCACCAGGCCATGACCGGGCCGCGCCAGCCCTTGGTGAAGCGCATATGCAGCCAGGACGCGTAGGTCAGCCACAGAATCAGGCTCCAGGTCTCCTTCGGATCCCAGGTCCAGTAGCCGCCCCAGGCCTCGGCCGCCCACATCGCGCCCAGTACGGTGGCGATGGTGAAGAAGGCGAAACCGATCGCGATGGCCTTGTACATCACACTGTCCAGCGCATCCTTGCTGGGCAGCCGATGGGTGATCGCGGCATCCGGCCGGGTGCGCTCGAAACGGTGCTTGATCAGGTAGGCCACACCCAGCATGGCCGCGATGGCAAAGCCGCCGTAGCCGACGAAGTTGGTCGGTACGTGGATCTTCATCCACCAGGAGTTGAGGGCCGGCACCAGCGGTTCGATCTCGTGCGCCTGGCGGTCCCACATGTACCACAGCAGGAAAGTCACCGAGGCGGCGATCACCAGCATCACGAAGGCGCCCATGGTGCGCTGACCGGTGCGCTGCTCGTAGTACAGGTACATGAGCGTGGTCATTACCGCCAGCAGGATGAATACCTCGTAGAGGTTGGACACCGGGATGTAGCCCCAGCTGGGGTCGGTCAGGTAGATCTCGCGCCAGCGCACCATCAGCGCCATCATGCCGGCGCCCGAGCCGATCCAGGCGAAAGCGGCCCCGAGGCGCGACGGGAAGTCGGATTTGCTGAACAGGCCGAGGATGTAGGTCGCGGTGGCCATGTAGAGCATCACGCTCATCCACATCACACCGGCCTGGCCGGAGCCAATGTAGTTCAGCCAGAAGTTGGTGCTGCCCCGGGCCAGATCGTCACCGTACAACCAGACCCCGAACAGCGAGAGCGCGGCGACGATGATCGAAAAGAGCTGCCAGGGGCGCCAGAACCAGCCCAACCAGGCACTCATGCCGGCGGCGAGGATCAGGCCGCCGGTGTCGTAGCGATCCATCAGGTGGCCATACTGCCAGTGAGCGATCACCGCAACGGCGAGCACCAGCGCAAAGTATGCCCAGTCGAGCGGCCGGATGCGCCGGAAGATACTGGGCCGTTCAAAATCCAGGGCCTCATGGGGTACTGACATGGATCGCTCCTCCGACTGCTACCGGTTAGTCGTTCTTATTAGTTGATTCACTTCTGGCCATCGCCCGAGCCGTTGGCCGGCTTCTGATCGATGATCCAACGCTTAAGATGCGCGAAACGGTTCTCGAATTCTACCTTGTGCCGGTTACTGGTTCCGGCCATGGTCACCTGCGTCCCGCTGCCGTCTTCACGGCGTCGGGCGATGATCCACAGACGCTGATACGACACGTAAAACATCAGGAAAATCCCGATGATCAGCATCACGCTGCCGGTGTACACCGTGCTTTGCCCCGGGGCGCGCGCAATCTGGAGACCGGAGGCCTCGCGGTGCTCGAAGTCGCTCAGGTGGAAATAGAACGGTGACTCGTAGAGGCTGATCGCGTTGATTGCGGAGACAGCGTCTTCCAGCCAGCGCTGCTCCTCTTCCTGGATCGAGACCACACCCTCGTCTTCCAGGACCTCCATGTACAGGCCCTGTAGTCCGGCGTGCAGCACCCGCATCAGGAGCTGGCCGACCTGCTCGCGCTGTTCTTCCGGCACGCGGCGGTCAATCTCCGCGTGCACCGCGCCGTATCCGCCCTCGGCGAACAGGCGCATCAGCTCCGAGGTCGTCTGGGCGATCGCGGTGCCGGAGGGATCGTCGGCCGCGACTTCGCGCGCGATGGTGTTGCGCACCTCGGCGTTGTGCAGCATTGCCAGGTAGGTGCGGAAACGGTCCAGCGAGTCATCGGCATCCGCCGGCAGGAACAGGTACACGAACTCGTCACTCGGGCTCTCGCGTACGCCACTGAGGAAGTACATCGCCCCTTCCTGCAGTGCAGGCCGCATGTAGTTGCGGTAGTAAAGCCCGTGCCCGGTGCGATCCATCAGGCGGAAATCGAAGCTCGGGCCCAGCTGACGGTTCTCGCGCTGGCCTTCTTCATTCAGCAGCGGTACGACATTCTGGTCCTTGAAGTCGATGAACTCGATGATGCGCGTGTCACCCTGCGGGGTCGGGATTTCCTGCTCCTGGAATACGCGCCCGGGGACTTCCAGCGAGCGCAGGGCTTCGCCGCCGAGCGGGATCGCCTCGATATCGAGGCGGGTGCCGCCATCGGCGAAGCTGGCCTGGTAGATCGCGTACCCGTTGTAGATCAGCGGGTGGTTGACCGAGATGGTATGCCGCAGCGGCTCGTCGCGGTTGGGGTCATGGATCACGAGATCCGACTCGTAGGAGCTTTCCGCGCCGGTCGAGAAGCGCTCGATTCGGAACTCTTCCAGCTCGATACGAAACGGCAGTTGCTGGACGAAATAGCCCTCGCGCATCGGCAGGAACACCACGTCCGCGGAGGAGCCCTCCGGGATTTCGACCATGCCGCGGAACGAGGGATTGGAGACCGGCACCCAGGCCGAGCGCGGTACTTCGGACACCGGGACGCCCCGGGTCTCGATCTCGATGATGCCCAGCCACTCTTTGGCCTTGAGCAGCGTCGAGCCGTCTGCCAGCGCGCCCACGCAGATCACCACGATCCCGACGTGGGTCAGCAGATAGCCGAGGCGGTTCCAGCGGCCCTTCATGGCCGCGATCACCGTCTGGCCCTCGGATTCCTTCTCGCGTGCCTTGAAGCCCTGGGCCTTCAGCACACGCCGGGCATGATCAATGAATTCTTGCTGCGACTGGTCCAGCTCCCCGGTCGCGCTCGAGTGGAACGAGCGCAGGGACTTTTCCTTCACCTGCAGGTTGTAGCGCCGCAGGTCCTTCAGGATGCCCGGGCTCTGACGGTAGACGCAGAACGAGGTGGAGACCACCAGGAAGGTGACGATCAGCAGGAACCAGGTGGCGGAATAGACCTGATAAAGCCCCATGCCGGCAAAGATCTCGTGCCAGAAGGGACCGTAGTCGATCAGGTAGTCGGTATAGGGCTGGTTCTGGACGAGCACTGTACCGATTACGGAGGCGATGGCCAGTGCCACCAGCAGGGTGATCGCCAGGCTCATGGAACCCATGAACTCGACCAGGATGCGGCTGCGCCGCGGGGCGCGGGCGGACTTGCTGCGGGCACCGGTCGCGGGAGCAGACCCGGCCACCTGTTCGTTATTCGACATGCTGAAACCTGCGTTGACCTTCGCGACTATGCGAAGCACCCCTGTCGGGGTTCAATTTCCTAGACAAACTGCACGGAAGTTTCGTGCAAACCCTGTTACTGGAGCTGGCCAGTTTCTCTGATCCGACCTGTCTGACGTGCCGAGCCCCCGCTCCATTCCCGGTGGCGGAAAAATTTGTCTGCCCCGGACAGCAAAAAAGGGGCGGCCTATGGCCGCCCCTTCCCTGGGAGGTTCGCCGCCCGGACTGCACGGCGCTCCGGCACGATCAGTCGGACGACAGCCCGGCCATGTACTGTGACACGGCCTCGATGTCTTCGTCGGACATGCGCTGAACCACATTGCGCATCATCCGACCCGCGTCGTTGGAACGCTCTCCGTCACGGAATTTGTAAAGCTGGTCCGCGCTGTAGGTGGCGTGCTGCCCCGCAACCTTCGGGAACATCGCCTCCGGGTTGCCCTGGCCATTCGGGCCGTGGCATGCGATGCAGGCGGCGACGTTCTGGGAGGGGATGCCGCCACGGTAGATGCGCTCGCCGCGTTCGACGACGTCTTCGTCGGCGGTTTCGGTGGTGATGGACTGCTCGGCGAAGTAGGCCGCCAGGTCGCGCATATCCTGCTCGTCCAGATCCGCGACTTCGCCCGCCATCAGCGAATCATAGCGGGTCTCGCCTTCCTTGAAGTCACGCAGCTGCTTGACGGTGTACTTCGGGTGCTGGCCCGCGAGCTTCGGCCACTCCGGGTTGGTCGAGTTGCCGTCCGCCTGGTGGCAGGCCGCGCAGGACTGGGAGATTTCCTGGCCGCGCTGAGGATCGCCCGCCTGAGCCGCCGACAGCGGGAGCAGCAGGGAGACGGACAGGGCAGCAAAGAGAGCGGAAAGCTTGTGGTTCATGATCGAAGATTCTCCTGCATGTAAATGCGTGCCGGGTCGGACCCGCGTTCCTTGTGCCCCTTGGCAGGGCGATCAACATGAAGGAAACACTGGTCAATGTACACCCTCGCGCTCGAGTCGCTTTTGCATGCGAACAAGGCGCGGCGACTGCCGTGCAGTCACTCTGCACAAGGGAGCCGCAACGCCGTTCGCGCGCAAAAGCGGCCGAGCCCCTGCATTGTAATGGGTTATGGGGTTGGTACCCCAGTTTCCCGATCCTGCGTTGCGCCGCTTGCGGGTAGAACCACTACCCGCAAGCGGCGCGCCTTGTCTCGGAAAACCTGGGGTACCAACGCGAGGGTGTACATTGACCAGTGTTTCCTTGAGCGGCGCAGTTTATAGCACAATGCTAAATTGCGCTCAAAAATATTCCGAGCTCCGCACTCGGCCAAGGACGTCCCCCGCCCCATGGAACCCCGTTTTCGCGAGACCGCCTTTATCAAGGGCGTGGCCCAGGTCGAGCAGCTCCCGGAGGATGACGGCATCGAGATTGCCTTCGCCGGGCGCTCGAATGCCGGCAAATCCAGCGCCCTGAATGCCCTGTGCGGGCGCAAGGCCCTGGCCCGGGTGGGCCGCACGCCCGGGCGCACCCAGGAAATCAACCTGTTCGCCCTGCCGCCGGACGAGGCATGGCGGCTGGTGGATCTGCCCGGCTATGGTTACGCGAAGGTGTCCGCCGGCCAGCGCCAGCATTGGGATCGGCTGCTGGGGGATTACCTGCAGTCGCGCGAGTGCCTGGCAGGGCTGGTGCTGATCATGGACATCCGTCGTCCCCTGACCGAGCTCGACCGTCAGCTGCTGGAGTGGGTGCCGCTGGAGCGTTGCCAGTTGCACTGCCTGCTGACCAAGGCCGACAAGCTCTCGCGGCAGGCGGCCGACAAGCAATTGCACGCGACCCAGCGTGAGCTGGAAGGCTTGGGGATCGAGGCGACCCTGCAGACCTTTTCTTCATTGAAAAATCAGGGGGTCGATGACCTGCGCGGCCTGTTGACCGAGTGGCTCCAGCCGGTCGAAGACTGACCGTGGCCCGCCCCGGGCGCGAACTATGAACCCCAGACAAAAAAATGCCCCGGCCTTGGGGAGGGCCGGGGCAAGATTCGGCCTCGACAGGGGGGAGCGAGGCCTGCCCGCTCAGGGAGAGAAGCGGGCTCGCGCTGGGCTAGAGCGCTTGTAACGTAAGAAAGCGTCAGTTGCCTTGAGTTCCATCCGTTCCCGAAAATGAACGTGATTGGCTTCACACTCCTGAATGCAGCGCTCCTGTGGCTGTTGCCCCGTCAGTCATCGGTTCCCTGGGACTGGGCGTGTGCCCTCAGGGTCTCGACCAGATCGGCCGCGCTGGTCCCGTGAGGGTGAATCTCCAGCAAGTCGCCTTCGGGCCCGATCAGATAGGTCGATGAACTGTGGTCGATGATGTCGCCCATCGCCGAATCCGTTGCGCGGCGTTCGTAGAAGACACCATAGCGCTTAGCGGCGGGCTTCAAGTCTTCTTCGGATCCGGTGGCCGCGTGAATGTCGGCATGAAAATGGGCCACGTAATCGGCCAGGCGGTCCTCGGTATCTCGTTCCGGATCGACGCTGATAAACACACCGTTCACCTGGCCCTGCAACTCTTCCGGCAAGCGGTTCAGCGCCCCGCCAATCCACCCCAGGCTGGTCGGGCAGGCATCCGGGCAGCTCGTATAGCCGAAATACAGCCAGACGTACTGGTCCGTGTAATCGCCCAGGTCGAAGCGCTCCGCGTGCGTGGCGACCGGCAGCTCGATCGGTCCGCCCTGTACCTCGTCGGCGATGGGCAGTTGCGCATGACCTGCAAGATCGCGCGGCGGCGGCTCGCCCGGCTCCAGAGTGACATACACCAGCAGAGCACCTGCGGCGACCACCGCGAAGGCCCAGAAGAGACTGCTGACGGGGATACGGTTCATAAGGGGTTCATCAGTGATCGCGGGCAGTGACAAAGCGGAATTGTACGAAGGCGGCCTCGGATTTGCCTGCCGGCATCGCGGTGGCTGCCCAGGTCATGGATTCGGTGGTACAGAGCGGCAGCGTGGTCGTGCCGCGGTAGCGGCCATCACCCGTGTGTTCCAGGCGCGGGCGCTGGTAGCCCATATACATTTCGACTCCGGCCAGGTCCAGGTCCAGGGCCTCAGGGTTGTTCAGCGCGGTCTGCGCCGCGGCATCCAGCTGCAGGTCCAGCGTCAGCTCCCGCAGCATCGGTACCGGGCGCGGCGTGATCTCCAGGCGCACCTCGCCGCCCTGTGCCAGGGCGGTGCTGCAGGGGCCGGCATTCAGGTCGCAGGCCTGTGGCTGGACGATCGGCACCTCGGCGGCGCCACTGTCCAGGTAGCGTTCGGCCAGCATCCAGGCGCTCGCGAGTAGCAGCAGCGCGACCAGCCAGGCGGCGATTCGGTTGAAGCGATGGGCCAGCATGGGGGCTAGTGGGCGTCGTCCCAGTTGGCGCCGACGCCGACGTCTACGACCAGTTCCACGTCCAGGTCGGCGGCCCCGCTCATGGCCTTGCGCACCAGCGTGTTCAGGTCCTCCACCGCCGCGTCGGCCACCTCGAACACCAGTTCGTCGTGCACCTGCATGATCATGCGCGCGTCAATCCCGGTGTCCTCGAGGTCGTGCGCGACCCGTACCATCGCGCGCTTGATGATGTCGGCGGCCGTGCCCTGCATCGGGGCGTTGATCGCGACACGCTCGGACTGCTGGCGCCGCGCCCCGTTGCGGCTGTTGATCTCCGGCAGGTACAGGCGGCGGCCGAACAGGGTCTCGACGTAGCCGTTCTCGCGCCCGGAGGCGCGCGCCCGTTCCATGTAGTCGTGCACGCCGGGATAGCGGCTGAAGTAGCGGTCGATGTATTCGCGCGCCTCGCCCTGCTCGATGCCGAGGTTGCGCGCCAGGCCCCAGGCGGACATGCCGTAGATCAGGCCGAAGTTGATCGCCTTGGCCGCGCGGCGCTGATCGCCGGAGACCTGCTCCGGGTCCAGCCCGAAGACCTCGGCGGCGGTTGCGCGGTGGATGTCCTGACCCTCGGCAAAGGCCTTCAGCAGGCCGGCATCCTGCGACAGGTGAGCCATGATGCGCAGCTCGATCTGCGAGTAGTCTGCCGCCAGTAGCTGGTGGCCCTCATCCGCGATGAACGCGCGGCGGATGCGCCGGCCGGCCTCGGTGCGCACCGGGATGTTCTGCAGGTTCGGCTCCGAGGATGACAGCCGCCCGGTGGCCGCCCCCGCCTGGTGATAGGAAGTGTGCACCCGACCGGTCTCCGGGTGGATGCGCCGGGGCAGGGTCTCGGTGTAGGTGCTGCGCAGCTTGGACAGGCCGCGGTGCTCGAGGATCAGGCGCGGCAGGGCGTAGTCGTCCGCCATCTGCTCCAGCACGTCCTCGGCGGTGGAGGGCTGGCCCTTGGGTGTGCGCCGCAGTACCGGCAGGCCCAGGCGTTCGAACAGGATCTCCTGGATCTGTTTGGGCGAGCCGAGGTTGAACTCGCCGCCGGCCTCCTCGAAGGCCTCGCGCTCGATGCGCTCCATCTCGGCCAGCAGCTCCTGGCTCTGCTCGCCGAGCCGATCCGGGTCCACCTTTACGCCGACGCGTTCGATATCCGCCAGCACCGGGACCAGCGGCATCTCGATCTCGCGGTAGACAAACGCGGGGCCTTCGGCCGCCTGCAGACGTGGCTGGAACACCGCATCCAGCTGCAGGCAGATATCAGCGTCCTCGCCGGCGTAATCGGTGGCGATGCCGATATCCACCTCGGCGAACGGGATCTGCTTCGCCCCCTTGCCGGCCACGTCCTCGTAGTGCGTGGTCTTGTAGTCCAGGTGGCGCTCGGCCAGGGAGTCGAGGTCGTGGCGGTTGGCCCCGGCGTCCAGGCAGAACGACTCGAGCAGGGTGTCGTCGACGATCCCGCGCAGGGTGATGTCGTGATTGCCCAGCACGTTGCGGTCGTACTTCAGGTGATGGCCCAGCTTGCCGTGGCGCTCCGACTCCAGCCACGGTTTCAGGCGCTCGAGCGTCTCCGAGCGCGGCAGCTGCGGCTCGGCATCCGGCCCGGTGTGTGCCAGCGGCAGGTAGTACGCGGTGCCCGGCTCGAAGGCGAAGGACATGCCGACGATCTCGGCGCGCATCGCATCCAGGCTGGTGGTCTCGGTGTCGAAGGCGACTCGGTCGGCCTTGTCCAGACGCTCCAGCAGCTCGGCCAGTTCGGCCTCCTCGCGCAGCGTCCGGTAGTCGCCCTTCGCCTGCGACGGGCCCGGATTGCCGTCAGCGGCCTCGTCCTCGCTACCCTCCAGCTCCGCGCGCCAGCGGGTGAAGCCGTAGCGGCGCACCATCTCCAGCAGGCGCTCGTGATCCGGCTCGCGGATGTTCAGGTCGTTGGGGCCGGCATCCAGCTCGACATCGCGCTTGACCGTGATCAGTTCGCGCGAGGTGGGCAGGCGCTCGGCCGCGGCGCGCAGGTTCTCGCCGATCTTGCCGCCGATGTCGTCGGCCTGCTCGAGGATGGTGTCGAGATCGCCGTACTTCGCGATCCACTTGGCCGCGGTCTTGGGGCCGACCTTGTCCACGCCCGGGATGTTGTCGACGCTGTCGCCCATCAGCGCGAGGTAGTCGACGATCTGCTCCGGGGCCACGCCGAATTTTTCCTGTACGCCCTCGCGGTCCAGCGTGACCCCGCTCATGGTGTTGACCAGGGTGATGCGGTCATTCACCAGCTGGGCGAGGTCCTTGTCGCCGGTGGAGATCACCACGTCATGCCCGGCTGCGGCGGCCTGATCGGCCAGGGTCGCGATCACGTCGTCGGCCTCCACGCCCTCGACGCACAAAAGTGGCAGGCCCATCGCCCGCACGAGTTCGTGCAGCGGCTCGATCTGGGCGGCCAGCTCGTCCGGCATCGGCGGGCGGGTGGCCTTGTATTCCGGGTAGATGTCGTCGCGGAAGGTCTTGCCCTTCGCGTCGAACACCACCGCCATGTGTTCCGGGCCGTAGTCCGCGCGCAGCTTGCGCAGCATGTTCGCCACACCAATCATCGCCCCGGTCGGGGCGCCATCCGGCGCGGTCAGCGGCGGCAGGGCATGGAAGGCCCGAAACAGATACGACGAACCGTCGACCAGAACGAGGGGGGCTTGTGACATCAATGCGGTATCCGTGCGGAAGGTGCGCGCCATTCTACAGCCCCGTTTTGTGCCGCGACCATTTGTACCGACCCGGGGCGCCCGTTACGCTTGGCCTTCGACACGAGGAACCCTCCGCATGAACGACCGCGAACGCGCCGAACACCCCGGCCTGCGCCCGATTGACGACTCCGCTCTGACCCGCGAAAGCTGGAAGATCTTCCAGATCATGGCGGAGTTCGTGGAGGGCTTCGAGCGCCTGGCGCACATCAAGCCATCCGTGAGCATCTTTGGCTCCGCGCGCTTTCCACCCGGACATCCGCATTACCAGCTGGGCGAAGAAGTCGCCCGCCAGCTGTCGGATGCCGGCTTCGCGGTGGTGAGTGGCGGCGGCCCGGGCATCATGGAGGCTGCCAACAAGGGCGCCTTCGCCGGGCGCTCCCCCAGCATCGGCCTGAATATCCAGCTCCCCCACGAGCAAAGCGCCAACCCGTATCAGGACATCAGCCTGGGGTTTCGCCACTTCTTCTCGCGCAAGGTGATGTTCGTGAAATACGCCTCCGCCTATGTGGTCCTGCCGGGCGGTTTTGGCACGCTGGACGAACTGGCGGAGATTCTGACGCTGGTGCAGACCGGCAAGACCCGGCGCATCCCGATCGTGCTGGTCGGCTCCGAATTCTGGAAGGGGCTGCTGCACTGGTTCGACGACACTCTTGTGTCCGAAGGCACAATCGATGCCGAGGACCTGAAGCTATACTCGTTGGTGGATGCCCCGGAAGACGTGGTGGACGTGATCTTCGAGCATTACGAGGCGCGCAGCTTCGAGCCTTCCGCGGAAGAAAAGAAACGCATGATGGAGCTGTGAGCATGGCCGCTAAGTGCACCCATTATCCCGCCGCCCTCCTGGTCGGTCTGCTTCTCGCGCCGGCTCTGGCCATTGCCCAGCAGGAGCGCGAGTGGGACGATGCCCCGCCGCCGCCCGAGATGCCGGACGAGGCCGAGGCCGACCCCGCGCCGCCCGTGCTCGACGAACGCGCGCGCGAGCAGCGGGGCCTGGAAGAGGCTGACATTGTGATCATCGAACGCGACGGGGAGACCCGGCGCGAGTACCGCATGGGCGGGCAACTGGTGATGGTGGAGGTGATCCCCGCGGCCGGTCCCTCCTACTACCTGATCGACAGCACCGGCGACGGCCTGCTCGATCGCCGTCAGCGTGAGCTGGAACCCGATTTCGTACCGCCGTCCTGGGTGATTTTCCAATGGTAATGAACGAACACGACTGCCAGGCCTGTGCCGAGGCCTGCGGGGTGAGCATCGAGTTTCGCGAGGGCGAGGCCTTGCTGGCGGGGCAGCCCGTGCAGTGCCTGCGTCTGTCGGCGGATGCCGCCTCCGGTATCGAGGCGGCCCTGAAGGGTGCAGGCATCAGCCCGCTGGCCACCGCTGATGCCGACGGGACGCGGATTCTTTTCCTGGATCAAGGTCAGGCATTGCGCGAACCCCTGTCGGCCGAGGGCCCCGGAAGCCTCAACGCCCTGGGGGAGCGGGCCGCGAGCTGGCAGGCCCTGCACCCGGCGAGTGCGATGCCGGAGGCCACGGGCTATCGCCGCGGGGTGCTGCAGCAGCTATTGCGCGAACGCGCCGATGCCCTGGGCCAGACGCTGTTGGCCGACGAGCGGGAGACGCTGGACGCCGAACTCCACCACCAGAGCCTCTATCGTTTCGAGGATCTGCCGCTGGCCGGGAGCTACTGGCACTCGGTGCGGGTCTATTCGGAAGGGGCCGGGCTCGCGGATCTGGTGATGCCGCCGGCGCCGGTGCCCGCTTTCTGGCAGCTCGCGCGCATCGCATTGGCGATTGCGGTGGACGAGGCCGGCGAGATTCGAGCCGATGCCTACCGCGCGTTGCTTGCGGGCTACCATGCCAGACGCCCGTTGGCCGCGATCGAGCGCGGGGCCGCACCGACATTGCTGCGCCTGGCCGCACTGGACGACTGGATCGGTCGTCGCGAATCCGGCGCGACGGGCGAGGCCGAACGCCAGCGGCTCGTTGCGCTGCAGGGGCACGCCGCCCGTGTGCAGGGCATGTGGGTACGTGCCGCGTAGGTGGCTCGGGGGTTTCGGCCCAAGGAGATCGACGATGAACAAGGTCTGGGTGCTGTTTCTAGTCGCGATGTGCCTGCCGGCGCTCACCCAGGCCGAGGTCTATCGCTGGACTGACGACCAGGGCAATGTGCACTTTGGCGACCGTCCTCCCGAGGGCAGCGCCAGCGAGTCGGTCGATGTACGTGAGCCCATGCGCGGGGTGCCGCTCGAGGGTGCCCGAGAGATCCTTGAACGTCCGGTGCGGCCTCAGCAAGAGGAGGCCGATGCCAGTGGCTACGAACGCGTCGCGATTACGCAGCCGGAGGACGGGGCCGGCGTGCGTGCCAATGACGGCAATGTCACCGCCGAGGTGGCGCTGGAGCCCGCCCTGGATACCGAGGCCGGCCATCGCGTCGTCTGGCTGCTGAACGGCGAGGAGGCTGGCGACAGCACCGGCTCCAGTATCACCTTCGAGGGGCTCAACCGCGGCGAATACAGCCTGCAGGCGCGAGTAGAAGACGACGCCGGGCAGGAGCTCGCCAGCAGCGACACCATCCAGTTCAACGTGCTGCGCATCGCGATCCCGCGCGAACAGCAGCAACAACAGCGCCCGCAGCAATTCCCCCAGGGCGGCGCCCCGCAGGCCCCTCGGGCCCCCCAGGCCCCGCGCGCACCTCAGCCCCAGGTCCAGCAGATTCCGCAGAACTAGTCGGCCGCACCAACTCCGTGCGCATTCTGCCCCAATATGGTGCCGTATTTGCACTATAATGGGGCGGTGCTTGGTGATTGCCGCCACGGCCGCCTTGCCTGGGCGCTCTCCTGCCCGCGGATGATCCACCCTGTGCTGTGCCCCTGTTTGGCGCGATTCCTGCTTGAGGCCCGTTGATGAACAATCCTGTTGCCAAGCCCGCCCCAGCGCCATGGCCCTGGTGGGACGACCTGTCAACTGCCGTGCTGGTGACGGATGGCGAGCTGCGCCTGGTCAGCCTGAACAGTGCGGCCGAGGTCCTGCTGGGGCTTAGCCGCGAGCGTATCGTCGGCCACGGACTGGGGCAGTGCCTCAGGCTCGACCGCAGCCTGTCCAATCGGCTGCGGTCGGTGTTGTCACTCGATCAGCCGATTACCCTGCGCGCCCGACAGATGGAGCCACTGCGCGCCGAGCCCTTCCTGGCGGACATCACCATCACGCCTCTGCGCGGTGACGATGGCCGCGAGCCACAACTCTTGTTTGAACTTAACGCCATTGATCGCCATGAACGGATCAGTCGCGAGGAACAGCTGCAAAAGCAGCAGGCGATCACGCGTGCGGTGACCCGGGGGCTGGCCCACGAGATCAAGAACCCGCTGGGCGGCCTGCGCGGGGCGGCGCAGCTATTGGCCAGCGAGCTGGATGACGACGGGCTGAAGGAATACACCGGCATCATCATTCGCGAGGCGGACCGGCTGCGCAGCCTGGTCGATCGCATGCTGGGCCCGAACAACCTGCCCCGCCTCGAGGCCGTAAACCTCCACGAGGTGCTGGAGCACGTGCGCGGCCTGGTCAGTGTGCAACTGCCGCTGGGTCTGAAGATCCGCGGCGACTACGACCCGAGCATCCCGGATGTGCAGGCCGACCGCGACATGCTGGTGCAGGCCATCCTGAATCTGGTGCAGAACGCGGTGCAGGCGTTGAGCGAGGGCGGCGAGATCACCCTGGTCTCGCGCGTACTGCGCCAGTACACCATTTCCGGTCACCGCCACCGCCTGGTGGCACGCCTGAGCGTGCGCGACAACGGCCCGGGCATCCCGGAGGAGATCCGCGAGCGCATCTTCTTCCCGATGGTGACCGGCCGCGCCGCGGGCACCGGCCTGGGCCTGCCCATCGCCCAGAGCCTGATCCAGTTGCACAACGGACTCATTGAATGCCGTTCGCGACCGGGCAGCACCTCGTTCGACATCCTGCTGCCGATCGAACCCCAAAATGCCAAGGAGGCCGGCAACTGATGGACCCCATCGTCTGGATCATTGACGACGACGACTCGATCCGCTGGGTGCTGGATCGCGCCCTGCAGCGCGCCGGTATCAATGTGCGCGGGTTCGAGACGGCCGACGCGGCCTGGGCTGCGCTGGAGACTGACGAGGCCCCGGATACGGTGGTGGCCGACATCCGCATGCCGGGGCTGAACGGCCTCGATTTTCTCGCCCGTATGCAGACCCGCCCGGATCCGCCACCGGTCATCATCATGACGGCGTTTTCGGATCTCGAGAGCGCGGTCGGCGCTTACCAGACCGGGGCTTTCGAGTATCTGCCCAAGCCGTTCGATGTCGACGAGGCCGTGGCCCTTGTTCAGCGTGCGCTGGAGGCGCGGGCGACTGCGCAGCAAAATGCCGAGGGTGGCGCCAGGATCGAGGACACCCCCATCATCGGCGAGGCGCCGGCGATGCAGGAGATGTTCCGCGCGATCGGGCGTCTGTCGCGCAGCAATATCACCGTACTGATCAACGGCGAGTCCGGCACTGGCAAGGAGCTGGTCGCGAGGGCCCTGCACCAGCACAGCCCGCGGGCCGATCAGCCATTGATCGCGTTGAACACCGCCGCGATCCCGAAAGACCTGCTGGAGAGCGAGCTGTTCGGTCATGAGCGTGGCGCCTTTACCGGCGCCAGCCAGAGCCGCAAGGGCCGCTTTGAGCAGGCCGATGGCGGCACACTGTTCCTCGACGAGATCGGCGACATGCCGTTCGACCTGCAGACGCGTTTGCTGCGGGTGCTGGCGGACGGAACCTTCTATCGCGTCGGTGGGCATACCCCGATCCGGGTGGATGTGCGCATCATCGCCGCCACCCACCAGGACCTCGAGGAGCGCGTGCGCGCCGGGCTGTTCCGCGAGGATCTGTTCCATCGCCTGAACGTGATCCGTATCCATGTGCCGTCGTTGCGCGAGCGCCCGGAGGACATCCCGCTGCTGGTGCAGCACTTCATGGCCGAGGTGGCGTGCGAACTGGGGGTCGAGGCGAAGACCATGCGGCCGGAGGTGGTGCGCGAGCTGCAGCGTCTGCCCTGGCCGGGTAATGTTCGCCAGCTGGAGAACACCTGTCGCTGGCTGACGGTCATGGCCTCGGGACGTGAGGTGCACCTGGACGACCTTCCGGCCGAGCTGCATCAGGATGCGCCGCCCATGGAGACCCACGGAGGCCTGTCGGACGCGCAGATGGCCACGCCGCGTGACTGGACCAGCGAGCTGGCCCAGGTCGCTCGGCAGCACTGGCAACAGGGCGAGCGCGACCTGCTCGGCCGGGTTCTGCCACAACTGGAGCGTACGGTGATTCGCGAGGCGCTGAATGTGACCGGTGGGCATCGCCAGCAGGCCGCTGCCCTGCTGGGCTGGGGCCGCAACACCCTGACTCGCAAGATTCAGGAGCTGGGCATCGACGACGAGTAGGGCAGATCAGGTCGTGGGGTCTTCCGGGGCCGGGGCGGCGCAGGCGGAGATCGCGCTGTTGAGCTGCAGGCTCCCGGTCAGCTCGCTGACCTGCTGGATGCCGTGGCGATCCATGTAGTCGCGGATGCCGTCCAGGATCTTCGGCAGGCACAGCGGATCGTAGAACAGCCCGGTACCCACGCCCACGGTGCTGGCGCCCGCGATCAGGAATTCCAGCGCGTCGCGCGCATTCATCACGCCGCCCTGGCCGATGATCGGGACATTATGCGGTGCGGCCACCTGATAGACCTGCTGTACTTTCAGCAGCGCGATCGGCTTGATCGCCGGGCCGGAGAGTCCGCCCTGGTTGTTGCCGATCACCGCGCGGCGGTTTTCCACGTCGACGGCCATCCCCATCAGGGTGTTGATCACGGCAAACCCGTCGGTCCCGGCATCGATGCAGCGGCGGGCATTCTCGGCGATGTCGGTCTGGTTGGGCGACAGCTTGGTGATCAACGGCTTGGAGGTCACGGAGCGGCAGGCCTCGACCACGCGCGCCGACATCTCCGGGTCGTTGCCGAACGCCACGCCGCCTTCTTTCACGTTGGGGCAGGAGATATTGATCTCGATGGCATCGATCGGCGAGTCGTCGAAACGCCGGGTGACCTCGACGTACTCCTCGATCGTGGAGCCCGAGACGTTGGCGAAAAAGCGCGTCTCCTCGAAATCCAGTGCGGGCAGGATCTCGTCCACCACCCGGTCCACGCCCGGATTCTGCAGGCCGATCGCATTCAGCATGCCGTCGGGCGTCTCGTAGACGCGGTGCGGCGGGTTGCCCAGTCGCGCCTGGCCGGTCGTGCCCTTCAGGCAGATCGCACCCGCGTCGCGGTTGGAGAACCCGGCGACCCGGGTGTATTCCTCGCCAAAGCCGACACAGCCGGACAGCAGCACCAGCGGCGTGTTCAAATGCAGCCCGCAGAAATCAACGGCCAGCCGCGGATCGGTGCGCGAATCACTCATGCTTCACATCGTCCTTTATGAACCGGAAATCCCGCCGAACACGGGCAATATTATTCGTCTGGCGGCCAACACCGGGGCGGCGTTGCACCTGATCCATCCGCTCGGCTTCGAGCTGGATAGCGCCCGGGCGCGCCGCGCCGGGCTCGACTATCACGAGCTGGCCCGGGTGCAAGAGTATGACAGCCTCGAACGGTGGCGGGAATCGATCCGGCCGCAGCGCGAGTTCGCCCTGACCACGCGCGGGCAGGCCCGTTACGACCAGGCCGGGTTCCAGTCCGGTGATGCCCTGTTGTTTGGGCCGGAGACCCGCGGACTGCCCCAAGCGGTACTCGACGCACTGCCTCCCGAACAGCGATTGCGTCTGCCCATGCAGCCCGATAGCCGCAGCCTGAACCTCTCCAACGCGGTGGCCGTGGTCGTCTACGAGGCCTGGCGCCAACTCGGTTTTCCGGGCGGGGTCTAGGGTCCGATGTGCTGGGCAGGACGCCGTGCTTTGCTCTAAGCTCGAAGGCGTGGCTCACGGCTGCGGGACCCCCAGTTGGGTCTTCTGCGCGGCTCCAATAAGAAGGGGTTCGGGATTCATGGTTTCTGCTTTTCGATCGTTCTGCCTGCTGGCCGCCACCAGCCTCCTCGTCTCGCCGCTCGCCGCGGATGAACCCACCGGTTCTGACAACTGGTGGTGGGATGACGACTGGTGGGAAGACGGCGTGCTGTATTCCGATCTCGAGAATCACGAGGTCGAGATCGAGCGATTCGAGTATGAGCGCGACGGCGTGGACATCCCGGCGCTGGTGGCGCGCCCCGCCGATGGCGAGGCCTATCCCGCGATCCTCTGGGCCCATGGCCGGCGCGGGCTGGACGATCTGGCGATCCTGCATGTGAAGCGCCTGGCCGCGCGCGGCTTCGTGGTGATGGCGCCGGACATGTACACCGGCCGTTTCATGGAAAGCCATCCGCTGGATCATGACTACGAGCTGGAGGGCGACCTGAACAAGGGATTGGATGTCCTGCTCGAGCGTGACGACATCGTCGGTGACCGGGCCTGCCTGGTCTCCATCACGCGCGGGGGCTACAAGACGCTTAAGGTGGCCGTGACCTTTGAGCGGCAGGTCGAGGATGTTGCCTGCTGGGCCGGCTACTACCCGCACCTGCAGGACCCGAACCTCGGCGAGCCGCACCAGGTGTATCGCTACGCCAACGAGGTCAATCAGCTCGAGATCCCGATGATGATCCTGATCGGCGACGAAGAGCAGTATCAGCGCCACCGGACCGCGAAGATGGCCGCGGACGGTCTGGAAAGCCGCGGCGGTGATGTGACCTGGATCGAATATCCAGGCGTTGGCCGCGGCTTCGATTTTCGCAATGGCAGCAACCGCACCTTCGCCGACGATCTCGCCTCTCGTGACGCGATGATCCGGGTCACCCGCTTTGTGAACCAGCATCTGCGCGACTGAGTTCTCCCTCGACTTCCTCCCCTGGCCTGCGAGCCGGCACCACCGACCCATCGGGTTGGTGGTGCCGTTGTGCCTTCAGGTCCTCTCAGGTCAATAAGTCTTTGATAATACAATTAAACGTTTCCGTGCGGAGAGTGCGGAATTTGCTATCTTCGGGCCTTATGTCACTGAGATGCCCGGTCGTTGCGCGGCCGATTCACGGTTGGAACGCACTAAAGTCGCAGAAGGAGGACGAAGATGGCCAAGGTTCTGATCGCCCAGGGTGGAGGCCCGACGGCGGTAATCAATCAATCCATGGTGGGCGCAGTCCTGGAAGCCCGGAAATTTACCGACGTCGAGCTGGTATACGGGGCCTTCCACGGGGTCCGCGGGATCATCGACGAGGAGTTCCTGGACCTGACCCAGGAGACCACCCACAATCTGGAGATGGTCGCGCGGACGCCCTCCTCGGCGCTGGGCTCTACGCGTGACAAGCCGGATCTCGACTACTGCAAGGAGATCTTCAAGGTCCTGAAGGCCCACGAGATCACCTACTTCTTCTATATCGGTGGCAACGACTCCTCCGACACGGTGCGTATCGTCAGCGAGGAGGCGCGCAAGGCCAACTATCCGATGCGTTGCGTGCATATCCCGAAGACGATCGACAACGACCTGGTGGAGAACGACCATACGCCGGGCTTCCCGTCCGCAGCGCGTTTCGTGGCCCAGGCCTTCGTCGGCGCCAACCTCGACAACTATGCCCTGCCGGGAATCTATCTGGCGGTGGTCATGGGCCGCCATGCCGGGTTCCTGACCGCGGCCTCCGCCCTCGGGAAGAAATTCCCGGACGACGGGCCCCACCTGATCTACGTGCCCGAACGCGTATTCGAAGTCGACCGCTTCCTGTCGGACGTCAAGGCGACCATGGACCGTTACGGGCGCTGCGTGATCGCGGTCAGCGAGGGGATCCATGACGCGGACGGTGAGCCGATCGCGACCAAGCTCGCCAAGGACGTGGAGAAGGATGCCCACGGTAATGTTCAGCTCTCGGGCACCGGCGCCCTGGCCGACATGCTCTGTGGCGAGATCCGGGACAAGCTGGGGGTCAAGCGCGTACGCGGCGACACCTTCGGCTATCTGCAGCGTGCCTTTATTGGCTGTGTCTCGGACGTCGACCAGCGCGAGGCCCGGGAAGTGGGCGAGAAGGCCGTGCAGTTTGCGATGTGGCAGGGCCGCGACGGCTCGGTCGCGATCAAGCGTACCGGCTTTTATTCGGTGGACTACGAGTACGTGCCGCTGGAGGCCGTCGCTGGCAAGACCAAGGTCATGCCGGACGAGTTCATCGATGCCTCGGGCACCGACGTCACCGACGCCTTCCGGATGTATCTGCGTCCGCTGCTGGGCTCGGGCATGCCGGATGCCTACCGCCTGCGTCAGAACAAGGTGACCAAGGTGCTCGGTCGCTAATAGCAAGAAAGCCCCTGGTCCCGTGTCCGGGCCCAGGGGCGGCAGGCGCGGGGCCGTGGCCCCAATCAAGACGACCCGCTCGGAATACCAGGCGGGTCGTTTTTTAGCCCAGGGCCTTGAAGATCTGGTCGCGGATGTCTTCCACCGATCCGGTTCCCTTGATGTGGACGTATTGCGGCGCGTCGGGCTCGCCGCTGTCCGCCCACTTCGAGTAGAAGTCCACCAGCGGGCGCGTCTGGCTGTGGTAGGCCTCGAGGCGCTTGCGCACCGTTTCTTCGTTGTCGTCTTCGCGCTGGATCAGGTCCTCGCCGGTGACGTCGTCCTTGCCTTCGACCTTCGGCGGATTGAATTCGACGTGATAGGTGCGGCCGGAGCCCGGATGTACCCGCCGTCCGCTCATGCGGCGGATCACCTCTTCGTCGGGGACATCCACCTCCACGACAAAGTCGAGCGGCACGTTCTGCTCCTTCAGGGCCTCGGCCTGCGGGATGGTGCGCGGGAAGCCATCGAACAGGAAGCCGGTGTCGCAGCAATCGGGCTGCTCCACGCGTTCCTTCACCAGGCCCAGGATGATGTCGTCGGAGACCAGGCCGCCAGCATCCATGACCTCTTTGGCCTTCAGACCCAGTGGGGTGCCTGCCTTGACGGCTGCACGCAGCATATCGCCGGTGGAGATCTGCGGGATGTTGTACTTCTCGCAGATGTACTGGGCCTGGGTGCCCTTGCCGGCGCCAGGCGCCCCCAACAGAATCAGTCGCATGCTCTCGCTCCTATGAGGAGTGGGTGGTTGTGCTATGGTCGCTGCAGACACTCCCGATCCGCGCAAGTTACAGTACAGGGGTTGTGGTTGTCGGTACAACCCTGCCCATCCTTATGTGACACCCGCCCCCTGCAAGGAGTCACCGACCGTTATGCAAGCCGGCCCCCGCGAGATCACCACGCCGTTTCGGCCCATCCCCCTGGATATCCCGGAGGGCATGAAACCGAACGAGTTCTTCAACAGCACCGAGAACCTCGCCGACCTGGTGAACAACAACGGGCTGCTGGTCAATCCGGAAAACCTCCTGCTCTACCGCAAGGCGCTGGGGCACAGCAACGAGTTCGACTGCTCTATCATCTACAACACCTCGCAGACCATCCTCGACCCGATGGGGCGCCCGGTGCGGCGCACCCAGGTGCCGGAGCCGGTGCGGCATGTCTGGAACCGGATGAACGGAGTGATCATCGAGTACATGCTGGAGCAGTACCCGGACCCGGCCGAGGCCCTGGTGCTGGCGGGCGAGGCCAGCCTGGACGCGACCTGGCCGCTGACCGCGCCCGGGGTGCCCAGTATCCGCATGCTGCACAACCATTTCATCGTCTTTCCGATGGCGACGCTGGCTGAAGCGCCGCTGGCCGATCCCGGTAACCCCAACCTGACCGATGGCGGCCAGCACAGCCTGTTCCAGGCCTATATGCGCGATGTCTACCGGGCCTTCTTTACCCGCGCCCTGGACCTGCAGATCCTGCGGCCGGCGCCCGATCACGAGGCCCGACTCGCGCTGACCGGCTACCCGCACGGCCTCCCGAGCTGGGAGATCCAGGGTGGGGTCGAGGCGTTGAAGGACATCCGCTTCTGGCGCGAATACGACGCGGTCCTGCAGGGCTTTCTGGACTTCTACCGCACCTTCTTCTCGCAGGTCTCCACCCGCAATGCCCCGATGCCCGAGGGCGTGCACTTCCCCGATGCGGTGGAGGAGGTCCTGCTGTTCAACAACGATTTCCTCAAGACCGCCAAGAAGGTGCGCGATCGCTGCTTCACCGACGCCAAGTACGCCCATGCGATCCGTTGGCAGCCGGCCTTCAAGCAGCTGATTTACCGCAACGACGAGGGCCGCTTGATCGTCACGATCAGTCAGAATTCGATCGGCAACGCGATCACTGAGCTGCTGGGGGTGGTGGTCAACCGGGTACCGGACGCGGAGGCCTACGAGCACGTCGAACCGGCCCTGGTCGAGAAGTTGCTGGAGGTGCGCCGCCGCCTGGTAGAGCTCGATCTGGGTGAGGGGATCACGACCGAGGGCTGGTCGGCGGTCTGATCGGAGCGATTTGGGGCTGGGCCCCGAACCTGGATGGGCCGGGAGCGGTCAGGCCGCCCCCGGCTGTGTCCTCAGGCCACCGACTGGTAGTAGATGTTCTGCGGGTGGTTGGCCTGGGCGAAGAAGAACCAGCGCTCGGCGACCATGCCCAGATACTGGATCACGAACGCGGCGATCAGCAGGTTGGCCGGGTCGATGCGGGCGACCAGCACGACCAGCAGCAGGATCGCCGGGACCACGAATGCACCCAGCAGGAAGATCCACTTCATCCCGCGCAGGAACGCGGCCGACATGTGGTGGAAGAATTCCCGCGTATTGAATGACCCGCCCATGAAGCCCTGGGACTTCTGCTGGATCTTCGGGTGCTTCACCCCGATCGCGGTCTGCAGCGTGGACTTCGACTTGATACGGGAGTTGCGCACCAGCGATGCGCTGCGGGTACCCAGTCCCAGAAGCGTCAGGACGATCGCGACCGTCGCCAGGAAGGCGACCAGCGGGACACCGGCCCAGGCCGCATAGGCGGCCGCCAGGGTGAAGCCGTTGGCGGCCCCCAGCACGGTGTAGTTGACCACGGTCAGCGGGGAGTGCCATTCCTGCAGGAACTTGATGCAGGCGTAGATCATCGCGGTCGTTACATACAGCACGATGGCCAGCAGCGCCCCGATGGCGCCAAGCACGACGGTCAGCAGGACGGGGACATCCCCGGCCAGCGTACCCAGGGCCGGGTTGAACCCGAACGCATGGGCCGCGCCGTACAGGAACACGACGCCCATGAACGCCGGGAGTACGATCACCTCGCGCGAGAGCCAAGAGGTGCGCCACTTGGTGGCGGTGCGCCAGGCGCGTTCCGGCCGCCCCAGGTGAAAGAACGAGGCGATCAGCCCCAGCACCAGGAAGGCCAGCGCGAGCGCGGAGCCCAGGGCCAGGAAGTCCGAACCCGGGGGCGGCAGCACGCCCAGCAGGCTCAGTGCCTCGGCACCGAACAGGCCGAGAAACAGGCCCTGGCCGGCGCCGATCAGGGTGGTGAGGAAAATGACCGAGAAGGCTGGATGCATAGTGTCTTCGTCCCTGTTTACCAGCTGGTGACGTCGTCGAGCGAGGGTTCGTCCTGCCCGGGCTTCGGCAACTGACTGTCGATCTTCAGCGGGTTGTCCGCGCGTTCGACCTCGTCTTCGCGGATGGTGAGCTGGGTCTTGCGCCGCGGCAGGTAGTGGTTGGCCGGCTTGGACCCCCATTCCGGCATCAGCTGGTAACCACCGGCCTCGCGGATGGCCTTCGAGACGACCGACTCGGGGTCATGGATATCGCCGTAGAGCCGCGCATTGGTCGGGCAGGCCCGCACGCAGGCCGGCTTGCGATCCCATTCCGGCAGCTCCTCGTTGTAGATGCGGTCCACGCACAGGGTGCACTTGGTCATCACCTTGCGTTCGGCATCCACCTCGCGCACGCCATAGGGGCAGGCCCAGGAGCAGTACTTACAGCCGATGCACTTGTCGTAATCGACCAGCACGATGCCGTCCGACTCGCGCTTGTAGGACGCCCCGGTCGGGCAGACCGGCACGCAGGGCGGCTCTTCGCAGTGCAGGCAGGACTTTGGAAAGTGCACCGTCTCGGTGTTCGGGTATTCACCCACCTCGAAACTTTGCACCCGGTTGAAGAAGGTGCCGGTGGGGTCCGCGTCGTAGGGGTTCTGGTCGACCAGTGGGCCGGCATCGCCGGAGGTGTTCCATTCCTTGCAACTGGTCACGCAGGCGTGGCAACCCACGCAGACGTTGAGATCGATGACGAGGGCGAGTTGGGTCATTTCTTGCCTCCTATGCCCGCAAAGAAGTTCAAAACACGTGCCCGTGTGGACTGGCCGGGGTACGGTTTGAGCGGCTTGAACTGGGGAGAGGTCTCCTGCGGCTCCCCTTCTTCGGCCTTGTAGATTCGTACGCGGACGTCATACCAGGCCGCCTGACCAGTCACCGGATCGGAGTTCGAGATCGGGCCGCTCTGCCCCGGCAGCTCCTCGGAGATCAGGTGGTTCAGCAGAAAGCCCTTGCGTGACTCGTTGGCGCCCGGGGTCAGGTTCCAGGCCCCCGCGGCCTTGCCGATCGCATTCCAGGTCCAGACGGTGCCGGGCTCGACAGCCTCCGAGTACTTGGCCATGCAGCGCACCCGGCCCCAGGGGCTTTCCGCCCAGATCCAGTCCTCGTCTTCGATGCCGGCGGCCCGCGCGGTGCGCGCGTTCACGTACAGCAGGTTGTGGGCGTGGATCTGGCGCAGCCAGGCGTTCTGGGAGTCCCAGGAGTGGTACATCGCCATCGGCCGCTGGGTGACGGCCGCCAGCGGGTAGGTGTGCTTGTCCGTGGACTGGTGTTCCAGCGGGTCATAGTAGAAGGGCAGCGGGTCGAAGAAGGTCTCGACGCGCTTGGCCAGGTGCGCCGGCGCCTTGCGCGTGGGCCCCTTGCCCTGGGCGGCGGCGCGGAACTTCATCAGCACCTCGGAGTAGAGGTGGATCAGCACGGGCTCGCCATAGCGCGTGATGCGGTTGCGCTGCGACCACTCCAGATAGCCCTTGTTCCAGTTACGCATGTACTGGTAGCTGCGCGGCAGTTCGTACTGGAAGACGCAGTTGTTCTTCGCGTACATCTCCCACTGGTTGGGGTTGGGTTCGCCACGCAGGGACTTTTCGCCGCCCTTGCCGCGCCAGCCGGCCAGGAAACCGATGCCGGAGCCCGGCTCGGTCTCGTAGTTGACCACGAAGTCCGGGTAGTCGCGGAACTTGCGATCGCCCTTCTCGTTCACGAAGGCCGGTAGCTTCAGGCGCGACCCGAGCTCGATCAGTACATCCTGGAAGGGCTTGCACTCGCCCTTGGGCGGCACCACCGGGATGCGCACCGAGTCCACCGGGCCGGTGAACTCGGAGATCGGGCGATCCAGCATCGACATTACGTCGTGGCGTTCCAGATAGGTGGTATCCGGCAGCACCAGGTCGGCAAACGCGGTCATCTCGGACTGGAAGGCATCCGCCACGACCAGGAACGGGATCTTGTATTCCCCGTTGTCGTCCTTGTCGTTCAACATCTTGCGGACCTCTTCCGTGTTCATGGTCGAGTTCCACGCCATGTTGGCCATGAAGATCAGCAGGGTGTCGATCGGGTAGGGGTCGCCGCGCCAGGCATTGGTGATCGCGTTGTGCATCATGCCGTGCACGGCCAGCGGGTACTCCCAGGAGAAGGCCTTGTCGAGTCTCACCGGCTCGCCCTTGTCGTCCACGAACAGGTCGTCCGGGCTGGCCGGCCAGCCGAGCACCATGCCGTCCAGCGGCTTGCCGGGCTGAACGCCCTCCGGCCCCTTCGGCGTGCGGGCGCAAGGCGGGATCGGACGCGGGAACGGGGCCTTGTGGCGGAAGCCACCGGGGCGATCGATCGTGCCCAGCAGCGACATCAGGATCGACAGCGAACGGATGGTGTGGAAGCCGTTCGAGTGTGCGGCCAGCCCGCGCATCGCATGGAAGGAGACCGGGTTGCCGGTCACCGACTCGTGCTCCACACCCCAGGAATCGGTCCAGGCGATCGGCAGCTCGATGCGCTGATCGCGCGCGGTCACGCCCATCTCGTGGGCCAGGCGGCGGATATCCTTGGCCGCTATGCCGGTGACGCGCTCGGCCCATTCCGGGGTGTACTCCGCGACCCGGTCCTGCAGCAGCTGGAACGAGGGCTTCGCCCGTGTCCCGTCGTCGAGTGTGAATTCTCCGAGCAGGTAGGGGTCGGCGCCCGGGGTGTGGGTGGCGACCGGGCGCCCGGTCTTGCGATCCCACCAGAGCTGGTTCTGCGCGTCGTAGCAGCCTTCTTCCGGCGGATCCTCGGTGCGCAGGAACATGCCGAACTCGTCCTGGTCCTCGTCCATGTTCACCAGCTGGCCGGCATTGCTGTAGCGGACCAGGAAGTCGCGGTCGTACAGGCCCTTGTTGATGATCTCGTGGATCAGGGCCAGCAGCAGGGCGCCATCGGTCCCCGGACGGATCGGGACCCATTCGTCGGCGATCGCGGAGTAGCCGGTGCGCACCGGATTGATGGAGATAAAGCGCCCGCCCTGGCGCTTGAACTTGGAGATCGCCACCTTCAGCGGGTTGGAGTGGTGGTCCTCCGCGGTGCCGATCATCACGAACAGCTTCGAGCGTTCCAGGTCGGGACCACCGAACTCCCAGAACGAGCCGCCGATCGTGTAGATCATGCCGGCGGCCATGTTCACCGAGCAGAAACCGCCGTGCGCGGCGTAGTTGGGGGTGCCGAACTGCTTGGCGAACAGCCCGGTCAGGGCCTGCATCTGGTCACGCCCGGTGAACAGCGCGAAGCGCTTCGGGTCGGTCTCGCGGATGTGCCCGAGGCGCTCGGCGAGGATCTCGAAGGTCTCCTCCCAGGAGATCGGCTCGAACTCGCCGTCGCCCCGCTCGGCGCCGGGCTTGCGCCGCAGGGGCTGGGTCAGCCGCGCCGGGGAGTGCTGTTTCATGATCCCGGAGGCGCCCTTGGCGCAGATCACGCCCTCGTTGATCGGGTGCTCGGGGTTGCCGTCGATGTACCGTACCTCCCCGTCGCGCAGGTGCACCCGGATGCCGCAGCGGCAGGCGCACATGTAACAGGTGGTGTTCTTGATTTCGTGCGACGGGGTCTGTGCCATAAATCGTCAACGCCTTGTAAGTTAGACAATCGCGATATACTGCAATACCCCTTACTTCGGTCGGGGTTACCCCCACTATGCAGTTCCGGGGTGCCCACCACAAGGGAGTCAAAGATGGATTCTGCGTGCCCGTTCGGATGCCTCGAATTGGGCCCGGGGGCAGGGCGGGGCGCAGCAGTGTTATCGTCCCGGCACTGGAATTTGGCAACAGAGGCCTGCGAACCCATGAAGGTATGCATTGTTTCCGACAGCCATGACCGCGGCCCGATGCTGGCCCGCGCGATCGAGGCCGGTATTGTCGAGGGCGCCGAGGCGGTCATCCACTGTGGCGACGTGATCGGCGGCAATACGCTGCGGGCCTCGCTGAAGCTGGGTGTGCCGATACACGCGGTGCATGGCAACAACCTGGGGGACCCGGTCGCGATCTCGCGCATCGCCCATCAGTCCAACGGCCTGCTGCACTACTACGGGCTGGATGCCACGATCACCCTGGGGGGGCGCCGCATCTTCGTCACGCACTACCCCCATTACGCCCATGCGATGGCATGCACGGGTGACTACGACCTGGTCTGCTGCGGCCACAGCCACGAGACCGAGATCCGTCAGCAGCCGCATGTGCAGGATGGCTCCACTTGGGTCGTGAATCCCGGCACGGTCGCGGGTCTCGGCGCGCCCGAGGCGACCTGGGCGCTGGGGGATCTCGACCGCATGTCGTTCGAGATCCGGCCAACGCCGGAAGAGGCAGCAGCCGGAATCGAGTGACCCATCGGGGTTCCCTGGCGCCTCCCCGGCGCTGCGCCGCCCCGCGGTTTCGTCAGACGGGACCCGCTTGTCAGCGCGCCCATCTCAGGGCATCGTCTAGGTTCCCACCCTGGATGGAGAAATGCGATGACCGCAGAATTCCCGCACAAGCCCCTGCCATCGAGCAAGGCAGCTCCCGGAACCGGGCTTCAGCAGGTAACCGACGAGGAACCGCGGGTTACGCTGGCCTCCTCCGCGTTGTGTGTGCTGACCGACTTCCGCCGAGTGCCGGTGGCCACAATTGGTCCCGACGCGACCCTCGGTCAGGCGACGGAGCAGATGATTGCCAGGGGTGTGCGGTTGCTGATCGTGGTCGACGACGCGCGGCAGGTGCGCGGGTTGATTACGGCTCGCGATACGCAGGGGGAGCGCCCGATCCAGATGGTGAATGAGCGTGGTCTGCGGCATGAGGACCTCCGGGTCCGTGACCTGATGGCGCCCCTGGATGATGTGGATCTTCTGGACATGCAACGGGTGATGCAGGCGGACGTTGGCGACATCATCGCAACCCTGAAGGACTGGGGGCGTCAGCATGCGCTCGTGGGCCAGACGGATCCGGCGACCGGCGAGACCCGCATCCGGGGCATGTTCTCGGCCACGCAGATTGGCCGCCAACTGGGCGTGTCGGTGCAGACCTTTGATGTCGCGCGGACCTTCGCCGAGATCCAGGCGGCATTGTCGAAGACCTACTGAGAACGCAAAAAGGTGGCGGGATCTCCCGCCACCTTTTCTGTTTCCGGGCTTTGACGCAGTCGAGCCCGGTTACTGATTGATGCTCTGGTAGTAGTCCATCAGGATCTCGGCCACCTCCGGGCGGGAAAACTCGGGCGGGGGTGCCTCGCCGCGGCCCAGCATCTCGCGCACCTTGGTGCCGGACAGGAGCACGAAGTCCTCCTTCGTGTGGTCGGGCGCATCACACATCATGACCACGCGGCCGAGCTTCTTCGAGAAGGCGGTGTGGTCCGCTCGGAAGATCTCGATCTCCAGTGCGTCGCTCGGGACCTCCGTGTCGAAGATGGTCTGGGCGTCGAACGGTCCGTAGTAGTCCCCAACCCCGGCGTGATCGCGCCCGATGATGAAGTGGGTCGCCCCCATGTTCTGCCGGAACAGCGCATGGAGCACGGCCTCCCGCGGCCCGGCATAAAGCATGTCGAAGCCGTACCCGGTGATCATCACGGTGTTCGGGGGGAAGTAGATCTCGGCCATCTTGCGAATGGCGGCGTCGCGCACCGGGGCCGGGATATCGCCGGGCTTCAGCTTGCCCAGCAGCATGTGGATCACCAGGCCATCGGCGCCCAGCTGGTCCAGTGCCATGCGGCATAGCTCCTCGTGAGCGCGGTGCATCGGGTTGCGGGTCTGGAAGGCCACCACCTTGTTCCAGCCGCGTTCCGCGATCTCGTTGCGGATCTCGACCGCAGTGCGGAAGGTGTCGGGGAAGTCATCCTGGAAATAGGAGAAGTGGAGCACCTGGATAGGGCCCGACACGCAGACGCGGCCCTCGCTGTTGAAGGCGGCCACCCCGGGGTGTTCCATGTCGGTCGTGCCGTAGACCTTCTGCGTCATGGTCTCCATCTGTTCGGGGGTGAACTCCTCGATGGCCTCGACTTCCTGGATGGCGAGTACCGGGTTCCCCTCCATGTTGGGATCGCGCAGGGCAATTCGCTTGGCCCCGCGGATGGCGTCGGCATTCTCCAACAGGTTTACCACCGGGACCGGGAAAAACAGGCCGCTGGTGGTCCGCATGTTCTCCGCGCAGCCCATTGCGTCTGCGACATTCATGAAGCCGGTCAGGGGTGTGAAATAGCCCCCTCCCATCATCACGGCGTTGCCGGCGGCCGCAGAGCTGATCACCACGGAGGGGAGGCTTTCGGCCTCTTTCAACAAGGCATGGTGTTGTTCGGGGTCGTAGACAAACAGGGGCTTCAGGGTGTCTGCACCGTGCGGTTTGATCATGGGGCTTTATCTCCTGCCGACGCTGGATGTGGACTGCATGGATTGGGCGGATTATCCCGCCGAGTGTCGTGCTCGGGCCGTACGTGGCCAGCCGGTCTGGTCGCCGGCCGTGCTGCAAGTCGACCCTGAACGTAGCACAAGATAGTCCATAAAGCGCCGGGTTACTTGACCCCTTGTCGGCCGCGTCTGGAGCGGCGCGGTTCATCAATCGGCTGCCGTTCGGTCCCAATGCGGGTTTCGTGGTTGATTAAAGGTTCTTGTGCTGGTCGCCACATTACTTTCCAGTCGCGCGACCGGCTTGTGGCGCGCAAAGCCCGTGAAAGCAGCTCCATAGATTAGCGTTTCCCTAAATAAGCATATGACCCCATACATTGAACTTATGTCTCGGCAAGCAAGTTTGATTTGAAGCACAAGATGGAGTTGGCACAGACTCGGTGGGCCAATTGGACACTCTGAGGAGGCCTGACGCCGTGATCACTAGTAATCCCTTTGCCGAACTGGCTGCGTTTATTCCACCAGCCGCAATGCAGTGGTATGTCGTGCTCATGGTCATTCTCGTGGCCGGCGGCACGATCCTCGACATGATGCACAAGAGGAGTGCCAAGTACTTTTTCGAGAACGCCAAGAAAGCCGAGAAGAATGCGAGCCGAAGCGTGAGCGGTGGCGAGAAATTCTCGCTGGCGATGCAGACCATCGGGAAAGAGGTCATCACCTCCGGCGAATTCAAGAATCCGACGCGTCGTGCCTCCCACCTCTTCACCATGTGGGGCTTTATCGTTTTCGTCGTCTCCTCCGCCGTGCTGATCTTTGGCTACGCGGCCGAGCCGGCCGCCGGCGTGTGGCCGCTCCTGTGGCACCTGGGCGCCTTGTCGCTCGCCTTTGGCGGCTACTGGTTCTGGTTTTTCATTCGTGTCGATGTCAATTCCGAAGGCCGTCGCTGGTACCAGCTGGTCCGCGCGGACCTGTTCATCGTGTCGCTGCTGGCGATGTCGACGTTCGCCATTCTGTGGTCGCTGACCCAGGGCGCAGGTGCCCTCGGCTGGCTCTTCTTCGTGCTCTTCCTCGCGGCTACCACGACCCTGTTCGCAACCGTCTACTGGTCGAAATTCGCGCACATGTTCTTCAAGCCCGCCGCGGCCTACCAGAAGCGCCTTACCCGGGCCGACGGCTCCGCCGAGAACCTTCCGACCCTTACGCGTGATGACCCCGAGCAGCAGCAGCGCCATTCCATGGAGTTGCTGCGCGACGCGCCGATGGAGATGGGGAAGGGTATCCAGCGTGAAGCGCCCAACCACTACTAAAGCCATTTACCCGAACATCAGCATCGATCGAGGACTACCATGCCAACTTTCGTATACATGACCCGTTGCGATGGCTGTGGATACTGCGTGGATATCTGCCCGTCAGACATCATGCATATCGACGAAACCACCCGTCGTGCCTACAACATCGAGCCCAATATGTGCTGGGAGTGCTTCTCCTGCGTGAAAGCCTGCCCGCACCACGCCATTGACGTGCGCGGCTATGCGGACTTCGCGCCGCTTGGGCACAGCGTACGCGTCGACCGCGACGAAGAGCGGGGAACTATCGCCTGGAAGATCAAGTTCCGCGATGGTCGCGAAAAGGAGTTCCTGTCGCCCATTACCACCAAACCCTGGGGCAAGCACATCCCGCAGCTGGCCGACGTTCCTGCGCCGGACAAGTCGATGAGGGACAGCCAGCTGCTGTTCAACGAGCCCAAGTACATCCGTATGGATGAGGGGGATCTGCACACGCTTGAGGCCGCCGGTCTCAAACTGAAAGAAGGGGTGTACTACTGATGGCCTACAAGACAATCGTCGAAGACAACATCGACATCTTGGTTTGTGGCGCCGGCCTGGGCGGCACGGGCGCCGCCTGGGAAGCCCGGTTCTGGGGCCAGGACAAGAAGGTCGTGATTGCGGAGAAGGCCAACATCGACCGCTCCGGCGCCGTGGCCCAGGGCCTGTACGCGATCAACTGCTACATGGGCACCCGCTGGGGCGAGAACAACCCCGAGGACCATGTTCGCTACGCGCGTATCGACCTGATGGGCATGGTGCGCGAGGATCTGCTGTTCGACATGGCGCGCCACGTGGATTCCACCGTGCACCAGTTCGAGGAATGGGGTCTCCCGCTGATGCGCGACCCGAAGACGGGCGCCTACCAGCGGGAAGGCCGCTGGCAGATCATGATCCACGGCGAGTCCTACAAGCCGATCGTGGCCGAGGCCGCCAAGAAGTCGGCCGATACGATCTACAACCGCATCTGCGTCACCCATCTGCTGATGGACGAGTCCAAGGAGAACCGGGTGGCCGGCGCCGTGGGCTTCAATGTGCGCACCGGCAACTATCACGTCTTCAAGTCGAAGACGGTAATCGTTGCTGCCGGCGGCGCATCGATGATCTTCAAGCCGCGCTCGGTCGGTGAAGGGGCGGGCCGTGTCTGGTACGCGCCCTGGTCTTCCGGCTCGGCCTACGGTCTGCTGATCAATGCCGGTGCCAAGATGACCCAGATGGAAAACCGCATCGTGCTGGCCCGCTTCAAGGATGGTTACGGCCCGGTCGGTGCCTACTTCCTGCATCTGAAGACCCGCACGCAGAACTGCAACGGCGAAGAGTACGAGTCCAAGTGGTGGCCGCAGCTGCAGGAGATGGTCGGCAAGGAGTACCTGGATCCGGAGGTCTCCCACCGGACCCATCGCCCGATCCCGACGTGCCTGCGCAACCACGCGTTCCTCAACGAGGTGAATGCCGGCCGTGGCCCGATCCACATGGTCACCATGGAGGCCTTCCAGGATCCGCATCTTGAAGAGGTGGGCTGGGAGAACTTCCTGGGTATGACCGTCGGCCAGGCCGTGCTCTGGGCCGCCACCGACGTGGACCCCAAGAACGAGAACCCCGAGCTGACCACCTCGGAGCCCTACGTGATGGGCTCGCATGCCACGGGCTGTGGAGCCTGGTGCTCCGGTCCGGAAGATGTTTCCCCGCCCGAGTACTTCTGGGGCTACAACCGCATGACCAGCGTCGAAGGCCTGTTTGGTGCCGGCGACGCCGTGGGCGGGACGCCACATGCGTTCTCCTCCGGTTCCTTCACCGAGGGCCGGCTGGCCGCGAAGGCTGCCTGCAAGTACATCGACGATGGCAAGGCCGACGGCATCCGCGTCTCCGATTCGCAGATCAACAAGCGCAAAGAGGAGATCTACAAGCCGCTCGAGCACTACAAGATCTATAGCAACGAGGTTGTGGCCGGTTCGGTCAATCCGAACTTCATCAACCCGCGCCAGGGTCTTGACCGCCTGCAGAAGCTGATGGACGAATACTGCGGCGGCGTGACGGTCAGCTACATGACCAACGAGAAGCTGCTCAATATCGGCCTGAAGAAGATGCACATCCTCGAAGAGGATCTGGACAAGCTGGCGGCGGAGGACATCCACGAGCTGCTGCGTGCCTGGGAGCTGAAGCACCGCGTGCGCACGGCCGAGAGCGTCTTCCAACACACGCTGTTCCGCAAGGAAACCCGCTGGCCGGGTTACTACTACCGAGGCGACTACATGAAGCTCGACGACAAGAACTGGCATCACCTGACCGTCTCTCGTCGTGACCCGAAGACGGGCGAGTACACCATGGAGAAGGCGCCGTGCTATCACCTGGTCGACAAGGACGAGGCCCCGGCCGAACCCGAGAAGGCGGAAGCCTAGGGTGCTAACGTGACGGGGTCGGGTGCGGCCCCGTCACCACGGCTGGCAAGCAGCGATGGCCAACGCGTTCGCGCGTTGGTCTTCTCTTTCAACCGTCACCCCCGGGGGTTTCAACATGACCAGTGCAGCTGAAGCACAGCCAATGCCGGAGACCTCGATGAACATCATCGATCACTCCGACGAGGAGATCCTGGAGATCGCCCATCCCATGTGGAGCGATCTGATCAAGTACTCGAACAAGGGCCAGTACGGCAAGTTCGTCCGCCGGTTCTCCTACCACCTGCTGTTCGGCCTTAACGAGGTCGAGGTGGGCAAGCAGTTCGCCCAGAGCGAGCTGACCCGCAACCTGAAAGATGACTGGGATTACCTCGGCATCATTCGCCGCGGCGAACATGTCACGGTCCTGTATCGGGTGCGCAGCACGAAGAAAGAAGGGGAGTGGCTCGGCCGCATGGTCCTCGGCTACGAGGAAGGCGAAGTGCGAATCTTCGGTGCGTCCATTTTCTAAGACAGCGGGACTTTGAATGACAGATGTAATCAAGGACAACAAGTACGTCGAGCTGAATTACCAGGTCATCGACGAGAAATCCGGCCAGGTCCTGACCGAGGTGGAGTTCCCCCTGGGATACGTGCACGGCGTCAATGAGGTCCTGTCGCCCAAGGTGATGGGCGAGCTTGAGGGCAAGGCGCAGGGCGAAACCATCGAGGTCCCCATCGATTGCAATGCGCTGTACGGCCCGCGCGACGAGTCCCTGGTGATCACGGAAGCGATCGAAAACGTGCCGGAGGAGTACCGCGAGCTCGGTACGGCGATCCTGATGGAAAACGATCGTGGCCAGACCAAGAATTTTCTGGTTACGCGGCTCGACGACAAGACGATCACCATTGATGGCAATAACCCGCTGTGTGGTCGGCAGGTGATTTTCAAACTGAATGTGTTGTTGGTGCGTGATGCCACTGCGGACGAAATCGAGCATGGTGGCAAGGTGGAGTCGGGCCCGGAAATCGACAGCGGACGAGCGGTGCCCATCGAGTGATGGGGCCGGTTTGCCCGGCCTTTCAGTATGTCTGGGGGCGAGACGTTAATGTCCCATCCCCTCTTTTTCATCGAAGCGAGGTGAATGAACCATGAGCCAGGATACCGAGAAGAAACACCCGCAGGTCCCGGACGGCAAGTCCCGTTACCTGGTGACCCGCCAGATGCCGCCCAACGAAAAGGGCTTCGTCGGTTACGAGACGATCTGGGAGTCTTTCCAGAAAGAGGCGGAATACCAGACGCCGAAGCGCCCCTGAAGCCGGGAGTAGTCGATAGCCGCCCCTTCGATACCGGGGGCGCTGCCCTGCCGTCCGCTTGCGATCGTCATCGCCGGCGGACGTTTTTGTTTTGGTAGGCCCCGGACGGACGGGCCGACGTTCGGAACCCGGGCCCGCCTCTTACGAGGGGGCGCGTTCCGGTCCCTCCGGCGGCGCCTGCAACTCCGACGGTCGACCCGGCTGGGCCATGCGGTCCGGATTGGCCCAGCGCATCAGGGCGAGGGCCAGCAGGATGGTGGGGATGCCAATGAGCGCGGAGCTGGCAAAGAACCAGAACCAGCCCAGGTGCTCGGCGAATACGCCGGTAAATCCGGCCAGGAACTGACCCGGGAGGGTCATGATCGAGCTGAACAGGGCGTACTGGGTCGCGGTGTAGGCCGAGTTGGTCAGGCTGGAGAGATAGGCGATGAACACCGATATCGCCATCCCGCCGGAGAGATTGTCGGCCATGATTGCGAACACCAGACCGTAGGTTTCCGGGCCCAGGGTCGCCAGCCAGGAGAAGGTCAGGTTGGTAGCCGGCGCCAGGATGGCGGTGGCGATCAGCATGCGCATGATCCCGAAACGCACGACCAGCAGTCCGCCCAGGGCGGCCCCCGTCAGCGTCATCGCCAGCCCGAAGGCCGCGGCGATGTTGGCGATCTCGTCCTTGGTGAAGCCCAGGTCGAGATAGAACGGGTTGGCCATCACCCCCATGAAGATGTCGCTGATGCGGAAGATCGCGATGAACGCGATCACCAGCAGGGCGATTCGTCCGAAGCGCTGCCAGAACTCCACGAACGGGCATACCACTGCGCCGATGAACCAGGCCTTGAAGTCCCGCCAGAGGCCGGTGTCGGCGGTGTTGTTGATGTAATGCACCACGCGTTCTTCGAGCCGGGCGGTCTGCGCGTCGCGGGTGGCCACCTCGGGTTCGCGCACGATCAGGGTGCATACGACCCCGACCAGCATCAGCGCCGCCATCGCCATATAGGACAGGCTCCAGCTGCCGGCGGCCGCAATATGCAGCGCCCCCGCCCCGGCCGTCAGCAATGCCACGCGATAGCCAAAGACATAGGCTGCGGCCATCGCGCCCTGGCGCTCCTGGCTGACCGCCTCGATGCGGTAGGCGTCGATCGCGATGTCCTGGGTCGCGGCACCAAAGGCGGTCAGTACCGCCCAGACCGCGACCAGCCAGAGCTGTTCGGTGGGGTCGGTAAAGGCGATTCCGAACAGCCCCAGCATGATGGTCGCCTGCGCCGCCAGCATCCAGGCCCGCCGTCGCCCGAAGATCCGGGTCAGCAGCGGTAGCCGCATCCGGTCCACGATGGGAGCCCACAGCACCTTGATGCTGTAGGCCATGCCCACCCAGGAGAGGAAACCGATGGAGGCCAGTTCGACCCCGAGGTCGCGCAGCCAGGCGGTGAAGGTGCCGCCGGTCAGCAGTAGCGGGAGTCCGGCGGCAAAACCGAGGAACAGCATGCCCACCACCCGCGGGTGGCGGTAGACGGCCAGCGCCTCGCGCCAGTCGCGGTTTGGCCGGTTCTGCGACTCGGCAGCCGTGCTCACGAAGAGGCCCGCGAACGACGATCAGGGGGTGTAGTCATAGTCGATCCAGAACGGGGCGTGATCGGAGTAGCGGTCGTCCGTATGGATGTACGGGGCCCGCGCGGTCTCCGCGATGCCGGGGGTGGCAATCTGGTAGTCGATGCGCCAGCCCACGTTCTTCGCCCAGGCCTGGCCGCGATTGGACCACCAGGTGTACTGCTCGGGTCGGTCGTCCAGCCGCCGGAATACATCCACCATCCCGATCTCGTCGAACAGGTGATCCAGCCAGGCCCGCTCCTCGGGCAGGAAGCCCGAGTTCTTCTGATTGGATTTCCAGTTGCGCAGGTCGATCTCCTTGTGGGCGATGTTCCAGTCGCCGCAGATCACCCACTCGCGCCCGTCCTGCATGCGCTCCGCCAGCCAGGGCCGGAAGAAGTCCAGAAACCGCCACTTCGAATCCTGCCGGTGGTCCCCCGAGGAACCCGAGGGCAGGTAGAGCGACACCACGGACAGGTCCCCGAAGCGCATCTCCACGTAGCGGCCCTCGTTGTCCGCCTCCTCGAAGCCAATGCGCGTGATCACCTCGTCCGGCTGACGCCGGCTGTACAGGGCCACGCCACTGTAGCCGGGCTTGACCGCATCCACATAGGCGCAGTGGTAGCCGGGGGGATGGAAAGGCTCGCCCTGAATCTGGTGAATCTGGGCCTTGGTCTCCTGGATGCAGACCACGTCGGCCTCGGTCGTCGGGAGCCAGTCGAAGAAGCCCTTTCGGGCGGCGGCACGGATGCCGTTGGCGTTCATCGAGAGTATGCGCATGGCCGGGAACGATACCGGCGCGCGCGCGTGCAGGAAAGGGCTGGCATGATGAATCCAGCCCCGCCTGTGTCAGAATACGGCGTTTTCCGACCGGAGCCCCACGATGACCGCCCATGCCTTTCTCGACTATGCCCTGGAACGCGATGTCCTGCGCTTTGGCGAGTTCACACTGAAGTCGGGGCGGGTAAGCCCGTATTTCTTCAATGCCGGCCTGTTCAACCGCGGCTCCGATCTCGTACGCCTGGGCGAGTTCTATGCACAGGCGATCGTCGATTCCGGCGTCTCCTTCGACCTGGTCTTTGGTCCGGCGTACAAGGGCATCCCGCTGGCTGCGGCCGTCACCGAGGCGCTGTACCGCGACCACGAGATGGACCGGCCCTGGGCCTTCAACCGCAAGGAGGCCAAGGACCATGGCGAGGGCGGCAACATTGTGGGGGCACCGCTGGCCGGGCGTGTGCTGATTGTGGACGACGTGATCACCGCCGGCACTGCCATCCGCGAATCGGTGGAGCTGATCCGCGCGGCGGGCGCCACGCCGGTGGCGGTGGCCATTGCCCTGGATCGCGAAGAGCGCGGCCGCGGCGAGCGTTCGGCAATCCAGGAGGTCGAGGACGAGTTGGGCCTGGAGGTCGTGCGCGTGGCTCGGCTGGGGGACCTGGTGCAGATGCTGGAGCAGACCGGCCGCGCCCCTGAGCACCTCGAGGCCCTGCGCGCCTACCGCGCCGAATACGGGGTCTGACCGGCTCAGGAAGCGCCTTCTTCCGAGCGTCCCAGACGCTCCAGGCGGCGCTGCAGTTCCAGAGCCCGCAAGCGGTATCCGCGTGCGGCCTCGAATTCGGGGTCGAGCTCCAGCGCCTTGTCCCACAGGGCAATCGCCTCGTCCAGGTCCTGGTTGCGATAACGCTGGATGGCGGCCGAATGCAGCTCGTCCTTGCGCTGTTCGCGCAGTTCCTCGCGCGCCTCCCGGGCCTTGGCGCGCCCGGAGTCGGCCTCCAACGCCCGGTCGTAGGCGGCCAGCGCGGCCTCGGGGTCACCCGCATCCCGTGCCGCGTGCCCGCGCTGCTCCCAGTAGCGGCCGTCCACCGCGCGTTCCAGCTCGTCGAGTCGTTGCCCCCGAAGGCCATTGCCGGCCTGTGCGCGCGCCTGCCGGACACCGTCGCGCGCCTCTCCGTAACGCCCCGCCTCCAGGTCGGCCTCGATCGCGCGCAGGTAGGCCTCTTCGTCGTCCCGTCCCCCAAGGGCCGCCAATTGCTCGTCGAGCCTCTCCGCATTGGCGGCGGGGGCCTCGCGCGCGGCGGTCTCCGGTATGCGCAGGCGCTGGCCGGCCAGTAGCCGCGATGGGCGCTCGATGTCGTTGTAACGCGCGAGGATCAGGAAGCGATTGGCATCGCCCAGGTACTGCCGGGCCAGCTGGCCCAGTGTCTCGCCCGGCTCTACCGTATGCGTAAAGTAGGCCGAGCCCAGTTCCTCGCGCGGGTCCGCATCCAGCTGCGCGCGCAGGCTGCGCGCGACCCGGTGACCGGACTCGCCCTCCAGGAATCGGTCCAGCGCCGGGTCCGCCCGTTCGATGTCCCCTTCCTGCAGGGCCTCGATGATCTCCGCGATGGTCAGGTCTTCCGCCGCCACGGGGCCTTCTGCAGAGGCCTCTTCGGACACCTCGGGCGCCTCGGTGGCCGGTTCATCTCCTTCGACTCCCAGCATTGCACAGCCGGTCAGCAGGGCGACGAGGGGCAATGCTGCCCCGACAGCAAGACGCGTCATGTTCAGTCCAGAGGCCAGAAGAGGATTGCAAGGACGGCGAGCAGGAGCAGGGCCCCCAGCAGTAGCGGCCGGATGGCGGCACGCAGGTGGCGCCGAGCCGGGGTGGTCATGGCCTGTGCACGCCAGGCGGCGATGGCCACATTGTCGCCATGCACGCCGCCGCGCTGTGCCGCGCGGGCGGCCGTCTGCGTACAGGCGGCCTGAAGATCCGGCTGACTCATCCATTGAGCACTTTCCTCGGGGTCCAGCTGTTCCCAGTACCCATCGGAGCACAGCAGGAAGCGGCTATCGGGCGTTAGCGAGGCCTCGCCATGTTTCACCCGGATCGGATCGACCACGCCCAGGGCCTGCAGGAGCTGGTTCTGTTCCGGGTGGGTTGCCATGTCTTCTTCGCGGATCTCGCCGGCATCCGCCAGCGCCTGCACCCGCGTGTGGTCCCGCGTGCGGGCGATCAGGCGCTCCCCCTCGAAGTGATACAGACGGCTGTCGCCGCAGTGGGCCCACCAGGCCCGCTCCGGCCCGACATACAGCGCCACCAGCGTGGTCCCGGATTGTTCGCCGGGTGCCGCGCCGGGGTTGTGCAGGGCGGCCTGGGCCTCGCGAAAGAGGCGCTCCAGGAGTGCCGCCGGGTCCTCCGGGCGACCGTCGCAGTCGTGCCACAGGCGCTCGGCGGTGGCGATGGCCATCCGGGCTGCCTGAGCGCCGTCCGCGTGCCCGCCCATGCCGTCCGCGACGACCAGCAACGCGCACCGGGTATTCGGGCAGGTCCATACACCGGCTGCGTCCTGCTGCTCGCGCCGCCCGCCGATTTCCTTGGCTACCGCGGTCTCCATCCCCTGTCCCCGCACCTGGCTCCGAGACCATCATGGCCCAGGCGACGGGTCGCTGTCAGCGCGCGAGGGCGTTTACCCGGTGGCGCCGATCCAGAAGTCGATGGAGCGGCCGAGGAAGTCGTCCCAGGTCATGTAGTGGGAGCCGTCGCAGGAGAAAGTCAGGCTGACCATGCCGTTGAACAGGTTCACCGAGGCCGAGCGCAGGTAGATGGTCTCGTCGGCAAAGCGCAGGGCCTTGAGCCCTTCGAGCACGCGGCCCACGGACTCTTTCGGGATCAGCGCTTCCTCCGGGTAAGGCTCGTGGGGAAAGGCGAGGCAGACATCGGGGTCGGCCAGGGATTCATGGGTCAGGATGCGGTAGCGGTAGGGGTCCTCCGTAGTCCAGAGCGTCGCCCGCGAGCTGGAGAAGTGGAACACGCCCTGGAATACGCCGCGCTCGGTGAACAGCTCTTCCAGGATGGCCAGCGCGGTGTCGATGTGCTGGTCCATCAGGCTCTCGGTGCGGCTCTGCAGGAACAGGGTACCGCGGATGGACGGGTCGCCCTTGATCTGGCGCCACTCGTTCGGTTCCTCGTAGAGATCCTCCGACAGATCCGGCAGGTTGCGCAGGTCGAAATCCGCGCCGAGGAACCCGAGCGCCGTGCCGTTCTCGTCGCGCACCAGCTGTAGCGAGGTGAGCGAAGGGCGGCGTCCGAGCAGGCTGATGTAGGCCTCCGACAGCAGGAAGCCCTCGGCTGGCACCGCCTCCTTCATGTAGGGGCGCTGCGAGCGGTCGCGACCGAAGTGCTCCGGCAGCACGCCGCTGCGCGAGATGTTGTCGGATAGCTGGATGCCCTCGGTGTTCAGGGCATAGACAAACGTGGCTTCCGGGATCTGCCGGATCGCCTCTTCCAGGATCGAATCCAGTGCCTCGCGTCGCGGCCAGGCCTTGCTTATACGGGCTGCGATTTCGGCCAGCGGCTCCTGTAGCCGGGCTTCCAGATATTCGCGCTGGTGCTCGATGGCTTTTTTCAGTTCCGTCATGGTGCGCTGTCGTCTCTTTTCGGTGCGGCGTGATTATCTCTGATCGCACATGTCGCTGTCGTGAAGCCCTCGGCATGGGGCACTCCTGACCCCTCTCGTGGTCCCAGCAGGAACCGTGCCGAATAAGGGGTGTCCGATGGCCGCCAGCGTTGTCCAGAGTTCGGGCCTGCGCCCCGCCTGCCGTGAGGACCTGGGGGCGATCAATCAGCTGGTCGCCGAGGCGATCGAGGACTGGCCCTTGCCGGAGCGGGTACGCCGGCTGGCACTGCCGGCCTATCGCTACACCGAGGCCGATCTGATGTTCCTGGACGCCGTCGTGCGGGAGGAGGCCGGACAGGTGGTCGGTGTGGCGACCTGGGAATCGGTAGGTGCCCGCGACCTGCCCGAGGGCGTGACGGCGGGTCTGTTGCTGCACGGCCTGTACGTGGCCCGCACCGCCCGTGGTACGGGTGTCGGACGGCAACTGGTAGTGGCCTGCCAGGAGGCCGCCCGCGCTGCGGATGTAGACGGGGTGCTGGTCAAGGCGCAGACGTCGGCGGCCGGCTTTTTCGCCCGGGTCGGCTTCCAGTCGGTGCCGGTACGCGACCGGGACCGGGACTTCGAGCAGCGCTACTGGTGGCCGATCGAAGCCGGCGCATGAACGCGCGGGGCGCCTGGATCAGTCCTGGCGGTTGTCACGGCTTCGGCGGCGCAGCCACCAGCCGACAATGCCCCCGCCGACCATAGCGAGCAATACCAGTCCTGCCACATGTTCCGGGGCGCTCAGGTAGTGCAGCAGAGAGAAGCCGTCGCCATGGCCGTGCCCCGGGTGGGCGAGGGCGGGGCTGTTGGCGAGCGCGAGGAATGCGGGAATCAACGGGCGCATCGACATCGTGGGTTTCTCCTGACTGAACCGTGAGTTTCACCATAACGTCCGGCGGGCGCCGCCGTCATGCCCGTCATCCCGTGTCTCTGTCAGACTCCATCGGGCCCGTGTCTCTGTCAGACTCCATCGGGCGGTTTCAGTGGTCCCTCAGCAGATGCGGGGCAACTGCTCGCCGGCTGGCAGGATCACCCGGCGTTCCACGCCGGTCGCGAGGCGTCGGATGACCGCGGGCTCGCCCGCCTCGGCCTGGCCGATGGCGACGGCACCGGCCGTCTCCGGTCGTGATCGCAGTACGCTCAGGGCGTGTTCGGCCGCGGGTTCCGGCACGGCGGCCAGGAAGCGGCCCTCCGAGGCGCTGTGCAGCGGGTCCAGCCCGAGGATCTCGCAGGCCCCGCGCACGTCCTCGCGCACCGGGATGGCTGCGTCGTCCAGCACCAGGCGGCAGCCGGAGGCGTCCGCCAGTTCCTGCAGCGCAGCCACTGTGCCGCCGCGGGTGGGGTCGCGCAGGGCATGCACGGGCACGTCGGCTGCCAGCAGCGCGGCCACTGCCCCGGCGACCGGGGCGCTGTCGCTGGGGATCGGCGGGTCCAGTCCCAGGCCCTCGCGCGCGGCCAGGATGGCGACGCCATGTCGGCCCAGGTCCCCGCTGGCCAGCAGCACGTCACCGGGCCGGATCGCGTCCGGTGCGATCCGCACCCCCTCCGGCACGATGCCCACCCCGCTGGTGTTGAGGTAGGCCCCGTCGCCGCGCCCGGCCTCGACCACCTTGGTATCGCCGGCCACCACCTGCACACCACATTCTTCGGCAGCCGCGCTTACGGAGGCGAGGATGCGCCGCAGATCCTCCAGCGGGAGCCCCTCCTCGAGGATCAGCCCCAGCGTCAGCCACAGCGGCCGCGCCCCGGCCATCGCCAGGTCGTTGACCGTGCCGTGTACCGCGAGGCGGCCGATGTCGCCGCCGGGGAAGAACAGCGGCCGCACCACGAAGCTGTCGGTGGTCAGCGCCAGGCGTCCGTCCGGTGCGTCGAGCACGGCCGCATCGGGGGCGCCGCGGGCCGGGCTGCCCAGCGCCGGCAGGATCACCTCGTCCAGCAGCTTCGCCTGCAGCCGACCCCCGCCCCCATGCGCGAGGCGGACCACCTCCGTGGTCATGCCCCGCCCCGGTAGTGCAGGTAGGCGGCACAGGCCCCTTCGGAGGACACCATCGGCGCGCCCAGCGGGGTGTTCGGGGTGCACTCGCGGCCGAAGGCCGGGCAGTCGGTCGGGCGGCGCAGCCCGCGCAGCACCTCGCCGGCGATGCAGGGCCCGTCCGCGCCGGTCGCGGGGGAGGCGATCCCGAAACGCGCGACGGCATCGAAGCCGGCGTAGGCCGGACGCAGGCCCAGCCCGCTGGCGGGCAGGCGGCCCATGCCGCGCCACTCGCGTTCCACCGGCTCGAACACACGGCTGACCGCATCGCGTGCGGCCGCGTTGCCGTCGTCGCGGGCGGCCCGGTCGTAGCGGTTCTCGACCCGGGCCTCGTCGCGTTCCAGCTGCTCCACACAGGCCCGGATGCCGGCCAGCAGGTCCACCGGCTCGAAGCCCGTCACCACGATGGGCACCCGGAAATGCTCGGCGATCGCCTGATAGGCCGCCGCCCCCTCCACGGTGCAGACATGCCCGGCGGCCAGAAAGCCCTGGATGCGGTGGGCCGGGTCCGTCAGCAGGGCCTCCATCGCCGGCGGCACCAGCGAGTGCGAGACCAGCAGCGACAGGTTGGACAGCCCCAGGGCCTCGGCCTGCAGTACCGTGATCGCGGCGGCCGGGGCGGTGGTCTCGAAGCCCACCGCCAGCAGCACCACCTCGCGCTGCGGGTGTTCGCGCGCCAGCGCGACCGCATCCAGCGGCGAGTAGATCACGCGCACGTCCCCGCCGGCCGCGCGCGCGGCGTTCAGGTCGCCCAGCGCACCGGGCACGCGCAGCATATCGCCGAAGGTGCACAGCATCACCTCCCGGCGGCGGGTCAGCAGTACGGCCTGGTCCAGGGTCTCGGTCGGGGTCACGCAGACCGGGCAGCCGGGCCCGTGGAGCAGCTCGACCGTATCCGCCAGCAGGTCGTCCAGCCCGTGGCGCAGGATCGCGTGGGTCTGGCCGCCGCAGACCTCCATCAGCGTCCAGCGCCGGGTGCAGGCCGCGCGGATCGCCTCCGCCTGCTGCAGGATCAGCGCCGGGTCGCGGTATTCGTCCAGGTGCCTCACGGGCCCTCCGGGGTGGGCGGCTCGTGTTCGGGGATCGCGCGCAGCGCCGCCAGGGTGCGTTCGGCCGCGGCCTCGTCGATGGTGGCGATCGCGATGCCGGCATGCACCAGCACGTAGTCGCCGGGCCCGGCCTCCGGGGTGCAGGCGAGCGATACCGTGCGCGCAACCCCGCCGAATCGGACCTGCGCCTGGCGGAACAGCGGGTCGTCGCCCTCCACCGCGTCGATAAGGCCGGGGATCGCAAGGCACATGGGTCAGTCTCCTCCTTCCGGTCGGGCCGGGTGTGCGGCGTGGCGCGCGACCACCGCCTGGCCCAGCGCCAGTCCGCCATCGTTGGGCGGCACGGCCCGTGGCCACAGCGGGCGAAAGCCGGCGTCGCACAGGGCCGCCACGCAGCATTGCAGTAGATGCCGATTCTGGAAGCATCCGCCGGTCAATGCCACGGTCTCGCGCCCGCCCGCCCGGGCAGCCGCGACCGCGAACCGCGCCAGTGCGCTATGCAGCCGTGCGGCGATCGCCCCGGGGGTGGCACCGGCCGCCTGCGCGGCCAGCAGGGCGGCGATCAGCGGGGCCCAGTCCGCCTGCCAGGGCATGGCGTTATCCAGCACCAGATCCGGGGCATCCGCTGCTCTCGGTGAGGCCTCCGCCGCCTGCTGCACGAGCATCGCGGCCTGCCCCTCGAAGCCGGCACCGGTGCGCAGCCCGGTCAGGGCCGCCACCGCATCGAACAGCCGCCCGACGCTGCTGGTCCAGGGCGCATTGACCCCGCGATCCAGGGCGCGGAGCAGGGGTGCCCACTCGGCATCGCTAAACAGCGCCCGGACCGGGCTGGCCGCCAGGGCCGCCGTATCGCCCGCGAAGTGCGCATGCAGCAGCCCGAGCAGCGCGCGTCGCGGCTCGCGGATCGCGGCCTCGCTCCCCGGCAGGCGGAACGGGCGCAGGTGACCCAGACGCTGCCAGTCGCCATCGGCGCCCACGGTCAGGCACTCGCCCCCCCAGAGCGTCCCGTCGGCACCCAGCCCCGCGCCGTCCCAGATCAGCGCCAGAGCCGGGGCCTGCACCCCGTGCTCGGCCAGGCAGGCCGCGGCATGGGCGTGGTGGTGCTGCACGGGGAAGACCGGCACGCCCGTGCCCTCGGCGAGCGTGGTGGAGGCATAGTCCGGGTGCCGGTCGCAGGCGATGCGTTCGATCTGCACGCCGCAGAGCCCGGCCAGCGCGCGGGCCTCGCTGTCGAGGCGGCGCAGGGCCGCATCGCTGTCGAGGTCGCCGACATGGGCGCCGACCACGGCCTCGCGGTCCAGGGCCAGCGCCGGTGCCGCCTTCAGGTGGCCGCCCAGCGCCAGCGTGACCGGGCCGGGCTGCGGCAGCGGGATGCGCAGGGGCAGGGCTCCCCGTCCCAGGCGCAGGCACTGCGGCTGCCCGGCCGCGATCTGGAACACGCTGTCGTCCAGCGGCCGCGCAATCGGCCGGTCGTGGTCGAGGATGGCATCCGCGATCACGCCCAGCCGGGCCACCGCTTCCTCGCCGTCGATACAAAGCGGCTCGCCACTGCGGTTGCCGGAGGTGCAGACCAGCGGGGTGCCCAGCGCGTACAGCAGTAGGTGGTGCAAAGGTGTGGCTGCCCGCATCAGGCCGAGGCGATTCAGCCCCGGGGCGATGTTCCCGGCCAGTGGCGCGCCCGGCTCGCGATCCACCAGCACGATCGGGGCCTCCGGGCTGTCCAGCAGTGCCCGTTCCGCTTCGGATACATGGGCCAGACGGTCCAGCCAGCCGCCATCCGGCAGCAGCACCGCCAGCGGCTTTTCCGGGCGCTGCTTGCGCGCGCGCAGGCGGGCAACCGCGGACTCGCGGGTGGCGTCCGTCAGCAGCTGGAATCCGCCCGGGCCCTTCAGGGCCAGAATCTGCCCCTCGCGCAGGGTGGCCACGGCGGCATCCAGTGCCGCATCACCGGTGGCCTGTTCGGTACCGTCCGGCGCGCGCTGCACGGGCCGCGGCCCGCAGTCCGGGCAGGCCATCGCCTCGGCATGGAAGCGCCGATCCCCCGGGTTCTCGAACTCCGCCCGACAGGCCGGGCACAGCGGGAAGTCAGCCAGGGTGGTGTGGACACGATCCCAGGGCAGCGCGGTCGTGATGCTCCAGCGCGGGCCGCAGGCAGTGCAGGCGATGAACGGATAGCGGTAGCGCCGCGATCCCGGATCGCGGATCTCGGCCAGGCAGTCAGGGCAGGGGGCACGGTCCGGGGCCAGGGCGGGGGCACCGCCCCGGTTCGGCCCCGCGGTGACCCGGAAACTGGTCGCGCCAGTCGGGATTACGGGGCTGACAGAGATGCCATCGATCCGCGCGGCCACCGGCGCCTCCTGCACCAGTGCCGTACGAAACGCATCCAGGCTGGCCGCGTCCCCCTCGGCCTCGATCACCACGCCCGCGGGCGTGTTGCCGACCGTCCCGGTCAGCGCCAGGCGTTTTGCCAGCGCCGCGACGAATGGCCGGAATCCCACGCCCTGCACCCGGCCGGTGACGACCAGGCGCCAGTGCTCCCGCGCCGGGGTGCGTGTCGTGGCCGTGTTCACGCCACGTCCAGGCTCCGCAGCAGGATCTGTTGCGCCTCGGGGTGGGTCTCGTCATCCGAGGTCTCCACCTCCAGCTCGGCGCCCTCGGCCAGCGTGCCGCGGGTGCCATCCTCGAAGTGCTCGCGGAAGTGCTCCGGCGTGATGTGCGACAGCGCGCCCAGCCACACCCGCACCCGGGTCACCCGCTCGGCGTTATTGTCCGCCGCCACATGCTCGATCTTGCGCATCAGGTCGGCCATCAACGAAAACTCGTGCATCTCGACTCCTTGGGAAACACGGATTAATGGACACACTCGCGCTCGAGTCGCTTTTGCGTGCGAACAAGGCGCGGTGACTGCTGTGCAGTCATTCTGCACAAGGGAACCGCAACAGTGTGTCCATTAATCAGTGTTTCCCTTGGGTTCGGTGCGCCAGCGCAGTCGGTGTCAACCTCAAGCTTCCTCCAACCCGGGGGTGCGCTCAACCGCACAGGCGCGGATGTTTTCCGGGACTGAATTTTCGCTGTCCCGTATGGCGTCTCTGGTGCGCCTGCCCGTCGTGCGCGAGGCTGTGCATCCAGGTCACAGACCCCTTCCGCCGGAGACGCCCATGCACATCCACCTCGATACCCCGGACCTGATGACCCGCGTGCGCCTCGAATCCCGCTGGCGCTCGGCCGGGGCCACGGTCACCAGTGGCGATGGGGCCGAGCGCCCCGATCTGGTGGTGGTCGACCTGGCGACCCGCGACGTGGACACCGTGGCCAACTGGCGCGAACGCTGTCCCGATGCCTCCATCCTGGCCTTTGGCCCCCACGTCGAAGGCGCGATGCTGAAGGCCGCGCGCCAGGCGGGAGCCGACGCGGTCGTGGTGAGAGGCAAGGTCGCCGACCGCGTGAGCCAGCGGATCGAGGAAGCCATGTCGTAGCCGCCTCATGCCCCGCCAGCAGAGCAGCCAAAGGCCTGGCAGGGTACCGTGGTTCTGGACGCGCCCTTCAGGGCACGTATCCTGCAGGGGCTCCAAGCGGGATGCCGGCGCCTTCCCAGCCAGCGGACGGGCAGGTTGCCCGAGAACCTCGGCCTTGTTCCGTCCCCGATGACGGCCCGTTGCATACAACGAAACAAAGGGAGCTATTGATGGGCCTGGGTGTGGGACTGGTGGTGCTGGCGGCCTTCTTCTGGGGGCTGTCCGGCGGGATTGGCGGCATCCTCATGGCCGAGGGATGGGATGCCTTTGTGGTCTCGTTCTACCGCGGGGCCATTGGTCTCTTGTTTGTGCTGGTGTGGCTGGCCTGGCGCCCGGGTGGCAGCGGGCTGGGGAGTGGCCGGATGTGGTTCTGGTCGGCCGTGGCCGGTCTGGGCGTGGCCGGTAACTTCGCGTTCTACTTTCTCAGCATCGCGCATGGCAGTGTGGCGGTTGCCGCCACGCTGATGTACTGCGCCCCGGTGTTTGTCTACATCATCTCTTTCGCTCTGAAGCTGGAAACCCCCACCACGCTCAAGCTGGTGGCCATCGCGATGGTCATGGTCGGCATCGTCCTGCTCACCCAGATCTACGACACCGGAGCCGGCGGCGTGACGCTCATCGGTGCCGGTGCCGGCCTGCTGGCGGGCCTGTCCTACGCGATCTTCATTTTTGGCTTCAAGTACGCGGGCCAGCATGGCAGCCCGCAGGCGATCCTTACGATTGCCTTCGGCGTGCTGGTGATCCTGCTGATGCTGCCGGGCGACAACACGCAGATGGCCGCAGTCCTGACTACCACGGACTGGCCGCTGTTCGCCGCGCTGGGCGTGTTTGGAGCGGGCCTGTCGTTCGCGTTCTACATCAACGGGCTCCGGACGACCGCGCCCGCCGTGGCCTCTATCGTGGCGATGATCGAGCCGGTCACCGCCACGCTGTTCGGGGTCGTGATCCTGCACGAAAGCCTGGCAATCGTTCAGATCATCGGGATGGCCCTCATCCTCGTCACGGTCACCGCCCTCAGCGTCTCCTCCCGCGCGACCCCGCCCGCGCCCGAACGGGACCGCGTCTCGGAGTGAGTCCGCTTCCGCGCCCCACGGGCGCCTCCAGGGTTCCCGCAGACGCCCATCGGCCCGAGAGTCGGTCAAGCGGGTGGCGCGACAGCCGCGCAGCCCCGGCATGGGGCGGTCGGGATTGTTTTCCTGCTGCTCCGCGCCTAAATTCGTGTGAATCTGACCATCAGGATACGACCCAATGAACGGAAGTCTCGACGAGAAGCTTGAACCCATTTATCAGGAAGTCCTGCACCGCAACCCGGGCGAGACGGAGTTCCACCAGTCGGTACACGGCGTGCTGGATACGCTGGGCCCGGTCCTGGTGAAGTACCCGGAATTCGCCGAGCTGAAGATCATTCAGCGGATCTGCGAGCCCGAGCGCCAGATCATCTTTCGTGTCCCCTGGCAGGACGACCGCGGCGAGCTGCACATCAATCGTGCGTTCCGCGTGCAGTTCAACAGTGCCCTGGGGCCGTACAAGGGAGGCATTCGTTTTCACCCGTCGGTATACCTGGGGATCATCAAGTTTCTGGGCTTCTCGCAGGTGTTCAAGAATGCCCTGTCCGGACTGCCGATCGGTGGCGGCAAGGGTGGCAGCGACTTCGACCCCAAGGGCCGCTCCGACGCGGAGATCATGCGCTTTTGCCAGAGCCTGATGACCGAGATGTACCGCCACCTGGGCGAATACACAGACGTCCCCGCGGGCGACATCGGTGTGGGCCAGCGCGAGGTTGGCTACATGTTCGGGCAGTACAAGCGCCTGACCAACCGCTTCGAGTCCGGCGTATTCACCGGCAAGGGTCTGGACTGGGGCGGCAGCCGTGCTCGCACCGAGGCCACCGGCTACGGGGCCGTATTCTTCACCGAGGACATGCTCAAGGCCCGCAATGACTCGCTGGACGGCAAACGCATGGTGATCTCCGGGGCCGGCAACGTGGCCATCTATGCGACCCAGAAGGCCCAGCAACTGGGCGCCCGGGTGGTTGCCTGTTCCGACTCGCGTGGGGTGCTGCTCGATGAGAACGGTCTGGACCTGGAGCTGGTCCGCCAGATCAAGGAACGCGAGCGTGGCCCGATCAGTGCTTATGCCGAGCGCAAGAAGAGCGCGAAGTACACCGAGAACGGCTGTATCTGGGATATCCCCTGCGAAGTGGCCCTGCCCTGTGCCACGCAGAACGAACTGACCGGCAAGAATGCCAAGACGCTGGTCGAGAACGGCTGCATTGCGGTGGCCGAGGGCGCCAACATGCCGGTCACGCCGGAGGGCATTCAGACCTTCCGCGAGGCCGGAATAGCCTTCGGGCCCGGCAAGGCGGCCAACGCCGGCGGTGTGGCCACCAGCGCCCTGGAGATGCAGCAAAACGCCAGCCGGGATTCGTGGACCTTCGAACACACCGAGGCCCGCCTGCAGGAGATCATGTCCAACATCCACCGGACCTGCTACGAGACGGCCGAGGAGTACGGCGCACCCGGCAACTACACGGTGGGTGCCAACATCGCCGGTTTCGTCAAGGTGGCGCGCGCCATGGAGGCGCTGGGTCACATCTGAGCCAGGGAATGCCAGTACCGCCCGGGGCTTCACGCCGCGGAGTCCTGTTGCGGTCGTGAGGGGTGCGCCGAGCCGTCCGAGCGGGCACGCGCGATTAATTCAGTGTCTCCCCCGGGTCCGTCCTCGGTCGAATGGCTGTGGCCTTCTCAATCGACCTCGTCGTTCGGAGCCCATTCCTCCGCTTCGCCCGCATGATGAAATTATTCGCCTGGCCAGTGCCCTAAGCCTTAGCTATACAAGAGTAATTACTCATACAGCGAGGTCAGGGCCATGGACATCAAATCAGCCATGCACCGCGGAGTGGAGTGGTGCGCTCCGGACACGTCCATCATCGAAATCGCAAAGCTCCTGCGCGAGAAGGATATTGGCGCAGTCCCGATTGGCGAGAACGATCGCCTGATCGGCATGCTGACCGATCGCGACATCGTCTGCCGTGGCATCGCCGAGGGCAAAGAGATGGCGTCCCTAACGGCGCGTGATGTCATGACAGCGGGGGTCATCTACTGCTTCGAGGACGATGACCTCGAACACGCCGTACACCTTATGGAAGAGCGCCAGATCCGCCGTCTGCCGGTTATGAACAAGGACAAGCGGATGGTGGGCATGCTGTCCCTCGGAGACATTTCCCACTCGGCCACCCACGAGCTTTGCGGCGAGTTTGCGGCTGCGGTTTCCGCACACCATTAGGGAAACCTGGGGTGCCAACCCCACAAGCCATTGCCAGCAGGCGCCCGGCCGCCCGTTGTTGACGAAAACGGGCGCGCCCGATGCTGCGGTTCCGTTGTGCTGGCGGATCCTCTTGGGCTACCGCCTGCCAGGCCCGTGAGCCCGGGTCCGGCCTCTCGTTCGCAGGGCATCGTGGAGCCCCATTGCAACGCCGAAACCGCGCCTCCAAGCGCCTGAACGTCGTCGTGGCTGTGCATTCTCGTCCCCGTTCAGCCGGTTGCCGAACTCCAACCCCGGTTCGTCCGGTTAGCGGTTCCTGCGACACTGGAGCAAAAGGCCCCGAAGGCCATGTCGGGGCCATTCGCGAGGGGGTTCGCTGGTGACGCCACTGTTCCACCCCCATCTGGTCAACGGACCCTGCGGCGACCCGGCGCTCTATATCGACTGCCTGTTCCAGCGCCGCGCGCTGTTGTTCGACCTTGGCGAGATGAGTCGCCTGCCTCCGCGCCGGGTCCTGCGCCTGTCGGACGTGTTCGTCTCGCATGCCCATATGGACCATTTCATCGGCTTCGACACCCTGTTACGGCTGCTACTGGGCCGCGATGCGCACCTGCGGCTGTACGGACCGCCGGGTCTGATCGAACGTGCCGGCCACCACCTGCAGGGTTACACCTGGAATCTGCTGCACCACTACGCGACCGAACTGGTGTTCGAGGTAACCGAGTTCGGCGCCGATGGTCGCCATGCCCGCGCACGGTTTCGTTCCGGCGACAGCTTTCGCCGCGAGGACGCCACTCCGCCGGCACCCGACGATGGCGTACTGCTCGACGAACCCGGCTTCCGCATCCGTGCGGTGCACCTGGATCACGGCATCCCCTGTCTCGGTTTTGTGCTGGAGGAGAAGACCCACATCAACGTCTGGCGCAACCGACTCGAGGCCCTCGGCCTGCCGACCGGTCCGTGGCTCGCGCACCTGAAGCGCCTGGTGCGGGAGCAGGCGGCGGACGACACCCTGGTGGAGGTCGCCTGGCACGACCGCCACGGCGAGCACCGGCGCGAACTCCCGCTCGGGCGCCTGCGCCGGGAGGTACTGCAAGAGACTCGCGGGCAGAAGATCGTCTACGTGACCGATGTCGCCTTCCACGAGGCCAACCGCCGCGCCATTGTGGAACTGGCCCGGGACGCGGACCTGTTCTACATCGAGGCCCCGTTCCTCCACGCCGCGGGACAGCGTGCCGCCACCACGGCCCATCTGACCGCGCGTCAGGCGGGTCAGCTGGCCCGCGAGGCCGGTGCGCGGCGGGTCATCCCGTTCCACTTCTCCCCTCGCCACAGCGGCGATGAATCCCTGCTGGAGGCCGAAATCCTCGCCGCGTTCGAGGGACGCTGACAGCGCCCCGGGCTCCAGACTGTCGCCGGCAGGTCACCTTGACCCGCCATTTGGCCACCATAGCCGGCCCTCCAAGGTCCTGAGCGGTCTCCATATCGCGTCTTTCGCCAGCACGTTCAATCAGTTCGAGTGCTGTGACCCTGCTCTGTTGGTGCACGGAGGTTGCCCGTGCATGGCCGCCGCGAGGTCGTCGGTGATTCGGGAGACGGCTGAGGCAATGGACTCGCGGACCTCGTGCGAGAGATCGGCGGCGTCCTTGAGGTACGTCGGTTCGATGCCGTGGACGATGAGGGTGTCCGGCAGCTCGCCCAGGGAGCGGGCCAATTCGACGGCCTCGGCGAGGCCGATGCCGTGGGAGGAGTAGCGGGCGCCGCGCGGCAGCGGCTCGCGGGCGTCCAGGCGGTGGAGTGTGCCGGGGGCGGCGCCGGTGACGATGGCGTCCACGAGGATCACCGGATCATGGCCCTGCCACAGCTCCATCAGTTCGGCGGGTTCGCCGTGGCTTTTCGCGGTGGCGAGGCCCGGGGTGTCGACCAGCGCGTCCACCACCGCGTGGCCGATGCCGTCGTCGCCGCGCCAGGGGTTGCCGATGCCGATGACCAGCGGCCCCTTGTGCGCGCGATCCATGCCCCCGCTCACTGGCGCTCGACGGTGAGGTCGAGGAAGTGGGTGGCGCAGGAGATGCAGGGGTCGTAGTTGCGGATGGCGACCTCGCAGTGGTGGCGCAGTTCGTCGTCCGGCAGGTGGAGGTGGGTCTGCACCAGTTCGCGCAGGTCGGCCTCGATGGTGGGCTGGTTGACCGAGGTGGGCGGGACGATCTTGGCGTCGGTGATGAGGCCGGCTTCGTCGATGCTGTAGCGGTGGTAGCAGATGCCGCGCGGGGCCTCGGTGGCGGCGAAGCCGGTGCCGGCACGCGGGGTGACCGGCAGCGCGGGTTCGGCCGGCGCGGCCCGGTAGCCGTCGACCAGGCGCAGGGCCTCCTCGAAGGCGAGCACGATCTCGATCATGCGCACCTGGATGCTGCGGAACGGGTTGCGGCAGGCCGCGCCCAGCCCGGCGCGTTCGGCCAGTTCGGCGGCGCGCGGGGTGAGGCGCTCGCGGTTCAGCGCGAAGCGCGCCAGCGGACCCATGAACACCGGTTCGCCGCTGTCGGAGCGGTGGCTGTGCAGGGCGTTGGAGTGGGCGACGTGTTCCTCGGTGAAGACGTCGTCGTAGTCGCGGATGGCGGCGTCCAGACCGCTGCCGGAGCCGAGCCGGCCGTGGGTGATCGGGTATTCGTCCGGGTGCACCAGCGACACGAACTCGTAGTCGCGCTCCAGGTTCGGGTAGTCGAGGGTGGCGAGGAATTCGGCGACCTCGCCGGCAGCCTCCAGGCCCCAGGCGAGTTCGTCGCGCAGGCCGCGTACCTCGTCCGGGGTCGGGGTGCGGTAAAAGCCGCCCACCCGCAGGTTGACCGGGTGGATCTCGCGCCCGCCCAAAAGGCGCAGGATGGAGTTGCCGATCTTCTTGATGCGCAGGCCGTTGCGCACCATGTCGGGGTGGTCCTTCGCGGCGGTGACCGCGTCGGGATAGCCAAGGAAGTCCGGCAGGTGGAGCATGAACACATGCAGGGCGTGGCTCTCGATCCATTCGCCGCAGTAGGCCAGCCGGCGCAGGTCCTGCAGCACGCCGTCCACGGTCACGCCGCAGACGTCCTCCATCGCCAGCGAGGCGCCCAGCTGGTAGGCGATCGGGCAGATGCCGCAGATGCGCGCGGTGATGTCCGGGGCCTCGCGGAAGTCGCGCCCGCGCAGGAAGCCCTCGAAGAAGCGCGGGGCCTCGAAGATCGACAGCTTCACCTCCTCCACGCGGTCGCCCTCGGTGCGCACGTACATCGCGCCCTCGCCCTCCACGCGGGCGAGGTAGTCGACTTCGATGGTGCGGGTCTCGCTCATGGTCCGTTTCCTGATTCTTCGCGCTCGCTCTCCTCGCGGAAGGCGTCGGCGCCGGCATTGAAGGTGCGGTAGAAGCGCACGCGGGTGGCGCGCTCCATGCCGAGGGCCTCCAGCTGCCCGGACAGGCCGGGCGCGTTGGGCGTCTCCTTGGGGCCGAAGCAGCCGTAGCAGCCGCGGTGACAGCCGGGGCACAGCGCGCCGCAACCGGCGTGGGTGACCGGGCCGAGGCACGGCGTGCCGTGGGCGACCATCACGCAGACCTGCCCCGCCCGCTTGCACTCCTCGCAGACGCTGGCGCTGGAGACCTGCGGGCGACGGCCGTAGAGGAACGCGCTGATGACCTCCAGCAGCTGGTACTTGTCGATCGGGCAGCCGCGTAGTTCGAAGTCCACCGGCACGTGCTGGCTGATCGCATCCGAGGTGGCCAGGGTCTCGATGTATTCCGGGTGGGCGTAGACCTGGCGGGTAAATTCCTCGACGTCCGCGAAATTGCGCAGGGCCTGGATGCCGCCGGTGGTGGCGCAGGCGCCGATGGTCACCAGGAACTTCGAGGCCCGGCGGATCTCGCGGATCTCCTTGGCCGCCTCCGGCGTGGTGATCGAGCCCTCCACCAGCGTCAGGTCCCAGGGCCCGTCGATGCGAGTGCGCGTGGCCTCGGGAAAGTGTGCGAGCTGAATCCGGTCGGTCACCGCCAGCAGCTCGTCCTCGCAGTCGAGCAGCGAGAGTTGGCAGCCATCGCAGGAGGCGAACTTGAACACCGCCAGGGTGGGTTGTTCCCGTCTCATAGCTCGCGTATCCGGAAGGCCGGCTCCATCACCGGGTAGGGAAACACGGGTCCGTCGCGGCAGACGAACTGCGACCCGATCTGGCAGTGCCCGCAAAAGCCCACCGCACAGCGCATGTTGCGCTCCATGGAGACGTAGATGTCCTCCGGCTTCAGGCCGCGGCGCTCCAGCGAGGCGGCGGCGAAGCGCATCATCACCTCCGGGCCGCAGACCATCGCGACCGTGTTTCGTCGGTCGAAGCCGCCGCGGTCGATCAGCTGCGTGACCACGCCGACATCGCCACGCCAGGCCGCGGTGGCGCGATCCACCGTCACGCGCAGGTCGAAGTCGCCGCGCGCGGCCCAGGCATCCAGCTCGTCGCGGAAGATCATGTCCCCCGGGGCACGCGCGCCGTAGCAGACCACCACCCGGCCGAAGTCCGCGCGCCGTTCGAGCGCCGCATGGATCACCGGCCGCAGCGGGGCCAGACCGATGCCGCCGGCAACCAGCACCAGGTCGCGGCCTCGGGCCTGCTCCACCGGCCACGCGGTACCGAACGGGCCGCGCAGGCCGACCACCGCGCCAGGCCCCAGATCCTGCATCGTGCGGGTCACGCTACCCACCGCGCGGGTGGTGTGCACGATGCCGCCGTCCGCGGTGATCGCGGACACCGAGATCGGCACCTCGCCCACGCCGAACAGGTAGAGCATGTTGAACTGCCCGGGGGTCGGCAGCGGCCCCGGCTCCACCCCCGGTTCGGGGTACAGCGTCCAGCTGAACACCTCGTTGCTGGCGACATCCGGCCGCACCGAACGGATGCGCCAGGGCTGCGGCGCCATCGCCTGTTCCGGCAGGGCGCTGTCGGTGCGGGGCTGCAGGGTCTCAGGTGCCATGCCCGGGCCCTCCGTGGCTGTAGATGTCCAGCGCCTGCAATCGCGCGGCCTGCAGCCGCTGCACGATCAGCGCGGAGAAGTGTTTCATCAGCATGTAGCCGAAGGCCGGATCGGCCTCCATGTGTTCGCGCAGCACGCCGGCATCAAAGCGCAGGGTATGCAGCTCGGTCAGGGCGCGGGCGTCGTAACTGGCACGATACGGCGGCAGCAGCCACGACCAGCCGAGGATGTCCCCGGGCCCCAGGGTCTGAAAGGTCACGCAGCCTTCGCGCAGCGGGCTCTCCAGCGCGACCTGGCCCTCGCGGATCAGCCAGAAGGTCTCCGTCGGCTCGTGGTCGCGCATCAGCCGCGTGTCCGCCGGGTAGCTGAGCTTCGCGGCGCAGGCCGCCAGCAGGCGCAGATGCATCGGGTCGAAGTCCTCGAAGAACGGCTGCTGTTCGAGGATGGCCAGCAGTTCCTTCATGGCGAGTCCCCCGCATCACGGCGCACCGCGGTCACCTCCTCGGTGATGTCGATCCCCACCGGGCACCAGGTGATGCAGCGTCCGCAGCCGACGCAGCCGGAAGTGCCGAACTGGTCGTGCCAGGTGGCCAGCTTGTGGGTGATCCACTGGCGGTAGCGCGCGGCCACCGAGTCGCGGTGCGGCCCGCCGACCAGGTGCGAGTGCTCCTGGTTGAAACAGGAATCCCAGCGCCGCACGCGCTCGGTGCGCTGGCCCTCCAGATCGGGCACCTCCTCGACCTGCGAGCAGAAGCAGGTGGGGCAGACCAGCGTACAGTTGGAGCAGGACAGGCAGCGCTCGGCCGTCTCCTCCCAGCGCGGGTGCTCGAAGGCTCGGTTCAGCACCTCGCGCGCGTCGCCGGGCATCTGCCGGCCCATCTTGTCTGGGGCCTCGGCCCAGACGCGTTCGGCCGCCGCCTGTTCGGCAGCGCTGGCGGGGCGCGGTTCCAGCCGCTCGAACATCGCGCGTCCCGCCTCGCTCCCGGCCTCGACGACCAGGAAGTGCGTGGCGCCGTCGATCACCTCGGTCAGGGCCAGGTCGAAGCCCTCCCGCGCGCGCGGCCCGGTGTCCATCGAGGCGCAGAAGCAAGTGCCGCCGGGTTCCGCGCAGTGGGCCGCGACCATGAACACATCCTGGCGCCGCGCCGCATAGCCGCGATCCTGCACCGCCTGGCCGAGGAATACCCGGTCCTGCACCTCGATCGCCGCCAGCTCGCAGGCGCGCATGCCGATGAACGCGCGCGGCGGAACGTCGGATTTGCCCGGCTCGGTCACGAAGCTGCCGTCCGGCTGGCGGGTCAGCCGGAACAGGGTCTCCTCGGGCGGGAACAGGTACTTCTTCCAGGAGTGCGGCCCGACCACATAGCCGAACAGGGCCGCGTCGTCACGCGCGCGCAGGCGGTAGTGGCCGGGGGCGTGCTCGTCGGTCCAGCCCGCCGGCAGGTCGTCGAGACCGTGCACGCGATCGTAGACGATCGCCCCGTCGCGCCGCGTCGGACCCACCACCTCGTAGCCGTCGCCGGCCAGCAGGCGGATCAGCGTATCCACGACTTGTGGTGCGATCACGTGCATGGGTCATCCTCGAACGCTCGCCGCAACCTGCATCGACCTTCGTTCGATGGGCGACCGTGGCTGAAATTATAGTGCGCCAACCCTGGATCGTGATCCATCCCGAAGGGGCCCCTTCCCGGTTATGCTGGGACGGAATCCAGACAACACCCGGGAGAACCGATGAAGGTCGCCGTCTTTAGTATCCAGCAGCATGATCGCGAGTCCCTGGTACCCGCTCTGGTGTCCGCCGGAATGGTGCCGGTGGTGTACGCCGAGCGCCTGACTGCGGAGACGGTGCACCTGGCGCGGGGCGCGGATGCGGTCTGCGTGTTCACCAACGACGACCTGCACCGGCGGGTGATCGACGGGCTGGCGGACCAGGGTGTCCATGTGGTGGCGCTGCGCTGCTCCGGCTACGACAACCTGGATGTCGCGCGGGCCCGCGAGCGCGGGGTGCGCGTGGGGCGGGTGCCGGCCTACTCGCCGAACGCGATCGCGGAGCATGCGGTCGCCCTGCTGATGACCCTGAACCGTCAGGTGCACCGGGCCTGGGACCGGACTCGGCGCGGCGATTTTCGCCTTGACCACCTGACGGGCTTCGATCTCGTCGGGCGCACCGTGGGGGTGGTCGGCACTGGACGCATCGGCCAGGCCTTCGCGCGGATCATGCTCGGCTTTGGCTGCCGCGTCCTCGCGCACGACCCCTACCCGAATGCGGAACTGCAGGCGGCGGGGGTGGAGTATCGGGACCTGGATACGCTGCTGGCCGAGTCCTGGGTGCTGAGCCTGAGCTGTCCGATGACGCCGGAGAACCGGCACATGATCAATGCCGACACCCTGGCGCGGATGCCGCGCGGGGCCTTTCTGATCAATACAGCGCGCGGGGCGCTGGTGGATACCAATGCCGCCGAGGTCGCGCTGGACTCGGGTCAGCTGGGCGGATTTGCGCTGGACGTCTACGAGGCCGAGGCGGGGCTGTTCTTCCACGACTGGTCGCTGGCCGGTCTGCCGGACCGGCGTCTGGCGCGGCTGATGCAGCGCGACGATGTGCTGGTCACCGGCCACCAGGCATTCCTGACCCACGAGGCGCTTACCAACATCGCCGACACCACCGTGGCCAACCTGACCACCCTGCACCGGGATCCGGACGCGCAGCCCGAAGGCCGCGTCGTCTGATTCGACTGCGGCTCGCCCCGGGATTCACAAACACCCCGGGGCGAGTCGACTTCCACGCTTTTCTAGAACAAGGCGCTTTCGGCCTCTTGGTAGGCCAGATTCGCGTTGCGTGGCGCCAGGTCGTCGAAATCGGCCAGGTCCTGCCAGGGCGAAGCATCGAAGGAGCGGATGGCCGATTGCATGTCGGTGCCCATGTCCGCCGCCTCAAACATGTGGTCCCACAGCGCGCGCAGGTAATCGTGGGTTGCGTGGTCGAAGGTCGACAGTGCGCCCGGTTTCCCGTGGCCCGGGATGAATTTCGCATCTGCGTACTCATCCTGCAGGAGTTCGTAGGCCTCCAGCCAGCCCTCCATGCTGCCGTCGGGCAGGATGGCCAGCAGACGGCCGCCGTAGAGAACGTCGCCGGCAAACACGACGTTGTCGGGCTCGACCACCGCGATCAGGCTGCCGTGGGTGTGGGCGCTGCCCACATGACGAACCGTCAGCGTGACACCGCCCAGGTCCAGTTCCTCGCGATCTTCGACCATCACGTTCGGTGGTTCGGGATGTTCGGCGGAGCCTTCCGGCCGATCGAGCGCGTTCTCGAGCTGCATGGCGAACATCGAGGCGCTGCCCTGCATGCGGTCGATGGCCTCGGGAGCGGCCAGGATGTCGGCTCCCGCCTCGCGGAAGACGTCATTGCCCATGAAGCGGTGCGGCTGTGAGTTGGTGTTGATCATGTAGCGCACCGGCTTGTCCGTCGTGGCGCGGATATGCTCCAGCATCTCTTTGGCCATCTCCGGGGTATGGCCGGAATCGATCACGGCCACAGCATCTTCGCCGACCACGTAGCCGAGGTTCATGCGAAACCCCTGGTTCTCGGTGTCCGGCCCGCCGTACGGCCCGATCCAGGCATGGGCATGATCCGAGACGGCCTCGGGTTCTGGCAGGACCGGGGTCTCGCTGGCCGCAAGAGCCGGACCCAGCGCGAATGCCGCCAGGGCCAGGACCGACAGGCCCCCTTTTCGTCCTTGTTTCAGCATGTCAGGTACTCCTAGAGCAGAAGCTGATACCCCGCACCGAGGGCGGCACAGACAGCGATCAGCGGGATGATCCCGACCCGAAAGCGGGCAAGGGCGATAAAGGCAGCGATGCCCAGCAGCGCGGAGAACCATTCGAAGGCCCCCTCGAATCCGTCCGGCCACAAGACGTGCCAGGTAAAGAAGACCGCGAGATTGACGATCACCCCGACCACCGCAGCGGTGATGCCCGTCAGCGGCCCGGTAAAGTGCAGGTCCCCGCGGGTGCGCTCGACCAGCGGTGCGCCGACCAGGATGAACAGGAACGACGGCAGGAAGGTAAAGAAGGTCGCGACCAGCGCACCCAGCAGGGCGGCCAGAACGACTTGATCCGGCCCGAGAAAGGCCTGCGTCCAGCCACCGATGAAGCCAACAAAGGTGACCACCATGATGAGCGGCCCGGGCGTGCCCTCGCCCAGCGCGATCCCGTCGATCATCTGCGTCGGGCTCAGCCAGCCATAGGTCTCCACCCCGCCCTGATAGACATAGGGCAGTACCGCATACGCCCCGCCGAAGGTGACCAGCGCGGTCTGGGTGAAGAACTGCCCCATTCGGGTCAGCGTGGCGTCCCAGCCGAACACCGCGAGCAACGCGCCGAATACGGCGGCCCACAGGCCCAGACCCACCACCAGAAATCGGACGACCCGCAGCCAGCGAAACTGCATCCAGGGGGCGGGCGGCGTGTCGTCGTCCACCACCGCCGGGCCGCGGGCCTCGTGGGCGCCCTCACCGTGGGATTCGCCGCCACGAAAGCGCTCCGGCCACACACGGCTGCCCAGCCAGCCGAGGATGCCGGCGGCAATGATGATGTACGGAAACGGGATATTGAGCGCGAAGATGGCCAGGAAGGCCGCGATCGCCATCAACCACAGCAGGCCATTGTTGAGTACCCGTCCGCCGATGCGCCAGCCCGCGTAGACGATGATCGCGACCACCGCCGGCTTGATGCCATAGAACACGGCCTCCACCGCCGGTACATCGCCAAAGGCCAGGTACACCCAGGACAAACCGATCATCAGGAACAGCGAAGGCAGGATAAACAGCAGCCCGGCCATCAGGCCGCCGAAGGTGCCGTGCAGCAGCCAGCCGAGATAGGTCGCCAGCTGCTGCGCCTCGGGCCCCGGCAGCACCATCGTGTAGTTCAGCGCATGCAGAAAGCGGTTCTCGGAGACCCAGCGTCGGCGCTCCACCAGTTCCTCGTGCATCATCCCGATCTGCCCGGCGGCACCGCCAAAACTGATGAAGCCGAGCTTCAGCCAGTAGCGAAAGGCCTCGGCCCGAGTGGGCGGGTCGGGTCGTTGTGCCGAGGAGTGTCGGGGATCGGTCATCTGGGGTCGCGTCCGGATTGTTGCTCAAAGGCCTGGCGGAGGTCGTGCAGCACCGGTGTTACCCGGGCCAGCAGGGCATCGTCGTCCGTGCACTGCTGTTTGGCCCCGGTCAGGATGCTTTCGAAGCCCGCCGCCTCGGGGATGGGGCGGCCCCCGACATCCAGGAAATGCACCATCTCGGCGAGCCCGGCCAGACCGCTGTCGCGCTCCAGGCCGAAGGCGGCCAGCAGTACCTCGAACGTGACGCGGTCGCCGACGTGGGTGAAGGCGGCCCCGTCGAAGTCGAAGCCCAGGGCCTCGGTCGGGCAGTCGGCCGGGGTGGGAATCCAGACGAAGCGGGCTTCCGGGTCGATGAATTCGCGGATCAGCCAGGCACTGGCGACCCGGTCCACCCACATGGCCGCGCGCGTGGCCCACAGCCGGCCCCGGTAGTCCGCCAAGTCCAGCCGGGGGATTCCGGAATCCGGTGCGGGTGAAGGTTCGTCCGGCGAAAGCATCGACTGGGCCGCGGATTCGAGCCGGGCCAGCTGGGCCTCCAGTGGCCCGCGTCCGGGGCCCGGGAAGTAGTCCGTGCGGCGCAGCTGCTCCGCCTCGCGATGGACCTGGCGCAGGCGCTTGAGCAGTTCGGCCTCGCCCAGCCCAGGCAGCTGGCCCAGGAGGGTTTCGGCGCTGGTCTGCAGCGTGCGGTACTCGGCCTCGCGGTCGAACAGGCTGCGGTAATGCGCCTGCTCCTCGGCGCTGGCCGCCACCGGCAGGTGGTAGGCCTGGTTGCCCGCCGCCCGGGCGGATTCCGCCAGTTCCAGCAGAGCGTCGCGCAGATCCGAGCGATTGGGCAGCAAGTAGACCCCGTCGCGCAGCGTAGCGGCGCCCAGCGCCTTCAGCGCGCGCCAGAGCCGAACCCGGGTCGAGTTCTGCCCACTCTGAAAGGCGAGGATGAGCAGTTGCCAGTCGGTATCCGGAAAATCCATGTTACAGGTATAGCAGTAACGTAACGTCCGTTACAACCAATGGCTTCCGGGCACAAGAAAGCCCGGCGCCTTGCGGGGCCGGGCCTCTTGGAAGGCGCTGACTTGATCGCGCGTCCGCGCTCGCGCCAGCGTCTAACTGACTGCAAAGGGCGTAGGGATCAGCCCTCGTTGTGGTAGCCGGTGATGCGCTCCACTTCGTTCTTCGCGCCCAGGACCACCGGCACGCGCTGGTGGATGCCCTCGGGGCTGATGTCCATGATGCGCTCGCGCCCGGTGGTGGCGGCACCGCCGGCCTGTTCGACGATGAAGCTCATCGGGTTGGCCTCGTACATCAGGCGCAGCTTGCCGGTCGTGCCCTTGGCCTGCATCTTCGTATCCATCGGGTACATGAACACCCCGCCGCGGCACAGGATGCGGTGCACCTCGGCGACCATGGAGGCTACCCAACGCATGTTGAAGTCCTTGCCGCGCTCGCCTTCCTTGCCGGCCAGGCATTCGTCGATGTAGCGCTTGACCGGGGCCTCCCAGAAGCGGCTGTTGGACATGTTGATCGCGAACTCCTGGGTGTCTTCCGGGATCTGCACGCTGTCCTTGGTCAGCAGGAACTCGCCGAAGTCCTTGTCCAGGGTGAACATCTTCACGCCCTGGCCGGTGGTCATCACCATCATGGTGGACGGGCCGTACAGGCAGTAGCCGGCGGCGACCTGCTTGGTGCCCGGCTGCAGGAAGTCCTCGGTCTTGGGATCGGTGACGCCTTCCGGGGCCTTCAGGATGGAGAAGATCGTGCCGACGGAGACGTTCACGTCGATGTTCGAGGAGCCGTCCAGCGGATCGAACAGGACCAGGTAGTGGCCGCGCGGCTCGTTGGCCGGCATCTCGCAGATCTCGTCCATCTCCTCGGAGGCCAGGCCGGCGGCGTGGCCGTTGTGGCTCAGGCTCTCGATGAACACCTCGTTGGTGATGATGTCGAGCTTCTTCTGCGTCTCGCCCTGCACGTTCTCGGAGCCGGCGGAGCCGAGCACGCCGACCAGATCACCCTTGTCGACGAGGTCGGAGATCTTCTTGCACGCCACGGAGATGTCGTTCAGCAGACCGGTGAATTCGCCGGTTGCGCCCTGGATGCCGCGCTGGGTTTCGATGATGCAGTTGGTCAGAGTGGTGCCGATATGCATGATGCAATCCTGATGCTGTTGTGAATCGGGCGACACGGCGCGAAATGGGGCACAGCAGCCCCGTCGCGGGGCGAACGGCCCCGGCGCGCCGGGTGTCAAAGGCGGCATAGTGTAGCAAAAGCACCCGGAGGGGCCGATCCGCAGCACTGATCGTGGCGTGACCGGCCTGGCACTGTGCTTGCTCGGCCTTCGGGGTCCAACAAAAACATGGAGGATTCGCATGCCCCAGAACGCGCTGTACGCCCAGTCGGGCGGGGTCACCGCTGTCATTAACGCCAGCGCCTGGGGGGTAATTGAGGCGGTCCGCGCCCACCCGGCCCATTTCGGCAAGATCTATGCGGCGCGCGACGGCATCCTGGGCGTCCTGCGCGAAGAGATCATCGACCTCGACCACGAGGACCCGCTGACCCTGGCCGCCCTGCGCCATACGCCGGGCGGTGCGTTCGGTTCCTGCCGCTTCGATCTGGGTGACCCCGACAAGGACCCGCAACAATACGAGCGCCTGGTCGAAGTCTTCCGCGCCCATGACATCGGCACCTTCTTCTACAACGGCGGTGGCGGCTCCATGGATACCGCCTTGAAGATCGCGAAGATGGGCGAGCGCATGGGCTTTCCGATCAAGGCGATTGGCGTGCCCAAGACGATCGACAACGACCTTGCCGTGACCGACTCCAGCCCGGGCTTTGGTTCCGCCGCCAAGTTCATCGCCACCGTGGTGCGCGAGGCCAGCCTGGACGTCGAGTCCATGCACACCAGTTCCACCAAGGTGTTCGTGATGGAGGTGATGGGGCGCCATGCTGGCTGGCTGGCGGCCGCGGCGGCGCTGGCGCAGGAGTTCGACGGCCAGCCGCCGATGCTGATCCTGTTCGCCGAGGTCCCGTTCGATCAGGACGACTTCCTGGATCATCTGAACCGCACCATCGAACGTCACGGGTATTGCGTGGTGGTCGTTTCCGAGGGGCTGAAGAATCCCGACGGTGGCTTGTTCTCGGTCGCGCAGAGCCACGATGTCTATGCCTACACCCAGCTCGGCGGTGCCGCCCCGCGCCTTGCCGAGCTGATCCGCGAAAAGACCGGGCACAAGCTGCACTGGGCGGTGGTGGACTACATCCAGCGTGCCGCGCGCCATATCGCGTCGAAGGTGGACGTGGAGCAGGCCTATGCCTGTGGCCGCGCGGCGGTGGAGGGGGTGGTCGCCGGCGAGGATGCCTTCATGCCGATCATCCGGCGTGACTCCAGCAAGCCCTATCGCTGGAGCATCGGCTTTACCCCGCTGGAGACCGTCGCCGATATCGAGCAGGGCATGCCGCGCAACTACATCACCCCGGATGGCTACGGCATTACTCAGGACGCACGCGACTACCTGCGCCCGCTGATCCAGGGCGAGGACGCTCCGCCGTTCGAGCGCGGCCTGCCCTGCTACCCGCGCATCCGCGGCGAGCTCTTGCCCAAGCGCTGCCCGCCGTACGAGGTCAACACCGACTAGTGTCGCCTGCCTGCTGCTCGGGTGCTTTGTTCGGCCCGCAGCAGCCGCCGGGGCCTTCTTGCTGGATGGGTGGGCAGGGCACGGTTCCGTAGGAACAGAAGACGCAGCAATCGCCCGGAAACGGCCTCAGCAGGGCACCGCAGCCGGTGCACTCGTAGAACCACTGGCAGGCATCGGTAGGCATGGTTTCCGCTTTCTCGTGCCCGCATTCGGGGCAGGTCAGGGTCGACTCCAGGACGACTTCATTCATCTGCGTTTCAGGCGAAGGCGGCATGATGGGCAATGTACAAGGCGCCTGTGGGCGGAAAAACCCCGTGTGCTACCCGGAAACGGAGTAGCCAGTGCAAGCCGGGCGTCTAATCTGTGATAAAGGCCACGCAAGAGGGCCAGCCGAAGTCCAGAGACTGTGGAGGAGATCATGAAGAGCCAAACCCTGAACCGGACGCTGGCGGGCTTTGCGGCCGTCGCCTTGATGGGGGCTTTCGCCGCCCCGGGCACGGTGTCGGCCCAAGGTGCTTACTGGCTGGCGGCCGACGGTTCGCCCGACGATATCAAGGTCGAATACCGGCTGCGCGATCATGGCTGCGACAACGTCCGCGGTGAGTGGCGCGTCGTGAACGAGAGCGATGACTACGTCGATGTAACCGTGACCAAGACGGCCTACACCTGCCCCGGCGAGCTCGACGATGACGTACGCACCACGGTGCGTCGCTTCGGCACGATTGCGCCGGGCGACATGCGTGAGCGCACGCGTGACGACAGCGTCTGCGGCGGGGCCTGGGCGCGTTCGGTCGAAGTGCTCGAGTACGAGATCGAAAAGGTCGATCCGCCCGAAGAGAGTTGAGCCAGCTCGCGTTTCGTGGTCCGCGTTTCCCTGACCGGGGCTTGATAGCGTGACCGGGCGCGAAAAAATGAGCGGCCCGGGGCTTGGCGAGCAGGTGCCGGCGGGTACACTTAAGTGGTGTCACCCCGGCGGATTGCCGGCCCTGTTCAATCGAAAAAGGAGTTCGACCATGTCCCACGCACCGCATCGTCGTTGGTTGTCCGCCCCGGCCGCTTTCCTGATCGCAATGGCGCTGGCCCTGCTGCCCGCGACCCCGGCCTTTGCCGGTGCGGGAATGCTGGACACCGGCTCCATGATCCAGCAGGCCAGCGCGGATGACACCCGCGCTCAGCTGCTCAAACAGCTGGATGATCAGGCCGTTCGCGAGAAGCTGGTCGAGATGGGCGTGGACCCCGACCGGGCCCAGGAGCGCGTCGCCCGCCTGACCCCTGAAGAGCTGGCCCACCTCGAGGCCCGCATGGAAACCGATCCGGCCGGTGCCGCCGGCGTGGTCGGCGTGGTTGCCATCGTGTTCGTCGTGCTCGTGATTCTGGACGCGGTCGGCGTGACCGACATCTTCTCGTTCGTTGGCCCCGCCCGCGAACGCTAGGTCTCTCATGACACCTGCGTACTGGCGGCGAGCCTCCGGGCTCGCCGCGCTCGTTTGCGGCCTGTTGGCCGTGCTCTGGCTTAGTGGCTGCGCCACGGCGCCACAGAGCGCGCAGCTCTCCAGTCAGGTCCCGGAAGACATCCCGACCCGCGTGGAGCTGGAAGACACCCCGTTCTTCCCGCAGGAGGATTACCAGTGTGGTCCGGCGGCGCTGGCCACGGTGCTGGGTGCGCGCGGGATCGACGCCTCGCTGGAAGAACTGATCGACGAGGTCTACATCCCGGCTCGCGAGGGCAGTCTGCAGGCCGAGATGCGTGCCGCCGCGCGTGCCCGTGACCTGGTCGCCTACCGCGTCGAGCCACAGCTGGAGTCCATCCTGCGCGAGGTGGCCGAGGGTAACCCGGTGGTGGTGTTCCAGAACCTCGGGGTCGCGATGTTCCCCGAATGGCACTTTGCCGTGGTGATGGGTTACGACCTGGAGGAGCGCGAGGTGTATCTGCGCAGCGGGCCTATCGAGCGCCACGTGAATTCGTTCGCCCGCTTCGAGCGCACCTGGGCGCGCGGCGATCGCTGGGCCTTCCTGGTGACCGAGCCGGATCAGCTGCCGGCCACGGCCGAGCCGCTGCGCTGGCTGCGTGCCGTGAACGAACTGGAGCAGGTGGGGCGTCTGGGCCCGGCCGCCACGGGATATCAGACCGCGATGGAGCGCTGGCCGGAACACCCGATCGGCTATGTCGGGCGGGCGAATGTGGCCTTCGCCCAGGGCGACCTGCTAACGGCGGAGGACACGCTGCGCCAGTTGATCGAACGGGACCCGCAACGGCACGAGGGCTGGAACAACCTGGCCCATGTGCTGATTGCCCGCCAGTGCGGCGAGCAGGCCCGCGAGGCTGCCAGTTGCGCGGGTGAACTGGCCGGTCCCGGGAGCTATGCGCCTACCCTGGGGGCGGCGGCCGGGGCGCCTGACGACGGCGATCAGTGTCGCGCCCTTCCGCCCTGCCCCGCGGCGCTGGAAGCACGCGCGCCGCAGGAGTAGCGGGCGGCCCGTCAGGCCTTGCGCTTCTCCAGGGTCTGTTCGGCGTGCTTGAGGACCAGCCCGAGGTTCTGTTTCTCGACGTCCGTGACTTGCGGGTCTTCCTTCACGGCGTGGCGCAGGTGCTCGACCAGTTGCGCCAGTTCCTCGCGCGAGATCTGGTGGAAGTTGAACCCGCCCCCGTAGCGGGCCTCGAGCTGGTCCCAGTAATCGGCGAGCGGCGGACGGTAGTCATCGGTCATCGGTAGCCCTTGGCGGCGGTGGACGAGACGGGGCAGTGTAAAGCCTGGCCCGGCGATTTCCGAACATGCCCGGGTGGGGGTGTTTGGTTTGCCCCCACCCCTTGCGGTCTAATACGGGCCTTGTTCCCTGCTGGCTGTTGGCATGTCCCAAGTCACTGCGATCTACCCCGGCACCTTCGACCCAATCACCCACGGGCACACGGATATCGTGCGCCGAGCCGCGCGTCTGTTCGATCGTGTGGTGATCGCGGTGGCCGCCAACCCGAACAAGGGGCCAGCCTTTCCGCTGGAGACGCGCGTCGCGCTGGCCGAAGAGGCAGTGAAGGGGATCGACGGGGTCGAGGTTCAGGGCTTCAACGTGCTGCTGGCCAAGTTCGTTCATGCCCAGGGGGCCAACGTGATCCTGCGCGGCCTGCGCGCGGTATCCGATTTCGAGCACGAATTTCAGCTGGCGGCCATGAACCGTCAGCTGGCCCCCGAGGTCGAAACGCTGTTCCTGACGCCGGCGGAGGAATACAGCTTTGTCTCCTCCAGTCTGGTACGGGAAATCGCCCGTTTGGGCGGTGACGTCTCAAAATTCGTGAGCCCCGGCGTGGCGCGCATGCTGGCCGAACAAAACGGCGAGACCCGCTAGCCGGGCCCTGCGACTGGATACGAGGACAACCCCATGGCTCTGATGATCACCGACGAATGCATCAACTGCGATGTCTGCGAGCCCGAGTGCCCGAACGAGGCCATCTATCCCGGTGACGAGATCTACGAGATCGACCCGGAGCGCTGCACCGAGTGCGTCGGGCATTACGACGAACCGCAGTGCCAGGATGTCTGCCCGGTCGATTGCATCCCGCTGGACCCTGACCGCAAGGAAACACGCGAGCAGCTACAGGCGAAGTACGAGAAGCTGATGGGCGCGTAACGATGCTCGCGCGCTTGCTCCCCGCCGCCCTGGCTGCCACCCTGCTGGCGGCACCCGTTCAGGCCGAGGGGCCCGGCCAGGGGGCAGTGGCCTCCGCCCACCCGGAGGCCACTGCGGCGGGCGAGCGTATCCTCGCCGCCGGGGGCAACGCGTTCGATGCCGCCGTCGCTGTAACAGCGGCCCTGGGTGTGGCCGAGCCCTATGGTTCCGGCCTCGGCGGCGGTGGGTTCTTTCTGCTCTACGACGCGGCGAATGATCGCAGCGTGATGCTGGACGCCCGCGAGACCGCTCCGGGCGAGGCGCATCGCGACATGTACCTGGACGACGATGGCGAGGTGGTCGAGGGTCTTTCGCTCGACGGGGTCCTCGCCGCCGGGATCCCCGGCATGCCCGCCGGGATCGACCACCTGTCCCGCCACTACGGCAGCCTCCCGCTTGGCGATGCGCTGGAGCCGGCCATCCGCCTGGCCGAGGACGGGGTCGAGGTGGGCAGCCGTTACAACCAGATGGCCAGCTTCCGCCACCAGGCGCTGCGGGATGGCGCCGATGCGGCGCAGATTTTCCTCGACAACGGCGGCGTGCCCGACGCGGGCATGCGCCTGGTGCAGCCGGATCTGGCCGACACCCTGCGTCTCTTGGCCGAAGAGGGTCGCGACGGTTTCTATACCGGCGCCCTGGCCGGGCGCCTGGTCGAAGGGGTGCGCGAGGCCGGCGGCATCTGGACGCTGGAAGACCTTGAGGGCTACGAGGCCGTCGAGCGCGACCCGATCCACATCGAATATCGGGGTGCACGGATTACCACGGCCTCGCCGCCGTCCTCGGGCGGCGTCGCCCTGGGGCAGATCCTGAACATCCTCTCGTTCTACGACCTCGAAGAGCTGGCCCCGGACCTGCGCGCGCATCTGACCATCGAGGCGATGCGCCGCGCCTACCGTGATCGTGCCGAGTACCTGGGCGATCCGGACCATGTCGACATGCCGCTGGAGCGGTTGTTGTCGCGCGACTACGCGGCAGGGTTGCGCGCGACCATCCACCCGGACGAGGCCACGCCCAGCCGCTACCTGCCGCTATCGGTGGACCCGCAGGCGGATGTCCCGGACCCGGCGCAGGCCACCGAGAGCCCGGAGACGACGCATTTCTCCGTGATCGACGCCGACGGTAACCGCGTGGCCGCCACGCTGACGTTGAACTACCCGTTCGGCTCCGGCTATGTGGTGCCCGGCACCGGGGTCCTGCTGAACAACGAGATGGACGACTTCTCGGCCAAGCCGGGCGAGCCCAATGCCTACGGGCTGATCGGTTTTGAGGCGAATGCGATTGCCCCGTATCGGCGGCCCTTGTCGAGCATGAGCCCGACCTTTGTCGAGACCGATGATCGCGTGGCGATCCTGGGCACCCCGGGCGGCAGCCGCATCATCACCATGGTGCTGCACGGCATCCTGGGTGTGGTGGAGGGCCTGGATGCGGAGGCGATCGTGGAGCAGCCGCGCTATCACCACCAGTACCTGCCGGATCGCGTGGAACACGAGACCAGTGCATTCGATATGGAAACGCGCGGGCAACTGGTGTCGCGCGGCCACCGCCTGGTGCCTCAGGTGCGCCCCTTCGGCGACATGCAGGCGATCCTGTGGGAGCGCGGGGAAGGGCGGCTGGAGGCAGCCTCCGACCCGCGTGGCGAGGGCGGCGCCCGCGTGCTCTCCGAGTAACCAAGTTCGCGGTTCGCGCCCAGCTGCCATGTTTTCCTGAAGCGAGCCACGCAAAAAGCCGCGCCCGGATCATGTCCGGGCGCGGCTTGGCAGGCAATCCCGTTCGGGGCTGGGCCCCGAACGGCCGGGGCATTTAGCCCTGGGCCAGGTCGCGGATGCGGGCGTTCAGGCGGCTCTTGTGGCGCGCCGCCTTGTTCCGGTGGATCAGCCCCTTGCTCACGGTCGCGTCGATGACCGGCACGGCCTTCTTGTAGGCCTCGCTGGCTGCCTGGGCATCGCCCTGCTGCAGCGGCTTCAGTACGGCCTTCATGGCCGTACGGAAACGGGAGCGAAGCGCCACGTTGTGAGCGCGATTTTTGACCGCCTGACGGGCCCGTTTACGGGCAGAAGCAATATTCGCCAAAGTACTTCCCTCGCGTTGATGCGCTAGGTTCTGGAAAAGGCGGCAGAGCATACCGCTGGCCCCGGTTCGCGTCAACCTTGTGCCGCTGGGGTTCTGGATGGCGTCGCGGGGTCGTGGCGTCTACTGTATAAGGCACGACAACCCCACAAGGAGAACCACGATGTTTCCGCTCCCCCGCGCCGTTCGAATGGCACGCCTGCCCGGTTTTGCGATGGCCCTGATGCTGACGGGTCTGCTGTTCGCCGCGTTGGCGTTCACGCCCCGTGCCGAGGCCATGGAGCCCGAGGCCAAGGTGGTATATCACGCCGATTTCGCCGATCCCCGGCGTTTCTCTGCGATGCTGACCAGCATCAACAATATGATGACGCACTACCAGGACGAGTTCATGGACGTGGATGTGCGCATCGTGTTCGTCGCACACGGCATCCGTTTCCTGACCGATGACGACCTCGACGGCTCGCCCTTCGAGGCTGATGAGGAGCTCCAGGAGCAGCGCGATGAGCTGCGTGGTCGCCTGTCCAGCCTGGTCAGTTCTCACGGAGTGAAACTGGAGCTGTGCGAGATCACTCGTAGTCAGATCAATCTCGACGAAGACCTGGTGTACGACAACGTCGAGATGGTGCCCTCGGGCGTGGTACGTATCGCCGAGCTGCAGAACGAGAAGGGATTCGCCTACATCAAGATCGAGTAACCGGCGCCGCTGCCGGCAGTCTCAAGCCCCGCCTCGGCGGGGCTTTTTAGTGCTGGCCCAGGACCTCGAGCTTGGCGAATCCGAGTACCAGCCATTTGGAACCCGCGTGGGCGAAGTTCACCTGCACCCGTGCCGAGTTGCCCGAGCCCTCGAACTGGGTGATCAGGCCCTCGCCGAATTTCGCATGGTGCACGCGGGCCCCGATCGACAGACCATTGTCGCGGGCCGCGGCATCTGAGGTATCCAGCGACCCAAAGCCCGCGGTGCGCTGGCGGCTGGCGGCAAAGCGCCCCGCACCAAACGGCGAGGCCTGCGGGCGCAGCACCTCCAGGGCCTCTTCCGGGATCTCGTTGATAAAGCGCGAGGCAACGTTGTAGGACTCGCGCCCGTACAGGCGCCGGGTCTCGGCGTGGATCAGGTACAGCTCCTGCTCCGCGCGGGTCATGCCGACGTAGGCCAGGCGGCGCTCCTCCTCCAGTCGCCCCGGCTCCTCCAGCGAGCGCGAGTTGGGGAACAGGCCCTCTTCCAGGCCGGTCAGGAAGACCAGCGGGAACTCGAGGCCCTTGGCGGAGTGCAGGGTCATCATCTGCACCGCGTCCTCGTGCGGGTCGGCTGCGCCCTCGCCGGCCTCCAGCGCGGCGTGGGCGAGGAACTCGGTCAGGCGGTTGCCTTCGCCTTCCTCGCTCTCGGCGGTGGGCTCCATGTCGAAGGCGCGCGCCGCGCCTACCAGTTCGTCCAGGTTCTCCAGGCGCGCCTCGCCGCGCTCGCCCTTCTCCTTCTTGTAGTGCTCGCGCAGCTGCGCGCGCTCGATCGCCTGTTCCACCTGATCGGCCAGCGGCTGGCGCGGCAGCTCCTGCTGCAGGCTGTGGATCAGCTGGATGAAGCCGGCGACCGCGTTGCGCGCGCGGCCGGGTAGCGCGTCGGCGTCGACCGCATGGACAGCCGCCTTCAGCAGGCTGGTGTCCGCCGCCTGGGCCGCCCCGCGCAGGCCCTCCAGAGTCTTTTCGCCGATCCCGCGCGGCGGCTGATTGACCACGCGCAGGAAGGCGGCGTCGTCATCGCCGTTGCCGGCCAGGCGCAGGTAGGCCAGGGCGTCGCGGATCTCCTGGCGCTCGAAGAAGCGCAGGCCGCCGTAGACCCGGTAGGGCATACGCCGACCGATGAAGGTCTCCTCCAGCACACGCGACTGGGCGTTGGAGCGATACAGCACCGCGCACTCGCGATGCAGCCCGCCCTGGTCCACATGGCGGGCGATGGTCTCGGCGATGAAGCGCGCTTCTTCCTGCTCGTTCAGCGCGGTGTACAGGCGCACCGGGGCGCCTTCCTTGTCCTCGGTCCAAAGCTCCTTGCCGAGACGCCCGGAGTTGTGGCGGATCAGTGCGTTGGCGGCGTTCAGGATGTTGGCGCTGGAGCGGTAGTTCTGCTCCAGGCGCACGACCTGGGTGCCCGGGTAGTCCTGCTGGAAGTGCTGGATGTTCTCGATCTTCGCGCCGCGCCAGCCGTAGATGGACTGGTCGTCGTCGCCGACCGCGAACACGGGGCTGTCGCCGGCCAGCAGGCGCAGCCAGGCGTACTGGATGTCGTTGGTGTCCTGGAACTCGTCGACCAGCACATGGCGAAAGCGCGTGCGGTAGTGCTCCAGCAGCGCCTTGTTGTCGCGCAGCAACTCCAGCGAGCGCAGCATCAGTTCGGCGAAATCCACCACCCCGGCACGCTCGCAGGCCTGCTGGTAGGTGGTGTAGACGCGCACCCACTGGCGGGCGACCGGGTCGCCGGTATCCGGCAGGTGTTCCGGGCGCGAGCCCTCGTCCTTTCGCGCATTGATGTACCACTGCGCCTGTTTCGGCGGCCAGCGCGCCTCGTCCAGCTCCAGGCCGCGCAGCACACGCTTGACCATGCGCAGCTGGTCGTCGGAGTCGAGGATCTGGAAGCCCTGCGGCAGCCGCGCGTCCTGCCAGTGCTGGCGCAGCAGACGGTGGGCCAGCCCGTGGAAGGTGCCGACCCACAGCCCGGTCGCCGGGTGCCCCAGCAGCGCCTCGATGCGCCCGCGCATCTCGGCCGCCGCCTTGTTGGTGAAGGTAACCGCCAGCAGGCTGTGCGGGGCCACGCCCTCCACACCGATCAGCCAGGCGATACGGTGCACCAGCACGCGGGTCTTGCCGGAGCCGGCGCCGGCCAGCACCAGCAGCGGTTGTGGCGGGGCCGCCACGGCCTCGCGCTGGGCCGGGTTCAGGGAATCGAGCAGGGGGGAGACATCCATGCGCGAATGGTAGGGAAACCCGGCCGGAATCGCACGTTGTGCACGCGGGGCGTGTGCCTTCCGCCGCGCAAACGCGCTACTCTCGGGCAAAGTCCTCATCGGCCCCGCGCGGGGAACCTCGCAGCCGAGAACGGTCCCAAGTAACAACACCGCGCACGCGCAATCGGAACATCGCGAATGAATGACATGCCCTCGCTGCACCGGCTGGATACGCCGGTCTCCGGACAGGAGCTGCACCCGGACAACCTGCTTTTCGCCGAGACCCTGCTGGAACGCTACCGCGAGGACCCGGAGTCGGTGCCGCCGGCCTGGGCCGACTACTTCCGCTCGCTGGAGGGTGCGCCGCGGCTGGAACGGCGTCGTTCGACCGATCGCCCGGATCTGGCCCATGAGCAGTTGCAGATCCGGGTGCTTCAGTTCATCAACTCCTATCGCTACCTGGGCCACTTCGGGGCGCGTCTGGATCCGCTGGAGCGGGAGGCCCCCGAGCCGCCGGTGGAGCTGAGTCGGGGGTATCACGGGCTGGACCGGGTCGGCCCGGAGATCCTGTTCGATCCCGGTTCCCTGTTCATCGAGGGCCCGGTGTCGCTGGACACGATCGAGCGGGTGCTGCGCGAGACCTACTGCGCGAGCATCGGTGCCGAATACATGCACATCGCGGCGACCGAGGAAAAACGCTGGCTGCAGGAGCGGCTGGAGTCGGCCCATGGCCACTTCGGCTTTGGCGACGAGACGCGGCTGGCCATCCTCGAGCGCCTGACGGCGGCCGAGGGGCTGGAGCGCTATCTGCACCGGCGCTATGTCGGACAGAAGCGCTTCTCCCTGGAAGGCGCGGAGAGCCTGATTCCGCTATTGAATGCCCTGGTCCAGCGCGGCGGTGCGCGCGGGCTGCAGGAGGTCGTGCTGGGCATGGCGCATCGCGGGCGCCTGAACGTGCTGGTCAACCTGTTCGGCAAGGCCCCCGCGGATCTGGCCGGCGAGTTCGAGGGCCGCCCGCGCGACGATCGTGGCACCGGGGACGTCAAGTACCACATGGGCTTCTCCTCGAATGTCGAGACGCCCGGCGGTCCGGTCCATCTGGCGCTGGCGTTCAACCCCTCGCATCTGGAGATCGTGACGCCCGTCGTCGAGGGCTCGGTGCGCGCCCGCCAGGTCCGCATAGCCGATCGGAAGGGCAACCGGGTGATGCCCGTGGTGATCCATGGCGATGCCGCGTTCGCCGGCCAGGGCGTGGTCATGGAAACCCTGAACATGTCCCAGACCCGGGGGTTTTCCACCAAGGGCACGGTGCACGTGGTGGTGAACAACCAGGTCGGGTTTACCACATCGACCCTGAAAGACGCCCGCTCGACGCATTACGCGACCGATGTCGCCAAAATGGTGAACGCGCCGATCCTGCACGTGAACGGCGACGATCCCGAGGCTGTGGTGTTTGTCACCCAGGTCGCGCTGGATTACCGCATGCGCTTCGGCAAGGACGTGGTGATCGACCTGGTCTGCTACCGCCGCCAAGGACACAACGAGGCCGACGAGCCGGCCGCCACGCAGCCGCACATGTACCGCCGTATCCGCGACCTGCCGACCACCCGCGAGCTATACGCGCGCTCACTGATCGAGGCCGGGCTGACCGAAGAGAAGGCCCAGGACGAGGCGGTCGAGGCCTATCGCGCCCGCCTGGATGCCGGCGAGCCCGTGGCCCTGTCGCTGCACGACGACGGGCATGGCACCACAACCAACTGGGCGCCCTATGTGAACCAGACCTGGGATCAGGACGTGGAGACGGGCGTGGAGAGCGCGCGCCTGTCGCGTATGCTCGACCAGCTCTCGACACCGCCGGAGGGCTTTCAGGTCCACCCGCGCGTGCAGAAGATCCTCGACGCCCGCCGGGCGATGGCCGCGGGCGATCAGCTGCTGGACTGGGGCGCGGCCGAGACGCTGGCCTACGGCACGCTGATCCAGGATGGCTACCGTATTCGCCTGTCCGGCCAGGACTCCGGGCGCGGCACATTCTTCCACCGCCACGCGGTGTTGCACGACCAGGAGACAGGGAAGGCGCTGGTGCCGCTGCGTCGGCTGGACCCGGATCATCCGCGCTTCCTGGTCATCGATTCGCTGCTGTCCGAGGAAGGCGTGCTCGCATTCGAGTACGGCTATGCAACGGCCGCGCCGGAGGCCCTGGTGGTCTGGGAGGCGCAGTTCGGTGACTTCGTGAACGGCGCGCAGGTGGTGATCGACCAGTTCATCTCCTCCGGCGAACAGAAATGGGGCCGTTTGTGCGGGCTGACGCTGCTGCTGCCGCATGGTTACGAGGGTCAGGGCCCGGAGCATTCCTCGGCCCGGCCCGAGCGCTTCCTGCAACTGGCGGCTCAGGAGAACATGCAGGTCTGTGTGCCGACCACGCCCGCGCAGATCTTCCATCTGCTGCGTCGGCAGATGGTGCGCCCCTATCGCAAGCCGCTCATCGTGATGACGCCGAAGAGCCTGCTGCGGCACCAGGATGCGGTCTCCGATCTCGAGGCGCTGGCGCACGGGCAGTACCAGACGGTGATCGACGATGCGCGCATTGAGGACCCCAAGGCCGTCAAGCGGGTGCTGCTGACCAGTGGCCGCATCTACTATGACCTGGCTACAAGCCAGTCCGAGGGCCAGCACTGGGATGTCGCAATCCTGCGCCTGGAGCAGAGCTACCCGTTCCCCGAGGAGCGCCTGACCGAACTGCTGGGGCGCTACCCACACGCGGAGGAGTTCGTCTGGGTGCAGGACGAGCCGGAAAATCAGGGCTATCTGGGATTCCTGGCGCCGCGCATCAATCCACTGCTGACGGTGCGTGGTCAGACGCTGCACGCGGTCGCACGACCCCCGGCCGCCGCGCCGGCGGTCGGCTACCCGGAGGTCCACAAGGCGCAGTTGAAGGATCTGCTCGAGCGGGCATTCGGCCCGATCAGCTCGCGCGACACCCCGCACCCCACGCCCTGAACACTGACGCACAGCACAAGGAAGCGAGATGGCACCCGACCCCACCCCGATCAAGGTCCCCGAACTCCCGGAGTCCGTTGCCGATGCGACCGTGGTCGCCCTGCACAAAAAGGCAGGCGACACGGTCAAGCGCGATGAACTGATCGCCGAGCTCGAGACCGACAAGGTCGTGCTCGAGGTCTCCGCCCCGTCTGCGGGGGCCCTGACAGCGCTGGAGGTCAGCGAGGGCGATACCGTGAAGACCGACGCGGTGATCGCCTACCTGGGCGCGGCCGATGAAGCGGCCGAGGAAGACTCCGAGGCGGAAGGGGAGGAGGCCTCGATACCTTCACAGCCGGCTGCTCGGGAATCGTCCGATGACAAGACCTCGTCACCCCGTGCCGAGGACAGGGGCAAGGCCCGGGACACCGCGAACGTTGTGCCCGAAGGCGGCTCCGGTGGCGCCGCCCCGCCCCCCAGCCCGTCCGTGCGGCGCTTGTTGCAGGAGGCCGGGCTCAAGGCCGAGGACGTCGAGGGCACGGGCGAGGACGGCCGTATCCTGCGCGAGGACGTTGAGCGAGTGCAGACGGACCGATCGCGCCGCAGCGAGGCGCCTTCTTCGGCGTCGCCTCAGGGGCGTGCCCCGGAGCGCGAGCGGGCGCCGTCCGCCGGCAGTATCGAACGCGTCCCGATGACGCGCCTGCGTGCGCGCATCGCCGAGCGGCTGCTGGAGGCCAAGCAGTCCACCGCGATGCTGACGACCTTCAACGAGATCGACATGTCCGCGGCGATGGACCTGCGCGCGCGCTACAAGGAGACCTTCGAGAAGCGCCACTCGATCAAGTTGGGCTTCATGGGCTTGTTCGTGGCCGCTGCCAGTCGTGCGCTGGAGCGCTTCCCGATCATCAATGCCGCGCTGGATGGCGAGGAGATCGTCTATCACCATTTCAGCGACATCGGCATCGCCGTGTCCTCGCCGCGCGGGCTGGTGGTGCCGGTGCTGCGTGATACCGGCAACGCCAGCGTCGCCGACATCGAGCGACGCATCCGCGACTTCGCGGAACGCGCCAGCGACGGCAAGCTGGACATCGACGAGCTGCGCGGCGGCACCTTCACGATCACCAACGGCGGTGTATTCGGCTCGCTGTTTTCCACCCCGATCGTGAACCCGCCACAAAGCGCCATCCTCGGCATGCACGCGATCAAGGAGCGCCCCGTTGCGGTGGACGGCGAGGTGGTGATCCGGCCGATGATGTATATCGCCCTCTCCTACGACCACCGCCTGGTCGACGGCGCCGATGCCGTACGCTTCCTCGTCGCGATCAAGGACGCAATCGAGGACCCGGCACGCCTGCTCCTCGACGTCTGACCCCGCGTCGGCCCCGAACCCCGCCCCCTGTAGGAGGCCAGCCCTCTGGCCGATGGACAGGTCCCCATCGGCCAGAGGGCTGGCCTCCTGCTGTCTGCGGCGACACGGCCCATGAATGAACGGGCGACGCTGCCTGTGGTGTTCAGGTGCGATCGACGGGGCGGCGGTACGGGCCCGGGCGCAGCCCGAATAGCAGCATGGCGGCGCCGACCAGGCCGAGCGGCCAGGACGGCCAGGCCAGTCCGAGCCAGGTGGACACGTCGAGCTGGGTGGCCAGCCCCGCCAGGGCGAGCAGACCCGCGCCTCCCCAGGCCTCGTGCCGCCTGCGGTTCTGGCGGCGCAGCCCCTCTTCAAGATCGCGGATCTGCTGGCGCAGGGCGGCGTCGCGCTCGGCGCGCTGTTCCTCCACCGTGAGGGCCTTTTCCAGGTGCATGGGCATTTCGGGCAGCTGGGCGAGCAGACGCGGCAGGTGCTGCTGCGCATTGCGGATGAATGCGCGCACGCCCATGCGCTCGTGCATCCAGTCCTCGATGAACGGCTTGGCGGTTGTCCACAGGTCCAGCTGCGGATAGAGCTGGCGGCCCAGACCCTCGATGTTCAGCAGGGTCTTCTGCAGCAGCACCAGCTGCGGCTGGACCTCCATGTTGAAGCGCCGGGCCGTCTGGAACAGGCGCAGGAGGACCTGACCGAAGGAGATCTCCTCGAGCGGGCGCTGGAAGATCGGCTCGCAGACGGTGCGGATCGCCGCCTCGAACTCGTCCACGCGGGTGTCCTTCGGCACCCAGCCGGATTCCACGTGCAACTCGGCCACGCGGCGGTAGTCGCGGTTGAAGAAGGCGTGGAAATTCTCTGCCAGGTAGCGCTGGTCGGAGTCGAGCAGCGAGCCGACGATGCCGAAGTCCACCGCCAGATAAGTCGGGTTGTCCGGGTGGGTGGCGTCCACAAAGATGTTGCCCGGGTGCATGTCGGCGTGGAAGAAGTTGTGCTGGAACACTTGCGTGAAGAAGATCTCCACTCCGCGTTCGGCCAGCAGCCTCAGGTCCACGTTGCGTTCACGCAGTGCCGCGATATCCGCCACCGGGATGCCGCCGATGCGCTCCATCACCAGCACGCTGCGGCGCGTGTAGTCCCAGATGATCTCCGGGATGTACAGCAGGTGGCTGTCCTCAAAGTTGCGGTGGATCGCGGCGGCGTTCGCGCCCTCGCGGATCAGGTCCAACTCGTCGGTGACGGTCTTTTCGTATTCGTCCACCACCTCGCGCGGGCGCAGGCGCTTGGCCTCGGACCAGTAGCGATCGGCCAGATCCGCGATCAGGTGCATCACCTCGAGATCCGCGCGGATGGTCTTGAAGATGCCGGGGCGCACGACCTTGACCACCACCTCGCGCCCGTCCTGGAGCGTGGCCGCGTGCACCTGGGCGATGGAGGCCGAGGCGATCGGGGTGTCCTCGAACGTGGCAAAGGCAATCTCGATCGGACGCTCAAGTTCGGACTCGATCAGTGCGCGCGCCTGGTCGCTCGGGAACGGCGGGACCCGGTCCTGCAGCCGTGACAGTTCGATGGCGATGTCGTCCGGCAGCAGGTCGCGCCGGGTGGAGAGCATCTGCCCGAATTTGATGAAGATCGGCCCCAGGTCTTCCAGCGCGCGGCGGATGCGCTCGCCGCGTGTGCCTTCGGTGCGGCGAAACCAATTCCAGGGTGCGAGATAGAGCAGGAAGCTAAGCGGGCGCAGCGGCTTCAGCGTAAACAGGATGACATCGAGGCGATAGCGCACCAGGACCCGCGCGATGGTCCACAGCCGCAGCCCCCGGTACAGCGCGCGGCGCATCAGGCCTGCCGGTCGTCGGTATCGGAGGCGGCCCCGGCCTCCAGCCGGTGCAGGCGTGCATCCAGTCGCGCGACGCCGTCGCGCAGGTCGGAGACGTCCTCGGCAAAGGCCTCGAAGGCCCCGCCTGCTGGCAGCCACTCGAGCTCGTCACGCAGATAGTCGGCCGTGTCCTCGGCGGAGCGGCGGCCGAGGTGACGCAGACTGCCACGAGCCTGATCGAGCAGGTGGCGCAGCGGCCCAGCGGCCCCGACGCCGGCAAAGCGCTCGAACAGCCCCTCCCAGTCGACCCCGGAGTCGCGCAGCGCATGCTGCAGATCGGAGAGCACGGTGGCCTCACCGGTGATGGTCAGCCCGGAGCGGTCGTCCCTGCCCATGGCCGCGGCGAGCGACAGCGGCGATCCCGCCAGCTGCACATCCACCGGTTCCTCGACACCGCCGATGACCTGCAGCCGGTCGGCGGCCCCGACCAGCGAAAAGGCCAGCCCCGGGGGCTCGATCACGATGGCGATTGCACGCCCGGCCAGGCGTGCGCGGTCCTTCTCCGGCGCGCTCGCCAGGTGCTCGTTGAGCGTGGCCTCGATCAAGGCCGTGAGCGGGCTGGGCAGGGCGAGGGGTTCGGTCATGGTGAGGCCCGCATCTCCCTAGAGTTTTGTGCCGCGATGCAGGGCGACGATTCCGCCGGTCAGGTTGTCGTACTCGACGCGCTCCAGACCGGCGTCGCGCATCATGCCGGCCAGGGTCTCCTGATCCGGGTGCATGCGGATGGACTCCGCCAGGTAGCGGTAGCTGTCGGCATCGTTGGCGACCAGCTTGCCCATCAGCGGCAGCATCTTGAACGAATAGATATCGTAGATCGGGCGCAGCGGTGCCATCGGCTGCGAGAACTCCAGCACCAGCACGCGCCCGCCGGGCTTGATCACCCGGCGCATCTCGGCCAGCGCGCGTTCCTTGCGGGTCACGTTGCGCAGGCCGAAGGCGATGGTCACGCGGTCGAAGTAGTCATCCGGATAGGGGAGCTGTTCCGCGTCCGCCTGCACGAAGTCGAGGTTGCCCACGTGGCCCTCGTCCAGCATGCGGTCGCGCCCGGCCTCCAGCATCGAGGCGTTGATGTCGCAGACCACGATCTGCCCCTTCGGCCCGACGCGTGGGGCAAAGGCCCCGGCCAGGTCCCCGGTACCCCCGGCCAGGTCCAGGATCTTCATGCCCGGGCGCACGCCGGTGCGCTCCAGCGTGTAGCGCTTCCAGATGCGATGGACGCCCATCGACATCAGGTCGTTCATCACGTCGTAGCGCGAGGCGACCGAGTGGAAGACCTCGCCGACCCGTGAGGCCTTTTCGGACTCGGGGACGCTCTGGTAGCCGAAGTGGGTCTTGCCGGGTTCTTCTTTCATTGTCAGTGCGTCTTGCGCTCGTGGCCGGCCTCTTTCAGCCGATCCAGGTAATCCTGCCACAGACTTTCCTGCTCCGTGCCGAGCTTGTGCAGGTAATCCCAGTCGTAGATGCCGGTGTCGTGGCCGTCGGAGAACTCCAGCTTCACTGCATAGTTACCGACCGGCTCGATGCCGGTGATGTTCACATCCTCCTTGTCCACCTGCAGCACCTCCTGGCCCGGCCCGTGCCCGCGCACCTCGGCGGAGGGCGAGTACACGCGCAGAAACTCGCAGGGCAGCTCGAAATGCGAGCCATCGGAGTAGGTCAGCTCCAGGATGCGCGACTTCTGATGCAACTGGATATCGGTGGGTCGGTGCTTACTGCTCATGCGGCCTCCAGAATCCTCGGTCGGGGCGAGCCCGGAAAGATCTTGCGCAACCGCCCAAGGCGGCCATCGTCAAAGGACTGCGAGGATACCAGCCCTGCCGGCCAGCGTGGCATCTCCCCGCGCACCGCAGGCCTGACGGAACGGCGGGTTACGCGCGGCTGCCTTGACACCCGGCCGGCATCTCTTCAGGCTCCGCAACCATATTCATGGAAAGGGAATATCCATGACTTCGCCACGGATTGGCGCGTCCACACTTCGACAAGAGTCCGGCTACGGAGGCCTCGCCAGCATTCCATGGGCAGGCCCTCGTGTTGTATTCGGGTGTTTCATATCCGACCGACCTGAAGCTTCTTGGTCCTGCAGCTTCGGCCGGTGCCCCTCGCAATCGACCCCTGCGCACGTGAACTGGGCTGCTACTGCCCGGGTCACCCGGAAGGCGATCGCATGAAGCCGGCCCTGGTTACCGTATTGCTGGTACTGGCCGGACTGGGTGCCGGGTACGCGTACATGCCCGATGTTCGCAACGGCATGAACCAGTTTGCGGTCGAGTTTGCCGACGGGTTTGAGCGAGGATACTCCGCAGCCACGGGCCGCTCATTCTCGATGGGGCGGTCCTCGAGTGACGGCTCGCCGGATCCTGCATCCGGGGATTCTCAACGGCAGCTGGATTCGTCGTCCTTTAGCGATCATTCTGGTCGGGACCTTCTGGAGTCCGCCGGAGCCGAGCCGGATCTCCGGGGCTATGGTCGCGTGCCGGATCTTCGCAAAGCCCTGGAGCATGACGAGAACGGGCGTTTGCGCGAACACCTCGACGCCTTTCGAGACGAGCTCGACGTGCAGGCTCGTCGTGCACGCATGAAGGGCTTGCTGTTCGAGTGGGCCGGCGCCGCCGACGTCGACCCGGAAGGCCGCGGGCCCAACATCGATGGCCGCAAGCTGGCCACTCTGGAGGCCTTTCTGGAGCGGGATTTCCGCCAGCAGGGAAGCCCGAATCCGCGTCCCGGCGGTGCGGCTGAGCTGCACAAGGCCTTCGACATCCTGAAAACCGAGATGTACAGCCAGCTCATGCGGCAGACGCACCTGGCACCCTATTTCGATGCGATCGCCTTTCGCGTGAACGCATCCGGTCTCGGTTTCGACTTCTCGGACACAACAAGCAACTTGCAGGAAACCTTCGAGCGCGACTTGGCCCGGGGGCTGACCGACCTGTTCGAGTTTGAACGGGCTGGCGGCGAGCGCCTGCGGGCGATGGGCTTCGACCCCTACCGCCTGATGCGCGACTGGCTGCTCGAGGCGGGGAGCGACCCAACTCTACAGAGCGCGTTAATGGCGCTGGGCTGGGACGCGGTGCGCATCGACGGGCAGGGCACGGCGGCGCGCGAGATTGTGGTGGCGCATGAGGGTGGCGCAACGCTGAAGGCCGGACCCGGTGGGGACTGGCTGCTCGGCGGGTATGGCGACGACACCCTGCACCCCGGTCCCGGTGATGACCTCCTGTACGGCGGAGCCGGCAACAATACCTACCGGTTCGGCGTCGGCAGCGGCCACAACACCCTGATCGAGATGTACGGAGACCGCGGCCGTAGCGTCATCGAAGTGGCTCCGGGCATCCGCGCCGAAGACCTCGATATCCAGGTGGAAGGCCACGAACTGGTCCTCGCCCACCGCAACGGCGAGGACAGCATCCGCATCCAGAACTGGTTTGGCTCCATCCACCCCAAGCGCCACAGCCTGCACGCCGTGCGTCTTGCCGACGGAGAGAACATCGATCTCCCCGATCCATCATTCCGCGTCAGACCGTAAAGGGTGAGCAACGTGTCGCAACAGATCAGCCACGCAATTTCCATGAGACGGATGCCTGATTTGCTCGCAGATCGCCGAGCGCCCGCGGGTCTAGGAATTGCTTGTTGGGCCGCTCGGCGCAGCTCGAAGGAAGGGGTTCTGCGTCTTTACCGGGTGCGGCCCATAGGGCGAACTGTTTGGTTTTCCCTCGAAGGTTCGCGCCAGACATTCGGTCTTCCCTTTGGAGTTTTTCAAGGCCTCGCGGTGCTGTCTCCTGCCGTAGAGCGCGTGGCATGGGCATGAAGCAATACATCATTGATTGGTTGGAGGGTGTGCCCGGGTCTACCGACGACCAAGATCGCCGCTGGTGTCGTCTGCGATGGGGATTGGTGGGTGTTGCTGTGCTGGCGAAGGTTTTGCTGTGGTACGTCCTGTATCACATGGACGTGAATAACCCGCCCCCTTGGCTGAGTATCCCGGCCGACTGGTTGCTTGCCAATGTTCCTGCAGCCCAAGGACGTACCAATTTCAATTTTAGTCTCAGAGACCAGATGCCGTATATTTTCGCCATCGGATTTGCTTATTCGGTTGTGGTTGCGGCTTCATTTCTGTTCTTTAATCATCGCCGAATGGTGGTCGCCGGGATAATAAAGATTCTTGATGAGGGCATTTCCCCCAAGATGGTATTTGGCTTGCTATTCGGTTGGGTCCCGATGCTAGTGATCGTCTATATCGGGCTATATGCGTTTTCTTCTGATGTGACCCATTCCGCTGACAAGATCGGCCTCTCGAGCATGCAAGAGACCCCTTTCATGGTAATGATTTATTGGGTCCCAATGTACGGTTTTATCGGTGCAATACTTGGCCAGCATCTTGTGTTTTTTCGTGATGTCGTGGTCCGTGCTCTGCGTGGTCCGGATACACGCTTTACAGGGAGGTAAACAGTATGTCAGATCATGATGATAGGCTTTGGTATTATGATGATGAAGGGGTGTTAAATATTGTTGTCACCCCTAATCCACCTGATGAGTCTGATGATTCTTCGCCAAGCGGAACCGATGTCGTTAGTGCCATATCATCGGCAAGCGATATATTTCTTAGTTCCCTTCAAGACGTTGGGAAGAAATTTGGGGGAATGTCAAACGATGATCTGAAATCATTCAAAGCGTTTTCGAACACGCGGGCCGGCGCTTTGAGTATCATGCATCTTGGGATAGCTGCAGCGGAAGGCGACTCGTCAAAGGTCGCCAAGGTTGCGGCGAGCATCGCAGTTGGGGTGGCTGTCTCCGCCGGCACGGGTGTTGTGTTAGCCGCAGTATTCCCTGCGGCAGCTACAGCTGCCATTGCCGCGACGGCAGGTGCTATTGCTGGGCATTTTGCAGGGGAATGGTTGAAAGACGAGCGGGTCACCGATTGGCTGCGTGATAATCTGAATTCGATCAATGATCAGACTGACGCCGCGACCGAGTGGTTCGGGAATCAGTGGGATAGCGTCACGGAAAGCGTTGCGGGTGTCTTTGAGGGCACGAAAGAGGCGGTGGCCGATACGTGGGACGATTCGGTGGACTGGGCCCAGGCTGCGGCCGATGCGGTTCGGGATATGATCCGGTCTGCCTGGGGCTTTTTCTGGACCGATGCCTTCATCGACGACGTGCGCGACTTCTTCAACCGCGGCGAGTCCCACGCCTCTCCCATCATCCTGGATCTGGACGGCAACGGCATTTCCACGCTGGGTCTGGATGCCGGGGTGCAGTTCGACCATAACGGGGACGGATTTGCGCAGGCGACCGGCTGGGTCGGGCCGGAGGATGCGCTGCTAGCGATGGACCTGACCGGGAACGAGGAGATCGAGACCGGCAGCGAGCTGTTCGGTAACGCCAGCGAGATTGAGGAAGGCGTGACAGCCATGAATGGCTTCGAGGCGCTGGCGATCCACGACACCAATGGCAACGGCCGCATCGACCCGGGCGACGAGGCCTGGGGTGACCTGCGCCTGTGGCAGGACGCGAACGGTAACGGTGTGGTCGACGAGGGCGAGCTGCTGACCCTCGACGAAGTCGGCATCGGCTCCATCGACCTCGGTTACACCAACTCCACCTACGTGGACGAGCACGGCAACGAGCACCGTCAGATCGGGCGGTTCGAGTGGGCCGACGGCCGCGAAGGCGAGGCGACGGACGTGTGGTTCATCCAGGATACGGCCATCACCGAGGCGCGCGAGCGCCTGGACATTCCGGAGGCCATCGCCATCCTGCCCGACCTGATGGGCTATGGCGAGGTGCATGACCTGCATCAGGCGCTGGTGCGGGACGAGAGCGGACAGTTGCGCGGGGAGGTTGAGGCCTTTATGGCCGAAACCGACGTGAAGGCGCGCGAAGCCCGCATGGAGAGCCTGCTGTACGAGTGGGCGGGCGTCAGTGACGTGGACCCGGAGGGCCGGGGATCCCATATCGACGGGCGCAAGGTCGCCACACTGGAGGCCTTCCTGGGGCGGGAGTTCCGTCAGCACGGGAGTCCAAACCCGAGGGTCATGGCCTCGGGGGAGCTGCGTGCGGCCTTCGACATCCTGCAGACCACCATGTATGCACAGATGATGCGCCAGACCCACCTGGCGCCCTATCTGGAAGGGATGGACCTGGTCTTCGATGAAGACGGCATCCGTATCGACTTCGCGGGCACCACGGAGGCCCTGAACCAGCAGTTCGATGCCGACCCGGCCCGTGGCGTGGCGGATCTTCTGGAACTGCAGCGTGCCACCGGCGAACAGCTCTCACCCATGGGCTTCGACAGCCATGGCCTGCTGCGCGACTGGCTCGCACAGGCCGGTGATGACCCGGCCGTGCTGGAGGCCCTGGCCGACTTCGGCTGGGACGGGGTGCGCACCCACGGCGAAGGCACGGCCGCGTCCGAAATTGTGTTCGCGAGCAACGACGGGGCGGAGCTTACCGCCGGCTCCGGTGGCGACTGGGTGCTGGGCGGTGATGGCGACGACGTGCTGCAGGCGGGCTCGGGCGACGACATCCTCTACGGCGGCTCTGGTAACAACACCTACCGCTTCGATGTGGGCCAGGGTCATAACACCATCATCGAAATGCATGGCGATGAGGGTCATAGCGTGCTGGAGTTCGGCCCGGAGATCCGCGCCGGCGATCTGGACATCCGTGCGGAGGGCAGTTCGCTGGTGCTGGCGCACAGCAACGGCCGCGACAGTGTCACCATCGAAAACTGGTTTGCTAGCGCCGATTCCGAGCGCCACCGGATCAACACCCTTCGTTTCGCCGATGGTCATAGCTTCGATCTGTCCGCGTTGCAGCTCGGCTCGACCGAGGGTGACGAGCTGACCGGCGGGGAGGAGAACGCCATCCTGGTCGGCAACGAGGGCGAGAACATCCTGACCGGCGGGACCGGCGACAACTGGCTGCACGGCGGCCGGGATGCCGACGTCCTGGTGGGTGGCGAGGGCGACAACCTGTTCGTGGTGCGGCACCGGGATGATCAGGTGATCGCGGAATCGGGCGATGGGACCAACACGGTGCAGTCGCATGCGTCGTTCACCCTGTCCGACAACCTGCACAACCTGACGCTGTTGGGCCGCAGCGGGATCAGTGCCACCGGCAACGAGCTGGATAACGTTCTGATCGGCAACTCCGGCAACAACCGGCTCGACGGGGTGGCGGGGGCCAACACCATGATCGGGGGCCGCGGCAACAACACCTACGTGGTGCACAGCGCCGATGACGTGGTGATCGAAGAGCCCGGCGAAGGCAACGACACGGTCGAGTCGCATATCGACTACGTCCTGCCGGATAACGTGGAGAACCTGCACCTGCAGGGCAGCGAGGATCTTCACGGGACCGGCAACGAGCTGAACAACGAACTCATCGGCAACACCGGCGACAACGTCCTGAACGGGGTCGAGGGCAACAACTACATCGACGGTCGTGGCGGCGCCAACATCATGATCGGTGGCGCGGGCGACGATACCTACGTGGTACGCAGCGATGAGGATGTGGTGATCGAAAAGCACGGCGAGGGGAACGACACCGTCCACTCCTACATCGACTATGCCCTGCCAGAGAACGTGGACAACCTGACGCTGATGGGCGGCGAGGATCTCGATGGTACGGGCAACGAACTCGACAACGTGATCATCGGCAACACCGGCGACAACGTGCTGAACGGCGTGGAGGGCGACAACTACATCGATGGCCGCGCCGGTGCCAACATCATGATCGGGGGCGCGGGCGACGACATCTACGTGGTCAATAGCGAGGATGACGTGGTGATCGAGAAGCCCGGCGAGGGCCACGACACCATCCGCTCCTCGGTCACCTATGCCCTGCCCGACAACATCGAGGACCTGACCCTCACCGGCTCGGCCAACATCGACGGTACCGGCAACGAGCTGGACAACTACATCCAGGGCAACAATGGCGACAACGTGCTCAACGGCGTGGCCGGCGCGAACGTGATGGCTGGCGGCCGCGGTGACAATACCTACATCCTCAACAGCGAGGAGGACGTGGTCATCGAGAAGCCGAACCAGGGCACGGATACGGTGATCAGCCCGTTCGACTACACCCTGCCGGACAACGTGGAGAACCTGACGCTGGTCGGAGACGCCCGGGTGGGGCGCGGTAATGACGAGGACAACATCATCATCGGCACCGAGCGCCCCAATCACCTCTATGGTGTGAGCGGCAACAACGTGCTGATCGGGGGCGGGCGCTCCGCCAACTTCCTGTATGGCGGTGACGGAGACAACACCTATGTGGTGCGCAATCCGGGCACCAAGGTGATCGCCCAGGAGAATGGAGGCACCGATACCGTAAAGGCGGAGACCAACTTCCGCCTGCCCGATCATGTCGAGAATCTCACGCTGACCGGGGATGGCGATTATCGCGGTTGGGGCAACGAGCTCGACAACGTCCTGATCGGCAATGACGGCGATAACGTGCTGCGCGGTGAAGGCGGCGACAACTTCATCCACGGCGGTCGCGGCAATAATGTCCTGTACGGGGGCGCCGGCAGCGATACCTACTTCTTCCAACGCGGCGATGGCCACGACCGCATCGTGGAGCGCGCCCGCGACCCGGGCGAGGACACGCTGCTCCTGGGCGAGGATATCGCGACGGACCAACTCTGGTTCCGACAGGATGGGCGCGACCTGTCCGTGGAGGTGATCGGCACGGAGGATCGCATCACGGTCGACTCCTGGTTCGGGCCGCAGGGCGAGACCCTGGATCAGGTCGAGCTTTCGAGTGGCGAGGTCCTGACGGCATCAGAGGTGAACAACCTGGTGCAGGCCATGGCGGCATTCGATCCGCCGGGGGCCGACGAGAGCCGTATTCCCGAGGCGTACCGGGAGCAGCTACAGCCTGTCGTCGCATCCGCATGGCAGTGATCGAGTAGCCCTTCGTGGGGGGGTGGCGCTTACGCGCCGGCCCCACTTTCTACACAGGACATCCGGCGGCCCGCGACACGGGGCCGCCGCTTTTTGCATGCCAGCGGCAGGATGCCGTTGGCATAACAGTGAGGCAGCATGGATTCGCCAGGGAAGGCGGCCCCGGACTCGCACAGCGAGAACGGGGCCATCGACACGGGACTGACCGCGCTCGCGATGCTGGCGCAGTATCATGGCGTGGCCGCCAACCCGGCACAGCTGCGCCACGAGTTCGCGCCGGATGGGCAGCCGTTCGATGGCGACCACATCCTGCGCGGTGCCCGGCACCTGGGCCTGAAGGCCAAGCGGGTGCGGACCACGCTTTCGCGCCTCGATCGTACGCCGCTGCCAGCGATTGCGCAGGCCGTGGACGGGCGCTTCTTTGTGCTGGCGCGCGCCGGGGAGCAGGATGTGCTGGTCCAGCACCCCGGTCGTGGGCGCGCCGACCGCATCACGCGCGAGGCGCTGGAAGAGCTGTGGACGGGGGATCTGATCCTGTTTACCTCGCGGGCCTCGCTGACAGCCGAGCTTGGCAAGTTCGACTTCACCTGGTTTGTGCCCGCGCTGGTCAAGCACCGAAAGCTGCTGGGCGAGGTGCTGCTGGCCTCGTTCTTCCTGCAGATCTTCGCGCTGGTCACACCCCTGTTCTTCCAGGTGGTGATGGACAAGGTGCTGGTGCACCGCAGCCTGACCACGCTGGACGTCTTGGCCATCGGGTTGCTGGCGGTCATGGTGTTCGAAGTGGTGCTGTCCGGCCTGCGTAGCTATGTGCTGGCGCACACGGCCAGCCGCATCGACGTCGAGCTCGGGGCCAGTCTGTTCCGGCACCTGATCAACCTCCCCATGGGGTATTTCGAATCGCGGCGTGTGGGCGATTCGGTGGCGCGCGTGCGGGAGCTGGAGAACATCCGCGAATTCCTGACGGGCAACGCGCTCACGTTATTGCTCGATCTCTTCTTCTCCGTGGTCTTCATCGCGGTCATGCTGTTTTACAGCGGCTGGCTGACACTGATCGTCCTCGCCTCGTTGCCGCTGTACGTGCTGATCTCCGTGCTGATCACGCCGCCGCTGCGGGCGCGCCTGCACGAGAAGTTCAACCGCGGGGCGGAGAACCAGGCCTTTCTGGTCGAGAGCATCAACGGCATCGACACGCTCAAGTCGATGGCGGTGGAGCCGCAGACCACCAAGAAGTGGGATGAACAGCTTTCCGGCTATGTATCCGCCGGGCTTCGCACCACCCGTCTGTCGACCATCGCGCGCGAGCTGATCTCGCTGGTGGGCAAACTGGTGACCGTGGGCACGCTGTGGCTGGGTGCGCTTCTGGTGATCGAGGGGGATCTGACCGTTGGTCAGCTCATTGCCTTCAACATGCTGGCCGCTCGGGTCGCCCAGCCGATCATGCGCCTGGCCAATATGTGGACGGACTTCCAGCAGGTCGGGATTTCCATGCAGCGTCTGGGCGACATCCTCAATGCGCCCACGGAGTCCTCCTTTGCCAACCGCAGCAGCCTGCCGCGGCTGGAGGGAAGGATCGAGTTCGACCAGGTGCATTTCCGCTATCGCCCCGACGGGCCCGAGGTCCTGCGTGGTGTGAGTCTGGAGATTCCCCCTGGCCAGGTGATTGGAGTGGTCGGCCGCTCGGGTTCCGGCAAGAGCACGCTGGCGAAGCTGATTGCCCGCATGTATGTCCCGGAGCGCGGGCGTGTTCTGGTCGATGGCACCGATCTCGCGGTCGCCGAGATCAGTTCGCTACGCCGGCAGATCGGGGTCGTGCAACAGGAGAACATGCTGTTCAATCGCAGTATTCGCGAGAACATCGCCCTGGCCAGCCCCGGCGCCCCGCTGGAGCAGGTAATGACCGCCGCCCGGCTGGCAGGCGCACATGACTTCATTCTGGAAACACCGGAGGGATACGACACAACGGTTGGCGAGCACGGCTCGAGCCTCTCCGGCGGGCAGCGTCAGCGCATCGCGATAGCCCGTGCACTGATGAATGACCCGCGTATCCTGATTTTTGACGAGGCCACCAGCGCACTGGACTACGAGTCGGAACGGGTCATCCAGCAGAACATGGAGCGGATCGCTCGCGGGCGGACGGTTATCATCATTGCCCACCGCCTGAGTGCCGTGCGCAGGGCCGACCGCATCATCGCGATGGATCATGGGCAGATTGTCGAATCGGGCTCGCACGACGAACTGGCCGAGCGGCCGGGCGGGATCTATGCCGGCCTGCTGAGCCTGCAGCGCGAGTGAGGTGACCCATGGGGATGCCGCGCCAGGCCTGGGGTGACATCGGCGGCCGCTACCGGCGGGTGTTCGCGCGTGCGTGGGCCCGTCGCCGGGAAATGGATCCGCCCCGGCGACAGCCCTACGAGCAGGAGTTCCTGCCCGCGGCGATGTCGCTGCAGGAAACGCCGATCCACCCCCTACCGCGGGTGATCATGGGCGTAATCGTGCTGCTGGCCGTACTCACGGTGATCTGGGCCACGCTCGGGCAGATGGACATCGTTGCGGTCGCGGAGGGCCGCGTGGTGCCCGATGGTCGCACCCAGACCATCCAGGCGACCGAAACCGCCAGCGTGCATGCCATCCACGTTCGTGACGGGCAGCGCGTGCAGGCGGGAGAAATCCTCGTCGAATTGGACCCGACCTTGCCCGGCGCCGATCTGGAACGCCTGGGCGTTGAATATCGGTCCGCGCGTCTGGCGGCCGCCCGGTCGGAAGCCTTTCTGGAAGCCCTCGAGAACGACGCGGGCATCCCGCTCCTGAACACCGACCACCCCGTCCCGGAAGACGCCCGGCAGATCGAGGAGCGCGTGCTGGTCGGGCATGTCCATCACTACCGGGCGCGCATCCAGCAACTGAATGCGGAAACCGCGCGCCGCGAACAGGAGATGGAAGCCACGCGCGCGATGGTGATCAGCCTGGAAAACACCATCCCGATTATCCGGCGCCGCAGCGAGGATCTGCGGCAGCTGTCCGACCAGGGCATGGCCGCCGCGCACGAGCAGCTGGAGCTGGAACAGAACTACATTGAGACGACGCACCAGCTAGCCGCCCAGCGGGCCCGTCTCGCCGAGGCCGAAGCGGCACTCCATGAGGTCCGGGAGCAGCGAAAGGCCTTGCAGGCGGAGAGTCGTCGCGAGGCGCTGGATACCCTGCACCGGGCACGATCGGATGCCGAATCCCTGCGCCAGGAACTGATCAAGGCCCGCCGTCTGGATGACCTGACACGCTTGCGTGCCCCCGTGGATGGAACAGTGGAACAACTGGCCGTGCATACGGTGGGTGGTGTCGTCGAGCCCGCCAGTCCGCTCATGGTCGTGGTCCCCGAGGATGGCGCAGTGGAAGTCGAGGCTACCCTGCCCAACAAGGACATCGGGTTCGTGCGGGCCGGCCAGGAGGCCGAGGTGAAACTTCAGACTTTCCCCTACACCCGCTACGGCACGATCGATGGCGTGGTCACGGACGTATCGCAGGACGCGGTACAGGATGAACACCAGGGCCTCGTGTTCGTGGTGCGTGTGCGTCTGGAAAAGGACACCGTGGACGTTCATGGCGAGGATGTCCGCATCGCCCCGGGGATGATGGCCACCGTCGAGATCAAGACCGGCTACCGCCGGATCATCGAGTATTTCCTGGCGCCGCTGCTGCGCGCTGCACGCGAAAGCCTGAACGAACGCTGAGGCCAGCGCTGCTTGTTACCCGTAATTCGGGGTGGATGGGAAACAACCTGGGTTGATGTTAACGGAACGCTTGCAAACTCCCTTGGTGTCAATCTGAAGGGATTTCTTGAACACAAGTAATGTTCGGGTTGATTCGTTGACGCCAACGGGAATTGCTGCCTGGAACGGTTCCCGCATCCTTCCTTCAGCCAATGCACGATACATGGTCCAGAGAAGGTCGTGGAAACAGGAGCGAAGCCGCCCTCACCGAACCACACGATGACTGTGCGGCTGGGCACATCTGCGATTGGCGTGAGTTGTGCCCTTCGGGGCGACATACCAGGGCGTGCCTTGACACGGATTGAAAGGCCACTCAGCATCTGCAGCCTTACTCATGGAAAGGGAATGTCCATGACCTCGCCACGGACTGGCGCGTTCGCCGCACAGGCACGCCTCGATCTCGCAGCCCCCATTGTCTTTCGTGCGCCCATGCTTGCACGCGTCTGTCTTCGGCACGTAGACGTTCTGGGGCCGCGTTTCGGGTGCCTACCTCGGTCCAGGATTGCCCTGTGAACGTCGTCGGCCTGATGGGATCAGTGCTCATCGCCCTGATTCCGATGGCGGTTGCCATTGTTGCGGCCATTGGGATGTTGGTGGCCGTCCGTCGCGCGTCGGCTGTCGTCAGGATCGGCTATGCCCTGCTCGTACTGGCCCTGCCGGTGGCCATGATGTTGGGGTTCATGCTTCTTCTGGAAGAGTATGCGCGCGAGATGTCCGCGGGACCGCCGTTGGCCCTGTTCGCGTTCATTGGCATCCCGCTGATGGTCGTCTGGTGGTTTCGGCGGCGTCACCCAGTGCGGTTGGAGACGGGCGCGCCCGCCGACCCTACACCGCGCAGCTTCCGCCTTACGTTTCGCTACTGGCGGCTGGAGCTGGCCCTCGTAGCCCTGCTGGTGCTGGTCGTCCTCACGGAGAACCCGGTCTCGCGCATGCTCAATGACTATGCGGGCCGGATTCACCTGAAGGTCGCAACGGCGCACTTCGACTTGTCAGGCCACAAGTTCGATGTGCCGGTGCGGTTTTTCTACTTTGTCCATGAAGAGCTGGGCCACTGGCCGCGCCCCGGAGAGGGGCGACATGAACCGGCGACCCTCCCGTTGAGCACTCTCCTGCCGGATTTGCGGCCTTATCACCACGAAGACCGGGATCGCTGGACCCGGGGTGACGACGCCCTGGGAGATCGGGTGGAAATCATGCTCTTGAACGAACCGCCTCCCCGGTTTATTGGCCCGATGGGGCGGCTTGCAAGGGAGAACCCGCAGGGCGGCCGGACATCCGATGATGGCCTCGTTATGTTCGAGACCGCTCCACAGGAGAGCGGCCCGAAGGCCCCGGGTTCGTCGTCATTTTTTGTCCCCGAGGACGCATCAAAGGACCTTGTAATCCGGTGTACCTCGCCAGGCGAGCAGCCCGCTTCTGAATGCATGGCCATGACCGCCTTTCGCGACGATCTCGCATTGACCTATCGCTTCAGCCTCGAGCACCTTCCGGGCTGGCAGCGGATAGATCGCGAGGTTCGACAGCTCCTGGACTCCCTTTCGGTCAAGGGTGACGCGTCATGAGGCCTTCCGCATGTTTTACCATCCCCCGTGATCGGCTATCCCGTTTCACTATCGACCCCGTCCTCGTGATCCGGGCGCAGAATCGGGGCGTGGACTCATGACACGTCAGGCGAAGCCGCCCAAGCCCTTTTTCAATTACCAAAAGCTCGGAGCCTTTGGCCTCGTGTTCTGGGTGCCTCTGGTTGTGACGGTCCTGGTTTCGCAGGTGGGTCTCGCAGGGGATGCAGGCATCGCTACGGCCGTTCGGTGGCTTTCTGACGGGGTTGCCGGCGGGCTTCCCATGATCGACACGATCGCTGAATCCCGTCGGGACACCGAGGGCATCCGGGCAGCCTTGGCGGCAGCCATCGCATTTCAGCCGTTTCTGTTCGTTTACCTGTTTTTCAAGATGTCCAGATCCGTACGCCCCGAGCGGCCTTCCGGCATGGCGCTTCTGAAGCTGATTGGATCGCTCACCTCGTTCTTTGCGTTTTTTGCGTTTGTCGTCTTCGCCCAGCTGTATGCCGTCCTGCCAGCGGCAGGGCCTGGTCCATCGGGTCGCATGACCGAAAACCTTGATCCTCTGTTTGAGATTCCGGCGGTCGCGGCGACCTCCCTCTTTTTCGTGCTGTACTTATCCACGACGATGGCTTCCGCGTGGCTCTTTATGCTGGGAACCCTGGCGAGCGGTTCGTTTTCGGCGAGCGGGAAGAACCGGGGACGGGGCGCATGAGTGGCGCCGGCCGGCTGGCCCTGATTGTGGTCGTCCTGGTGGCGATCTGGCTGGCGGGCTCCGCCCTGTGGTCGGGCCTCGCGCGGCCCTGGCTCTCCGAGTTGGGGGTGTTCGACGCCCTGCACGAAATCTATGGCGAACCGCCACGGCTCGAGATCCAGGAATTTTCGCCTCCGATCCGCAAGGCCAACATCAACGGCGTGCCGATTGCGATTCCCTCCAATTACCTTTCTCTGGTCGGCATCGAGTACAAGGATCAGAGCGCCTGGGCGCCACGAAGTCCGGATACACCGAAGCCCGATGAGCGCACCTTCGAGGACGATGCGCAGGCCTTCTCCCTATACGTTCGCTGGCCAGACATGGTCCCGAGAAGCCCGGAGACACAGTCCAGCTTCTGGACCAGGGATGACCCTGATGGCGACGTCTGGCTGTTAATCGGCGTGGTGGCGATTTCCGACTTTCGTCGCGATGGCCAGTTTTCGTATGAACTTCTCCGTGAGCGCGGTGATTGGGCCCCCGCCCTTCGAGGAGTCATGCAGAGATTCGACGAGGGTGAGCGCATCACTCATGAGTGGAATGATGAGAAGGGGCGTTACAAACATCTGAAAAACGTTCGGTATGAAATGAGGGGGCGCGACCCCGAAACCGGGCTCCAGTGGGCGCAGCCTGTGGGTCCAGGGACAGATAAGCTCGAGTTATGGAACCAGACTCTTTATTGGAAGGGTGACGTCGACGGTGTTGTGACCGACTATTTCCAATGCCGGGCCGGGAGTACGGCGAATCCCGATCTTATTCATACATGCCGCTATAAGTTCACCATTCCTGAATGGGGGGGGCCGCGTAGCGTTTCGGTTTCCACGCGACAAGCTTGTCGCGTGGCGCGAAATAAAGGTGGCCGTGCGCGATCTCATTCTGGGCCTTGGTGGACCCGATGGAGAACGCAGAAGAGGGCCCGTGAGCGTTCGTGAATCGCTCATCGAGCTGCTGACGAAATACCCCGGGCCGACAGATGCTGAGGCCCGTCGTTGGCGGTACGCCCTGATGGCAATGGGTGCGTTCGCGCTTCTCGCCGAAGGGGTCCTCGTCTACATCCTTTATTACATGGACCCTGTAGCGCCTCCATTCTGGCTGGCCTCTCCGGCGGGCTGGCTATGGGAGCATGTTCCCGCCGCGCGTGGGTTCACGAACAGCTCCTACGGCCTTCGCGCACAGATGCCGTACGTATTTGTGGTGTTTTTCGTCTTGGTGGTCGCTACTGCTGCGCTGGTAGCCTGCTGTAATCGCCGCGGATCGATCTTCGGCATGGCAGTCAATTTTCTTCAAGAGGGGATCTTTAGGCAGGGGGTTATCCTCGTCGCGGTGCCCATCGTGTACTACGCCGTTGCCTTTTTCGTCCTTTCTTCCGATCTGGAGGCGGTTTCGAGCCCGAGTGAGCGATCGTACCGGCATTACGGTTTGTTTTTCGAGACAGAGATGGGTGTTGCGACTGTCTGGGTGCCGCTGGCCTTGTTCTGCGGTTCCTTCATCGGGGTCCATCTCTCGATGACCGCCGAGATTCCAAGGCTTCTCAGGGCCGCCCGCGTTGGTTGACCTCGCTTGCTAGCGGATCCAGGAAGGTAATTGTCCATGTGCACAGTGGCTTACTTTTCGCTATGGCTGTCTTTTCTTTTTGTCTGGGCGGCCCCTTCCAGCCTGATCATTCTTGGGTCCCGTAGACGCGCTGGCCTGGGGGCGCGGATGTCCTACGCAGGTCTGATCTTGCTGGCCCCGCTTGTGACGCCGTATATGGTCCGTGCCCTGTTTGTGTTTCGCCGGCCGGTTCATGCGTAACGAACCGCGCCTATTTCGGGGAGGGTTGAACATGCCGTGAAATGGGCGCTGAAGGCCGCCACCATTCTGCTGATGGTGTCGCCCTGTGGCCCCACGCCACGCGGGGAGTGGATGGAGGCGACCCAAACTCGCCAGCGTCCCCGGCGTGAACTTGTTGACCCTGCCGCTCGGGGTGGGGGACGGTCGGCAGGGCCGGGCTTTAGAGGATGTAGCGCGAGAGGTCTTCGTTTTCGACCAGGTCGCCGAGGCGTTCGTCGACGAAGCTGCGGTCGACTACGACGGCGCCGTCGACGTCCGGGGCGCGGTAGGCGACGTCCTGCAGCAGGCGTTCCAGCACGGTGTGCAGGCGGCGGGCGCCGATGTTCTCGGTGCGCGCGTTCACGTCATGGGCGATCTCGGCGAGGCGGCGGACGCCGTCTTCCTCGAAGCGCAGTTCCACGCCTTCGGTCTTCATCAACTCGGTGTACTGCTCGGTCAGCGAGGCGGTGGGTTCGGTCAGGATGCGCACGAAGGCGTCCACCGACAGCGGGCCCAGTTCGACGCGGATCGGGAGTCGGCCCTGCAGCTCCGGCACGAGGTCGGACGGCTTGGACAGGTGGAAGGCGCCGGAGGCGATGAACAGGATGTGGTCGGTGCGCACCATGCCCAGCTTGGTGGAGACGGTGGTGCCCTCGATCAGAGGCAGCAGGTCGCGCTGCACGCCCTCGCGCGAGACCTCGCCGCTGCTGCCCTTGTCGCTGCCCTTGGCGACCTTGTCGATCTCGTCGAGAAAGACGATGCCGCTTTGTTCGACGCGGTCGATCGCCTGGAGCTTCAGCTCTTCTTCGTTAATCAGGCGCGCGGCCTCTTCCTCGATCAGCAGCTTGCGGGCCTCGGCGATCTGCAGCCGGCGCGAGCGGGTCTTCTGGCCGCCAATGTTCTGGAACATCGACTGCAGCTGGCTGGCCATCTCCTCCATGCCCGGCGGGGTCATGATCTCTACGCCGTGCGGGTTCTGCTGCACCTCGATGTCGATCTCGCGCTCGTCCAGGTCGCCCTCGCGCAGGCGCTTGCGCAGTTTCTGGCGGGTGTCGCTGTTGGAGTCGTCTTGCGCGGATTCGGTGAAGCCGGCGTTGCGCGGGCGCGGTAGCAGGGCATCGAGGATGCGCTCCTCCGCCGCGTCTTCGGCCTTGACGCGGTTTTCCTTGATGGCCTCGTCGCGCAGCTGCTTGACCGCGGCCTCGGCGAGGTCGCGGATGATCGATTCGACATCGCGGCCGACATAACCGACCTCGGTGAACTTGGTCGCCTCGATCTTGATGAACGGCGCGCGGGCGAGCTTGGCCAGGCGTCGGGCGATCTCGGTCTTGCCGACGCCGGTCGGGCCGATCATCAGGATGTTCTTGGGGGTGACCTCCGGCTGCAGCTCCGGTGGCAGCTGGCGGCGGCGCCAGCGGTTGCGCAGGGCAATGGCGACGGAGCGCTTGGCCTCGTCCTGGCCGATGATGTAACGGTCCAGTTCCTGGACGATCTCGCGGGGGGTCATGTCGGTCATGGCAAAAGGGGCCTTGGTCGAATCGTTCGTGCGGGGCCGGGCGCGTTATTCCGCGTCCAGGCTCTCCAGCGTGAGGTTGTGATTGGTGTACACGCAGATGTCGGCGGCGATGTTTAGCGACTTCTCCACGATGTCGCGGGCCGACAGGTCGGTGTTCTGCAGCAGGGCCTGGGCGGAGGCCTGGGCATAGGGGCCGCCGGAGCCGATCGCGATCAGCGCGTTTTCCGGTTCGATTACGTCGCCGTTGCCGGAGATCACGAAGGAGTTCTCGCGGTCGGACACGGCCAGCAGGGCCTCCAGCCGGCGCAGGGCGCGGTCGGTTCGCCAGTCCTTGGCCA